>JAPLEH010000011.1 GCA_026391455.1 Bacteroidota bacterium
ATGCGGAGAGGGACCCATGGGGTGAACAGGGATTCGATCCGCCACGGCGGAACAGGTTTAAGCCCTTTTCTTTAAAAAAAAAAGCTGATCATTTTTATGATCAGCTTTAATGCGGAGAAAGACCCATGGGGTGAACAGGGATTCGATCCGCCACGGCGGAACAGGTTTAAGCCCTTTTCTTTAAAAAAAAAAGCTGATCATTTTTATGATCAGCTTTAATGCGGAGAGGGAGGGATTCGAACCCTCGGTACAGGTTTAAGCCCGTACAACGGTTTAGCAAACCGGCCCTTTCGGCCACTCAGGCACCTCTCCTTACGGGGCAGCAAAAATAAAGATTAACCGGTATAAATCCCAAAAAACAAATCCCAAATTCCGCGTTTTTGGAATTTGGGATTTGTCGATTTAAGTATTTTCCGATTACATCGCCGCCAACTGCACTTTCTGTTGCAATTCCAGTACATTTTCCCGGAATACGCCATCCGTATCCATCAGGTCTTTTACCGTTTGGCAGGAGTGGATCACGGTGGTATGGTCGCGACCGCCAAAATGCTCCCCGATGGTTTTCAATGAATTCTTTGTAAAGGCCTTTGCCAGGTACATAGTAATCTGCCTGGCCTGCACAATCTCCCTCTTGCGGGTCTTTTGCAGCAGTTTGTCATACGACACATCAAAGTATTCACAAACCATCTTCTGAATGGTCTCAATCGTGATTTCTTTGCTGGATGATTTTACAAAATTTCGTAACACTTTTTTAGCCAGATCCAGATCGATCTCTCTCCTGTTAAGCGAAGATTGTGCCAACAGTGAAATAAGCGCCCCTTCCAGTTCCCGGACATTGTTACTGATATTGTAGGCAATATATTTTACTACCTCCTTGGGCATTTCCAGCCCGTCATTTTTCATCTTTTTCTCCAAAATCTCGATACGGGTCTCGTATTCCGGTACCTGCAGGTCGGCACTAAGGCCCCAGCGGAACCGGCTCAGGAGTCTTTCCTGTACCCCATCCAGATCTTTGGGCGATTTATCGGAAGTGAGTATAAGCTGTTTGTGTGACTGGTGCAGGTGATTGAAAATCGCAAAGAAAGCATCCTGCGATTTTTCCGCCTTGGCGAAAAACTGCACATCGTCTATGATCAGTACATCAATCAGCTGATAAAAATGGATGAAATCATTGATGGCATTGTTGCGGCTGTGGTCCATGAACTGATTAATAAACTTCTCAGAACTCACATATAATACCACTTTATTGGGATGCAGCCTTTTTACCTCGTTGCCTATCGCCTGCGCCAGGTGCGTTTTACCCAATCCCACACCGCCGTAAATCACAAGCGGATTAAAAGAGTTGGCACCGGGCTTTTCAGCCACCGTTTTACCAGCCCTGCGCGCTACCCGGTTGCAATCACCTTCAATAAATGCCTCGAAGGTATAGATATGATTGAGCTGCGGGTCAATCTGCATTTTTTTCAGACCCGGAATTACAAAGGGATTCTTAACAGGGTTGTTTATGATTAATGGAAAATCCATTTCATTGTTTGAAAAAGTTTTAAACCCCTGGCCACTTACATCCATCGTCACAGGCTTGTTCTTACTGTTGCCACTGTCCACCATGATCCTGTATTCCAGCCGGGCATCTTTTCCCAATTCTCTCTTCAACGTCTTTGCCAATAAATTTACGTAATGTTCTTCCAGGTATTCGAAAAAGAATTGGCTGGGTACCTGTATCACCAGTACATTGTTCTTTAATGATACCGGATGGATAGGTTCGAACCAGGTTTTATAGTGCTGCCATTCAACGATGTCCCTGATGATCTTTAAACAATTGGTCCAGATTTTTTCAGCGTTCTTATCCATCAGATTAGTAAGCAGTTTATGTCGGGTTAACTATAGTCTTTCTTTCTTAAAAGTCCAAAAAAAATCTTCACACAATGTCAGTAAAAAAAGTTGGACAGGACGGCGAATATCACCATTTCTTTTTTAAAAAAAAATTTTTAATCCCCTGTTTTTTGTGAAACAGAAATATTGTGATTTTTCGACAGTTTTTTGCCGGAAAATTTGGAAAATTCAAAATCAAGTCTGCCTAAAATAATCCCTGCAAACCCCACCTGATTTACAATCACGGAATCTCCTTTTTTATTCGTATATTCTACGGGATTGTCCAGGAAAGTATGTGTGTGCCCCCCAATGATCAGATCAATATTTTCTGATTCTTTGGCCAGCACTTCATCGCTTACTTTATTATCCTTATACTGGTATCCGAGATGAGATAAACAGATGATCATATCGCATCCTTCTTCTTTCTTCAATACTGAGGCCGTTTCGTTGGCTTTTTGTACCGGATCCAGGTATTTGGTTGCGCCAAATAAAGCATCCGGAATCAGGCCCCGGCCTTCAATGCTCACACCTAATACACCGATCTTCAATTTCCCTTTTTTGAATACTTTATAGGGCTTTGTTTTATATTCCATAGGGGTTCCCGTAAAATCGTAATTGGCCACCAACATGGGAAAGTTGGCATGTCGGGTGATCTGCATCGCCAGGTTTTCCATACCGGCATCAAAATCATGATTTCCGATCGTACAGGCATCATAATTCATACTGCTCATGGCTTTGATTTCAGGCTCTCCCTTGTAAATATTAAAATAAGGAGTTCCCTGAAAAATATCGCCCGCATCCAGCAGCAATACCTGTTCTTCTTCAGCACGTATTTTTTGAATAAGTGCCGAACGGGCCGCTACCCCGCCCAGTCCCTGGTTACGGCCGCCATCCATGGGAAATGGATCGAGCCGGCTATGCGTATCATTGGTATGAAGAATCGTAAGCTTATATGGATTCAGGTAATCAGCCGCTTCTGCCAGTGCCGGGCCAGCAATAAGGGCCCCGGCCGATAAGGCCGCCTGCCGGATGAATGATTTTCTATTGAGCATTGGTAACCCTGTTTTCAATATTTGCTGTAATATTTTTACCCTGTACTTTCAGTTTTTTGATATAATCAAACACCGCATCCCGCATCAGGTAGCCATTGGATATCTGCGGTATGGTACGCAGCATATCAGCATTATCTCCGCCATTGGCAATAAAATCAGAATTGACAATCGTATAAATCTTCTCCGGATCGAGTGGCTTTCCACCCACCAAAACATTAATGGCCTTTTTATCTTGTAGCTGCATAGTAATACCGGCACAGGGCCAGCCACCTTTGCCGGCAGTGAGATTCAGAAATTGCTGCAATACATCTCCCTTTATTTTCTGAATAATGAGAATATTATCAAAGGGCATCAGTTCAAATACCTTGCCCGTTGTCACTTCGCCTTTGGGTAATTGGGTGAGACGGATACCACCGAAATTGATGAATGCTGCATCCACGGGTGTATTATACTTTTCTGCCGCCATTGTAAACATGGCATCTGCCATAAAATTGCCCAGCCTGCTTTCCGGCTGTGCTTTATCCATACTTTCATCTACTATTCCCACCACACTGTTCATAGTCCTATTTACATTGGAACGGTAGGGTTCCAGAAACTGGTTAACAGCACTGTCTTTAGTTGCTGCATCATTGATTCGGTATGATTTGTATTGAAGCGTCTGGCTCTGGTAGGTAGTGTTACAGGAAGTACCGGCCAATAGCCACAGAAGGATTACAGGGGCAAACAGGGTGTGTCTTTTCATAACCAGTGATCTCGTTTGAAGGTATTACTAATTTATTGCTGCAACAAGGATTTGTAAAATTTAAATGAAATTTTTTCTTTGCATCTTTGCACCAACATTTCAGGATAAATACCTGACGATATGCAAAAAAATATTATATTAAAGCTTTCTCCTGCTGAAGCAGCAAACGAACAATTGGTCATTGACTATATTGCCCGTACAGAAGGGGTGCCGCAAACGTTTGTCACCGGTTATTACATCAACAGGCATTCTATCGATGCCCGCGGCAGACAACCCATTGTACAACTTTCGCTTACCGTTACAATCCGGGAACCATTTATTCCGCGACTGGTAATGCCGTTCTCATTTCAACAGGTAGCCAATGCACCCAAGCGGGTGGTGATCGTTGGAGCCGGCCCGGCCGGATTATTTGCCGCGCTTTCATTGCTGGAAGCAGGCATCCGCCCCATCATACTCGAAAGAGGTAAGGATGTAAGGGCCCGCCGTCGCGATCTGGCCATGCTCAATAAGGAAGGTGAAGTAAATCCTGAAAGCAATTACTGCTTTGGCGAAGGCGGAGCCGGTACATACAGTGATGGGAAATTGTATACCCGCAGCAGCAAGAGAGGTAATATCAGCCGGATACTTCAATTATTTGTTCATTTTGGCGCAGAAGAAAAAATACTATACGAAGCACATCCCCATATTGGTACCAATAAACTCCCGCAGATCATCACCGCCATGCGGCAACAGATCACCGAATGTGGCGGTGAATTCCTGTTTGAAAAAAAGGTGACTGCACTTTGTATCGATAAAGGATCCGTAACGGGTGTAAGAACTGCAGATGGTCAGCGCTTCGATGCAGATGCCGTAATACTGGCAACAGGACATTCTGCCCGGGACGTTTTTGAAATGCTGGTGGCACAGGGAATAAACACAGCAGCCAAACCTTTTGCCCTGGGCGTACGGGTGGAACACCCGCAATCTATCATCGACAGTGCCCAATACCATTGCAGTACCCGGGGTGACTTTTTACCCCCTGCCGCCTATAGCTGGGTGGAGCAGGTAAATGGAAAAGGCGTTTTTTCCTTTTGTATGTGTCCCGGTGGTATCATTGCGCCGGCGGCTACTTCGCCAGGTGAACTGGTGGTAAATGGCTGGAGCCCCTCCAAAAGAAACAATGCATTTGCCAACAGTGGCATTGTGGTATCTGTAGATGAAAAAGATGCGTTCGCTTATTTTAAAAAAGAAAAGAATAAAAAAAATAGCCCTGCGATAACGGATCCCTCCGACCCCCTGTTGCTAATGAAATTTCAACAGGCGGTGGAACAAAATGCATTTCTTGCCGGTGGCGGAAAGTTTGTAGCTCCGGCCCAACGATTAGTAGATTTTACCCTTAATAAATTATCCGCCGATCTTCCCGCCTGCTCCTACCTGCCGGGTATACATAGCACCCACTTACAGGGTGTATTGCCCGGATTTGTTTATCAGTCATTACAACAAGGATTTTTAGCATATGGTAAAAAGATGAAACCTTATTTTACCAATGAAGCCGTAGTAGTCGCTACTGAATCACGAACTTCTTCACCGGTACGCATTCCGAGAGACCCCCAAACCTTACAACATCCGCAACTTAACCAGCTTTATCCCTGCGGAGAAGGGGCCGGTTATGCCGGCGGAATCGTAAGTGCGGCGATGGATGGGGAGAAAGTGGCTGATAGGATAAGAGTTTGTTTTGGGAAATAAGCGGCGAGATGCAAGATACAAGCTGCGAGCTACGAGCTAACAGCCAGCCCAAAAGAAGGCAAGCCTCTTTTGGGTGAACAACCAACTGTCATCCGCGAACTGTATTCAACCTATGTAACTTATGTAACCTCTTGAACTTCTTCAACCTCTTAAACCTTTTGAACCTTTTGAACCTCTTAAACTTTCTCTCATCTCTTCACCACCGGAAAACTCTTTTGCATACCATTCACATTGCTGATTTTCACAAAATACTGACCACTTGGAAGGGCATGAATATCGGCCTGGAATAAGGATGTGTTGGCATTCACGGTCCACCTGCCATATTCTCTGCCATCTGTGGCAAAGATGGATACGGTACCATTCATTCTTTCGCCATCGAAATTAATATTGATCTTATCGGTAGCGGGATTGGGATACAGATTTACACCAGCGGCTCCACAGTTATTTTTTGCAAAGAGAATTCCGGAATAATAAAATCCGCCGTCGTTCATAATTGCTTTTACGCGGTAATAGGCAGACGATTTAAAATTCTTATCTGTATAGGCGAAGTTGGCTGTCTGACCACCAGCGAAAGTGGCAACGTTTGTATAATTTTCACGATTGATGGATTTTTCCAACTGGTATTCTTTTACGCGCAGGTAATCATCATCGGTCCATTGTACCAATTGTTCGCAATTTTTGGTTTGAACACTGGCGTTAATGAATTTCACATCCAGTACCAGATCAGTATGGAAGATGCCCGGTGCAGAAGCGAGATCCATACCACCATTGGCATTATTGGTAGTGGTGGGATAATAAGTACTGTTCGTGAAGTTCAATACTTGCGCACTGGTGGTGGCGGTTACATCGTTGCCCATCAGCGCATAGCCATACACTTTCTGCAATGCGCCGATACCCAAGTCGCTGAAACGAATAAACACCCCTTTAATAGCCTGTGCGGGCACCACTGAAAACGGACGAAGTGTATTATCTGAAGCATCCTTACGCATTACATAAGTGGATGCATTCGTAATAGCAGCTCCATATGCCGAAGCGGGCACCGACAATACCGATCCGAATGCAGTGGGGTTGCCATTAGCATCGATAGCAGTAATGGGAGCTATCTTGAAGGGATCATTACCACCTCTCTCGGTTATAACAAAACCGGCAGATGAAGTGGCGGTGGTGGAAATACCCGCCTTATATACAAAATCGACGCGCTCAATATTATTGAACGTAAGGTCAGAACCGGAATCATTGTTGAAAACATTATCACTGCCGCGGTTGATGAATCCGTCTTTCATTACCTTCTCCATAAAATTAAAGTTGGACACCTGGGGGAAGGCCACCGGGAAAGGCATCTGAAAAGTAGTGTTATCAATAGTAGCATTGCCCTGGCAATAGATATGTTGTTTATTGCCATTGGTGGGCTCAGAAGCATTGGCTACTCTTCTTACTATAATGGTATCGAATCCGCGAAACTGTAAATAGGTTTTACCCGTGAGACTGAAACTGTTGATGCTCACATTACCGTTATTATTATAACGTACGTTGTAGCTGTTGCCGGGAAGCACACCATTTACGCTACCGCTATGCGCAGCTATAGCCTGTGTGGCCGTACCACCGGATACAGTAATGGTCGAAACCGTGGAAACAGAATTGATCGCAACTTGTGCACGGGTTATGCACGGAAGTATTACGAGGGCTGTCACAATGGACAATACGGAGTAAGTTTTCATGAAGTAGGGATTTAACTACGACAAACCTAGTAAGTATTTTTAGCTACGTATATAGCAAAACCACTTTTTTGAAATGAAAAATTACTAAGTAATATTACGATAAAAATTTATATGACTTTGTTTCCCAGTCATTTAAGAATAGTATAGTAAATATCCCATACAAAGGCCGATTGGTGTTTTCCTGAAAACTGACGTCTCCGTGCTAACCCGAACCCGTGAAAAATCTGCAAATCTACCCGCAGAGGCCGGCTTTGAATGCACGGATACTTACTATTTGGGTATCTGGTTGAAATACCCGGGTATTTGGCGGATATACGATGCATTTCACAACCCTAAACAGCCAGTTCGCCGGAAAAAGTAAACCAATCCGCGCTGGATACTAATTTTACATACCAAATCAGTTGCAATGAATATTCTTGAACTACAGCATCTTAAAAAATACTTCGCCTCACAAAAGGCCGTGGATGATATCAGTCTTACGGCAGTACAGGGGCAGATCTTCGGGCTTCTTGGACCCAATGGGGCCGGCAAAACCACATTGATACGGATGATAACCGGTATATTTTATCCGGATGAAGGCCAGATTTTCTTTGATGGCAAAAAATTCGACCCTATCAATGATGTAGGGGCTATCGGCTATATGCCCGAGGAAAGAGGATTGTATAAGAAGATGAAGATCGGGGAACAAACCATGTACCTCGCCCAGCTAAAGGGACTGAGCCGTAAAGATGCCATGGCACGTATTAAAGAATGGTTCATCCGTTTTGAAATGGAAAGCTGGTGGAATAAAAAAGTGGAAGACCTGTCGAAGGGTATGAGTCAGAAATTGCAATTCGTAACCACGGTGGTGCATCATCCCAAACTTATTATTCTGGATGAACCCTTCAGTGGCCTCGATCCCGTGAACAGCAACCTGATCAAAGACGAAATATTTAATCTGGCCAAAAACGGTACCACGGTCATCTTCAGCACCCACCGTATGGAGCAGGTGGAAGAGATTTGTGACCATATTGTATTGGTAAATAAAGGAAAGAAGATCCTGGATGGTTCAGTAAAACAAGTGAAACAGGATTTTAAAGAACATCTTTTCAGTATTGGCACCGATGCTATGCCGGAGCTTACCGACCATGCGCCATTTTCCATAACCGGCCAAAAGGACAATACTTATATCGTAAAAATAAAAGAAGGTAAAAAGCCCGGAGAAATTTTACAATTCCTTTTACAGCAGGGGGCAGACATACAATCTTTCAATGAAATATTGCCTTCGCTCAATGAAATTTTCATCCGGCAGGTAGGCAATACACCGGCTGCCCGCCAGTTTGAAACCATTTAATATATACAACACACAAAATCACTCCTGCTATGAATAAGATATCCCTCATCATAAAAAGAGAATACCTGACCCGGGTTCGTAAAAAAACATTTATTCTCAGTACCGTATTATTTCCCCTGTTATACCTGGGTCTGATATTCTTTTCCGGTTACCTGGCCAATACCAGCGGACCGAAACTGAACCTGGCATTGATCGACTCCTCCGGTTATTTTACCAAAGCACGCATCGATGCCGCCAACCAGAAGGACAGCTTTACACTCTTTACACTGGTAAGCGGCCCTGCTGAATCGGTAAAAAACAACCTGAAAAAAAACGGGTTCGATGGGTATTTTATCATTCCTGATTCGGCCAATTGGGAGAAGCCGCTAAAAAATATTACTGTTCGTACCATTCGTACCCTCAGTCCGGCCGGTGCAGCGCCGGTACATGCTAAGCTGAACAGCATTTGGAATGAACTGAAGAATGACCAACTGGGTATTGATGCGGACAAAAAACGAATCCTTGAAACCAGCAGTATCACAATTCAAACCGCTGATCTGGAAAATAAGAATAGTCAATCGGGTATTGCAGGAATCATCGGATCCATTGCGGCCGTACTGATCTATATTATCCTTATGCTTTATGGCTCGCAGGTAATGATGGGGGTAATGGAAGAAAAGACAAACCGGATAGCCGAAGTGATCGTGTCTTCTGTAAAGCCTTTTCAGTTGATGATGGGCAAAATACTGGGCATCGGACTGGTATGTCTTACACAGGTGCTGCTATGGATCGTATTCATATTACTCATATATAATGTAACCGCCTTATCCGGCAGCGGCGATGCGATGAGCGGCATGGTGGGCCAGATTCAAAAAATCTTCACCGGTACCAATATGACCCTCATCGTTTTCTGTTTTGTATTTTATCTGCTGGCTGGCTTCTTCTTTTATTCTTCCCTGTTTGCCGCCGTAGGCAGCGCCGTAAATGAAGACATGCGCGAAGCCCAATCGCTGAGCTTTCCCCTTATGATGCCGATCATATTCTCCATGCTCATTATGGGTGGCGTAATAAAAGATCCTTCGGGTCCGCTGGCATTCTGGGGCAGCATGATCCCTTTCACCTCTCCCATCATTATGATGGTACGGCTACCCTTTGGCGCACCGGGTACCGTGGCCTGGTGGGAACTGGGCTTATCCATGAGCATTCTGATACTCGGATTCATCTTCACCAGTTGGTTTGCCGGTAAAATTTACCGTACCGGTATTCTGATGTATGGCAAAAAGCCAAGTTGGAAGGAATTGATCCGCTGGGGATTTCGCAAAAACTAATTTGGGCCACAGATGGACGCAGATGTACACTGATAAATACAGATGGACACAGGTAGACGCCAATGCATTATGTCACATTTGCTTGTTTGTAGCAGGTAAGTTGATAATAAAACCTTTTCATTAAAAATACTAATTGGGGATTGTAAACAGTTTTAAGTGTAGATCATTCTATCTGTGTCCATCTGTGTTCATCTGTGGCTAATTGTTAAAGTTTTGATTTTTTGTGGCTACCCGCATTGAATTACGAAATCAGTCGTATATTTGATACGAACAAATTCGTAATACTTCATTAAATGCAACGCTCATGAAACCGACATTCCTTAAAAGTGGCCGCCTCCTGCTGGTATTGGCCGCCGCCTCACTTACTATCGGACTGATCTCCTGGGGCCAACATCAAACCCCGGGACGTTATGAACAGGACCAAACCGATACCACGCCCAAAAAGAACAATTCCAAGCGCGAACATAAAGTACGCGACCTGGATGAAGCCCTGGCAGAACTGGAAAACACCGATCTGAAAGCCGAAATGGAAAACGCGCAGAAAGATATTTTCAAAGCGCTGGAACAACTGAATGGTGACAAACTTAAACTGGAGATTGAAAAGGCCATGAAAGAGGTGGATATGGATAAGATCCGCCGGGAAGTGGAAACATCGTTGGCCAAAGTGGACTTCGATAAAATAAAAAAAGAACTGGAACAGGCTATGAAGGAATTAGATCTGGCGCAGATCAAACAGGAAGTGGAACAATCACTTGCCAAAGTGGATATGGAAAAGATCAAAGCTGAATTAACCGACGCCATGAAAGAAATGGACCTGGATAAGATCAAAAAAGAAGTGAACGAATCCATGCAAAAGGCAGATTGGGATAACTTCAAAAAAGAAATGGATAAAGTAAAGGATCTGGATATGCATAAGATGGCAGAAGACATGAATCAGCTCAAAGATGAAATGAAAGAGCTTGGCCCAAAGTTGAAAAAGGAAATGGAAAAGGCCAGCGTTGAAATAGAAAAAGCAAAAACAGAAATGAAGGAATTCAAAACCTTTGTAGATGATTTGGATAAAGAAGGTATCATTCAGAAAAAAGGAGAATACAAACTGGAACACAAAGATGGCGTGCTGCTCATCAATGGAGTAAAGACAGAGCCCTCCGTGTATAACAAATACCGCTCCTTTTTGGACAAACACCCCCGTTTCAAGATTGATAAATCGGAGGATGATTTTGACATAGATATGGATTGATCATCGCGAAAGCATAACCTATATAAAAAGAAAGTCCCGTCATTATTTATTGACGGGACTTTTTATTTATCAATTTACTTATGTCTGGATCAGAAGCCACTTACATGAAAGGGCGAAGGCATGATCTCATAATCCGGATTCTCGATCATTTCAATATTCAGTTGAAAAGCTTCATCAGTTTTTATCACCACTTTATCTTTGGTTACTTTCCTGAAACCAGCTTTTTCAAAAACAAACTTATAGGTACCGGGTTTCAGGTCATCGAATGCAAATCCCCCATCTTCATCGGTGATCTCAAATTTCTCTTTTTTTGATATCAGGTAAGCGGTTACCGTTACATCCTTCAGCGGCTTTTTGGTTTCGCCGTCCAAAACCTTACCATTCAACTCATCTTTATTTCCATCGCCGCAGGGCTGCGGGCCTTTGTCGTTAGTAGCATGGGCTGCAACATACCCCATCAGGGTTATTGCAAGTATGAGCAGTTTTTGTTTCATGACATCCGATTGTAAGGTTTAATAAAGATTTGCACATGCCAAAACACACTTTAACCCTGATAAAATTAAAGCTTTTTTACGGGATTATCCAAACCACTTATAAACTCTTGCCACACATTGTCCACGATCTGCGCCGCCGGTAATATATCATCCAATAACGCACTCACCTGCCCTATTTCCAATTCACCTTCCTCCATATCGCCTTCAAACATTCCTTTTTTAGCCCTGGCTCTCCCCAGCAGCGCTGCCAGTTCTTCTTTCGAAGCTCCACGTGTTTCAGCCTCTTCTACTTGTTTATAGAATTTATTCTTAATAAGTCTTACGGGGGTAAGTTGCTTCAGGGCCAACTGTGTATCTCCTTCCGCTGTTTGAATAACGGCCTGTTTAAAATTATCATGGGAGGATGCCTCGGCACATGCTACAAAGCGGCTGCCCATTTGAACGGCCTCGGCGCCCAATACCATGGAGGCCAGCATTTGCCGCCCTGTGGCAATCCCCCCTGCGGCTATAACAGGTATCTTTACCGCATTCACTACAGCAGGTATCAATACCAGCGTGGTGGTTTCCTCTCTTCCGTTGTGCCCACCAGCCTCAAATCCTTCTGCCACTACCGCATCGCATACGGCTTCTTCTGCTTTTTTTGCAAATTTGGAAGAGCTCACCACATGCACCACCGTAATTCCTTTTTCTTTCAAAATAGCTGTCCAGGTTTTGGGATTACCGGCCGAAGTGAATACGATCTTCACCCCTTCTTCTATAATAATGGAAATATGTTTGTCAATATCCGGATATAACAACGGTACGTTCACTGCAAAAGGTTTATCGGTTGCGGCCTTGCATTTTTGTATATGCTCCCGCAATACTTCCGGATACATGGAGCCGCTGCCGATCATTCCCAGCCCGCCGGCATTACTTACTGCACTGGCCAGTCTCCATCCGCTGGCCCAGATCATCCCTGCCTGTATAATGGGATATTGTATATTGAATAGCCGTGTGATCCGGTTGCTGAAATTTTCCATGCCGATAAATTGTATGTAAAGATACTCCTGCACTGCTTTCGGAACAGCGGGGGCAAGTAAAATAATAGATGAAGACTGTCTTTATCCGAGGTCGATACTGGTGTTATCACCAATATTCAGGGAGCGTGTTTCTCCGCGCAGGTTGGTATCACTGCCGATTACCGAATCATCCAGTACAATATCATAGAGATTGGAGAAAGAGCCGATGATAGAATTTTTTACGATGGAATAATCAATGGTGGTGTTCTCACCTATGGATACATTCGGGCCAATGATCGAGTTGCGTATGGAGCAACCGGCCCCGATACTTACCGGGTGTATGATGACTGTATTTTCGTATGGGGAGCCCTCTATTTTCTGAGCAAACTTTTTCAGCAAAAGGGCATTCGATTCCAGAATGGTTTCCTTGCGTCCGCAATCGAACCAGTTTTCCACTTTGAACGATTGGAAACGGGCACCGGCCTGTATCATACAATCCAATGCATCGGTAAGGCTGTATTCGCCGTGACTGCGCAGGCCCTGCCGGATATTATTCTCCAGGCATTGAAACATCTGCTCACTCTCCCGGATTTTATATACACCCACCAATGCCATATTCGATTTAGGTATTTGTGGTTTTTCCACCACATGCGCAATGAATCCATCATCATCTATTTCTGCCACACCAAAATCTCTCGGGTCATCCACCTTACGAACACCGATCATGGAAAAGGGGCTGTTAACCACCTGCTTCACATCATACTCACAAATGGTATCTCCTAATACTACAAATACCTCATCCTGATTTACAATGTTGCGGGTAAGCTTAATGGCATGCCCCACACCCTGCCGGTCCATTTGCTGCACATAATGCGCAGTAAGCCCCGGGTATTTATTGGTTACATAATCCTGGATCTTATCTCCCAGGTATCCTACGATAAAAATAAATTCATGGATGCCCGCACTTTGCAACTGATCAATAATAATACTGAGCACTGTTTTTCCGGCAAGCGGAATCAGCGCTTTGGGCTGTGTATAACTGTGCGGTCGCAGTTTGGTACCTGCTCCTGCCACTGGTATGATCGCTTTCATGTATTCAGCAGCTGATATTGTTTTACCCGGGTACCTGCTAACGGTTGTTGGCCGGGCGTTTTCTAATCAAAGCCAGCGAAAGTAAGACTTTTACCAGAAAATAAATTATTATTCAGGGACTCTCTTTGCATTGGTGCCTGTCTTATTTTTGCAAATACCGGCAGCGGGCCGGGTGTATTTTCTTATTGACCAACTGATTGTTTCACCCACTTGTGCGGGAAATAATCAATACTAAATCACGATTCCTCACTATGCAAAGAGATACCGTTGTATTTGACCTGATTCAAAAAGAACTGGACCGCCAGCGACATGGCATTGAACTGATCGCATCGGAGAACTTTACCTCCCTGCAGGTGATGCAGGCTATGGGCACTGTAGCTACCAATAAGTATGCAGAAGGATATCCTGGAAAAAGATATTATGGCGGCTGCGAAGTGGTGGATGAGATTGAAACACTCGCCATTGAGCGTTTAAAAAAAGTATTCAATGCCAGTTGGGCCAATGTGCAACCACATAGTGGGGCACAGGCAAATGTCGCCGTATTTTTAGCTTGCCTGAAACCTGGCGATAAAATACTGGGGCTTGATCTTAGTATGGGCGGACATCTTACACATGGCAGCCCGGCCAACTTCAGCGGGAAAAACTACCAGGCTTTTTTCTATGGTGTAAAAAAAGACAGCGGACTGGTGGATTATGAACATCTGGAAGAAACGGCCCGGCGTGAAAAACCAAAGCTCATCATTTGTGGTGCTTCTGCGTACAGCCGCGATTGGGATTATGCCCGCATCCGTGCAGTGGCTGATGAAGTAGGTGCATTGGTAATGGCAGATATTGCCCACCCGGCAGGATTGATCGCGTCCGGATTACTGAACGATCCGTTTGATCATTGTCATATCGTTACTTCCACCACCCATAAAACGCTTCGTGGCCCCCGGGGTGGTATCATTATGCTCCGTCATGATTTTGAAAATCCTTTTGGCATCAAAGACCCGAAAGGCAATACACGTATGATGAGCGCGTTACTGGATCTGGCAGTTTTTCCGGGTATGCAGGGCGGCCCACTCGAACATGTGATCGCGGCTAAAGCGGTGGCCTTTGGTGAAATCCTCGATGGAGCTTTCAAACAATACGGACAACAGATCATTGCCAATGCACAGGCGATGGCTACTTCCTTTGTAAACAGGGGCTACCAACTGATCAGTAATGGTACGGACAACCACTTGATGCTAATCGATCTCCGCAATAAAAATCTTACCGGTAAAAAAGCGCAGGAGACACTCGACAAAGCACATATTACGCTCAATAAAAATGCGGTACCTTTTGATGACAAATCACCTTTTGTTACTTCCGGCATTCGTGTGGGTGTACCCGCTGTAACCACCAGAGGTATGAAGGAAGCCCACATGGAAACGGTGGTAAGTATGATCGACAAGGTACTGATGAATGCGAATGATGCTTCGGTGATCGAATCGGTAAAAACAGAAGTAAAGGCCTTTATGCAACAGTTTCCGCTCTATCCTGAACTGGGCTGAGATCGTAAACGGGACTAAAATATCCCCGCTTGAAAACAATATTGCTATTTTTGAGAAAACATTACCTATGATTCAACGGCAACAAACATTATGGTTATTATTGGCTGCGGCTGCGGGTGTGCTTACATTTATGTTCCCGTTTGCCACCGGTGAGGAACTGGTTGCTAAAACGAATATGAAACAATTGGTAGAACTGGATGCAGGCAGTAATTTCTTTACGCTTATTCTTACCATTGCTTCGGTGGGCATTTCCACGGTCACCATTTTCATGTTCAAAGACCGCAAGCTCCAAATGAAATTATGCCTGCTGGGCCTGTTGCTCTCACTCGTTACATTGGTGTTGTATATACTCAATGCAAAAAAACTAGTCACTGTTACACCCGCATTATGGGCAATACTTCCTGTAGCGGTGATTGCCGGCTATTATATGGCCTGGAGAAATATACGGAAGGATGAAAAGCTGGTGAAGAGTTTAGATAAGCTTCGCTAAATTATTAAACGTACAACCATAATAAACAGAAAAGGGCTTCATCACTGAAGCCCTTTTTCTTGTTTTAATACCCCTTATTGTATTAAGAATGTTGATTGCATTGTTTTACTGTTACTGCTCAGTTGCAACTGATACATACCGGCGGGTAGGCCCGCAGGCAGTTCCAGTGTTCGGGAAGCAGCGCCCGCTTGTACGTTCCATGTTTGCGAACTTACTATTTGGCCACCACTGTTGATAATTCGTACGGAGTATTTATCGTTCCTTACGGCAAATACCTGTACGGTCATTTGCTTTCCCGTTACGGGGTTGGGATAAATCAGCAGTTTATTTTCCTCTTTATTCACACGGTCCACTCTTACTATCAAGCTGTAATAAATTTGTCCTTGCTTATTTACAGCCCGTATCCTGTACCAGGCGGTGGTACCCATTACATGATTGTCCAACGCTGTATAATCCTCTCTGGCACTGGTATTGCCACGGGCTGCCACACTGGCTAATGTTTGGAATGTATAGCCATCCGCAGATTTCTCTACATAGTAAGCATCCATATCAGCCTCTGTCAGGTTTGACCATTCCACCCGATTTTTTTCGCCAGACGCATAGGCTTTTATGTTAGCGAGTTTTACGGGAAGTGGGTTGGTGGCATAAGTGGTACTTCCCAATGTAAAAGTGCTATAATTGGGGGTACTGTTCCAGGTAACGCTGCCATCGCTGGCCGTACCTGTCGTACCACCATTATTATTATGGGTATTCCAGTTGCTACCGTTGAAATGCGCAACCGTAAGTGTGGCCAGATCGTTTACATATACGGCTGCACTGCAATTGCTGGATCCGTTCCAGCTCAATGTTACGTTTACGTTAGAAGTACCGGCTACTCTGTTGAGGTCCCAGTTTTCGCAATTGCTTACATGATTCAGACCCACTGCTGTAACCGTGCCCAGGGCAGCACCGCTGCTCCGTTTGTATTCGGCAGTATAGGCATCGGTCAAATTGGTTGGGGCAGAAATACCGCAGTAATGATGACCGGCATTGAGTTTGCCAACCGGGAAAAGAAAGTCTGTATTACCGTTTTTACGCAGAGGGCCATTCACAAATGAATTATTTGAACCACCGGAAATCCGGGAAGCAAAATTAGCCCCTGACACACTGCTGCCTGCGTTCATGGTGAGGAGATTAGTGGAGGTGGTGGTAATATGCCCGCTGGTTAGTGCAAGTGTTCCTGTAACCGTAGCGGCTCTTTGTAAACTCACACCTGTAGTGGTATTACCCGCTGTGTTATTTATTGTAAGATTGGTAAATGTGGTGGAGTTAGAACCAGCGATTTGTTGTAACGCAGCACCATTAAAGGTTACAACTCCAGTGCCTTGGGAAAATGTACCATTGTTGATGAGGTCATGTCCAATCGTCAAACTAACATTATTTGCAGCCGCATCCAACCCTCCGCCAATCGTAACGTCATTAATAACTGTCGTATTCACCTGCAGCTCACAGGTGGGGGTATTTGTGGTATTTACCAACAGGTTGTAAATGGGTGGTGTACTGTTAACCCAATAGGCAGAAGCCGGTACCGGAGAAGATGCATTTCCTACTTGTACGGTACCGCCGGTTACCGTTGCAGTCGTGGATAGATTGATGTAATCAGTAAATACATCATTCAATAGCTGAATTACAATACTTCCTCCGGACATTGTAAAAACTGAGGCGGTGGCTTCGATACCAAAAGAGGGAACCGCGCCAAAAGCACCCGTGTTGCCACTCGTATTTACAGTAACAGTGCCATTGCTTTGTGTATAGGTGACTGTGGAAGTACTTAAAGTTCCAAAAAAACCACTTGCCACATTTAATGCGCCGCCTTCTATTGTAACAACGGCTCCGGAATTATAATTGAACCACCAATCTGCACCTGTACCTGCATTAAATGTTCCGGAAGTAATTCGAAGTAAACCTGATAACGATATATCGCAATTTTGTCCGGACACCGTTACGTTGGAATTGTTGAGCCAGATACCTTCATCGGCATTGATAGTTACAAGACTTGCGGAGGCCGGAATAAAAGTATTGGTAAATGTGTAAGACCCGGACATTTTAATGATTCCCCGGGTAAGGGTTAAAAAGCCGGCTGCCGCCGTAAAATTTGAAGGAAGTACTTCCACTATATTATCATTGGCGGCTCCCGTATTATTGATAGTAATTAAATTAAAATCGGTGGTAGCACCCGTGCCACTGATCGTTTGATTGGCACTGCCGTTAAATGTTACATCACAATCAGCAGCTCCCACATTCATATCAAAGGTTCCGCTATTGGTCAGGTTACCTCCGATATTCAGATTATTTCCACCATTCCCTGCAGAGTTGAAGGTGGCGCCATTACTGACTGATACATTACCGGTTACAGTAAGTGTTCTGTTCGTATTATTATTACCCATGGTCAGCGTACCAGATGTGCCCCCACCAACGGTCAGTGAAGCCACTGTAGCATTGGTATTCAGAATTACAGTAAATCCATTTCCTATTGTAACCGGATCGGTAGCGGCAGGAAGGCCATTGGGGTTCCAGTTGTTGGCATCGCCCCAATTATTACTACCGGCACCGCCATCCCAGCTTTTCTGTGCATGAGTAACGAAATGAAAAAGGGAGAATAGGCAAACAATTACAATTTGTTTCATACTTATCCTGATGTATCTCATGGTACGTGTATTAGGGTTATTGATCAGCCCTCCAAAGGATTATGATTTCGGTACGGATTTCAGCAGGATTAGGAAGATAGGCACACAAACATAACACTAAATAGTTGCACTTACAACTACTACGTAGTTTTACGATAATTACACTTATAGATAATCTGAATTGATTATAGATATTTATACGTATGGCCTTTCTTCGTTTTCTTCAATCCGGCGGGAGTTCCGGCAAAAACGAGTTCACCGCCAGCGTCTCCGGCTTCGGGCCCCAGGTCGATTACCCAGTCGGCGGAGCGGATCACATCGGTGTTATGTTCGATCACGAGTATCGAATGTCCCTGTTCGATCAGGGCCTGAAAGGAGGCCAGTAGTTTTTTTATATCATTAAAATGCAAGCCGGTTGTAGGCTCATCGAAGATGAAAAGGATTTTTTCCGAAGCCCGGCTACGCCCCAGAAAGGAGGCCAGCTTTACCCGCTGAGCTTCCCCTCCGGAGAGGGTATCGGATGACTGACCGAGTTTTACATAACCCAGTCCCACATCACTGAGGGGTTGTATGGCGGCTGCCAGGTTTTTCTCTTCATAAAAAAAGGAGATCGCTTCATCCACACTCATTTCCAGTACATCAAAAATGCTTTTATCCTTATACTTTACTTCCAGTACTTCTTCTTTAAATCGTTTTCCTCCGCAACCTTCACATACCAGGTGCACATCGGCAAGGAACTGCATTTCCACCACCTGTTCGCCTTCGCCTTTGCAAGTGTCGCAACGTCCCCCATCCACATTGAAAGAAAAATGTTTGGGCATAAAGCCACGCATTTTACTCAGGGGCTGCTTCGCAAAAAGGTCCCGTATTTCATCATACGCTTTGATATACGTTACGGGGTTGCTTCGCGAAGATTTACCGATCGGATTCTGGTCTACCATTTCTACCTGACCGATACTTTCTATATCCCCGCTCAACTGTTTATGATAGCCGATCCTATCTCCAAATTCTCCTTTGATCTTCCGGAGTGCGGGTGCCAGAATTTGCTTTACCAATGTGGTCTTTCCGCTTCCACTCACCCCGCTCACCACGCAAAGCACATTCAATGGAAACTCCACCGTGATGTTCTTCAGATTATTTTGCCGGGCACCTTCCACTTTTATGGAGCGGTTCCATTTGCGGGGCATCTTTGGCGGATCAATGGTCAATACACCACTGAGATATTTTCCGGTAAGGCTGGCGGGATTGGATACGATCTCTTCATAATTTCCTTCTGCCACCACTTCACCACCGAGGTGCGATGCCATGGGGCCCATATCGATAATATGATCGGCCTCCCTCATCATCATTTCATCGTGTTCCACCACCACTACGGTATTGCCCAAATCGCGCAATTCTTTTAATACCTGTATCAGGTTAGCGGTATCTCTTGAATGCAGCCCGATAGATGGCTCATCCAGTATATAGAGCGAACTGGTAAGATTGCTGCCCAGGCTTCTCGTGAGCTGAATGCGCTGGCTTTCGCCACCGCTGAGTGTGTTGGCCAGCCGGCTGAGCGTTAAGTAACCCAACCCTACTTTAATCAATGTATCGAGGCGGTTGTGCAGTTCGATCAGGATACGCTTCGCCACTTCGCGGTTGTGCGCGCTTATCTTTTTATGCAATCCATCAAACCATTCTTTCAGGTCTTTTACCGGCATGCTTCCCAGTTCGCCGATATGTTTGTCGGTTACTTTTACATACAGGGCTTCTTTTCGCAGGCGGTATCCTTTGCATTCGGGGCAATCGGTACGACCCCGGTACCGGCTCAATAAAACGCGGTACTGTACTTTGTACAATTGAGATTCGACGTCTTTAAAAAAATCGTTGATCCCATATACACCATCCACACCTTCCCATAATTGGTTCAGTTGCTTATTTGTAAGATCAGCTACCGGTTTATGTACCGGGAAATCAAATTTTTTTGCGCCCTTAATAAAATTCTGTCTCCACCAATCGAGCTTTTCCCCTTTCCAGGGGGCTACGGCTCCTTCATATACACTCAGGCGGCGGTCGGGTATCACCAGATCGGGATCGATACCCAATACCTGTGAAAAACCTTCGCATACAGGGCAGGCACCAAAAGGATTATTGAATGAAAAAAGATTGGGTACCGGCTCTTCGAATTGCATGCCATCGAGTTCAAACCGGTTATTAAAATGGAGCAGTTGGTTTTTACCTGCTGATTGCACCATCAGGTGTACATCCCCTTCTCCTTCGTAAAATGCTGTGCCGATCGAATCGGAGAGGCGGTGAATATCATCTTCGTCAAAGGTCTTTACCACGATACGGTCAATGAGTACATGGCTGATCTGTAGCGCCTTTATCTCTTTTTCTGGCCGCTCCAGCAGTTCTTCCATATGTTGGGGTTCTGCTACGGCGTTTTTTCCTGCCGCAAGTAATACCCTCGAAAATCCTTTTTGTAGCAGAATGTTCAGTTCTTCTTTATTGTCTCTGTTCTTATGTTGTTTAAAAGCAGAAAGAATGAATACTTTATCACCTTCCTTAAGGCCCTGTATGGCGCGAACCACATCTGTCACATCATCTTTCTTTACTTCGCGGCCGGATACGGGTGAAATGGTTTTGCCGATACGGGCATAGAGGAGCCGGAGGTAATCATATATCTCGGTCATGCTTCCCACCGTACTACGAGGGGTTCGGCTGATCACTTTTTGTTCGATTGCGATGGCGGGGCAGAGTCCCTTGATGTAATCCACGTCCGGCTTATTCATCCGGTTGAGGAACTGCCGGGCATAGGCGCTCAGGCTTTCGGCATAGCGGCGTTGTCCCTCCGCATAAAGGGTATCAATAGTAAGTGACGATTTGCCAGATCCGGATACTCCGGTTACTACGACCAGCTTATTGCGTGGAATTTCTACGGTAATATTCTTGAGGTTGTGTACCCTGGCCCCCCGGATATGGATGTTTTCTGCGGAAATTACGGTATTCGATTTTGAGGAATTTCTCCCTTTTACAAATTCTTCCATTTCTTGATCTCCTGCTCTAACGCCTTGATTGGCTTTGATTTGAACAAATTTCTTAACATTTCTTTAGTAACAAAAACTACATTTTGCTTTTACAAATGTTTGGCAATTTCCTGAAATAGCCTATTTTTAATTCACAATATCCAAAAAATGAAAAACCATAAAACTCACCAGCCTATCGCCTGAACTTCTACAAATTTTGCCTGACTGTTTACTGTAACCAATATCTATGAACCTTCCGGCATGCTATTGCCATACCGGAAAAAACTAAACTGTAGAAGTTATGAAAGCATTTTTGAAAAAAACAGACCATGAATTGATCCATCTTTTTACAGATGGACATCTTGAGGCGTTGGAAACCCTTGTGTTACGGCATAAGGACAAACTGTATACGTCTATCCTTTTCCTCGTAAAAGACAAATATCTTGCCGAAGACATTTTTCAGGATGCCTTTATCCGCATCATTGATACCATGCGCAGCGGCCGGTATACCGAAGAAGGCAAATTTTTGCCCTGGGCCATGCGTATTGCACACAATTTATGTGTGGACCATTTCCGGAAGGTAAAGCGCACCCCCACCATCCGCAATGGTGAGGATAAAGATATCTTTGAAGTGCTGAATTTTTCGGAAGACAGTGCTGAGACCGCGATGATGAGAAGGCAGAGTCATGACCGCGTACGCGACATGCTGCAGAGCCTGCCGGAAGATCAGCGGGAAGTAATCATTCTCCGCCATTATGCCGATATGAGCTTTAAAGAAATAGCGGCAGCCACCAATTGCAGTATTAACACGGCATTGGGACGTATGCGCTACGGATTGATTAATTTGCGTAAGCTGATGACACAAAAACAAATTGCTTTGTGACAAAAAAATGAGAAAACCAGTTTGGAAAAACCGGCAGGATTCATGAATTTCACGCCATCATTCTGAACATCATTTTTAGTCGTTACAATATTCAGTTCTTATCTTTTTGTCATTCTGTATCTCCATCCGGATCTGAACAGATTTGGGTTCACCGAATTTTTGTTTGCTTGCCTTACCGGAAGGCTGGTACAGAATGACACCAAATTAAAAATCCCCTGGCTATGCCGGGGGATTTTTCGTTTATAACAGATCGTTGAAAAAACCACTTCGTTTACTTCCGGTGACTCATTGACCGGACACGTTCACATTCTTTTCTTCAGGGATGGTTTTTTTTATGCGCTTCTATGCCGCATTTCAACCAGTTGGCAAATTCGGTGGGATTGGGTGTATAAAATTTTGTTTTAGTGAGGGCTATCGTGTCGGGGCTGATGATCGCATATTGCGGTTGCGATACAGCTAAAAAATTCTCTTTTTGTACAGCCGTCCATTTATCGCCGATTGTTACAATATTCTCTTCCTGTTTAGCTGCATTTATGTAAACAGTCCTGCTTTTAAGGGGCAGTTTGGTTTTTTCATCCACATAAAGCGACACCACAACAAACTCTTTACGCATGAGGCTGTCTACTTCATGATCCGTCCATACCATTTCTTCCATTCTCCGGCAATTTACACAGGCCCATCCGGTAAAGTCGATCAGTACCGGTTTGTTCAATTCCTTTGCTTTGCTGATAGCCGCATTCAGGTCATTAACCAATGGCTTTACTCCTTTTGCATGCAGCACATGGTCGGGGTAAATACTGTATGATAACGGGGGCGGGAATCCGCTTAATAACCGCAGGGATGCATATTTGGTATTGGTAATGCCGGGTATCAGATAAATGGTAATGGCGGCGAACAGAATAGTAAAACCCCATCGTAGCGGTGATATCTTATTCTTTTTGTTACGACTAAATACACCAGCGAGGTATAAAGTGGTAAGTAAGCCTATGATCACCCACAGGCCAACGAAAACCTCCCTTTTGATAATTCCCCATTGTTTTACGTTATCAGCATTGGCAAGAAATTTCACGGCCAATGCCAGTTCGATAAAACCTAATACCACTTTCACCGATGTCATCCAACCGCCCGATTTGGGGAGTGATTGCAGCCAGTTTGGAAACATGGCAAACAAGGCAAAGGGTAAACTCAGGGCGAGGCCAAATCCTGCGGCTCCGGCTGTTAATGGCCAGGCTCCTCCATCTGACACCCCTACCAACAAGGTTCCTAAAATAGGCCCGGTGCAGGAAAATGAAACAATAGTAAGGGTGGCTGCCATAAAGAAAATACCGGCCAGGTTTCCCAATCCTGATTTTGAATCAGCTTTGTTAGCTATCCCTGACGGAAGGGTTAGTTCAAACAATCCGAAAAAGGATAAAGCAAATACCACAAAAATGATAAAGAAGATCAGGTTGAGCCAAACATTGGTTGATATATTATTGAATACCTGGCTTTGAGCGCTATCTAAAAAATGGAAGGGCACCGTAATCAGCGTATAAATCAGAAATATAAACAGGCCATACATTACTGCATTAAAGACACCCTTCTTCCGGTCTTGTGATTTTTTTGTAAAAAATGTTACTGTAACTGGTATCATTGGAAACACACAGGGTGTAAGCAAAGCGATAAGACCGCCGAGGAACCCGAGCAGGAATAACTTCCAGATTGTTTTTCCTTTGGTGCCTTCATCTCCACAGGGGGCCACCGGTTTCGCTATATCAATGGATGGATATTTAATTTTTGTATCTGTGGCTACACCACCTTCGAGCGCCACAGTAAATGGTGCTTTGGTAGACGGATAATACTCATCATTTTTGCCATAGGTATAGAACAGATCGCCCTGCAACTGTGCCGGCACTTCACCCTTTATACGGATCACGGCTTTCCAAACCAGGCTCCCTTCAAACAATTTCACCGTTGTATTTTCAAATATGTGACTGGCCAGTGATTTGGGCGTGCCGGAAAAACTGAATTCACCTTCTTGCTGAATACTGGAGTCAGCAAACTTCAACTCGGTCGTAGGCTGTTCCAGTATCACCTGGTTGGGTGCATATACCTGCCAGCCTGATGTGGCTGTACCACTAAAGCTGAGTTCGAATTTCCCATTGTCGAGTTTTTTACTTTCCACTTTCCAGGCAGATATGGCACCCAGACTATCCTGTGCATGGGCTGTTATCAGTCCAACATATATCAGTAGAAGTAGAGCTGTCAGTCTTTTCATTGGTCGCTTTGCAAGGGGTTATATAAAAAAAC
Organism: Bacteroidota bacterium; assembly: GCA_026391455.1. GTDB lineage: Bacteria > Bacteroidota > Bacteroidia > Chitinophagales > Chitinophagaceae > JJ008. Next base: position 24,439 of record JAPLEH010000011.1, read on the forward strand.
GAGCTCTGCATAGCGAACCCGTTTTACATCATTTATTTCACGTGCAGCTTATTTTATTTGCACATTAAAATTGACTATTTTGGGCGGCAGGCATTTCTTGTCATCACAGGTTTGAAATTCCACTGAACCGGTGAAATTGGTTTTTACATTCGCCTTTAACTTGATCAGTTGTACAAAATCCACTGTTTGTGAATATTGATTAGCGGATACACCCAATGTGGCATCTTTCATTTTTTCCATTTTACCCACTTCCTTTATTTTTCCTTCCTTGGTAAAAAGAGGGTTGGCGTTGATGGTAAATATTGTGGGGCTGGCAATAGCATCCGCCGGTTGGGTTTGAGAATACAGGTGCCATGTATTCTGTATGGTAGCTTTCATATGTATCTCGTAGGTCTTATCAGCTATTTTAACGGCGGTGAAAGTCCAGGTTACAGGATTCAATTGCGCCTTTGCCATCAGCGTAGCAGGTACGATCAACAGGAGCAAAATCAGTTTCTTCAGCATATGTTTATTTGTTGTATTGCAAATTTCGTTCATTTTTTTCAAGGGGTTTGTTAAATCGGTCTTCTGGTACAAAGCTAAAAAACAGCCGGTAACAGGATTGTAAGCTAACCGACTAAACCCTGATAAAATACTAAAACACTAGGCTCCCACCAGTTGTTCGGCCATCAGCAGACTGGTTATGATCTCACGACCGTCGACATTACCCAATGCAGCAGTGCAGGCGCGTTCCGGGTGGGGCATCATGCCAAACACATTGCGGTTTTCGTTGCAGATACCGGCGATATTCCGGGTGGCATTATTGGGGTTGGCAGCGGCGGTTATTCTGCCGGTCTCATCGCAATAATAATAGATCACCTGGTCGTTGGCTTCCAGTCTGTCAAGGGTTTGCTCATCTGCATAATATCTTCCTTCCCCATGTGCCACCGGTATTTTATACACGTTGCCGGTTTTATTAGTCAGGTAAACATTCTTACAGACAAATTGCTGGTGTCCGTTGCGCAGTAAAGCTCCGGGCAGCAATCCGGACTCGCAAAGAATCTGGAACCCATTACAGACACCGAATACTTTTCCCCCGGCATTGGCAAATTCGATCACACTTTGCATCATCGGGCTGAACCGGGCGATGGCCCCGCACCGGAGATAATCGCCATAAGAGAATCCACCCGGCAGTATAATACAATCACTGGTATTGAATTTACTGAGATCCCGGTCTTTATGCCAGAGCATGGTTACATCCTGTCCGAGATCGTATGTCAATGCATCATACATATCCCGGTCGCAATTAGAACCAGGGAAAACTACAACGCCAAACTTCATATTGAAAGATTTGAGTGATGATTGACAAAGATAAAATTATCGGCCGAGAGTTGTGTGACTAAAATCCGGACATACTCCTGTACAAAATAGTATACTACCGCCCCTTCACCCCCAGCCACCGGCCCCATACTGATATCCGAGGATAAAGGCTACCGTAAGCCAGAACAATAAGAGGGGAATGATACGCAGCGAGGCATAGTAATAGGTACAGGCGTGAAATGCAGCAAAGGGGACTGCGGCCATGATCCAGTTTTCAAAGCCAGATGTACTATTGACAAAAGGTACTAATAAGGCGCCCAGGAGGTACAACAGCAACAGACTCCATCCTTTTCTTACCTGGATCAGCATTTTCCTTAGGCTGTCCTGCACATAATAGCCGCCGGCCAGAAATGGCACTGCCAGCAGGAATACACTACCGGCCAGCCAGACTGACTGCTTGAAAACCGGCAGCCGGAGCGAAAAATAGGGAACCAGATGTTGCCAGCTCCACTGATCATCCACAAACAGGTATACGGCATAGAAATAAAACGGGGTGGTAATGCCCAGCAGGCAAATGATCCATTCATTGATCCGAAAAGGTCGCATTACGGCAATGGCCAGTAAGATCCATAACACAAAGGAAATAGCCGGAAAAAAAAGGAAGGAGGCTAATCCGAGGGCCAGTCCTACGTTGTAAATGGAACCGCGGGCATCCGGCTGATTGTATATTTTGAACAGTGCGCTCAACACAAAGAGCAAAATGGTGTTGACCAGCAATGGTGCGGAAAAAAAATTCCATTCGGGCATCAATGAGGTGATGAGCAGGTAGGCCATGCCCGGAAAATAAGTGGCACGGCTCATCATCCGCTGGTTATTGATGAAGCGGTTGAGTGTAAGTGCCTGTAAAAATTGCAGGGCATAGGCGATAATGGGAAATAATACCGGGCTGGACCGGGTAGCCGGCTCCAGCAAATGCAATAACTCACGGTATAAAATTGCGTCTTCGGACCTGGCAGTTACCACATGCGGATGCATAAAAGCCGGCCACTTAATGGCCAGCCCGAATACCAGCAGTATAAATATATTGGCGGGGCTTTTTTGTTTAAAAATACCTGTCACAGATAATGGTTCCGGTTTGATGCTTAGTTATAGTCCAGTTTTGCAAAGCAAATGGAATTTCGGTACAAACAAGGAATAATCATTTGCCTTGCGCTTACCTGTTTGCCGTATTTGGGTAAAAATTCATATCCGCGGTCGAGATTTTTCAGCGTAGGATTGCGGTTCAGTTGTCCTTCCGGGTTGAGACTGAAATCGGTCAGCAGGTTATTTCGTTTTTCGAGCTGGTTAAACAAAAAATGGAGCTGTCCGCCGGTATTCATAAGCTGAAAGGACATATTATCGTCGGTTTCATCATCGTATTGGCTTTTCCCCATTACACTGCTCCATTCCAGCCCTCCGGCATTATTGAAGGAGAGCACCGTAATATTATCGGCATGGTAGCGTACAGCTTGTGAACTGTTTCGGTAAGGCCACCAGTTACGGCTATTGTACATGGGGGAATAATAATAGTTGTTGAAGGAAGAGAAAGGGTATCCATAGAGATAATCCCACCGGTTCCAGTTGTTGAAGCGGGAGGTGGTATAATAGGCTTCCCCGGCAATAATGAAACCCCCATCGCGACGTGTAATGATATGTTTGATGAAATAATCATTAAAGGCCATTTTCATGCTGGCATCGCCTCGGGCTTCCTGGCGGAGCTCATCGGTAAATGCATGAGTGATCTGCATAGTGGATTTGCGGTTGATTTTATCCCATACATAAAAATAAAGACCATCGATATTTCCTCTTTTCTCTTTGTAATAATAGGAAGTGAGCAGATAGCGCTTTCCCGGGTTATCTACTTTGATCTGGATCTCATCGAGCATGTTCTTTTCTACACTAAGCGGATAATAAGCCAGGGTATCATCCTGGGCCCTTTTGATTACCATGAAAGCTACTGATATATTATCGTTGTTATTTCTGTAAAACTTCGGGAACACCAGGTCGCCTTCATTATCGAGATAAAATTCCCCCAGGTTTTCATTTCGTTCTTCCATTGGGATTTGCATGGCCGAACTTTTCTGTAATTCCAGTTTATCGTTGTACAGAAAGGTGGTCAGCAGGTAAAGCTTTTTATTCCGGCTGTTGATTTTGAATAGGGATATCTTGCTTTTGTCTTCGCTGGTTACGGCAGAATAGATTTTATTGTCGGCAGCGAACCCGATATGGGCTGTGTCGAGGTCTATTACTTCTCCTACCAGTTTGCCGTTGCCGTCGATTTTGGAGGCTTTGCAATAGACCACATTTTTTTTCTGATATTGGAAGATCATGTAGGCAAAATCGCTGTAGGGGAAAAAATCCACGTTGATGAGGCGGTCATTATCGGGTACATATTTCTGTTCTTCTTTGCGGATTTGTTTCATTTCATTATCCAGTATGGAAATCCAGGCTTCATTTCGGATATTTTTATAGATAAGGAAATTGCTGCCGATTTTTCCGACGATCTCAAAATCCATCCGGCGGGAATCTTCACGGTCGGGCTCTGAATAAACGATCTTTTGAGCGGTGGCGGATTGACCGGCCAGTATCAGGGCAACGATTATCAACCATTTAGTAACTGGCATAAGAATTTGATTTTTTGCAGATTAAAGTTAAGTAAGGTCTTCAAAACCCCGTCGGCTTTTTTTATTTACGATGCAATTTTAAGGCCTATTACATGACTTCCTGTTAAAAAAAATGGTTGCCCGACGCTGGTTGGATACGGAGGGTTCGCCGGTTGGATAAACGGCAAAGTTTCAGCTTTTTGATGCCCGTATCCGAATTTTGCTTATACCTTTGCAGCTACGTTTCTCTGTTCCGGGAATCTGTACGCACCTTCGCCTGGTTAATAAAAGCCTGGCTTCGGCGGGAATGCCAGGAAAAAACAAGAACACCAACAAGTGAAAGCACCAACCAACAAGGTTACCGCCGCAGGATTACTTATTGCATTAGGTATTATCTACGGTGATATTGGCACCTCCCCGCTCTATGTTTTTAATTCAATCATTGATGGCCGGCTGGTAAATGAAGAGCTTATTCTGGGTACGCTTTCGTGTATTCTGTGGACATTGACCCTGCAGACCACCATCAAGTATGTGGTGCTTGTACTGAAAGCAGATAATCGGGGTGAAGGGGGAACCTTTGCCCTTTTTGCGCTGGTGAGACGAAGAAAAAAATGGCTGGTCATTCCGGCCATGATCGGAGGAGCCTCATTGCTGGCCGATGGGATCATTACCCCCCCTATTTCGGTGACCTCTGCCATAGAGGGCCTCAAGGAATTGCCTAAGCTGGGCATAGAAGACGGAAGCAATACCGTGGTGATTATTGTGCTGTCGATACTTACGCTTTTCTTCTTTATGCAGCAGTTTGGCACCGCTTCCATTGGAAAAATGTTCGGACCGGTAATGTTCATCTGGTTCACCATGCTGCTGGTATTGGGGCTGGTACACGTATTCGATGATATTAAAATCTTTAAGGCCCTGAATCCTTACTATGCTATTTCCTTTTTGAAAAACTATGAGGGGGGATTCTGGTTATTAGGTGCCGTATTTCTTTGTACCACCGGTGCAGAAGCGCTTTACAGTGATCTCGGGCACTGTGGCAGGGGCAATATCCGCATGTCGTGGATCTATGTAAAGGCCTGTTTGCTGATCCATTATTTTGGACAGGGTGCTTACCTGCTTTCGCACCGGAGCGGGTTGGTGATCAGCGATAAAGTAAAAAGTGACCTGAGCATAAATGCCTTTTATGACCTGATGCCCCAATGGTTTATCATTCCGGGAGTGGTGATCGCCACTGCAGCCGCCATTATTGCCAGCCAGGCCATGGTGTCGGGTGCTTTTACCCTCATCAGTGAGGCTATGCGACTGAACCTCTGGCCCAAACTGAAGATCAGGTATCCTTCGGAAGCCAAAGGGCAATTGTTTATACCGGCCATAAACCTGTTGATGTTTGCAGGATGTATCGGAGTGGTTTTGCATTTCCGTAAATCGTCGAGCATGGAGGCCGCGTATGGGTTGGCCATCATTGTGACTATGCTGATGACGACCATTCTGTTTGCTAATTATATGGTGCTGAATAGGGTAAAATCCGGATTGATCTATGTATTCCTTGTTTTTTACCTTATTGTTGAAACCGGATTCCTGGTGGCATTGATGGTGAAATTCACCCATGGCGGATATATCACACTCATCATCGGTATGGTCATGTTTCTGGTCATGTATATTTGGTACAGAGCCCGTAAGATCAAGAACCGGTATGTGGAATTTGTGCGGATGGAACATTATATTCCCAAGATACAGGAGCTGAGTAATGACAAATCCGTTCCCAAATATGCCACCCACCTGGTATACCTGACCAGTGCGAACAATCCAAAAGAAATTGAACACAAGATCATTTACTCTATCCTCAACCGTAAACCCAAGCGAGCCGATATTTATTGGTTCGTGCATGTGGATACGATGGATGATCCGTATACGAGTGAGTATAAAGTGGAACATATCATCCCCAACGATATCATACGGGTGGATTTCCGGCTCGGCTTTCGGATGGAGCCCCGCATCAATCTTATGTTCCGGAAAGTAGTGGAGGATCTGGTGGCCAATAAAGAAGTGAATATTATCAGCCGGTATGAAAGCCTGGCCAGTAACAATACGGTGGGCGATTTTCAGTTTATGGTAATGGAAAAATACCTCAGTCAGGACAATGAGCTTCCATTTATCGAAAGGGTAATTATGAAGTTTCACTTCTGGCTGAAAGACCACAGTTTGTCGGAGGAAAAAGGATTCGGACTCGACCTTGCGAATGTAACCGTGGAGAAATTCCCGCTGATCGTAGCACCTGTGACGAATCTGAAACTAAAAAGGATCAATGATGAATAAAAAAGAGGTAAATTTTTTGTTTACCATTTATTCCCTATAATTTTACATCCGTTTTAGAAAAACCGCCCGTCATTTGAAAGCTGCTCCGGGCAAATAATATGTCTGTAAATACCAAAAAAGTAACTCCGCTAGGATTATTAGTTGCATTGGGAATAATCTTCGGAGACATTGGCACCTCGCCTTTGTATGTATTCAATGCCATCATTGGAAATCGAGTAGTAACTGAACAACTGATTGTAGGGAGTTTGTCCTGTATCATCTGGACGCTTACCATTCAGACCACCATCAAATATGTGTTGCTTACGCTGAAAGCGGACAACAAAGGGGAGGGTGGAATTTTCTCTTTGTATGCGCTGGTTCGAAGAAGGAAAAAATGGCTGGTCGTTGCGGCCATGCTGGGTGGTGCGGCTTTGATTGCAGACGGTATGATCACCCCGCCGGTAACTATTACTTCTGCCATAGAAGGTCTGAAACAAATTCCTTCACTCAGTCATATCAGCACCTGGACCATCGTGTATATAGTCCTCGGCATCATTGTGCTGCTTTTTGCTATGCAGCAATTCGGCACCGGATCGATCGGAAAATTCTTCGGGCCTGTAATGACTGTCTGGTTTCTGATGCTGGCCACCATGGGTATGCTGCATTTCTTTGATGACCTGAATATATTCAAAGCACTGAACCCCTGGCATGCCATTGATCTTCTTTCCAATTATCCGCATGGGTTCTGGATTTTGGGAGCGGTATTTCTATGTACCACGGGAGCGGAAGCATTATACAGTGACCTTGGCCATTGTGGCAAAGGTAATATCCGTATCTCCTGGATTTTTGTGAAGACCTGCCTGATATTGAATTACGTGGGGCAAGGCGCCTGGTTATTGGCTCATTATGAAGGGCAGCCCTATAACTCGGCTGCTATCAACCCCTTTTACAGCATTATGCCCGACTGGTTCCGCATGGCCGGTATTGCCATTGCTACAGCAGCGGCCATCATCGCCAGCCAGGCACTGATTTCCGGTTCTTATACGTTGGTGGGTGAAGCTATGCGACTGAACCTTTGGCCAAAACTCAAAGTGAAATACCCTTCGGATGAAAAAGGACAATTATATATTCCGGGTGTAAACATGCTGTTGTTCATAGGTTGTGTAGGTATCGTTTTGTATTTCCGCGAGTCCAAACATATGGAAGCTGCATACGGCCTTGCGATCACTTTGTGCATGATCGCCACTTCTATTCTCTTTGCCAACTATCTGGTATTGCGAAGGGTGAAGTCCATCTATATCTACATTTACCTGATCGTTTATTTCTGTATTGAAGGAGCCTTCCTGATCGCCAACCTGCAAAAATTCTCCCATGGAGGTTATGTAGCGCTGATCGTGGGTGGGTTACTGTTCCTTATCATGTATGCCTGGTACCGGGCCCGGAAGATAAAAAACCGCTATGTAGAATTTGTACGTCTCGATCATTATATTCCTAAAATTCAGGAATTGAGTTCAGACAAAGCGGTACCCAAATATGCTACGCATCTGGTGTATCTGACCAGCGCAGACAACCCCAAGGAGATTGAGCACAAAGTGGTCTATTCGATCCTCAGCAAAAAACCCAAACGGGCCGATATCTACTGGCTGGTACACGTGGATACGCTCGACGATCCCTATACCTGCGATTACACAGTAGAGCATATTATTCCGAATGACATTATACGGGTGGATTTTAAACTCGGATTTCGGGTGCAGCCACGCATCAACCTGCTGTTTCAGCAGGTAGTAGAAGAATTGAGCAGCAAACGCGAGATCAATATCCTGACCCGCTATGAGATGGCCTACCGGGGCAGGGTGACCGGTGATTTCCAGTTTATCGTAATGGAAAAATACCTGAGCCAGGATAATGAACTGCCCTTTTTTGAGCGGCTCATCATGCAATTCTATTTCTGGCTGAAAGAGGTCAGTTTATCGGAAGAAAAGGGGTTCAGTCTCGACCAAAGTAATGTAACGGTGGAAAAATTCCCCCTGATGATCGGCGAGATACCCCGAATGCCCTTGCGGCGCAGGGAGAAATAAATTTGTGTACTGCTCTTCCCTTAACTTTAGCAGACCAAAAAAACTGCGCCCTTGCCTGTATTCATCTGGTATATTATTGCCGGCATTGCCTTACTGTCCATACTGGCTTATTTTCTCCAGGAAAAACTCATTTTCAAACCGGAGAAACTAAAGCAGGATTTTGAATTCAAATATGATGCACCCTTCCGGGAGTATTTCTTTGATATTGAGCCCGGCGTTCGAATCAATGGACTTCATTTTTTCCGCGATAACCCCAAGGGACTGATCCTGTACTTTCACGGAAATACCCGCAGTATCAAAGGATGGGCCCGTTATGCCAAAGATTTTTACCGCTACGATTATGATGTGGTGCTGCTGGACTACCGCGGGTTTGGAAAAAGTACCGGCAAACGGAGTGAAAAGGAAATGCTGAGCGATATGCAATACATATACGACCGGCTGAAAGAAAAATACCACGAAGACCACCTGATCGTATACGGGCGGAGTATGGGTAGCGGGTTTGCCACCAAACTTGCTTCAGACAACAGTCCCCGATACCTTATTCTCGATGCGCCTTATTTCAATTTCTTACGGGTGATTGAGCGTTTTCTACCCATATTACCGGTACGGGTGGTGTTGCGTTTTCACCTGCGCACCGACAAATGGCTGCCCAATGTAAAATGCCACACCTATATCATTCATGGTACCAAAGACTGGCTGATACCCATCCGGCACAGTGAGGCCTTGCAAAAAATCAATCCACAGAAAATAACCCTCATACGCATTCATGGTGGCGGGCACAACAACCTCACCTCGTATGACGAATACCACAATTTTGTACGGGATATTCTGAAGTATTGATTTGGTGTTTCTCACGCAAAGGCGGCTGAGAAAAGCAAAGCAATACAGAAGCTATTTGTATTCTATTTTCACATTTTCAAATTTCCACATTCCCACATTTTCCACGCAAAGACGGCTAAGAGAAGCAAAGAAATACAGAAGATTATTGTATTCAATTTCCACACTTTCACATTATTGCATTATCCAATTATCAAATTATTTAATTATCTCATTATCACATTATCTTAACAGTGCTGTTAACTCTTTCCCAAAACGGGTTTTTCTGTATGAACTGGACTGCCTTTTGAACATCCTATCTGAAAAGAAGGAGGTCCACATGAAACCTAAATTTTACATTACAATTTTTGCCTTATTCAGCATTACCGCATTTTCCTGCAAAACCGCCAGTAAGCTCTACGAAAAAGGAAACTATACCGAAGCCGTAGAACTGGCCGCCAAAAAATTGCAGAAGGATCCCGATGATCCCAAATTGCTGAACATTATCCAAAACGCTTACAAATATGCCGTGGAGGATCACGAAAGCCGTATCCGTAATAATGCGGAAAGCACCAGCGAACTGAAGTATGAATGGATGTATAACGAATATGCATCGCTGCAACGGATGTATGATGCTATCTTCCGCGTGCCACAGGTATTTTCCATAGTAAAACCTATGGATTATTCATCCTACCTGGTAACCTATGCCGAAAAAGCCGGTGACGTACGGGAGCAACGTGGTGATGCGCTTATGAATGCGTATAGCAGTAATAAAAGCATGGCTAAACAAAACTACCGGAATGCATACCGCGAATACCATGCTGCCCTCGGCTTTAAAAGAGGCAATATAAGTATTGCGCAAAAACAGGATGAAGCCTATGACCTGGCCGTAACCAATGTAGTGATTTTGCCCATGCAGCAACAGGGCGGGTATGTATACAGCAGCTATACCGTAGGAGGTAATAATCTCGATGATCAATTGCTCCGCAACCTGCAATATAACAGTGGCAGTGAATTTGTGAAATTCTATTCTGCCTGGGATGCCCGCAGCCAGCAGATACGGGTGGACCAGCAACTGGATATGCGTCTGGTATCGGCAGACATTGGCCGCTATGACGATGACCAGACCCGCCGCCGGGTGACAAAAGAAGTGGTGATCAAAGAAACTGTTTATAAACCCGATTCCGTTGTGCGTGAGTATGCGAAAGTACATGCAGAGATCACAACGGTACGCAGGTCGATGCACTCCCGGGCTTTCATGCAGGTATCGGTTCGTGACGAAGATGGTGGCTGGGTGTGGAATGATGATTTTACCGGGTATCATCAATGGAGCACCGAATTTGCATCCTTTACGGGAGATGCCCGTGCACTCAGTGATGCCGACAGGCAACTGGTGGACCGCAGAAAAGAATTCGCTCCCAGTGACAATGAAGTGATGAAATGCATGCTTGATCAGATTTTGAACGATGCACAATACCGGATACGGAATTACTTCAGTCGCTTATAAAACATATTCCCTGAAAACACAAGGGCTGCCTGAGAGGGCGGCCCTTTTTTTGATCCGCTGGCGAAGCAACTATTTGGTGAAAAAAAACTGGTTGACAAGCTCCCATGCTTCATTTCCCCGCGTACGATATTGGTTACAGGCATCAAAAATGATGGTTGAAGGGAAATCCATTTTCCTTATTTCCGGATATATGTCAGCTACATGAATTCCGCTTCGCGGATCGATAAGTGTGATGGAAGTATTAAATGGTACTGGCTCGTCGGATATTCCTTTCAATATCTTCGTTCGTAATGTATGAAAAGCTTCCTGGTCATTTTCCAACGGGATATGTATCCCGTAATCATTTGCGAAACTGACCGGTGAAATGAATTTTAACGTGACCGGTAGCAGATAGAGAAAAGATAAATTACGGGCTATCTGATCGGAATGATCAACTTCATGGTCCAAACATAGCGATAAATGAACGGGCCATTTTTTGGTCTGTTCCGGATCATAGGTACCACGGACCCATTCAATCTTCTCCGTAAATTCCTTCCGGGGTATCAGCACAAATTTGTGATGAACCTTATTGAAATGTGTCGGGATCGGTATATTGCCGGCATCTTCTGCCAGCAATGACGGCACTGCGCTGCGTATTTGGTCTCTTACCCGTTCGTCGGGAGAATAATGAAGCTGCTGCAAGAGGTATTGCCGAATCTCCCAGTTATGCTTGTCAATGGTGAAGTATAAGATTGCCAGTTGCAACTGAACCTTATCTTCAAAATGATCCCCTGCTGGTTCTTTACAGAAAACAAAATGGCTGATCCATGGTAAATAGGAAAATATTCCCGCCGGATGAAATTTGTTATAAAGCAGGATCAATTCATTAAAATACCAATCATCCTTCTCCCTGATCGCCTTCTGTAATTGGTCTTCATAGGCCGATTTTACCTTTACGTCATCCTTATCCAGTAGCCGGCCTTCAAACCAGTCGATCCTATCGTCCTGTTGCCGATCCGATTCATCTCCGCTGTGCCATCCAGATCCGGAAAAGTCAGCCATATTTTATACAGATTTATTACCAGCAAAAATAAGCCCCATGAAGGAAAATACAGATTGAAAATGAATCGGATTTAACGGCATCTATTCAAATCAGGATAGCCGTTTTTTTTGTAATCTTGTTCTCTGAATGACAATCAACCGGAAAAAAATAATCAAATTGCTGAAGGTCGCCAGCATCATTTACCTGGTGGGTGGTATGGCAATTTACTTTCTTCAGGACTTTATTCTTTTTCACCCTGTAACATTGAAACGAAATCATAGGTATGATTTTCCACAAAAGCATGAGGACATCAGTATTCCCATTAATGATAAAGACACGCTGAATCTGATTGACTTTGCCGCTACGGATACTGTAAAGCGGGGTGTGGTGTTGTATTTTCATGGCAACAAAAAGAATATTGCCTGGTATGCCAAATACATCCCCTATTTTACCCGCCACGGGTATGAAGTGCTGATGATTGATTATCCCGGCTATGGCAAGAGTACCGGTAAACTCACCGAAGAAAAGTTGTATGACTGGTCGAAGCTCGCGTATAAAATTGCCATTAGTAAATTTTCTGCCGACAGTCTTATTATATATGGCAAAAGCATGGGTACCGGCATTGCGTCGCATCTGGCATCGATCCGCAGTTGTAAGCGATTGATACTGGAAACGCCGTATTATGATTTTCCATCGGTGATCAGTCATTACCTGCCCATTTATCCTGTACGCTGGATGATCCATTACCAATTGCCTACCTACCAATACCTCCCGCTGGTACAAGCACCCATCACGATTTTTCAGGGCACCAACGATTGGCTGGTAACGTATAGCAATGCAAAACGTCTGATACCCCTGTTAAAAAAAGGGGATGAATTTGTAACGATCAAAGGGGGTGGTCATAACAATCTGTACAACTATCGATTACTGGTGGAAAAACTGGATTCGGTTTTACGAAAGTAATATGGGGCTACTGCTTCGTTGATGCCGCTTCGCGGCTTTTGAACCACATAGAAGCATAGAGACATAGATTGAAACATAGAATATACTATGTGTTAACCTTATGTACCTATGTATCTAATGTGGTTCACTACGCAGAAGCCCCAAAAGTGAACGTAGCGGAGAATGTTAGCTCTCCCAGGCATAGAAAATACTACAAACATGGTATTGCATAAGGGTTTTTACCTATCTATATTTGCAGGGTGAAAAAGTTAGTTCCCCTCTTGCTTCTCCTTCTCTGCGGTTTCCGTCTTTCCGCACAGGAAACCGCAGCATACACTCGCCTGCTGGACCTATCCCCGGAAATGGAACTACGCGACAGCCTTACTGTGAACAATCTTACCCGGCAATTAAAAGAGATCGACAGCGCGATGGTGGTTCAACTTTTTTCACCGGTGCTGGCAAACGGCTCCCAGGCAATAAAGATGAAGAACCGGGAATTTTATGCAGGAGGTAAACTCACTTCTTCCCCGCATTTCAACCTGCATGTATTGGTGGAGGATAAGAAAAAGGATGACAGTTTAACATTGCGGGTGATCTATCTTGTAACTACCCGAAAAGACGGCGTATATATTTCTTCTTTTAAAGCTGCCGTAACCGGCACAAAGAAGAAATCTGCCTACAATACCAATTCCTGGCTCTTTAAAGACCTGGCCATTATACAGGATACACGGATTACTACAGCCACAGGCGCTATGACTGATACTGTGAAATATAAGATCACTAGCAGCGGGAGGTTTATGATGCAGTTGAATTGATGCAATTCCTGCAATTTTCCTGATTCAAAACAATTATTGCCAGGTCGAAATTTCTCTCCATTCATATAGATACGTACGCCAGTGAACACGGATGGTATTTCCCTGTCGCCGATTTTTTCTGACTATTGCTGCAAAATACTGCCCGAAACGGACAGAATCTGCCGAAACCGGACCCGGGCTTTTTGTGCTGATTTAGGTTTGCATAAATCATTACAAAGAGAAAAATTACTCCGATGAACAGCAGCATACACAACGCATTAGCTCAATCACAATCAGGAAGCAATGCTGGTTTACAGCAATTACAGTCAGGGTACAAAAGACCCGTATTTAAATCACCACTTGGTTCAAACAGCCTTTTTTATATCCCGGATATGGTATTGGCGCCAGTAACTGCTGAGAATGCGTTAACTGAAAAAGCGTTTCGTCCTCCCGGGTATCGGGAAGGAGCTGGAGCTAACGATCAATTTGGAGAACCGGGAAATCCGGAGATTAAAATATGGGTGACATTTCTGGACTTTGAGTCTGAGCGTATAATGGACAGTTTTCTTTCTGGCAATAAGGCCGGGGGCTATCCCCTTACCATTTATGAATATCTTGAAAAGTATTCAGGCAGCATGCCGTTACAAATGGTGTGTGCTTATGTGAGCAAAGCTGGGGTTTCAGCAGCGCCGTTGCCCGTGTTCAGGTATTCAAAAGGTTTTTGTGCATATATCAATGAGATCGCGACGAAACAAGGTACAACCACGCTATATGAACATATAGACAGTTGGTTGAAGCAGATGACAAAAATCTCTGCTAACAGATATGGATTCCAGTATGAAAGCTGGCAGGTCAGAGAAGCATTCGACGTTACATTGCTCACAGGAATCAGCGGGCTGGCAGGAATATCGCCGGGAGCAGTAACTACGAAGATCCAAAAAGAACTGTACGACAAAAACTATCTTCATTACAAAGCAGTAGCTGAACAGCCAACTGACCCTCAGACGGAGCATGCAATCCGGGTACTGTGCAAAGTGATTGCCTCTCTTGATGCAGATGTGCTGCAAAGCTATAACCAGCAAAATGATGTAAGGTATAACACTGCCTATGGGAGGTCAAAACTCACAGCCAATGACTACTACCATATGGCAAGGAGGCTGGTCATATTGTCAGCTGAAATAAAAAAATTCCAGACCGGGGACTTTAAAGACGGAGATGAAGTACGGAGTTTTGTAGATGAGTTTCTGGTGGATAAAAGCAGTGTTGGTGCAGCAACCAAATTTATCATCAATTATCCTTTCTCAAAACTATCTTACGAGCGCAGGAAGTTTCTGTTTAAGCTTTTCCTTGATGGTGAAACCACACTCAGCTTTAGCGGATTTTGGCGCCATAATTTCCGCGACAACTATATTACCTGGGGAGATGTGGTCTTCAATCTCCTGACCACTGCATCAAAAGAAGATACGAAGCGGTTGTTTGCAGAACTAGACACCGAGAATAAACTTTTTGACCTGATGCAGCAATCTGACATGGAGTTTCTTCAACACATGTCAATCATGATAACAGATTCAGTATTATCGGGAGAAGCTGGCAACGGTGACGCAGGTGTGAAACTGATCGAAGCGATAGCGACAGGGAATTATTTTTTTTACAATAAGGCAGGTAATAAACGACAAATTGCCTACTTGAGCGGGCGTAGTAAAAAAATTCATATCGAAAATTACGGCTATGATTTTGAGCTCAACGAGGAAGAATACCCCGGCAAAAGCAGCACTGATGATTACATGGGCTCGGAAGGATTTGTCGCTGATCGCGAAGAGGAAGATAAAGAACGGTGGAGAAAGGAGAAATATGGAGAATACCAGGCTCAAAAAGAGGCCTATCTCAATCAATTCAGTTCGATAAAGAAAGAGTTTTCCGCTCTCGACTTGATCGTAGTGGTTGCTGAAGGGGATATCGACAACCCGCTGCTAAAATTGAAACAGGACGAAATGGCGATTATCCCGGCTTGTTTGCTTTACGCTATCATGCACTATGAGTCCAAAAAGAAAATTGACTTCCTGGTATCTGTCTCATTATTCCTGATCTTTCTTCCGCTCGATTACCTGGCACTTGCAAATGCACTGCGAACTGCGAATACCCTGGGTGTAATAGCCTACAGAACTGATATTGCGGTAAACAGTGTGAATGTGGTGGTCAGCAGCCCGGAAGTGCAGGAGGCATTTCCCGGTTTGACTACAGCCGTTCATTATTTTACATTTTTCTGGGGATTGGCCCGGCTTGGGTATGTTGGGGCCAAAGGAATAGAGCATGTTGCCAACGGAAATTTGCTCAGGGCACTGAACTATCTTGCGAAGGAAACGAGTTTATTTCTTAAGCGTTTTCCATATAAAGTTGCAGGTTTTATCATCAACCTCCAGAAAGAAGGTGTACAAATGGCAATTCTCAATAAACTGCTGGTTGTTTTTGCAAGTGACGGAAAAATATTGTTCAGGATGAGCCCTGAAGGGGTAATTACTGAAATGAAACTGGTAACGGGTGCTAAGGACTGGGAGCTGATATCAGAATTAAAAAACGCAAAAATCAAAGTGCCTGCTCTCGGGGGGAAGGTTTTTGAAGAGCATGTGCAACTGATGAAAACCGTTGATGAAGGGAAAATTGTGCTTAAATTAGCTACTCCGTTTCAGGAAGGAAAACAGCGGCCTGCTGAGCTGATCAACCAGTTCTTTTTCAAAAGTGCAGAGACTCCACCCAGCATGCCTCGAACCAAAGTCGAGGATATATACCTGAAAGAGGGGGATAGTTTTTATATCGTTGAAGCGCTGAATCAGCCCAAGCCAGGCGCATTTGCCGCCGAAATGCCGGTGTACACGGTTGCTGATTTGAGGAATAAACTGGCAGTATTGAGAAAATGGAAAGATGAAACAAAAAACGTTCTTGTGATCAGGAAATATACCGTTCAACCCAAACAGAAAGTTCCTGTACGCAAAAGTATTATCGGGCCTCAGGAAGAAGAAATAAATGGGATATTGAAGAAATATAAAGGGGGGCCTGTGCAGTATAATTTTACCTTCAAATTGGATGGTGCGAGGGTAAAGATGAATAATTGGGAAACATTGTTTAAAGAAGATAAAGCATTTGAACAAATCTTAAAATAACAGTATGATGAAAAATATTATAATCATCAATGAAGATGGTAATAAAAAAGAGATAACAGAAAGCAATTATGCAGAATATGATACTTTTTTTCGATTCATAAAGCAAATTGAATGGGATCATGAGGGACAACATTTAACCTGTGGGAACAGCTATCAAGTCTATCTGATCCCCCAAAAACAAAAGCTGGCAGTCCTGTATATGGAAGAAAATCCAGACTTCCCGCCTCCCGGCAACCTGGTCATACATAACGCAGATAAATCCGTACATAAAATTGTGAAAGTTCCTGGGTTCATCAATGAAACTGTCATTCAGAAAAGGGTCCATCCACCTACGAGCCCTGAAGGCTTTGTTTACTTAAGTAAATTGCTTGAAATTGATGGCGCGCTGCATCTTATCGTTGGTATTGAAACATATACAAATAGCGGCGTAAGGATGGGCCCTGGCACCATGATCGAAGAGCGGGCACTTGATATTGATACGGGCATTTTTCATCCTACCTGGAATAACGCGCCAATATATTGTTGATTTTATTATTCCGATATGTCGTATTGAGAGATCAGAAGCATTTTAGAAGTTCAAACGCTTATGTTACGAAATTATTCCTTGCTTTCTTACCACCGCCTTTTTCTTGTATGTAACTATAAAAGTCATTTTTCTTAAATCTTCATTCGCTTTCTCACCCTCCGCATCCACCACATCCACCGCCACAACCTCCCCCATCACCACTTCCACAACTGCTGCCGCAACCCGAACTGCCACAACCACTACCTGAAGTGCCTGAGGCGGAGCCGAAATGATTCCGGAAGGAGTTGGTCAAGTGTTCGGCCCCATACATACCGGCTATGGCCGTAATGCCAAGGAAGGCAAAGTCGTTTGCATTGGGTGCGCTGAGGCGGTCAGCCAGCGATACCGACCTTTCCATGTATTTATTTGTCACCAGTTGCTGCAGCATTGCCCAGCCTGAAAAGCCCCGTATCACCCTCACGGCAGCAATGAATGCGATCACCAGTAATATCATTAGTATGGAAATGGGATATGCATTCAGCAAACCCTGTATCATCCGCGCCAAACAAATGATCAACAGGAGTATCATGACTACCGTAGCCAGTACATCTCTTTTTCGTAACGGATCTACCTGTTGTTCGAAATGTTCATCCAGCACTTTTTCCTGATTGCACATAAATTCCAGGTCAGTGAGATTTACGGTCTCTCCGTTAGTATAATGCCGCTCTAAAAAGGGTATGGTGGGATTGCTTTTCCCGATCTCCGTTTTATCATAGGCCTCTATCCGGAACCGGTTATTTTCTACCGGTACCAATACACCTTTTGCTATCAGGTCGATCGTGGCGGTTTGCACCATCCGGTTGCGTCCGAATATAGTGCGGGTAAACTGAAAAATATTCAGGGAAGATGTATCGATCGCTTCAAACTGACTGCGCAGGTTTTTCAAACGGTTAGCATAGTGAAGTGAGAGGGCAATGGCTATACAAGCCATCAACAATACTAAAAAAATAATAAAGTGAGGCCCTTTTAATTCAAAGGGATGCAGCCTGTCGAAAAAAAGCGGGAAGAGAAAAGGAAGTAAAAAAAAGAGATAGTATAGTTTGATCTTCTTATCCGGTTTCTGATCAGTGTCTGGTTTTTGTAAAACAGGTGGTGGCCAGATATCTCGGGGTGGTTGTTCGCCAAAATAATACTGATACCCTTCCAGTGTTTCCTGATACCAGTCGGTATGTTTATGTTTTTCTTCAGGACCGCCCCGGGAGGGATGGTGGTGGAGTGGTTTGCCGAGAATATTCGCACAGAGTCCATCCCAATAATTGACCGTGTATGTCAGGTGCATATGCCAGGCCTCATCTACTGCCTGTGAGGGAGAAGCGCCGCGTGGCAGTACCATGCAGAGAAAAATAAATTTTCGGTATTCTTCGATTACGCGTGAGGTGTAGGCAGGTGTCCAATGCGAGGACTGCCGCAGTTTATCGGAGTATTTTACTGCAGCGCCGGGTTCATCAATGGCAAATAAGCGAATGCCATTCCAGAGAGTTTGGTGTTCTTTTCTTATCATTCAAAAAACTTTATCAAAGATAAAATCAAAAAAAATCACACTTATATTACCGAATTGTTAAGTCCTTTCTTCCACTTGTACTCCGTTGGTTTTCACGCGTAATGTATATTCCACACCGATCTTGAGTGCATAATTCTTATCCGTATGGCTCACGGGAAAATCATAACAAACCGGGTAGTCGTACTCCTGCACGATCTCACTTAAAATATCATGGATGGCTTTTCCAAAGGGTCGTTCGGTATCCTTTACTTCGGTGAACCCGCCAAATATCAACCCGGCCAGTTTGGCCAGTTTTCCACTGCGTTTCAACTGGTGCAGCATCCGGTCGATATTATACAATTGTTCGCCCACATCTTCTAAAAACAGGATACGGTTTTTCGTTTTGATCTCCGACTCCGAACCCATTAAATGGGCGAGCAGGGACAGGTTGCCACCTACGAGTTCGCCGGTGGCTTCTCCTTCCCTGTTTTTCGCATGCCCGTCCGCGTTATATACCGCTTTCTTTCCTTCCAACGCATTTTTTAATGAAAGGATGTATTCATTTTTATACCCTTCATCATTGAAAGCACCTGCCATGGGTGCATGCAAGGAGGAGATGCCGAAATTTCGGTGCAAGTGTGAATGTATTACCGTAATATCACTGTATCCGATGATCCATTTGGGGTGTTTTCTGAATTTCTTCCAATTAATATGATCAATGATGCGGCCGGTGCCATATCCGCCGCGGCCAAAGAGGATCGCATTGATCGATGAATCATCGAGCATACGCTGCAGATCACGGAGCCGTTCTTCATCGGTACCGGAAAAATAAGTGGTGGAATGTCCGCCCAGGGTGGTGCCCGTTTGTACACGGTAGCCCCATTCCTGCAGGGTATGAATACAAGTCTGCGCTTTTTCAGCGGCCATATAACCAGCCGGGCAAACGATGCCAATGGTATCGCCTTCTTTTAAACAGGGAGGTGTAATAATCATACCTTAAAAATATCGTTTCTTTTACTAATTTACGGCAATGGATTTGCTGCAAAAAGCCATAAAAGATATTTCACCGGTGGAGGGCGCCGCATTAACGGATCTGCTGGCGGCCTGGGAATACCGCGAACTTCCCAAAGACCATCTGCTATTGCGCGAGCATACCATTTCCGATTATATCTATTTTATTGAAAAAGGGGCAGCCCGTATCTTTTATCATAAAAAAGAAAAGGAGGTTACGGAATGGGTGGCGCTGGACCGTCAATTTTTTTTATCCATCACCAGTTTTTTTCAGCGCACACCCAGTCATCTCATTATACAAACGCTGGAGCCCTCCTCCATTTATTGTATCCATCATAATGACCTGATGGCGTTGGCTGACAAACATCATGCGGTGGAAAAAATGTTGCGCAAAATGATCACCCTTTCGCTGATCCTTTCGCAGCAACGCATGGATTCCATTCAATTTGAAACCGCCCATGAGCGGTATGAAAAATTAGTGAAACAATCACCGGGTATCATTCAGCGGGTACCTCTCTCCTATATTGCTTCTTTTTTGGGTGTAACCCTGGAGACGCTGAGCCGGATACGGGGACAGAAATAAGCAAGGGATATTTTATAGTTTATTCCCCGCATAATATACTTCCATGAGTAAAGCGGGACGTAACTTAATTTCTGAGCTATAACATTAATTGATGTCCGGCAGACCATTGTCACGTTTCAGTTTTACTTGTACTAAGTTATCCGTACTGTGAAAAGTTTTAATGATCGCAGCATCCGGAAGTTGTTGCAACCGGTACCGGCTAAACCGTATGACATAGTGTGAACGGTATCTGAAATTGGTCAATTCAATGAAGCAACTCTTTACATGGTCAAAAACTTCCAGTACCAGGGATTCGTCTGCTTCGCTCCAGTTCAACATTGCAGTCTGAGAAAACCAGATATCCTTTAAGTTCCGGCAGCGTACACTAGTATTACTTAAATAAGTGCGGGTGCGCTTTTTATGTATACCCGTTTGCATCATCGCCGGTTTGATCATTTCAGGCCTGATTCCTTTTACCGGCAGCGATGGTCTGGATTTTATTTTTACCACCGATGGTGTGCCGCTATCCCTCACCAGCGGACCCCAGTTGATAAATATATCTTTTTCAACCGGGTCTATATAAGAAAGAATGCCATGTTTTACGATATACTTGCGTGTATACACCCTGCTCTCATTTTTTTCTGCTATGTCAAGATATAATGTATCCCTGTTCACCCGCCAGGTGCCTTGCACTTGAACAGATACCCAGCAACTACCGGAACTGTTGTTGGTATAAATAAAATGGCTGTCTTTGTACAAGCGGAGGGATGTATGGAGTACCGATTTATCAGCAGGGAGATACCTGCCGGGGGAAATAAATTGTGCAGGCATTTTCCCTGAAAACAGGAACACGGAGATCAGGATGGAATAATATTTTCTCATGGCATGCAGTTTCAGGAACTCATTATTTGACATTTATCAAATCAACCGGCCTCATTCTTACGGAACTTTGGACAAACGAAGCTATATGAAACCAATCATTTTTACCACCCTCACCCTGTTGATGACCCTCCCTCTATTTTCCCAAACGGATAAGGCCAGCCAATTAGTATCTCAAATGACCACCGAAGAGAAAGTAAACCTCGTGGTGGGTATGGGAATGAACATTCCCGGAATGAGTGCCGGCAATGGGACCGGGGTAGGACAGATAACTGATAAAGTACCCGGGGCCGCCGGAAGTACCTATGCTATCCCCCGTCTGCAATTGCCCAATACCATTGTAGCCGATGGACCTGCGGGGCTGCGCATCAGCCCTACCCGCCCGAATGATTCCAAAACCTATTATGCCACTGCCTGGCCGGTTGCCACCCTGCTAGCCTCTACCTGGGATACCCGTCTGGTGCAGCAGGTAGGATTGGCCATGGGTAATGAAGTAAAGGAATACGGGGTGGATGTGCTATTGGCACCCGGTATGAATATTCACCGTAATCCCCTGGGCGGTAGAAATTTTGAATATTATTCCGAAGATCCACTGATCTCCGGTAAAATGGCCGCTGCCATGGTGAATGGTATTCAACGCAATGGCGTGGGCACTTCAATAAAACACTATGCCGTGAATAACCAGGAACGCAACAGGAATACGGTAGATGCCGTAGTGAGCGAACGGGCCCTTCGGGAAATTTACCTGAAAGGATTTGAGATCACCGTAAAGGAATCCAATCCCTGGACTGTGATGAGCTCGTATAATAAACTCAATGGCGTATATACGTCAGAAGACTATGACCTGCTTACCACACTGCTACGCAAAGAATGGGGCTTCAAAGGAATGGTAATGACCGACTGGTTTGGCGGAAAAGATGCTGTAGCACAAATGAAAGCCGGCAATGACCTGCTGATGCCCGGCACCAAAGAACAGAACAAAGCCATTCTCAAAGCACTGCAGGACGGCTCGTTGGATAAAAAGATCGTAGATGAGAACGCAACACGTATCGTTAATTATATTCTTGGAACGCCGGCTTATAAGAAATATGTATTCAGCAACACACCCGACCTGAAAGCACATGCACTACTGGCAAGGGCTGCCGCTGCAGATGGAATGGTGTTGCTGAAAAATGAAGCGGCTGCTTTACCCATCGCCAGCAATAATTCCGGTATTGCAGCTTTTGGCATTACGTCGTATGATTTTGTTTCGGGTGGAACCGGCAGTGGCGATGTGAATGAGGAATACACCGTATCACTGGTGGATGGCTTGAAGAATGCAGGATACAAACTGGATGCGGAATTGACCGGTTCTTATCAGGAATATGTAAAAACTGAAAAAGCCAAACAGCCGAAGAAGAATTTCTTTGAAGAATTTATGAATCCCACACCACGTATTCCTGAAATGGAAATCAGTGATGCGATGCTGGAAGCGAAAGCAGCAACCGCCGACGCAGCACTCATTACCATTGGCCGCAATGCTGGTGAAGGCAGTGACCGTAAAGAAGAAAACGACTTTAACCTGAAAGCTGCTGAAGTATCCCTTATCGACCGGGTAACAAAAGCCTTTCATGCAAAAAATAAAAAAGTGATCGTAATCATTAACAGTGGTGGCGTGATCGAAACGGCCAGTTGGAGAGACAAAGCCGATGCCATCTTGCTCGCCTGGCAACCTGGCCTCGAAGCAGGGAATGCCGTTGCAGATATTCTCAGTGGCAAAGTGAACCCCTCAGGTAAACTGGCTACTACCTTCCCGGTAAACTATGCCGATGATATTACAGCTAAAAATTTTCCGGGTACTGAATTTCCTGAGAAAGTCACTATTGGCAATTTTGGTATGAAGCAAATACCGGCCGAAGTAGTATATGAAGAAGGCATCTATGTGGGATACCGATACTATAATTCCTTTGGGATAAAACCCGCTTATGAATTTGGTTACGGATTGAGTTATACGCAATTCAGCTATAGCCCGTTTACCATCAGCAGCAGCACGATGAAAGATAAGATCACGGTATCAATGACTGTAAAAAACACAGGTAAAACTGCAGGAAAGGAAGTGGTACAATTATATGTTTCCGCCCCCGAAGGTTCAGTGAATAAACCTGCTGCAGAACTGAAAGCCTTTGCCAAGACCAATTTGCTGAAACCGGGCCAGTCGCAAAAACTGAGCTTCACGCTTGCACCTGCGGAGCTTGCTTCTTTTATCACCCAACGCAGTGCCTGGGTGGCAGATGCAGGTAAATATGTGCTGATGGCCGGTTCTTCGTCGCTGAATATAAAACAAACCACCAGCTTTACCTTGCCCAAAGAAGTGGTTACCGAATCATGCAATAAAATATTGTCGCCAAAGAAAGAGATCAATGAAGTAAAGCCCAAAACCACGAAAGGGTTTTAAGACTGAACAGCTAAGAACAAAACCCGGAAGGATATCAGTTCGCAGCAATGCGGGAGCCTTCCGGGTTTTTCCAATCAGAGGGCAATTCTTAAATCATAATTCTTCATTCTTAATTATTTCCCCCCTCTCCTCCGCTTTTCCTCTTCCAGAATCAGCTTCATCGTTTCCGGGGTAATATAATAATCCGGGGTATTATCTGTTTTGGCGTTCGGATCGGGTATATACCAGTTGTATTTGGAGAAAGCCTTTTTCAGTGTTTCGTCTTTAAAGTCATATCCTTTGCGGGCAAAGTTGAGATTGCGGTAAAGCCGCAGTTCGGCATCGGTCATCTGACCTAGCGTGGTTTGTATAGAATCGCCCCAGGTAAATTCCATGATATCTTTAAAATCATTTTTGGTATTTTTATCGCACCAGAGATTGACTTCATTGTGCAGATTCCAGAAGGTAATGGACAGGTCTTTGGCCGGTTTGAAATTGGTGGCCCTTAATTGCAGTTTCCCTTTGCGGAGATAGACCATTTTCAGCAGGTCGGTACTTTCAGCCATGTAGGGGACGGGTGCTGACGTTTTGCTGATTCGTCCGATACCGGCTACCTGCCAGGGAGCGGGTGTGGCATTGAATCCGGCAGGTACAGAAAAATAACTGTCATCGCCCATATCAATATTCAGTTCGAAATCATCGATGCCGCTATTGGCCCAGGTGGCGCCGGTGGTAAGGCGATAATCAAAATCTTTAGCTGCTTCCACCGAACCACCGCCTTTATATATATAACTGTGCCGTATAACCGTAATTCCTTTGGCGAAGCGTATATTGAAATAATAAACAAAATCATAACCCGAAGCGATCTTGGCATCCACTTTAAAACCGGTCTGCTCCAGTTTCGCGATCTTATAGGGCAGCAGGGCATCATTCACCATCACCATAAAATCCGTTACCTGGGGGTGCTTCGCTTCTTCATCGGTAACATCGCCCTCGGCAGGAGGCGTTACAAACCCTACGGTCAATTCTTTCTCCGGGCCCGGATTGAAAAACTCAAAATAAATATCCACCTGCATCCAGTCACCTTTCCTTTCGAGGTTGAGGATCTCTTTTTTGAGACGAATGGTGGTCTCTTTCAGCGGTACCAAGGTATTGCCGGTGGCATAGAATACGCCATCATTGGCCAGGGCGGGCTGCAGGCCTGTCAATAAGAGGATAAAAAGTAGTTTTTTCATTGTGTAGTGGTTAATGGTGAGGGGTTGGGGTGGACCCAGGCTGCAAGTAAGCCAATATTTTTCTAAAAATAATTGGTTTTTCACCCAACCCTTTAGAACCGGGGGGTAGTTATTATATTAGATGAGCCAAGTTTTACCCAAGCCGAAACCATTGACTGATCCTCATGAAATAATGATCCGCGGATGCAGGGATAATGATATGCAATGCCAGGAGCAATTGTACAGGCTTTGCTATCCGGAAATGATCAAAATATGTATCCGGTATGCCGGAGATATAGATGGGGCCGGCATTATCTACAACAATGCCATGCTGCGTGTATTCCGGCATATTGGAAATTATAAACACGAGGGCAAACTACTGGGCTGGGTCAAGACTATCGTCGTTCATTGCTGTCTGGATCATGTAAAGAAGAAGGGGCCCATCCGTGAGGTGAAACTGGGACCCGAACAGGAGGAACAGGTAAGTATAACCGAAGATGCATTTTCCCGCATTTCCGTGAAAGATATTCAGAAGATCATTGGCCAGTTGCCACCCGCCACCGGTGCCGTTTTTAATCTGTACATCTATGAAAACTTCACCCATAAACAGGTGAGCGGGGCCTTAGGCATATCGGAAGGCACATCGAAATGGCATTTGAATGAAGCCCGTAAAATTCTTAAAAATAAACTTGAGCACTTTCTAAATCCCTTACTGAAAACAAATGGAGACCCGAAATAACGATATGGACAAAAAACTCCGGCAACTGGAAAACCAGTCATTGCCAGACCTCTCCCGCCAGGATGCCCACTGGCAGCAGATGCAACAACTTCTTACAACAGGAGAAGCCCGCCCTCTTGCGAAACAACCACGCAAGGGGTGGCTCTGGCTCAGTGCGGCTGCTGCCTTCATAGTAGTGGCTTCGCTAATCGGGTATCAATTGCTGGCACCTTTTGCTCCGGAAAAAATAAAGGCACCCGTAACTACAGTTCCTGCCGGCAAACCGGATACGCAGGTTATTCAAAGTCCGGCAACTACCATACCCGATGCCGCACCAGTTACACAGTCCAATACTTTTTTAATGGCAAAAACAAACAAACAAAACAAAATATTGGTTTCAGCACCCAAGGTTACGTATTACGGAAGACCGGTGAGCGGGGATACAGCTATTCCGGTACCGGATGTAACCAACCAGCCAGTAGCAAGCAAAAAGGAATCGATCACACTGGCTGGTTTTTTTAAACATCTCGAAAAACAGGCAGAGGAGATCATCATCGAACCGGGTATTGATAATCTGGTAAAAGGTTCAGCCGGCACCGCACTGCTGATACCGGCACATACTTTTCATAGTGAAAGTACCGTGACCATACTGTTGAAGGAATATTATTCGTATGAAGATATTATAACCAATAAACTGAGCACCACCTCCAATGGCGAGCCGCTTATTACCGGTGGT
>JAPLEH010000063.1 GCA_026391455.1 Bacteroidota bacterium
CGCTATTGCCCGATACAGTTCCTGCTGAAGCAGTCACTATACCATTAGAATTAAAGGTTACTGAATAAGTACCCGCACCACTGCACACCGCATTCGATGCAGTTAATACAGGGGCTGTATTAGAAGGCGCATTGATTGTTATGTTTTGTACACTGCAAAGACCTTCGGTCACCGTTGCAATGATCGCTGTACCAGTGGCCACACCACTGATCGTACCGCTCGTGCTGCCGGAGCCGCCGCCTGTTACCGTACCTGTGGATGCCGTAACAACAGAGCCGCTGGTCTTCACAAAATTTACACTGTATGTTGCGCCTGCGCAAGCACCTGCTGAGAAGCTGGCTGCCGGTGTTGCACATGCTGTGCTGCAATCAACAGGGCTGTTCACCGTTACCACACTGCTGCAACCACCGAGTGTTGCTGTAATGGTAAGACTTGTACCCAATGTAACACCTGTTACCGTATTACCAGACAATGTACCTGAACTTATGGAGATATTTGCTCCGGATGTTGCACTGAACACCACTGAATAACCAGTACCATCGCATACACCCTGGCCTGCTGTTAACGCAGGAGGTGTACAGCCATTAGTAGATGGACAACTGGTGGGGCTTGGTACCACAGCTGTGGTAGTGGCAACTCCTAATGTTGATGTAATTGTCACATTCGTTCCCACGGGGATACCCGTAACCCTATTGCCACTCACTGTACCTGCACTGGCCGTAACAGTACCATTGGAATTAAACGCAAAACTGTAGGTGCCTGTACCACTGCACACTGCCGCACCAACGGTCAGCATGGGTGCAGGATTTGAAGTTCCAAAACTGAAATACAAAGTACCTGTAGCAGGGTAAGTTACGGTGAAGGAGGTATAGTTAATACCATTGATGGTTATTGAACCACCCGCCAGTACACTTGTCTTTGCGGTACCGTTGAAGGTGGCATCATTATCATAAATCAAATTATACTGGTTACTGCCAAATGCCACAGCAAGGGTATCTGTCGGATAATACACCGTTACCTGCTGATTAAAGCTGCCCGTATTCTGCAGTTCCCATTTGCGTAACATGCGTAAATGTACGGTGCCAAAGCCGGACACTGCTGTGGTGGCGCTGGTAGAAGCATTGTCATCACCCCATACCAGGAATTGTTTGTCGGCACTGAATGTACCGGTATTATCTTCATTGGTGGCAGCTACTGTTCCAAGGCTTACAACCACCTGACCGGGTTTGTGGATACTCTGGCCCTGCTTTTGCAGCAGATTAGTGAAGTTATCCATGCCAATACCGGCAATATTATTTTTAAAAGTTGCGTGTGCTCCGCTTGCGTTCCAGTAAACCGTCGTACCATCCGATGCCAGGTAATTCTGTGCGGAGGCCTGATTCAGCGTAACGCCGTACTTCAGCGAAAGGTAACTGTTTACCCGCTGACGTTCAGTTGCTGTAAGATCTGTATTATAAACGATAACTTCGGGGATATCGCCCTCAAACATTGAGTTGGTATTACGGATTGTTTTAGATCCATCAGCCAGACCGCCCAACGCATAATAATCTATGTTGTAAACCACGGATGAAGCTGTTGTTAACGCAGCACTTCCATTCCATTGCGCATGAAGTCTGTTAACTGCATTACCTGATGCTGCTGTGGGACCAGTTCTCATTGTAGTGGCAATACCGGGATTGGTGCCATTAAGTGCAGTCGCAAAGTTTACAATAGTAGCTGAGCCATTCGTAATGGCCCGCAATGGGTTACCTCCAATTACTGGTATAACACCTCCAGTTCCAGGCCCAAAATCGGCACTGGTACCACCGGACATTGATAATACCCTTACTTCACCGGGGGTGGGACTACCCTGTCCGGTTGAAGCACCAAAGTTATTAACAGTGGTAAAGGTTGTTATGGCACTACCTGTATTCGCATAATCTGTACCAATTCCACCAAGGTTAAACCTTACCACAGGATTGAAATTCCATATACCCTTTTTGAAAACAGGTTTTACACCGCCGGTAGTGTACTGTGCTTCATATTGACCAGCACTGAGACCCGTAGTAGCGATCCACTCTTTGCTCGCATCGAGCGAAATACCATCGCCATATCCCTGTGCGTCTGCCCGCAGCCAGACCGATTCTCCTAATACACCTCCAGGTGCCGTTTGATAATAGACAAACGAGATATAAAATGTACCGGTATTTACCTGCGCGGCAGGAAGGGAATAGCTGAAATAATAGGTCCCGTTAATGGATACAGTTTTTGTGCTTGCAAACAGCATGTTGCCGGTCGCAAAAGATGAATTGGTATTATACAACAGGGCAGTTCTGGCACTTGCCGGAAAAAGAGCGGTGGGTACCAGCACCTGTAAGGTTTGGTTAATGCCACCTGTATTTACCGCCTTCCAAACACGGTTTACCCTGTTGGTATAAGGCGCTGTTGAAAAGGCTGACGTACCTGCAGCTCCATTATCCCCCCATACGAGAAACTGGAGATCATTGGTGAAGCTGCCGCTATTGGCCCCACTGGTCGTTGCCAGCTTGTCGAGGCTGAATACAACATGATTACCCGTATTGGAGCTCTTACTCTGTTTTTGATTCAGTGCCGTGTTATCATCCCGGCCAATACCTGCGATATTATTGTTATATCCGGTATGATCCGCTAATTTCCAGGGGAAAGTCAACCCATCGCTGGCGAGATAATCTGAAGCAAGTGTAACGCCATACTTAAGGCCAAGGTAGGCATCGATACGTTGTTTATCTGCAGCAGTTGGCTCGGCAGTATAATAAATAACTTCTGTAATATCCCCATCCCACGAAGGCGACAAACCTGTTGCATAATCACCGATATAAACTGACCCTGTCGGAGTAGAATTACTTACAGAAGAATTAGTAATTGCAGGGTTGCCATTATAAGACAATTTAAGGCTTCCGGAGGGCCCTCCACCGTAAACAACTGCGGGTACCCTGTTTGCAAAAATTGTATTGGCTGTAACAAGAGTTGAGCCATATAAATTGAGGCGTCCATTTGGCGTGCCGCCTGTGCGGGATAATCCATAAAAATTGGGTGCAACTCCTGTCCCTTGCGAAACAAACACTCCTCCAGTAGTTGAACTTGCAGAACCAGCACCAACACCAAATATAGCACGTGTCGCTGTTCCGGTAGGCACACCTGCTTCACTAAAAATCAAATTATCAGGAGCAGATGAGTTACCGAATGTAAGGGAAGGGTTAAAATTTACTAAAAAATTACCTGAAGTGCTGTAGCTAGGACGATTGGTTACCGAAGGTTGTGTTGCATTTACACCACTTGCCTGATCATCCCACTGACTTACATCTCCGCTTACAGTGGTAACACCCATATCAGCCTTATACCATCTTATAAGGTTTGTATTTACACCACCCGGAGCAGTCATAAGTCCTCCGAATGTGAAAAAATCACCGGTAGTAAAATCTACAGTGGTTGTATAATAGTTGGAACCGTTTATTGTCTGCAAGGTCAACGGAAAAGACGTTACCCCTGAACTGAATGCTGCTGAAGTTGACCGCAATAAACTAAGGTTCGTCATACTCGCTGGTATGGCGCTGGCAGGTATAGCTATCAGGACAGAACCTACTGTTCCTGTTTCCTGTACTTTCCATACACGGGCCATGCGACTATTAAAACCACTCAGGCTTATGGCAGTACTAAAGGCCGTTGACGCATTATCATCTCCCCAGATCAGAAAAGAACGGTCTGCTGCTGACAATGCTGTGCTGTTGTTAAGTGCATTCGTAGTGGCAATGCTACCCACTGCAATGATGGGCTGAAAGCCACTGTTTTCACTCTTGCTTTGCTTTTGCAACAGCGCGGAGTTATCATCCCGGCCGATGCCTGCAATATTATTTTGATAGCCGGCTCCACCGGTCCAAATGGTTGCTCCGATAGAAGACAAATAATTACCGGCAATTGTTTTTCCGTATTTAATGGCCAGGTAGCTTTCTACCTGTTTTACTTCTGTTGCAGTAAGCGCTGAGCTGTAAACAATTACTTCCGGCATATATCCGTAGTAGAAATTTACGTTTGCAACCCCACCAACATTATAGGCAGCACCTAATTGCACGTTGATGGCTGCATAAAAAATACCGGAAAGCGTGGTAGCAGTACCGGTAGTTCCATTAATATTAATATAGGATCCGTTTGCTACTCCTGAGTTTAATACTGAGGTTCCGATTTCAGCCACTCCAGGTGTGTAACTGGCCTGTCCTCCAAAATAGCTGCTGCCAAACCATTGTCCTACTGTATTGGTACCAGCATTTTTAAGAAAAGAAATACTGCTGGTAGCAGGGGGAGCCGGGCTGCCGCTTCCGATAATATTCGCAAACCCAGTCATGGCCGGATTCGCATTGAACACTACAAAACGTGAATAATTTGAGTTGGCTGGCAGGATGTTGGCAACGGTGTACAATGTGCCTGTACCTGGTGCCGTAGTCAGAAAATTCACAGTGGGATTGAAATTAATATAATTTGCTGTTCCCGCTAATACCGGTGCCGGCGAACCGCTTGGGATCATGTTTTTAGTGTTATCAGCCTGGTTCACCCAGCCGGTAACACTTGATCCGGAAACATTCAATCCCGCATCTGCCTTTACCCAGAATTTAAGTGTTCCGCCAGGATTTACTCCACCCGGGCTTTGCGCGGATGCAGCTACTGACGCCAACACGAAGAGAAGTGTAATCAGTGTGTTTTTCATATTGATATTGTTGTTTTGTTTATAGTACATAAGAAAAGGTGATTGATCTTTATTGAGATATTCCCGTATCATAAGTTTCAATATGCTATTCCTGATTGGCATTCATACAACTCATCCTAAAAGTCAGCTACCTTATCATCATCCTATGACGCCAAACTTTATGGTTTTGGCGACCAGTCTAATTCTGCCATTACTTTTCGTCCCATGCAAGAAAACATGTTCCAATAATACCGTGCCGTTAAAAAAGGGAATACTGCTGTGTTCTATTCAGCGTGAATGTTGTTACTGATGACTATTACTTTCTGTATCAAAAAGGTCTTTAGAATTCTTGCAAATATTTTCAAATGTGGTCAAATACTCTTTTCTAATTCTAAAAACAATCTGGTAAAATTCCAGCGTCAACTTTGCGTAAAACTACATCCAATACACCCGATTTTGTGAAGCAAAGATGAAAAAAAAAGCACCCTTTACAGTATGATTACCCTCTTCCAAAACACTCCAATTGCTGAATGTTGGTTTTTACAAATGAAAGTGCAAAAACAACCAATGAACGTTGTTTTTAAAAATTGGCTTTTTTGGCCAAAATCTGCATTTTTTAATATTTGGAGTTAAGTATCTAGTTGCAATCAACTAAGCGTATACGCTAAGAAATGAGTATTTTAACCAGCATTTTTACTATTGGATTGTTAAATTATGAAACGCCTGTTTCCATTATCTATGGTTATTTTTTTGAAGAATAGATGCGCTGAAACATTCATGCTTATCTTCATTACATCAATCTTCATTCGTCTAACTTTTACTGTTTTTGACAATTAAACACCATATATTTTACCAAAAGGATTGAATATAGATATCCATGTACCAGCTATGAATAAAAAACGGGCGGACACTTTTGATGTCCGCCCGTTGCAGCTATTCGCTGTTTTTTGCTCAAGGTCTTATTGCGTTATTACAATCTTTTTATTCTCCGCATTGCCTGCCGCATCCTGCAGTGCAAGATGATACATTCCTGCAGACAGTCTTGTTGTGTTCAGCACATTCGTACCGTTTTTTAGTTGTTGTGTGCTTACCATACGGCCCTGCGTATCAAATAATTTACCGCTGATGCTGCCGGTAAAACCATGCAGGTTGATATTCACATCCGTTCCTTTCCCTGCCGGATTCGGGTATACCATCGCTCCGTATACGCTGCCTCCGCAATTAGCTGTCAGCAACACCACATTGCTATACGTGAACTTCCCATCATTATCCACCATCTTCAGCCGGTAGTATTTTCTTCCATCCAGCGTACCTGTGCTAAACTTGTAGGCATGCGCTGCCGTTCCGCCCGCTGCCTGTACCGTACCCGCTTTCGTATACGTAGCGCCATCGCTGCTTTGCTCCACTTCAAAATGACTGAAGTTCACTTCCTCCGCTGTCAGCCAGTCCAGTTTGCCCACACAATTATCCTGTGTACCGGAGAAGGATTTCAGTTTTACCGGAAGACTGATATCCGCTACGGTTCTTACATAGGGGCTGCCAGATTCAAATTGTCCCGCAGCACTTACAGTAGGAATACTGTAAAAGAGAGCTCCTCCGGTTGATGGATCGGGCGAAACTTGTCCTATTGGACCGAAAGGGCCAGGATTGAACGCAGGGCTTCCGCTCATCTGTAAATAGGTGTAGCGCTGTAAGGATGAACCTCCGTTTATTTTATCGAGGCTTACCAAATATACTTCGGTCAACGCTGCAGAACCAGTAAATGTTACCGTTGCCGCGAGTATCTCCGTCCCGTTTTCAAGTGTCACAGGACTGCTGCTGATACCGCCTGGGCCGAGAGGGTCACTCAGAAATGTGTAAAATGTAAAGCCCCCATAAGGTACACCGGCTTCCGTACCACCCGTACCTGCCAGGCTGTTATCCCAGGGTATGCTATTTATATTGCGGGTAATCATCGTGGCCGTCGCTGATGGAGTTTGCGTTCGCACCGCAACAGTAATACTGAGATTATCAAAATAGGCCTTGTTGTTATCATAATCCGGCTTAAAATAAATATCTACCGAATTAGGCGTGGTGCCGGGCTTGATAGTGGCCCGGACTTTATTCTGCGCTTCTACCGAAGCTGATATCAGGGCCGCCAAACCTAATAATGCAATAATTTTTCTCATGCTAATTTAGTTTTAATGTTTATAAATGTTGGAGTATTACCAGATTCAGATTCCCGCCCAAAATGAAATTCTGTAAAAAATTGGGCTCATTATTCGGACCGGAGCTGCGAACAACTCCGTTCAGATTCAGGTCAGCATTGTTATATACATTCGCCAGCACATTAGTAGCATTACCTCCAAGTGCCACATTCAATATGTATGACTGATCATTAGCAGGTCCGGATAACCGAACGTTGTTATTGCTGTTTGCATTACCACCCCACATAGTAAACAAACCGCCAACAAGCTCCTTCATTGCCGGATTGCCATCGTTTAATCCCCCGTTACTCAATATCACACCGTTCTGGTAGGCTGCTAGCTGTGTAGTGGTAAAGTCATATATCGAGCTCGTGCTCTTCAAATATTGTGGAGTGGCAGTTCGGATTCCCAGATGGTTGCGGTGCCGAATGGAGATAAAATATTCCCCGGCACCTACTGATGGGAAATTTAATGCCGACACGCCATCGATATCCACAACATTTCCATTGCTTAGTAAAAAG
The DNA here is from genome assembly GCA_026391455.1 of Bacteroidota bacterium. Lineage (GTDB taxonomy): Bacteria > Bacteroidota > Bacteroidia > Chitinophagales > Chitinophagaceae > JJ008. The sequence goes on from JAPLEH010000063.1 coordinate 7,404, forward strand.
GCTGCACGTGTTGCAATCACAGTTGCCGGTGCTGCTGCATCTCTCAGTTCCACCAATACCCAGTCCGTCAGATTGGCCGGCATCGATGAAAGTATTACTGATTCTGATCCGTTATAATTCCATGGAGAGACATTGTATGGTTGATTTGCGGGAATCAGTTCTGCATTCCGCAGTGTTGTTGTCATAGACGTACCACTCATAGCCCCCTGCAGGAAGACCTTTAGGTTCACCACCACCCCTGCTGCCGGGCTGAATATCGTGTAGGGTACAGATGAACATCCGGTTTCAGATACGGAGGCAATGATATGGGTACCAACCGGTATGCCTGTAATCGTTCCACTGGTACTTGCAAATCCCCCATTCGTTACCGTACCGGCTGTTGCTGTAATGACTGAAGTAGCACTCTTGGTAAAGACCACTTTATAGGTGGTACCATTACTTATTGCCTGACTGAAGCTTGCAGATGGCACTTCGCAGGATGTATTACAATCAACAGGGCTCTTTACCCGGATTACAGTAGCGCATGTATTTGTTCCAGTTGTTGTTGTTGCTGTAATATACAGGTCAGTCCCAACAGATATGTCTGTGATAGTGTTACCAGTCACATTTCCTGATGAAGCCATTACCGAACTTCCGGGAGTGGCATAAAATGTAACATTGTAAGCGCCTGCACCGTTGCAAATTCCATTGCCTGCTGAAAGTACGGGAGGTGTACAGGTATTGGATGCCGGACAATTAGCCGGCGCTGTTACTTCCGCTGTAGTAGTTGCACAGTTATTTACAGCAGTTGAAGTAAGCACCACATTTGTACCCACCGGAATATCCGTTACAGTATTGCCCGATACTGTTCCTGCGGATGCAGTTACAATACCATTGCTGTTAAAGATTATACTATAATTACCCGAACCATTGCACACACCGCTGCCCACTGATAATAACGGTGCCGATTTGGAGGGCGGTTGAATGGTTATCGTTTGGAAACTGCACGAAGGCTCAGAGATCGTAGCTGTTATGGATGTACCCGTTGCCACACCACTTATCGTACCACTCGTACTGCCAGCGCCACCGCCTGTTACTGTACCCGTTGATGCCGTTAACACGGCAGTGCTGGTCTTCACAACGTTTACAGTATAGGTTGCGCCTGTGCAGGTTCCTGCTGAGAAACTCGCTGCCGGTGTTGCACATGCTGTACTGCAATCAACAGGACTGTTCACAGTTATACTGCTGCTACAGCCGCCGAGGGTTGCCGTGATCGTAAGGCTTGTACCTAACGTAACACCTGTTACCGTATTACCAGACAATGTACCCGAACTTATGGAGATACTTGCCCCGGATGTTGCACTGAATGCTACTGAATAACCAGTACCACCGCAAACGCCCTGGCCTGCTGTTAACGCTGGTGGCGTACAACCATTGGATGAAGGACAGCTCGCAGGGCTTGGCACCACTGCTGTCGTTGTACCACAACCATTGGTGGATTTGGCGGTAAGCGTCACATTCGTACCCACAGGGATACCGGTTACGCTATTGCCCGATACGGTTCCTGCACTCGCTGTAACGATACCGTTGCTGCTGAAGCTTACACTATACGTACCTGTTCCGCTGCACACTGCATTCGATGCGGTTAATACGGGGGCTGTATTCGAAGGCGCATTGATTGTTATATTTTGAACACTGCAACCTGTTTCGGTCACCGTTGCAATAATTGCTGTACCGGTAGCCACGCCACTGATCGTACCGCTCGTGCTGCCGGAGCCTCCGCCTGTTACTGTACCCGTTGATGCCGTTAACACGGCAGTGCTGGTCTTCACAACGTTTACGGTATAGGTTGCGCCGGTGCAGGTTCCTGCTGAGAAACTCGCTGCTGGTGTTGCACATGCTGTACTGCAATCAACAGGACTGTTCACAGTTATACTGCTGCTGCAGCCACCGAGGGTTGCTGTGATCGTAACATTTGTACCTACCGGTGCAGTTACTGTATTACCGCTTACTGTTGCAGAAACCGGACTTACTGCAATAGTTGCACCCGCTGTAGCGGAGAATGCCACACTATACGTGCCACCGCCGTTGCAAACGCCCTGGCCTGCTGTTAACGCAGGTGGCGTACAGCCATTGGAGATGGGACAACTTGCAGGGCTGTTTACCAATGCTGTAGTCGTACCAGCACCGCCGGCTGAACTTGCTGTAATGGTAACGTTTGTTCCCAGGGGAATACTTGTTATACTATTACCACTCATTGTACCTGCACTGGCCGTGACAGTGCCATTGGAGTTAAACGTAACGCTGTAGGTACCAGTGCCACTGCATTCTGCTCCACCAACAGTAAGTACAGGTGAGGGATCGTTTGTACCAAAACTGAAATATAATGTTCCGGTTGTCGGAAATGTTACGGTAAAGGCGGTATAAGATACGCCGTTGATGGTAGCAGTGCCCCCTGCCAATATACTTGTCTTAGCCGTACCATTGAAGGTCGGGGCATTATCATAAATTAAATAATTGGGCCTGCTGCCAAAAACAGTGGTAAAGGCCGCAGTGGGATAATATACCGTTACCTGCTGATTAAAGTTTCCGGTATTCTGCAATTCCCATTTGCGTAACATGCGCAAACGTGCTGCGCCAAAACCTGTTACCGCTATGGTGGTACTGGCAGGACCTGCGTCATCACCCCAAACCAGATATTGTTTATCTGCACTGAATGTACCCGCATTGGTTTCATTGGTTGCAGCCACCGTGCTAAGGCTTATTACGACCTGATCGCCTGTGTTGATGCTCTGTCCCTGCTTTTGCAATAAACCGGTCATATTATCCATTCCGATACCGGCTATATTATTCTTAAACGTTGCGTGGGCACCGGAAGCGTTCCAATATACCGTGGTACCATCTGTTGCCAGGTAATTTTGCGCGGAAGTCTGATCCAGTGTAACACCATATTTAATAGACAGGTAGCTGTTAATACGCTGACGTTGCACGGCAGTAAGGTCATTGCTGTAAACAATCACCTCCGGAATATCGCCGGTAAAGAATGATCTATCTGTTTCGATCGTTTGGGAACCTTTTGCGAGGCCTCCCAGCACATAATAGTCCACGTTGAATCTTGTGGAAGAGCTGGTAGTCGCCGGTGCGGATCCATTCCATTGTGCATACAAGGTGCTGGTGGTATTACCCGCGGCTGCGCTGTTAATGGGGGTACGCATAGAAGTGGCAATACCCGGATTTACTCCATTAAGTGTATTGGCTGTAAAGTTTGCAATATTGGCCGTGCCATTTGTCATCGTCCTTAATGGGTTTCCACCCAATACGGGAATTAAGCCTCCTAATGAGAAGTCGGCATTGGTACTTCCGGTCATTGATAATACTCTTACTTCTCCGGCCGGGGAAGGGCCCTGTCCGCCCGAAATTCCTTTATTATTGAGTGCTGTGAATGTGGTGATCGAATCGCCCGTATTGAGGTAATCTGCGCCTATTGCGCCGAGATTAAATCGTACAGCGGGATTGAAATTCCATGCACCTTTTTTGAAAACAGGCTTTGCACCACTTGCATACTGCGCTTCGTATTGACCAGCGCTTTTGCCCGTAGTGGCAATCCATTTTCTGGTTCCGTCGATTGATATACCATCTCCGTAACTCTGGGCATCGGCCCTGAGCCAGAGCGATTCGCCCAATACACCACCCGGCGCGAGTACATACCCCACCAAAGCCATATAAAAATTGGCATTGGCGTTCAACATAGAAGCTGGCAAAACTAAATTGTAATAGTCAACGCCATTGAATGTAACAATACCTGCACTCTCAATGAACTGATTACCTGATCCAAAACCTAAATCATTGGTGTTGTACATCAATGACACCTTATAACCAGTACCTGAAAAAAAGGACTGTGGTATATATAATTGTATATCGTCGGTAGCACCAAATACTCCTGTTCGATTTACTCTCCATCTACGAATCGAACGCAGCGTGTATTTTCCGAATGAAAATGCAGTTACGCCTGTAACATTATTATCGCCCCAAACCAGATACTGAAGATCATTGGAAAATGACCCTGTGTTGAGTGCATTCGTAGCTGCTACCGGCCCACGACTCATAATAATTTGCGTAGCCGAATTAATACTTGCGCTTTGTTTTTGTAACAATGCTGTAAGATCATCACGGCCTATGCCGGCCACGTTGTCACCATGTCCGGAATTATCTGTCCATATGCGCGTACCATTACTGGCGAAATAATCACCTTCATTAAAACCCGGTGCGATCACTTCGCCCAAACTCAGATCTTTATCGTTATCCCGGGAAAGTGTAATCCCATATTTTATGGCCAGATAACTATTGACTTTCTGGCTTTCAAATGTTGACAAAGAAATGGGGAAAACAATTTCTTCAGGAATATTACCAATATAGGTTGGACTTGGGCGGTTCTCCCATGCACGACCAATTTGCAAATTGAAATTTGTAAAAGGAGTCGTTGTTCCAGTGCCGGAAGTGGCAACTACCTGTGAGTTAACACCGGCAGAAAAAGCCCCGCTGTTTCTCCAGCCAATATGTATAGAAGCCGGGCCAGCTACGGAAAGTGGTCCCGTGGTTGGCGAATATGAACCATTAGCATCACCTGGGGTACCTCCTGCAAGGTGCATTCTTGTCGTTCTTACATTACTTGCTACAAATTCAATAGAATTCGTTCCAAAATTCATCCCTTGTGGTATTGGATTTAAATACGATCCCAGCCCTCCTACTGTAAAAATTGCGGCATTCAATTGCCCTGGCAGTCCTAAGTTTCCAGTCATCAGATAATCAGCTGTTGCAACGGTTCCGGTTACATCAAACTTAATTGTCGGATTAAAGTTGAGATTATCCGTTGTATTATTCCGGAAAGTAGGCTGGAAAGCGGCCGTAGCCTGCACCGCATTGTTTCCATTCAAAGTCTGATCATCCCATTGAGATAGAGCACCACCGTCGGTAGCGGGCGCAGTATTTTTGTCGGCCCGGAGCCACATCGTGGCACCAGGTACACCTCCTGGTGTTGGGATAGCTGCAGCAAAAGAGAAGTATTGCATATTCGCCAACACACCTGATGGCACATTAAAAACATAATAACTTATACCCTCAATAGTGACGGTACCGCTCTGCACGATGATTGTACCAGTTCCATCTGACAGCGATGCAGCCTGCGAGCCATATATAAGCCCGACTTTAGCAGCAGGTACCGAACCAAAAGCACTTACCGGGTAATGAATAGTAATATCCTCAGCAAAACCATTTGTTCGCTGGGCTTTCCACACCCGCCCTAAATGAACAGGATAGTTTAGCAGCCCGGTTGAGGTATTAAATCGTATCAAACCGCCATTATCGCTCCAAATAAAATATTGTTTATCCGACGATATGGTATTGAGATTGGCAGCATTTGTTGATGCGAGAACACTTACGCTTACCGCTAATTGACTACCGCTGTTTACAGACATACTCTGCTTCTGATATAAGGCGCTTGACTGGTCTCTTCCTATTCCCGCAATATTGTTATCAAATCCAAGCTCGCTAGTCCAGATAACAGTGCCGTCTGATGTAAGGTAATCTCCGCTTAAAGTTGTTCCATACTTCACAGCAAGGTAACTTTCTACCTTTTTAATCTCTGTTGCTGTAAGTGCTGTACTGTAGATGATTGCTTCAGGAATATATCCGTAGAAGAAATTCACATTCATAGCACCACCAAGATTATAAGTTGCTCCGATTTGTACATTGGCATCCAGATAACCAACATTTGCATTAGAGACCACATTCTGAACGCCATTGATTCTAATATAATTTACAGGTGATGGACCAAATGTTGAAACAGAAGTGCCAATCTGGGGAATATTCTGTGAAAATCCAGCTGTATTGCCATAATTATTAATGCCGCCAACCCATTGTGTAACCGTATTACCTGCCCCGGGTTTATAAAATGCTATTGAACCGCTTCTTGCATTAGGAGGAGGGGCTCCGCTGCCAAGCATATTGGCTGATCCGGTATTAGCACTTGTATCATTAAATACAACAAACCTTGAAAAATTAGAGTTGCTAGGCAAAATCGTAGCCGTAGTATATAACGTACCATTTGCCGGACTCGTTGTAACGAACTTCACCGCAGGGTTGAAATTCATGTAATTGTCTGTTGTTGGCAAAACAGGCGAAATACCACTTGAAATCATATTCTTTGTATTATCCGCCGAATTGGCCCAATGTGTAACTGCTCCCATTGAATTAGTGGTAAGCCCGGCATCTGCTTTCACCCAAAACTTTAGAGACTCCCCGGGATTAACCCCTCCCGGACTTTGTGCCTGTGCAATGTAAGTTGTCAAAAATACCATCACTACCATTCCGAATTTCTTCATACTCATACGCTAATTTGTTCTTTGAAATTTTAAGAAAAAAAACACACCCCTCTTAGGAGGCTACTTTGAATTTCTTGATTGTTTAATGAATTAATTGATTTTATAAAGTCCTGTCACAGAAGGAAGGGAAAATTTATTCTGCCCATTCCATGAGCCTTCTGGGAATATTGAAACGATCTGAAAACGGACATAGCCTGATGCAAAATAAGGTGGCCCATCAAAGCGTAAACCTTCATAGATGGGGGCTTACTACCTTTAAGATTAAAATGTATGCGAAATTTTTCGCTAAAAAGCCAATAAAAATAGTATGATAAAGTGCAAACAACTCCACAAACTACTATGACAAATAGTAGAACTACAAGCATTAATCAGGATTTAGGTTGGCAAAGATGTAGAAAATTGAATCCTGAAATGCTGCTATGTAAAATGCAAAACGTTGTAGATTTATAGAAGCCTTATTTACACACTGAACATGTATTATTAAACATTCAACATTCATTTTAATAATAATTCAAAAAGAAAATTATTCATAACTTTTATACAAAAACACAAAAACCTAATGAAGAATACTTATAAGCTTTTCTACAAATAAAAAAGTTGGTGTAGTAATAATTTTAATCTGATTGTTATCGAATTTTCGTTCTTTGCGGAATCTACATAGTTAATGTGATGCGGAAAATTACGTGTCACGGCTTATGAATAAGTGTTCACGCATTTGATAGTCTGCAAATCAACCGCCATCTTGTTGAAAAGATCGTCCCTACCTGCTGCTGTCCTATGTCGCCTGCAAGTTCATTCGCTTTAACATACGCTGTAATTTATAATTATGCATCGGGCAAGAATCAGAAAGTATTTAAACATACCTATCCACAGCATTAGCCCATGGAGGGTGGCATCACAACCTACTATCCGCTACGGTTAAGAAAAACGGAATTTACACTATCTTACATTCCCGAAGCCCCGGCGATGATTCAAAACAGATATAAAAGCCCTTTCAGGATAGCACGTGAAATGGAACCCGTAGAAGGTGTCCGTGTTTTTTTGCTGCCCGTATTCGACAATCGCCCTTATATTGATCCTTCCATTATTCCTGAAAAGCAGTTGCTGGAAATCAACCGGTATCAACGTACACATGACCGGGATAAAAGACTTATTGCCAGATCTTTTTTATATCACTACCTGAAAACGGTTCATAGAATCACCCAGTTTGATACGCAACCAGGGGCATATAAAAAGCCTTTTTTACCGGAAGCCGCCCATGTCCATTTCAGCATTTCCTATTCAGCAGACTTCATTCTTATAGGTATTTCCACCACTCTGCCATTGGGAGTGGATATCGAATATATTAATGATGAGATTCCAGTGACGGAAATTGCCCCCACTATTATGTCCACCGGGGAATTGGATCATTTCCGTCAATTGCCTGAAGGATCAGCAGAGCAGTACCGTTTCTTTTATTCTGTTTTTTCCAAGAAGGAAGCCATTATTAAGGCCTTCGGCACCGGCCTTTACTATGACATTTTAAGCATCAATACACTGTCTGACAATACCTTCCTGTATCAAGGTCAATCGTATGTATGTACCCCGATATTTACTGAAGAAAGGAGTTGTTGCATCAACTTATGCACGCAACAATTCGCTAAGCCTGACAGTTGAATATAAAGAAATACAAATAGGAAAAATGATTTCCGTTTAAGGTTAGTGTGTAACCAATGCTAAAACCCTGATTACACATGCCTGCATCATCAACGTGTTCTGCGTTTGAAGAAAATGTGGAATATTACACTATTCTCATTCAAGTTAATATCAACAACAGCATTCATTTTTTGCGCCGCAAGCTGTACCATTCTCAACCCCATGCCCATTCCATTTTCGCCCGGTTGCCAGCTTTTATGCTGACTGAAAAGTTTGCGAATATGCAGAATCTTGTCGGCAAATCGGATATCAAAATTATTTCTGATGACAAAGGCAATTTTGTCATCCTGATCTCTCAGTTCGACTGTAATATCAGAATTGGGGACAGAATTCTTGATTGCATTATCCAGCAGGTTACGTATCATAAGCGACACCATATCTTTATCTGCCAACACCATACCCGGCGTGTTTCTATAAAATACAATGGACGTTCCTTTCAGTGATGCTATTTCTGCATAGATATCAATAAGTTCTTCTGCCAGTTCTGCTAAATCAAGCGGGTGACTTTTTGCTCTTATCTTTTCCTGCTGCAGCAAATTCCAGTTAAGTAAATTGCTGAGCAGCATATCCAGCTTTATTCCCACAGAATCGATCAGCGACGCCACCCTTGCCACCCGATCATACTGTTTTCTTCGCAATAAATCGCTAACAGTATCAGCCAGGCCCTGGTAAGCTTTCAACGGACTCCTGAGATCATGCGATATAATGGTGAATAGTTCTCTCCGGTTACGATCAATTTCCCGCAGCGATTTATTTCTTACACGTTGTATGCGCCAGTGAAATAATAATAACAATACTCCTGAAAGGAAAGCAAACAAAAGCAGGTACACACCAGTAGTTTTATACCACACTTCTCTTGCATTAATGGGAATTTCCAGTATTGCCACCAGCGGCTGATCGTGTACCCGGATTCGCAACGTGTACTTACCGGGAGAAAGGTTTCGGAGTAAGATCTCTGATTGGTTGCCTACCGGCAGCCAGCTGGTGTCTTTGATACCCTTGAGCTGATATTCGAGCAAAGCACCCGGCATACTGATATACGGAAAATCAAGTTTCACTGAACAAAACTTATAATCCGGTGGCAGCACTAACCGGTCTGCTGCGTAATACACACTGTCGTCCACACGTAATTCGTAAACATGTATGCTGGTGCGGCTGATCCCTGATGTGATCTTTTTGACCTGCAGCGGATCAAAACTTACAATACCATGCATGGATGACAAGTAAAATGAATCACCAACAGGGATTCCGGCATTTGCAACACCGCCGTTATACTCATCTTTTCCAAAACCATAACGTTTACCAAACCGATAGTAATTAATATACCTTGACCGGTATTGTAAAAAATCCTGAAGCTGACCTTTATACATCAGGTATAAATCATTGTTAGTGATGATCCAGAAATCACCTTCTTTATCTTTTAAAACATAAAAGGCGGTATATAATTCCGGGAACTGTTCATACGGAAGCTTTCGGATTTTTCCGGAAGAAAGATCAGCAATGAAAAGCCCCTGATTCTTGACAACAAAAAAAACACTATTATACGCTGTATCATAAAACATACAGCGTACGGGCCCCTGAGGAATCGAATCTGCCGATAAAAGGGTGCGCTGCCCTGTAAACCTGTTCATCTGGTACAGAAATGCGTCACATATAAGAAAAAGTGATTCGCCAGGACCGGTAGTAACAGCCCATACAGTTTCTTTAGGTTGTATGGGGGGTATGCAAATTACTGGTCTGAGTTCCTTGTCAGCCATGTTATAACGCCACAAGCTGCTTGCAGCCACATAAATGTGCTCACCCACCGTTGCAATAGTAGTTACTGGTATGGATGGATTGATGTCCCACCTTTTTTGAATGATTTTTTGCTGATTAAAAAGAAAAAAACCAAACCGCGTTGGATAAAACACATCACCACCGGGAGTAACTACAAAGGGATTAAAATAACGTAGTACAGATACACTATCCTTTACAATATCCTGAAAATCCTGATTGGTGTAAAAGCCATTTTTCACAAGAGTAATTGTAGTTATAATATTTTTCTGCGGATCATCAAAGCGGTTGATATATTTCACCAGGCTTTCTTCGAAAACAGAAAACCCGCCGGAAGATTCCGCCACAATGAGCCGTCTGCTTTCCTCATCCGCATAAATGGCATTGAATAAACTACGCGATGACGGCAATGTCAGGTATTTTTCGGCCAGCAGTTTTTGTTTTTTTACGGTAAGCCGGTAAAAGTTATTTCTGAAATTGAGTATCAGTGAATGCCGCGAATTACAATACTTTGTTCCTGCTGTAACAAAATCCTTGAGTAACGCGTTTCTTCCGCTACCCACCTGTACGCCGTCCTGGTATAACAGGTATGCATCACTATTGCTCAGCAGCAGATGTTCGCCAACTATCCAGGCAGCTTTGCTCTCCGGGTTACCGGGAAAGAAGAAACGCGTAAGTTTACCTTTGTTGTAATAATATACAACGCTACGGCTTACGAGATAAAAGGCTTCTTCTGTAATGACACCATGAAAGGAGAAATTTTTATCATAAAGAAAAGCCCGTTTGAATGCTGCGGCCATTGCCTGATCATTGAGAGCAAAGATCTCTTTCCAGCTTCTTTTCAGGATAACAAAATTCCCTTCGTGTGAATACGTGGAACTTGCACTGTCACTATTGGTATAGCGCTGAACCTGACTGCTGCTGTCAATGAAAAAAAAAGGCTGACTACCATCTGCCGGTGTAAAAAAGGGAGTTCCGGCTGCCGATAAATTTACGTTGAGGAGCAACGGTATGTTCTTACTGTTTCCTGGCCTGTAATTGCCGCCGCCAAATGCAAAGCTATTGCCATCCCACCGCAATAGCCTTCCCTCATATGTTAATATCCAGTAAGCGCCTCGCTGATCACGTGTAATTCGTACACACTGACTCTCGGGAATCATACCATCAACCTCATAATGTGTTTCTGAAAAATTGAGTTGTGCTATTGCAGAAACCGGCAATATCATTGCACAAAGCAATGTCATGGCTATTATTCGGAAGTGTACTATCAAAACAAGTATATAGTTGTAACAAAAAATCGTTTCAAAATAAATGACACGATTGAAAGGCTGATAGAAAATTAAACCATATACGATGAATAAATTTCAGCAGGGTGAACATTATTTTAAAGACTAGTAGAATATACTTAGATGTGTAATCAACAAAAACCTGCTACCCATTTGACTTTTTAAAAATAGTAAAAAATCAGTTACGTAAGTAATTTTTGCAAGTACTGCGCTGTAAAAAAATAAAAGAGAAAACAAAAGTATTGAAGAACTATTTTAAGAAAAGGGCATAAAAAAGGGCCGGCGATATTCCTGCGAATAAGCCGGCCCGGGTCAACAGCTCCTATGTTACCATTAAGAAAGAAAAGTTATAGAGCAGTTCATTCGGCAATGATCAGTTTGGCTGCTGCCGCTTCGCCACTTGCCTTATTTACTGCCCGTATATAATAGATACCTTTGGATAATCCACGCAAACTGATTGATAGCATACCATTAGAAGCAAGCTGTTGTTCCGTCACTACCAATCTTCCTGTTTGATCATATATGCGGATTCCGGCCCCCTCCTAAAATCCTGAGATTTCCACCATCACTTGCCCGTCTGCTTTAGCCGGGTTTGGATAAAGTCTGATGGTACTGCCTGTAATCCCTGAACCGGCATTGATCCGTAATACATTGCTGTATTTATAACTACCATCACGATTGATCATCTTCAAACGGTAATAGGTTTGAGGCGAATAAAAAATAACTTCTCTTTCATAGTTACCACTGTTAATGTAACCCACTGCATTTACGTGAGCACAAGCATTATACACAGACCCATCTGTGCTGTACTCGATTGTATAACCATCCATCCTTTCTTCATTTTCCACGCTCCATTTCAAAGCAACCTTCGCATCGCCTGTTTTGCGCCCGGTAAATGAGGTCAGAGTCACCGGCAATGAGATAGGCCCGGTATTACTGGCAAAACCAAACGTGGAGAAAGAGGTAAGTCCATTGAATTGAACGAAGTCACTTCCGTCTTCCTCTCCCGACGCTACCGGCGTAAGGTATTGCGCCCCCGTAATATTCATACCCGTATTGGCTGAAACAACAGCTGATGCATCACCGCTGAATTTGAACCAGCGGCTGCTGAGCAATGTATCTGAAGCGAGTGAAGAAACAAGTTCAGTACTGTCGAAGAATATCCGCACATTCACACCGCCATTCAATGTATAGCTTCCACCTGCAGGTAGTATTTCCATCAAACGGCCCATGATATTACATTTGAATAAACCACTTGTTTGTGCATAAGGTCCCGCCTGATAAGTAGCCAGCCCACTCACGCCTACCGGCTCTGCATTGCCATTCCAGTTGATGGCAAATGCCTTCTTAGTAAGTCCTGCATCAAAATAGTAATATTTCCAGCCCGGCGCATTCGTACAGGAAGAATTAGCGGTAACAGCGGTATTCGTCATAGGCAGAAACACACTGCCCGGTGCCAGTTGATTTACTTTTGCAAAGGTGAAATAACTGGTACCCTGCGGAAACTTCCGGTTTACCACATAATTACCACCACTGGTTACCAGAAAAGAATAGGTATCGCCTGTACCAAAACCGGGATCTGTTGAATACATGATCACATACGCCGCACATCCGCCAGATGGAGAGACTGTGGACCCCACCATTGTTTGCGGCACTTGTATGGTAACCATCTGCGACACACCTGTATTCTGTACTTTCCAGATTCTGTTCATCCGCATATTATTGCTGAAGCCATTATACGTAAAGGCAGTACCTGCAATAGAAAGACTTTGTGTGTTGCCATTATCGCCCCATACTAGTCCTGTTTTATCTGAAGGAAAGTTATTGGTGTTCGCAGCATTCGTTGTGGCTACTGAATTACCAAGTGCCATGGTAACCTGCCCATTCGTATTATTGCTCACGCTGCGGCTTTGTTTCTGATTAAGTGCAGTGGCATCATCCCTGCCTATACCGGCGATGTTGTTGTTATAACCCGTATTCGCAGTTGCATCCCACAAAATGGTAGTTCCATCTGAAGCCACATAGTTCTGCCCGCTGATGCTTACACCCCATTTCAATCCGAGATAGGATTGAATACGCGCCTGGTCGGTTGTTGTGTTGTCTTTATTATAAATAATGATCTCTGCGATATCGCCATTGAGCGCCCAGCTTGACTGATCGGTATGAGCGCCAATCACCAGGTTGCTGTTGTTTCCATCGAATGGCGCGTTTCCGCCGAGTTGTGTCATGGATAAAGCAGTACCGTTTGCAGCGATCGCACGTGTGGATGTGACGCTGTTGCTGCGGAAAGTAAATAGTTGGGGTATGCCACTCATACCCACCGTATAAGGTGTATATGCCTGTTGCCCGCTGGCAGCCACAGTGTTTACATACATGTTTCCTCCATTATCCAGGTGTACACCATTTATTCCCTGCACGGTATTCTCCGAGTATATTGCATTCACACTACCGGTGGCGCTGGTATGCTTTGTAACGGCATATAAATTAAATGCACCATTTCCTGTTTTGGATCGCCAGTAGCCCACTGCATTGTTCAGGGCATCCGATCCGTCGAATGTGACTACCGGATTAAAATTCTGGTAATTGGTATTTGACGGCTGACGTGAACCTGTAGCCTGTGACAACTGAAGGTTTGTGGCCGACGCATCATCCCATGTGGTGGTGGCACCTGGTGTGAACCGGAAATCGCCTTTATACCACCAACCAAGATTACCTCCCACCCCACCAGGTGCTACGCAACCACTGATCGCTGCATTTTGTGATACACCCACGGTTTGACCACCCGAAGCAATAGTTGGTACACCTGATGCATCTACAGTACCATCCAATCGTTTATCATCATTCACATCATTAGCGGTGGTGAAAAAGGCACCTCCTTCAATATAATCGGCACAACCATCATTATCACTGTCAAGATCCCTGTCGTTGGGTATCAGATCGCTATCAGGGTCACACACCTGAAACTTCAACCCCACGCCTATACCATTCATAGTTGTAGGCCCGCATATAGGTTGAGAAGCGATTACGGTATTCGTACCGGTACTATTCCAGGATACGGTATTAAATGCATTACCATTGTATAATTCCAGTGGATAAAAATTGGGGTCAGCTAATTTTTTTGTGCCAAACATCGTAATGCTTCCATTGGCAGCAATATAAATTCGAATACGCGGAGCATTCGCTGGCGCAACGTACGCATACGTGGCATCAGCCGCTGGAGTTCCAAACAAGGTGCCATCAGCAAAACGGATATTCGGTGTGGCACATACGTTCACTGTTTCCATCGTAGCAAGCGCCAGGTTGGTACCATTGATATTCAGTTGAAATGCATCGTCCATGTAATATATATCAAAACGGAAACCCGCATCGGAAGAAGGGAACGTAAAAGTTTGTGTGCTTCCTGAAACGGAGAATGGTGTTACGGTCTCCAGTACCGGGCATTCATCGGCATCTTTAATACCATCGTTGTCATCATCCAGATCATCAAAATCAATTAAGCCATCGCTATCATTATCAGCGCCGGTAGTCATCAGCGCCATATAGCCGGTACTACATGCAGCACCGCTCAAAGTGATAAAACGGCTCGCATTCACTGTGCCCAGCGTAACGGCACCGCTGCTGAAATTACCATCTGCATCCCATAACAGGCTCCAGGTGAAATTGCCTACATCCAGTCCGGAAAATTGCAAATTGATATTCTGGTTAAAATTGAAATTCTCAATATGCCATTCGCGGGCGATCCTTGAACCGAACCCTGGGGCAAGATCTGTATTGATGCGGGTACTTGCAGATGCATTATCATCACCTATCAGCAGATAGCTGTTATTGCTGCTGATGGCGGTACGACCTGCTGTATTATTAGCACTGGTAAAATCAGTACTGGTAGATATGGTCAGTACTGTGCTGCTGTTTACCGAACGTGATACTTTCTGATGCAGACCGGTTACATCATCCCGGCCAATGCCGGTAATATTGTTATGATAGCCGGCATTCGTCGCAGCATTCCATATCACTGTTCCTGCTGTATTGAAATAGTTTCCGTTTTTGGTGATGCCGTATTTTACCGACAGGTAAGATTCCACCTGATCGCGCTGTATGGCATTAATATACGTATCGAAATACACTATTTCACCGATTTGTCCATTATATGCAGATCCCATTGACATACTTCCTGCAGAAGCGGTAAAATTAGTTGCCGTTCCATCTGAATACAGTACATTACCATTACGTCTGATCTCACGTTGGTTGGGGCTGGCTATATTGGTATTGTATCCTGTAAGCAGGGAGGTTATGCCTATTGCACCACCCCAGGGGGCTGATACGCGGGCGTTGCCATCCCAATAGATATTTCCGTCACTGTAGGGGGCATGCCAGTTGATACCCTGACCGTTCAGCATCTGGTTATTGGTGAGTGTGGTATTGCGCGCAGCCACGAATGCGATCGCATTTGTTTTTGCGGCAGCCGTCATTATTCCGTTAGCATCACTCATCACCCTGCTTCCGTTAAAAAATACAGAAGGGTTGAAGTTCAACAGATCGGCAGAAGAGGTGCTGTAAACAGGTTGAGAGCCCACGGCAGCCTGTGAAAAATCGTTGCTGCTTCCGCTCACATCTGTCCACAGGCTGATCTGAGTGCCATTCACCGTGCTGCCGGGACCGGCATCGGCCCGCAACCATAATATACTGCCTGCCACACCGCCCGGCGACATACAGCCATTCACTATTGCATTTTGTGATACACCAACTGTTTGTCCTCCGGCAGCAGTCACCGGTATTCCGGAAGCATCCACTGCACCATCCAGCCGGTTGTCTCCATTCAAATCATGGGCGGTGGTAAATGTTGCACCGCCTTCTATATAATCCGCGCATCCGTCAGCATCGCTATCGAGGTCTTTTTCATTGGGGATAAGATCACCATCGGTATCACAAAGCTGCGAACGCAAACCGATGCCGGCACCGGACATGCTGGTTGGGCCGCATACGGGTTGTGAGGCGATCACGGTATTGGTGCCGGTACTGTTCCAGGTAATTGTATTTAGTGCATTGCCATTGTAAAGTTCCAGCGGATAAAAGTTTGGATCAACACTGGTCTTTGTGCCAAACATCGTCACAGTACCGTTAGCCGCGATATTGATACGGATACGGGGTGCATTGGCCGGGGCCACATACGCATAGGTGGCCTGTGCCCCGGGTGTGCCAAACAAAGTGCCGTCTGCAAACCGAAGATTTGGTGTAGCGCAAACGTTTACCGTTTCCATCGTTGTAAGTGCCAGGTTGGTACCATTGATATTTAACTGAAAGGCATCGTCCATATAATAGATATCGAACCGGAACCCGGCATCGGATGAAGGGAACGTAAAGGTCTGCGTGGAGCCACCGGATACCGAAAAAGGTGTTAGCGTTTCAATTACGGCACACTCATCGGTATCTTTAATACCATCGTTATCATCATCGAGATCATTAATATCCACTACGCCGTCTGCATCGGTATCAATATTGGTGGCCATAACGGTGAGGTATCCGGATGAGAATGATGCAGCTCCTGCTGTAATCTGGCCGGCTGCATTGAGGGTACCAACCGTTACAGCGCCGGTGGTAAAGTCACCATCCGCATCCCATACCAGACTCCAATTGAAATTGTTTACATCCAACCCGGTAAACTGAAGACTGAGATTTTGGCTATAACCATTGTTCTCAATATGCCATTCCCGTGCCATACGTGAAGAAAAGCCCGGTGAAAGTTCCGTTGTGATGCGTGTATAAGCGGCGTTGTTATCACCGATGAGCAGATACGTGTTATTGTTGCTGATCGATGTTCGGCCGGCATTGGTATTGGCCGATGTAAAATCTGCGCTTGTGGATAAGGTCAGTACGTTAGCACCATTAACTGCCGTAGCTATTTTCTGGTTCAAGCCGGTTAGGTCATCACGGCATATACCAGCTATCCGGTTGTGATAGACCGCATTGGCAGCAGCATTCCATACGATGGTGCCCGCGGTATTGAAATAGTTTCCGTTTTTGGTGATGCCGTACTTTACTGCCAGATACGATTCGATCTGGTCGCGCTGCGCAGCATCGATATATGAATCGAAATAAATCAGTTCGCCGATCTGCCCGTTGTAGGCGGATCCCAGACTCATGCTGCTGGATGTGGCTGTAAAGCTGGTCGCGGTTGCATCTGCGAAAAGTGTATTCCCATCCCGCCGTATTTCACGGCGATTGGGGCTTAACGTATTAGTATTGTATCCTGTAAGGATGGAGGTAACGCCAACCGCGCCACCCCAGGGAGCAAATACCCGTAAATTGGCATCCCAATAGATATTACCATCGCTGTAGGGCGCATGCCAGTTGATGCCCTGGCCGACAAGCATCTGATTGGTCGTAAGTGTGGTGTTTTTTGCAGCGACAAACGCGATCGCATTCGTTTTAGTCGCGGCAGCCATGATTCCGCTGGCATCATTCATTACTTTGCCACCATTGAATACCAATGATGGGTTAAAATTCAATAAATTTGCTGAAGCGGTGCTAAATACCGGTTGCGAACCGGCTGTTGGCTGTGTAAAATGATTGCTGCTTCCGCTCAGATCATTCCATTGATTGATCAATGTGCCATTCACAGTACTGCTGGTACCGGAGTCGGCACGCAGCCACATTACACTACCGGGAACTCCACCCGGATGTTGCTGTGCTTTCAGATGCAGTACCTGCAATGATAATACTGCAAGTAGCAGGTGTTGTTTGAATACATTTTTTCTCATAGGAAATTGTTGATTATATAAGTAAAACATAGGATGACAATGCGGGTACATTGGCCTATTAGGGACAATGTCAGGAGGCGTGTTAACATACCGCAGCCCTTTGGAATTGCGAGGGTGGGGCCTGTAAAAATTACTGAATCTGTCAATGTATTTATTTAATATTTATGGTCCATTTCGTTTGTTGGTGTATCTGATTCTAATCTGTGAATGGCTATGGTTCAACCCCAATGCTGCTATAAATAAGAAGCATTGACAGGGAATACATGACACTGTGCAGCCAAGCTGATACAGTGATGCAATTCCGTGAATTCACGAATTCTTAATGTGGATATTTGCACTGCAAAAGCATGCGGCCTTTTTGCAATGGCAGAAAACAGGGGAGTGGGAGTTTAACAGGTCCGTCTTTGTCTGAAACCACTTGAAAAAATAAAGACGGAGAATTTGCCGGCGCTCACAAAATCCAACCGGCTCAGGCAGGAACAGAGCAGTAAATACTTTCAACTATGTAAATCTACCTGCTTGTTTCTACTTATGTGCAAAGTTTGGGAAAAAACGTGTTAAAATGAAATGCCGGGGTTATATCGGATCGATATTATTCACAAAAATTGATTTTTATTTGCGAAACGCAGTTTTCAACCAATGAATGTTCTATTTTATTACTCCGTATATGCAAAATGAGCAACGGCTCCGATACTGATCACCGTATGAGCGGATTATAATTGACTTAAAGCAGCGATGACAGGGAAATTTGACTATTCAACACAGACGAACCAATACATTTTTCTTATGCATTAATATCATAAACAGGCTCTGACATTTTTATACTATCAAAGAGTTGAAAATAATTTTGCTTAGCCTTGTCCCATGAAAAATCTTCTTCCATACACCTTACCATAATTTGTTGCCAGATCTCATTCTCATATTTAAATGTAAACACTGTTTTTTCGAGTGTTTTAATGAGACTCCTAAAATTAAACTCCTCAATGTAGAATCCGGTGCTGTTTTCCGGGTTTTCTTCATGTGATACTACTGTATCCCGCAACCCTCCTACCGGCCTTACAATCGGAATGGTTCCAAATGACATCCCATACAGGTGTACCAAACCACATGGTTCAAACAAAGATGGGCATAATATGGCGTCTGCTCCTGCTAAAAACAGATGTGCATCTGGTTCATTATAACCAGGAACATAAAAAAAATTTTGAGGAAATTTCTTTTGCGCAAGTGTAAATCGCTTATGTATATTACCACTAAGTCCGCCTCCAGGCCTTCCACATACAATTAGTTTAATACCTGTATTCAAAATGGCCTCAAATTTTTCAAGTGAAGACTTTTCTGTGTCCCAGGAGTCAATGATAATTCCAATTCCTTTCTGATCCGTCAAACGTGACATCATTAAAATTACCGGATCTGAGGAATCGGTAAATCCAGCTCGCTGAAAGAGAATTTCTTTTGCCTTAGCTTTCATCATCCCCGCTGTGAACTTATTGTAAGAAAATGGAATATGGGGGCTATGTTCAGGAGACCAAATTGTTTGATCGACCCCATTTGGCAGCGCAAATACCTTTTTCTTTTTAATTGAAGTTAAATAAGCAAGCCCTGTATGGGGGAGTTTGCCCGCCAAGAGTTCATATCCATAATTTTTACTAACAGTGCTAACATAATCTGCATTTTTCAGGCCAATTGAAAGCAAGGAAGCCGTTTTATACTGCCTGAATATTTCTTGAATTTTAGAACGCTCCTCTTCTTCCAGAAAGTCTAAAGCGTCGGGGAAAATATCACCCTGAAATGCATAATTATGAATAAGTAAAATTGTGGCGTACCTTCTTCTTGAATAAATCTTATTCAATAAATCAGTAAACACAAAACACCCGCATGAATGCCAATCATGAAATATTAGAAATTCGGGAAGCATTTTCAGGTTATAAATCAATTGCAACGCTGCTTTTGCAAAATATAAATAAACGATATACGATGATTTATTATCATATGGCCTGTCACCATTCTCGTCAGTGGTATCACTTTCGGAGGACTCAAGATCGCTGAATACAAATCTATCAGCCATATTCAGAAAATAATATTCAACTGCTTCCCGCTTGAAATAGTAATAGTGAAAATCATACTCAATATTTTGAATTTCAATAGTAAACGAACCCTTTATATCAAGGGTTGGTATTGCCATCCGGTTTTCATAATAAAAAGAAATAACGATGTTATCTGTCCTTTCGCTTAAATATTTAGGAAGAGCAGCTACAACATCTCCAAGCCCACCACGCTTGTAAAAAGGTGCAACTTCTGATGTAAAATGTATGATCATTCGAAAAAGTGTTAGAATATGATAAAAAAAGATACCTATTTAAATTTCATTAGTTATAATTGCTTGCAAGTCCATTCCTGGCCATTGAAATAAAATAATTCCACCGAATGCTTTGTGATCCACAGTTCTGGCGGCGAAACAATATCGTTCTTAGCAATATGAACCATTGGATGTAAATAGCAGTGATCAACGTTATCAAAATTGAATACAATAAAAATTGATTCAGTTAAGAATGAACGCTGGATGATCATTAATTTATTGCTATTATCCACAACCGGGAAAAGGGTGGTGCCGTAATTAAATATATCTTCATAGCGGGCTTTTATACTGTTAAGATTTCTAATTATTTCAATAACAGATACAGCCGGCTTAGGAGATTCGAAATCCATGCATTGCCTATTAGCCGGATCGGCAAGTCCTTCCATACAAACTTCTTCCCCATAATAAACTACAGGAGTTCCTAAAATGCCATAAATGAGCGTTAAAGCAAGTGAATATTTCCTTTTATCCTTTAATATTGAATAAAATCTTGCAATATCATGATTGCTTAAGAAACTCCAGGACGATTGATTCACGTCAAAAGAGTTTCTTCCAAGAACTTTTATAATCGAAAGCACCAAATTTGATATCGATAACGATTCATACTGAAAAAAAGGAATCAGGCAGTCCAGGTATAACGAAAAATTAGTTAAGCCATTCATACCAGATTTTATGACAAAATCTGAAAGGTTGTTGTCCCATATCTCACCAATAACGATCAAGTCAGGCTTCACTGTTCTGCTGGCAGTAACAAATTTTCTTATAAAGGATACCGGCATCTCCGAAACCACATCTAATCTCCATCCATCAATATCAAATTTTTGAGGCCAATACTTTGCAATACTTAAAAAATAGTCCTGAACTTCTTTTTCGCTGAAATTAAACTGAGGCATGTCTTTGTACCCATGCCACGAACTATAATAATGCCTTGTTTCATCAGAAAGAGGAAATTGTTCAATTTCAAACCAGTTTATATAGACTGATTGGGCCTGGTTTACAACAATATCTTTAAATGCAAAGAAATCTGTGCTGCAATGATTAATCGATATATCAATAATAATTTTAATGCCCCTCGCATGCGCATTAGCTATCAATTCCTGAAAGCCAGATTCATCGCCCAGGATTGGATCAATCAATTTATAATCGATACAGTCATAACGATGATAGCTTTTAGAAAAGAAAACCGGATTAAGAAAAAGGAAGTCAAACCCCAAATCGGCGATGTAGTCAAGTTTTGAGATAATACCTTTTATATTCCCACCAAAAAAACTATAATGAGTGGGCTCTGTTCCCCATTCTGTCAAATTTATAGGTTCGCTTTTTTCAGGTATCCTATGAAAACGATCCGGCAAAATCTGGTAACCAGCTTTAAATGGTAAAAAATCTTTCTTTTTTTTCAGTTTGCTAATAAAAAAGAGCTCTCTGACAGGGGTTTGAAAAATATTCTGATTAGCATGAAGATAGCGGGTTTCGCCACGCCCCTCAAATTTAATAGCGTAATTAATTTCCTCTTTTGGCAACTTTATCCTAAGTAACCAAAAGGTAAGGTTCTTTTCGGTATAATACGCGGAAAACGGATGCTCTTCTACTTCGTCTGAAAAAGCTACTTGAGTTATCCATTTTTGATGTGTTATTAACCGAAACTCCCAAATATCATCTTTAATATGACTGACGCAATTGGGGCTGTTTGAAAATTGAATCGGGCAAAATATTTCTGTTTCCAAGACTATAGACCCTCTCTTCTGCGGGTCATATTTCGAAATAACAAACTGCTCATCATTTCTTGGGAAATCAAAGTTGTTATTTAAAAAAAAATGATAGAAGAATTTGCCTTTGGGAAGATTTAAGTCTATTTTGAAAAGCCCGCTTCCTTTATACTTCATTTTTTTTCTGAAATACCTTCCATGAGGCGGATATACTCCAATATGAACTGTCTTTACAGATTCATCTGATAACTGAAGTATAAGCTCTTTCCTAATGGAATTAATCGCCTTACTATTTGTCTGTTCCTTAAATATTTGTTCCATTACTTATTATTCACTTTCGTTGTTAAAAACATTAAATAATTATTCTTCGTAGTACGCCTGATATCATCCCTTCTTAGTACAAACAGACATGTTGCAGTGCCCGGCAATATCAAGCCCCCTGTGCGTATCGAACGATCACTATGCCCTCTTATTTAAAAAGTCCGGAATCATTTTCGCCCATTTAGTCAGATACTCATCTCTAAATAAAGAATTATGGGTGCCCGGAATCAGTTCGATATATACTTCTCCGTTAAAAACATTTTTTTCTAATGTTTCCTTTTCGAATATAGCAGCGATATCGTCAACAGATAAAATTAAAGTCCTTTCAATGGATAAAGAGAGCCAGTAATAATTGAAATTTGCAAAAAAAGAATAGAGAATTAAATCATTGTAGAACTTATTTTGAAAAGCCTGTTTCAACTCTTCAGACTTAACAGTAAACGGAAAAAGTTGAATTTGTTCAAGGTATTCCCTGCATATATCCCAAACTCCGGCTTCATCCACAGCGTGATTTTGCAAACGCTGAGTCAATTCATCCATATCCATTAAATTAGAACTCCATGCCAGGTCTTTCGCAATAAACCATACAATTTCCTCCTGTTTGTAATTTAATATAATGTCATCTTTCGAAATTTGCTGAACCCATAATGAGGGATCAATAAGGATCAGATTTTTAATCTCTTTGTTTCTGCTTTTTAACTTTCTGGCAATTTCAGATGCCAGTACACATCCGGTGCAAAATCCTCCAATAGAATAGGGACCTTCTTTATCAACCAGTAATATCTCATCAACCGCCTGATCGGCTATCTCCCCGAGCCGCTTTGGGTCAAATTCAATGTTTTCAGTATTTACTTCTCTCCCGCTTTCAATAAGTTCATTTATTTCAGGTTTAATTGCCGGAGCCTGTATACTATAAAATGATACTTCGTTCTCTAAGTAAACCGCCATATCCATAATTCCGATTATACTTGTAGATGGCAATATCCCGCCTAATGGAGCGCAAAAGAACAGCTTTTGCAAATTGTCGCTACCGCCGGTGGCCGCGATTTTAATATGTTTAGGTTTTGTCGTGGTTTTATAATCCGGTTCGAAATAACTTGTCCACGCATTCATTTGCTGAATCTTATTCGAAATATCCTTTATGGTAAATAATTCAAACAGTATTGACGGTGAGATCGCTGCCCCCAGTCTTTTATTGATTTGGCCAGCCATTTGTAATGCACTTAATGAATGTCCTCCCAATGTAAAAAAATTATCTTCAATGCCGACACGCTCAATCCCCAATATATCCTGCCATATCTCCACCAGTTTCTTCTCAACCGCAGTACTGGGCGCCACATATTCTACTCCAGTGGAAAGCTCCAACCCTTCAGGATCAGGTAAAGATTTCTTGTCTGTTTTGCCATTACTTGTTACTGGTAATGTATCAAGCTTTACAAAGTATAGCGGAAGCATATACGCAGGAAGTTTGTCTTTCAAATAAGCTATTAAATCGCTTTTATTATGCTCAACCCTGGAAGTAAAATAAGCTACCAACTCATTTTCTGCTGATTTATTCTTTTTTACCAGAACAACAGCCTGGTCTATCTCGTCGTGACTTAATAAAGCATGCTCTATCTCTCCAATCTCTATACGATGCCCCCTGATCTTTACCTGGTCGTCGCTTCTTCCTATGAATTCGATATTCCCATCCGGCTTCCACCTGCCCAAATCTCCTGTTTTGTAAATTCGTTCTCCGTCTTTGAACGGACTCACAATAAATTTCTCCGTGGTCATCGCTTCTTTGTTCAGGTAACCTCTGGCTACCTGATCTCCGCCGATCAGAATCTCTCCTAAAACTCCTACTGGCTGAAGGCTATTCTTTTCATTTACTATATAGATATGTGTATTATCAACGGGCTTGCCTATCGGAACTTCATAACCTTCGGTTGGATACTCACTTAAATTTATAGCCGTCACATCTATCGATGCTTCCGTTGGACCATAGTAATTATGTAAGCTCGAAAAACGTGCCCTTTCCTTGAAAGATTCTTCGATCCTTTTCGGCAGCGCCTCACCGCTGCAAACTACATGACGTAAAGATTCCAGCCGGTCCCATTTTATAGTGTCTAAAGCAGCGCTAAGCATGGAGGGAACAAAGTGCATGATACTGATCTTTTGAGACGCTGCTATTTTATCTAAATAGTCCGGATCTTTATGACCATCTGGTTTTGCGAAAACTAACTTACTACCACAAATCAATGGAAGAAACAGCTCCCAAACTGATACATCAAACGTTAAGGGTGTTTTCTGTAAGAATACATCCGTCTCTTTAACTTCGAGATCCCGCTTCATCCAGCACATCCTGTTTACAACACCGTTATGCTCAAGCATTACTCCTTTTGGTTCGCCGGTAGACCCGGAGGTGTAAATCACATAAATCAGGTTGTCTGATTTAGCGCCGGATCTTACAGGTTCTTTTGAATAATGCTCCCGGCTTTCTTTGAATTTGTTTAGCGCTGCTTCATCCAGGCAACCCTTACAGTGAGTATCCGCTTCTATGTAAGCTATCCTTTCCTGAGGATATTCGGGATCAATTGGAACATACGCTCCTCCTGCTTTTAACACACCCAGTATGGACAATATCACCCATTCACTGCGCTCTTGTTTGATTCCCACCAAATCATCCGGCTGAATGTCATAATTCTTTCTCAGGTAATGAGCCAACTGATTAGATTGCTCATTTAGCTCACGATAAGTAAGTTCCCTATGCTCAAATACTACTGCTATATTGTCTGGTGTCTTTGCAACCTGCTCTTCGAACATATCGACTATTGTCTTGTCTTTCGGATAAACTACTGTAGTGTCATTAAATGTCATCAGCAGTTTATGCTTTTCCTCCGCAGACAGATACTCTATTTGTGATATCTTCTCTTTCGGAGTGTGCAACAGAGCGGTTAACAGTTGCTTGTAATGAACTATGAGCCTTTCAATCATTTCCTTCTCATAGACATCCGGATTGAATAAAACGTTCAGAGACAGATGATCGCCCATATCCTGAGCTGTAATTTCGATATCAAATTTTGATACCCGGTACCCCTGATCAACTATCTGCTGCAATTCATTTTGTGGTAATTCAAGTTCATTTGTTCCCTCCCCCTTGCTTTGAAGCAGGAGCATAACATCAAAGACCGCATTCCTGCTAGTATCCCTGCGAAGGTTTAAATCTTCCACCAACACATTGAATGGATACAACTGATGCGTATAGCACATTAAGGTTTGCTCTTTTAAGCGATTATAAAATTCATCAAAGCTTTCTTCAGGATTAATTTCATTTCGCAATGCCAGTGTATTTGCATAAAAACCGATCTGGTCTTCCAGTTCAGCAAGACTTCTGGCCGCTACTGCAGTACCGGTGATAATATCTTTCTGAGATGTGTAACGATACATTAATACATTCCAAGAGGCCAGTAAGCCTATAAACAAACTGCCCCGATGCTCCAGTGTATATCGTTTTAACTTAGTCGTTGTTGCTTTGTCAAGACAGGTAACCAGGCTATGCCCATTAAAAGTCTTTGCTTTTGGCCGCTTTTTGCTTGTTGGCAGATCCAGTAATGGCAATTCTCCTGTTAGCATGTCCAGCCAAAATTCCCTGTGAGCTTTAAATGGCTCTCCGTTCAACTGCGCTAAATGCCATGCCGAATAATCCTTGTACTGGATTCGCAATTGCTTTAGCTCAGGTTCTTTGCCCGCCTTAAATGCTTCATAATATCTGAATACATCGTTAGATAGTACACCCATTGACCAGCCATCGCTGATGATATGGTGTATATTAAAGTAAAAAACATACTCCTCATCGCCTATCCGGAGTAAAGCTGCACGTAACAGCGGCCCTTTCGATAAATCAAATGCCTGGTAAGCATCGGAAGCCATATACGCTTCTGTTTTTTCGTGCTTATTGGCCTCTTTGCTATAGTCCTGGTAGTCGATAGTAAAGCCAAGGTCACTTCTTTCAAATATCCATTGCCTGATCTCTCCTGACTCGTCTTCCCGGAAAACAGTTCTTAATATCTCATGACGGTCGATAGTGGCATTTATGGCTCTTTTGAAGCTTTCAATATGAATGTCCCGGCCCAGGTTTATACTGGTCGGTATATTGTACGCTACTCCCCCACCTTCAAACTGACTCAATATCCATAACCTTCTTTGACCATCTGAGAGGGGATAAGATTTAGCTTTACCCAACACTGGAATAACTTCGAGCTCGTTTCCATTGTGATGTTTTAAGTATTCTACAATGGATTTTTTTCTGGATTTTATTTCTTCCAGTATTTTCATATCCATCCCACTCTCAGGAAATGTAACAGACAAATCCTCTTCTTCTAAAGCAACATAAATATCCCTTTCCGTTAACGATGACAAAAAGTCTTTCATAAAATACATATTTAATATAATAAGATAGAAAGCACGAATTAAACTATGCCTGATCACTAATTGTTATTAATCGTTTTTCTTTCAATAGAATCGCTGAATTGGTGAAATAGTATTCAGGAAAAGCAATTTTCAAAAAAATATCGAACTTAGTTTTTTTTACAAAATCACAAAAACTAAACGCTACCTGGGTTTCAGAACAAGCAGCATCATTTCCAATACTTTTTAAATGAAGTTCAGATCCATTGGCATTTAGACTGAAACAACGATCATTCACGTTAATTTCAAAAGATGTATGGATCCCATCCTGCAAATATTTGCTGACTGATGCTGTTGACCAAAGCCCGCTTGCAGAATCTGCTTTTGTGATTTGACCGCTTAAATTTGATTTCCGTAAACTGACAAACGGTGTATAATTCGAAAAACTCTTATTTCTAACATCTGCAAATACATTCTTCGAACTTTTTATTGATTTTTTATAGAGGTCTGCATAGAGATTGCCTTTGATGACAACATATGTGCATTGACTGTAGTTAAGGTTCTTAGAATCCGATAGCTGGCTAAAATAAATTTCCTGCTGGTTAACTGTTGATTTAGGCATTTTCCAAATAAACGATTATTAACAATAATCAATTATCAGTATTAATACTGTTAAGATTTTACGATTTTTTATAATACAGGAATATATCTGCCTCCGGTTATTACAGGTTACTGTTGGCTATAACTTTCCCCGGTGCAGATACTTAAAAGGTGTTACTGATAACGTCGTTTATGGAGCCATATGATTTACTTCACTTGCAGGAAGTAAATAGAATTGAATCAATATCTGTTTCTGCCAGAGTTCTTCGTCATGCAGCTCAAAATCAAATCCCCCAGCAAAAGTCTCTGACAGAATCTTATACAAAATTGACTGTTGTCAATCTTCAAACAAATTTCCTGTAATTAAACGCATCATACACATGCATTAGCTTACTAGAGAAAATTTTATTACAATTATACATTTAATAAAACTTTGAAAAGTCAAAGTTTACATGAAATAATCGTGAATTTTAAGATTTGCCAGCCGTCAATTAATATATTATAGTTAAAGATAAATTTAAGGATTTTCAAATAAAGGGAACAAAAAAATAAATAAAAATTATCAGCACTAATACAAACGTACGCCTGTTTATTTTTAAATCCGATTTATTTATTAATGTAATTCTTCCTGGATTATCTTGGCAAAAACAATACCATTTTGGATATTTCATGAGAGTTATTGTCAACTTCTCTTTTCAAGCGCTGACATGAATCGCTTACAGCAGAATTGAATAATAAAAATTACATATACTTCACAATGCGTTTTTATACAATTTCCTGTAAATACAAATCATCCATGATACAAACTTCACCGAAGTAAGCCTTTCAATTGGATATTGTTATTCCTGAGCTTAGTTCCACGAAATAAACAAGTTATCCAATCGCTTCCTTTTTTAAATAGCCTGTTGAATTTTAGTAAGTTAGTACTGCTATTAAAAGTAAACATACCATTCGACATGCCAGGCTTCAGGATACAGTAATAATGAATTACTCTTAATTGTTTGGGTATTACTTCTTATAAAAAGATACTTAAAGCAGATTTGCAGATTTTAAAAAAATATTGTTTTAATAATACACGGGAAAAACAACAACTGATTGTAAAATCGTATCGTTCTATCTAAGACAATCAGATCGCAGATTAATGGATATTTTTTATCGGTGCTGCTTTCACAAGGATCGCTTACTAATTTGGCTGTAGCAGCTCTATGTTTAACCACCTTCACATGAGCCGGCCGTGTTACTGTTAATTTCATAACATACGTTCGTCTTTATCTTAATTGATTAAAAGAACAACTTATCAACTATTCAAATCAAAATGACATTTGAAATAACTACTATTTCAAAATTTCTAAACTAAAGAATCTGTATTCAGGGTATCATAAAATTTCGAATAGTTAGACTTTCTAAAATTTAAATGCAATTCTGCATAAAAACCGCATTTATGATCTCCCATAATTGTAAAGGTCGGAAAGACAGGATTCGAATGCTGGCGCTTACGGCCAGCATGCTGACTGGTAAAGTCTCGTCAGTACCTGCGACCTGCTAAATCCGAAAGATCGGGATGCCCTACCGAACGGAATGACTCTCACAAAAAATGTCAATATCTCTTTCCTGCTAATGAAAAAGCCAGCACATTTATGTGCTGGCTCATGTCGGGAAGACAGGATTCGAATGCTGCGACCCTCCCGATCCGAAAGACCGGGAGGCCCTACCGAACGGAACGACTGTTTCAAAAAATATCAATATCTCTGGACCGGCTGCAATTATTACTGCGCCTGCCAGCAACGAACCCTATCCAAAAAGAATTTATGTGAATACCCAGAAGCAGATTCTGATACTACAACTGGATGAAGTGCTTTACCTGGAAGCAGACGGCTCCTATACTAATTTCCATATGATGGATGGGAAAGTGATTGTAAGTAGTAAAAACCTCAAAAAATACTCTGAACAGGTGGAGTTAAATCCTGATTTTGTGAAAATTCACCACAGCTATGTCATTAATCAGAGTCATTTACTGGCTATTACTAAAAGAAAAATGGAGATGACATTTCAGTTCAGGAACAATATAGAAATAAAAGTAGCGACCTTCAGAAGAGCAGAATGGATGAATAAATTCCTTTGATAAAACATCAGAAAAATTTACTGGATATGGATGTTTTCAACCGTATTGCAACAATTGACAAGATGCTCAATACTTTTAAACCAGCACATTAAAAAAATGCCCGGGCCTTGTTTTATAAGGAAAAAAATAGTTCGGCAATACAATCACTGTTACAACAAAAGAGTTCGCGTTAACTGTACTCATTCATTTTCTGATCCGGAATGAGATTTGATCTGTCTTATTGAATCTGCTTTCACCTCACAAACAGTGATGAATAGTCAGGTTCTGGCGATTCATCATAAAAACTGATCCCAAAACGGTTTATTGTTTTGATGATGGTTTTAACCTGATCTTTACGCAGGTAATGCTTCCAGGAACCGAGCTGATTTCCGGAAAGTATGTTTTCCCTTGAACTCTGGACGGTGGTCATGCTGGGTGTACTGATCTCAGACAAAATACTTTCGGGCATTTCTACACCTAGTCTGTTGAACACACGTATCAGTTCATGCTCCGGGTCTGTCAGTAATTTTTCATATGCCACTGTAATCCACCTACTATCATTTGCCGGATGGCGTAACGGAACAATATTATGTATCGCCCATTCAGCCGCCATTCTTTCTTCCGGAGTTCGTATATCACTTATAATATCCGAAAACTCTTCAAACAGATCATTGTGCCTTGCATAAGTAACAGGGAAATAAGCACGCACATCTTTCTGAATGTAATCCCAGTGCTTATATTTCAACTGTGATGCAATCACAGCGCAGGGATGCCTTATAAGGTAAACAGGGTTTATTTGAAACTTTGAGGTGATCCATGGCAAAAGCATGTTACTGTTCACATCCTTGTAGATGACATATTTTGTATCAGCTATATTCTTCAGTGTTTTATTGTGAAAATAAATACGCAAAGAGGATAGTGAATGAACCTGCATATTAAACAGCTTGCCAAAGAATTCTTCTGCTTCCGGCCACTCGGTATTTTCAGGAATATACTGATTGAAGGTAAAATCTACCTTTTTCAATTCCTTATAACCAGGAATAAGGAACATCGGTTCGGATACCAAAAGGCTTTGAGGAAGTTTATTGAAAATTTCTCCGAGCCAGGTGGATCCTCCCCGGGGTTCTGCAAACACAGTGATGGGCATGAATCCACTTCCGGCACCCTTTGCCCGGTTTCTTTTTGCGAAGGGTTTCAGGTACCGGTAATGCTCATAAACCTTGCGCAAGACAAATAAATTTTTGCTGATTTTATTCATCAGTACTATACTTTTTTAATACAGAAAGATACGGGAATTACCGGAAATGTCGAAATTTCAGAGCAGTGAAAATCAATTATTTAAACAATATTTTTTAGGGAAAAAATAGGGATTGGCGGGTTTAATTTTTTATTTTTACCATGTATTCATCAGATATGGCCTGTGGCTGAAAACCGAAAAACTCCGGAGAATGAAAATTGTACAAAGTTGCTGGACCAAACCCTTTCTGAAGTCGCCGAATTCCCTGAAAGATTCAAGGCTGAACGGAGGGTGGCCCGCAAGGAAGTACAATTACTTCAGTTGGGCCTTGAGTTGTCTTCAGCTCTCCTCTTTCTATGATACAATTGAACTTGTTACAGATGATGCAGGTAAATTCCTGTTGATTGACCAGATCCGATTACCCTATACCCGGGTATCACTCGAATTAAATAACCTCAGTGATTACAATACAGGGTTCTGGGCACTCGGGAAAATAAAAGCGTACAGCCTACAGGAGCAACCATTTCTCCATATCGATAACGATATTTTTATTTCATCCCCTTTCGACGAAAGGATAAAAGGTGCAGCGCTTATTGCACAAAATTCTGAATCCTCGATAACGGAATATGCACAGTTGTTTAATGAAATTGCGGATCAGCTTGATTATCTGCCGAGCTACCTCGCGGGTTTGAAAGGCCGGCAGCATATTGTATGCAGCAATGCCGGGATCATGGGCGGAAATGACATACCTTTTTTCAAACTGTATACCAGAGAGGCATTCGCCTTTATTGATAGGAATATCCGATTCTTCGAAGAAAATATGTCACGACTCAACACTGCCTATATTAATGTTATAGCAGAACAGGTTATTTATTATCAATTGAGCCGGATGGAGAATAAAGAAATCACATATTTTTTCCCGGATATCCCTGACGTACCTCCGGGCATCGGACATTTTCACAACGCAGGGAAACTCGGAGGTTTTACTCATTGTCTGGGCTTTTTCAAACAGAACAGGTTAGTCTGCTATGAACTGGAAGAAACACTGAAAAATCAATACCCGGAATATTATTACAGAATTCTTGAACTTCTGGAAAATTCGGCTATTTAAACAGATTCTGTCATGAAAAAAATCAAAGACCGGTTTACAGTAATCCTTTGGGATGTATATCATAAATCAGAAAGGCTGAATTCAGCCAGCACTTCCACTCAGAATGGTAGCAAGTGCAGCCTTTTTTCCAGATTGGAAGCATCCATTCTTTTTACAAACGAGTTATACAGTTATACAAAAGACGAGCAATTACTTAATTCCATTCATGAAAAAACACAGTTGCTCAATTCACAGTTTGCCGGGATACGTACAAATAACTACTCCCTTTTTTCAGGAAAACTCGGAGCAGGTTATGTGAATATGGAGGTTTTCATAACAACGGGGGATCGGCAATATCTCCTCCATGCTATAAAATATGCCACTGAATACTGTGAAAGTGATGCATACCGTTATGACATTATTATAAAAAGCGGTTTAGGCGACGGGCTGGCGGGGATACTTTTTTTCTTTCATAAACTTTTTCTTTGCAGCAGGGAAGAGTGGATCGGTCAAAAAGCAGAAGAAATGATTTACAAAATTGTAAACAATGCATATTCCGGTACTGCCGGCTTTTTCTGGGGTGGTGTTACAAATGAGAAAGGTAAAAATTGCGGGTATATACAAGGTACTTCCGGGGTGGCACTCACTCTTTACAAAATTGCGCGGGTGCATAAAATCCCGGTATTACAAGCTTTTTCAGAGGAAGCTTTCCTCTATGAAAAGAACAACATTATTGCAGCAAAACAGAAAGAAGAGAATGATCTGCTCATGACTGATATATCACTCGGTACAGGAACCATAGGCACATTGCTGGCTGACCTTCTGATAGGGGAACATGGATTTTTGCAAAAACCATCCTCGCTGGAAAGGGTGGCAGGTTACCTGAACATCATCACAGAAAAGATGCGCGAAGAACGGCAATTTAATCTGCTGACAGGTATAGCTGGCATAGGTGTATTATTTACCGAAGCATACAAATTGTCCTATGGAGAAATTTACCTGTAATATGCGGTAAGCATTGCGGAAACTCTTACTGCCGCCATCGGCACATCAGCGGATCAATCGTTAGTGTGCCCGGATGATCTTTTTGGGGCTGGTATTTTTCTACTCAGCATTCTTCAGGCAGACAATAAAAATTATTGCCCGTTTTTTATTCCACAGGTACGTGAAGACAGTCTATTGTCGTTTGAATTTATTACGCAGCGTCCATTGATTAATACGACTTACCTGACAGATATAATTCTAGCCAAAAATTTTTCCAAAACCATACCTGTATTGAAGGAAAATCTACTTAACCAGTTCGGAGTACAGGGCGAATCACTTTCCCTTTGGCTGAAACCGGAAAATTTCATAGCCTTTGCTGAAAAAACTGCTGATGGCATTGAAGATCCAGAGAAAAAAAAGATACTCAGGCAGGCACTGGATAGAGATGTGTTTGTACTCCGTACCTTATGGAAAATTGAGCAGGAAAAAGCTTACTACCAGGTGCCGCTGAAGGAGATCAGTCAATTGATGCGTTCAGATCCCAATGACTTCAGCCAGATGAAATTCAAACAATCTAACAAGGTAATCGTACACAGTCCTGAACAGACAGCGATAAATCCAGCCGATGGTGATTTTGGTGTTTTTATGTCAAGTTATGGTATGAATGCAATTTACTGCAGGGTTGTAGGAGATGATGAGTTGCAGGTAGCAGGACTGGGAATAACCAAATTAATTTACGATAGTTATGCGCAACCGGCTTCTGTTAATCAGGTTACTGAAAACATCATCGCCTATATATTCAGTAACGGAGAGGAGGTGATCAACTGGCTCAAGAATAATTACCGTGCCCCGGACAATGTCACCTTGAAAAACATACTGGCGGTCTGGGTGATGGATGCCACTCAGGTTTGTATCATGGATGGATTACTGATGCCGGAAAGCTGAAGATTACTTTCAATTTAAAATAATCATTGAATGAATCTGATTACCTTCCCTTTTGCAGGAGGAAATAAATTTTCTTACAATGTATTCAGAAAATACATAACAGACAACTTCAATCTTATTCAGTTGGAGTATGGTGGACGGAATACAAGAATCCGGGAAGGATTAGCCTTAACGATGGAAGCTGTTGTGAAGGATCTGAAAAAATTTGTGCTGCCATATATCAACAAGCCCTATGCCTTTTACGGCCACAGCATGGGGTCTGTGGCTGCATATTTAATGATACATGAGCTTATCAAAAGCAAGCTTCCTCTTCCCGTTTACCTATTTGTATCCGGTCGTGGTGGTCCGTGTGTAGCCCCCAAACCCCCGATCCGCTATCTTCTTTCAAGAGAAAAATTTATTGATGAACTCCGCGTGCTTGGTGGAAGCCCTGATGAGTTATTATATGATAAGGAGGTGATGGATTTTTTCGAACCCATACTTCGCGCCGATTTTGAAGCGATAGAAACCTATAAGTATGTGGAGACTCCAGCATTTCCGGTGCCTGTGACAGCCATTGCCGGTACAGACGAGGATATTTCAGATGATGAATTGAAACAATGGGGTAAGACCACCATTCTGCCACTAAAAACTGTAAGAATTCAAGGTGCACATTTTTTTATTTTTGAAAAACCTTATGAACTTACTGAACTGATCCGCAGCACGCTCCTGACTATTCACCACGATAAGAAGAGTTAACCAGAAAATACACTCCGGATTATGCACCTCAATGTTTATTACTGCAGGCTTCACCAACTCGAAAGAAAAAGATTCGAGTGTCTGCTCTTTGCATTGCCGGAAAATACCCGGAAAAAAATTCTTGCATTCAGAAGATGGGAAGATGCCCATGCCACGCTTATTGGCCTGCATTTACTACACAAAGCCTTTTAAATCTGAATCTCAAAATCAGGTTAGACGACATAATTTATACTAAAGAAGGAAGACCAGGTATACTGTCAGTGGTTGATTTTAACATCAGTCATTCACACCAACTGGTCGTTTGCGCAGTTTCCATCTTTTCAAAAGTTGGCATAGACGTAGAACACCATCATCAAACCAGCATTGATGAATACCTTTCCTTTTTCCCTCTTGATATCCAAGATCTGATCACCGCCAGTAATACACCTGCATCATTATTTTACAGGTACTGGAAAATATGGGAAGCTGTTTTGAAAGCAGATGGTGGCGGACTGTCTGCCGGGGAAAAGGTTAAACTGAAAAATCATAAGATTGCTACCTTAAATGAAAAAGAATGGTTTTATTTTCAAGTGAACATTTTACCGGACTATACCTGTCACGTGACTGCAAAATATGACAATATCAGTATCCGCGCAAATGAAGTGGTGATCTGACAAATCCTTAACCCGGGGAAAAGCGACGTTTATTTCATACATTCAAAACGGTAACCGGCTTTATCCAGGTTTTTCCAAACCTGATGTGTAGTTGGTTTTGGGGAGATTTCAAAAAAGATTGCAGTATGGCCTGCCGTTTCGCAATACATTGCCTTTGCTTTGAAATTAAGTGTAATTGGAATCTGCTGCATATAGTCCAGCATTTTTACACTGCCGGAAAAACAGGTTTCTTCTTTTGAGGTCTTCTCCATTGCTTTAACCTGTACAGTTGTTGTAACGACTTTGGATGCAGGTATACTTCTTCTCCGTATGTTATCTTCTATGAGACCGTTGTAATAAGAAAAAAGATATTTCCTGATTAAGGCCGTGTCGAGTTGTTGTTTTCCTTCCACCCACCAGAGAAACACATAAGACCAATATTCTTCACTTGCGCTGTTTCCCCAACCTGGAGCAAATCTCACATCTTCCACTCCCTTATATGGAATCTGAGGTGCGAACTGAATTGGTATGGGAAAACGCTCAATGGTCCAGCCTGCTGGCATAGAAAAATCATAAGGAGGCATCCATGTAACCGGGTCGAATATACCTAATGCCTTTTTTATCCAATGAATACATTCTGTTTCATCAACCACGGAAAATGAATTTGGGTTCCTGACCCCGGTGGTACGCACACCTTGTTTACCCAGAACGAACTCTGCTTCTTTATTGCCTGAAATCAGGAGACGTTTGATCATTTCAGATCCGGCCGGAAGGTATGTATCAAAATAACTGTTTCTGCGGTTATTCAGATACCAATTAATATCCCCCTCGTAGTAAAGCCGCACTGGGATGTTACGCAATTGTATTTCATTGCCGGGTTTGTCTTCATCCACCCGAAACGGGGTGAGTGCCCGGTATCGGTCCGTGTTTGTGTTTATTGGCCCGATCTCCTTTGTAAATTTATTCAGTATAAACTTTGCATCCTCCACTTCTCCCGGATAGAAGTTCTTTTTTAATTGTTCTTCACATCTGTTCCAAAGTACGAAAAGATCCACCGGGGTATCGATAGCAAAAACAGCGCCTGGCTTTACAGGATATTTCACCGGATCTTCCACTGAATATTCCGTATACCGCAACGCAATATTTCCTGCAAATTCAAATCCACAGATAGCATACTTTGGTTTATCTGCTCCGAAATTTGTTTGAATATGATTAAGCACCCTGCTGATCCTTGCTGTAACCAGGTCATCGGCATAGATACTTTGTCCTAATGAAAGATAAACCGTAAGCAGGCCATTTACTGCAGCCACGTTATGTAATTTTGTTTCCGGCATTATTCTTTCGGGCGGCATAAAACTTGTCATGACCAATATAACACCATTGATTTTGCCAAAGGAAGGTCTTACTGCGAGGTAGTAATCATTGAGACTGTCAGCCTGGTTAAAGACAATTCTTTCTGAATTCTGAGCAAAAGTCCCACAACTGCAAAATAATATTACAATACATACCAGGATATTCTTTCTCATTTTCATACTATTTATTTGCGGTAATACATACCAATGTTTCAATATTCAATTATACGTTCACCGAACAATCGTTCTGCCTGTATATCACCTGAAAAGCAATATTCAAGTGTTTTATCAGATTCAATAATCGGCCGCGACTGATCAGTATATTTTATTGAACTGATAAATTTCAGCCAGGGTTCCATACCCATCGCATATACAAAAACATGCCGGGGATGAAAAACATTGATCAGTGCCCTTGATTGGTCAAAGTTACACCCTGCGAGCCTTCTTGATTGATCTTTTTCTCTTTCAAGTGTTTTTGGCATCAGCGGGCCGTATAACCAAGACAGAGGTGCCCCGTCACATTCC
Source organism: Bacteroidota bacterium (assembly GCA_026391455.1). Lineage (GTDB taxonomy): Bacteria > Bacteroidota > Bacteroidia > Chitinophagales > Chitinophagaceae > JJ008. The sequence goes on from JAPLEH010000063.1 coordinate 44,251, forward strand.
ATGCCAAGAAAAAGAATATCAATAACACCCACCATGGGTTGAATCCTTTCATAAACCGTCGGCTCAACATTACATGAATCAGCAGCAAACAGCACTTTATACCCGTTATTCTTAAATCTGACGAGATGGCAAATTTTGGAGCGTATATCGATATCTGCGTGCTCACCCAGAAAAGGGATTCCTGTTATACTGCAATCACTGTGATCTAATATTTCAAACTCGCCAAGTTCGATCACGCTTTCGAAACCAATCATCCTGAACATCAGTTTCAGATCGGGGTCCTGCAAGCTTCCTCCGCTGCTTTTGGGTACGACCAAATGACGGATTTTTCTTCGGATCCTTAAGAGTGTTTCAAATAAAATATGGTCCTGGTGATTATGTGTGAATAAAACAAAATCGATGGTTTCCGGGAGATCCTCAAATGTATAGCGGGAAATATCTGATTCATACCCATAGCTGATAACAGGATCAACCAGAACCGCGGTGTTCTTTGTTTCCACAAGGATGCAGGCATGACCAAAATATCTTGTTAATACACCATTACCCTTGTATTTATTATACACCGGTGGCACTTTCTCTGTAAAAAAAGTGCTGAACAGCGCTTCCTGGCCGGGTTGAATATCCAGTAGCTTTATTATATTTTCCCATCGATCCGGCTTACTTAATAATGCAAAAAAATCATTGATACGGCTATCTTTAAAAAGAAGGTTCAACCGGAGCGTTTTGCTATCCGGCAATCTGGGTGTGCTCAGTACAAATGACCTTGAATCATCATCATTGATCAAGAAAAGATTGCAACTCTGCAATTGTTCATTATAATAAATGCTGTTATATAAAAGCGGTTCAAAAAACCTGTACGATGCATTATTATTCAGATCATAAAACAACTCTACATATCCACGCAACTCAGCCGGGACTTTAGGATAGAGGGAGGCAAGGCTGTAGCCACTTGCCTCTCTGGCAAGCAGTTCGTTCAGCCGGTTGATTGCATCGCATAATTTTAATAATTCGCCGCATCGCTCCTGGGTCTGATCACGCAGTTTTGTAATTTCATCAACCCGCTGTCCATTATAGTCAATAAACGGCCCCCCAAGCATTTTGGGATTTTTCACGGCTTCAGCATGCAATTGGGGGTTCTGAATGTAAGAATTCATTATCCTCAGATGCCTTTCCTTTATATTTAATGCTGCAGTAGCTGGTGAAACCAGATGTGTCCAGGCATACCAACAATCCACAAGGGGTTCCAGCACCAGATTCTGTCTGAGGTATACCAGATCTTCTTTATTCATATTCAGAAAACTGTTTATAAACTGCTTAATAGATCTTCGTCCTTTATTCAGCACCCGATCCTATTTCAACCAGTATTCTATTACCTGTATCTGTCTGCATTATCATCCACATTCCTATTTCTGTAAGCTGACTTACTGAATTCTCCAAAGAAATACCTGATGTTGACAGAAATCTCCCGGATGTCCTCAAAATACCTGCCATCAGTAAAAACCGACCCGTTAATAAATTGCTGCCTTGAATTGAGTGTTCTGAAAATGTCATTAAAATTAAGGGTGCAATTGAGGCTTTTGAAGAAAGTTTTAGAGAAGCCAATATCCACTGCACTCAGCGGGGCCCGTTCGTACAAACCTGTAAACCTTTTAGTGACAAACCATGCTGAAAGGAGGATTTTATAATCATTCTTAAGGCTGAACTGATTTCCGGAATATCCATACAGGCTGGGTTTCGATGTATTAAGGATAGCATCAGCATCCCGGATATAACCGATATTGCCGATTAATACGTTAGTTGAGTTCCAGGTCTTGTATCTGACCGGGACGGTGAGATTCAGATTAAATCCATATTCCCTTTCATAGTTCTTATCGATAATTGTGAGCAGTTTTTGAGAACTGTTGTATTGTGTACTTAAATAAGGTGTGTTGCGGAGTGAATAATAAAACAAACGAATGAATTTATCCTTAACCCGTAAATTGATTGAGATATCATCAATAAGTGCAGGTTGAAGATTAATATTTCTTGAAAAAACAGTAAAGGGATTCAGGTACACGGAGATTTGGGTGAGGTTTGAAAAATTGGGACGTTTAATACTCCGTGCGTAATTGAAAGTAAGATTTTTATTGCTGTCTAATGTAATGTCGAGGGATAACCTTGGGAAAAGGTAAGAATTATTTCTGGTAACGAGCAGTGGTTTATTCTCAAATCCACCTTGCACGTTATTCTGCTCAAACCGCAAACCCAATGAATAGCCAAGTTTGGGTGTATGTCCTGAAAGCTGTGCAAATGCCGCGTATGTATTCTCCTTATAATTATATTTTGAATTGGTACGGACTGGTGCAATCAAATCGTCCACCAAGGATAATGCTCTAGCTTTTGCTGTGGCATAGCTCAGCCCCGATTCCAGTTTTATATTTTCTTTGAGGCTTTTTTCGTAATCCATCCTTCCGGAGAATGCGTGTACACGGTACTGCTGGTCACTGATAAGTCCATAGACACTTCCGGTATTATTAAAATCATTATAAACGTCTGTATAAAGGTTGTCTACAAAATCAGAATATTGCGCTCCGGCAAAAATGAGCGCTTTTGATTTTTGCAGCCGTTTGCTGTAGTTGGCAGTTGCACTGGAATAAAAACGTCGTTTTTTATTATCTGTAACAGTACCCACTTCAGTGTTCGAACTGCCATCAAAAAAAGTTGTAGTGGCCACATTCGGATAGGTAGTCACATTTCTTCTTGTGTTAGCTGTTAATGAAAAATAATCTTCTGTATTTATCTGATAGAAAAACCCTGTTCCTATTGTTATCTGGGGGCTTTTCTCCACAGAAAGAATGGAGTAACCGGACCTAAGAGCTCCGTTGTTTATATTGAAATCATAACTGTTGCTTTCCCAAACCTTCAACTGGTTGTATTCTGCATTTGCTTTCCATTCTACTTTCTTCTTTTTAAAACTCATATTGATCCGTGCGTAATTATTATAACGCCGCTTAAAGGAAAATGTCTGGGAAATATCCACCCGGTATCCCTCCCGCTTACTTACTTTTTTGGTAATCAGGATAACCACCCTGCCTTCGGCTTCATATTTTGCAGAAGGGTTATTGATGATTTCGATGGATTTAATATCTTTAACTGTGAGAGAGTTGATATCATTAATGGAAGCTCGCTGATTACCGATATAAAGCAAAGCATCACTTTTCCCTACAACATTTATAGTCTGACGATCGCCGGATACCTGGATTCCGGGTAATTTAGCCAGCAGATCAATGGTACTTGGCACTTCCGAAAGAATCGTGTTTTCAATAGCCATGTTGATGTTTCCATCCCTGATAGTGAAGATGCGCTGTGCACCGGATACCGTGACTTCTTTAAGTGTAATCGATTTTTCGGGCAATACAATGGTGACTGCAGTATCCCTGTTCATCGTAATTGATTGAAATACAGGCATCCGCTCGACCGAACTTATTCTCAGGATATACGTCCCTTTTACTATGGTCGCAAGTGTGAATTTCCCATTGTTGATAAATGTGGATTTTACAACCGAAGAATCGGCAGGATTGAGAAGAAATGCATCTCCTGCAGCCACTTTATTTTTAATGTGATCCACTACTTCACCATTGAGTGTAAAAGTTGTGGAAAGCTGTCCAGGAGCCAGATAAGAAACAAAAAGGCACCATGCGCAAAGGATACTTCTCTTCATCTGCAGTTTTTTATTAAATAGAGCTTACCTCAGCAGTTAGCAATTGTTTGACGGAGGTGCCAATGATCTGTAACCCTTTTTCAAGGTCTGCTCTTTCGATAGTGAGGGGAGGCATAATTTTGAATACATTATTATCATAACCACAGGTATCGGCAAGGAGTCCCCTTTGGAAAAACAATTGCTGAACCCGGGTATTGATTTCTTCTGACTCCATGACCACACCTCTCATGACGCCACGACCCCGCAATTCGAGCGAGCGAAGCAAGGGATGGTTCCTGAAATATTCCTCAATAAGGGAGGCGGAAATACGAATATTTAAACTTAAGCCTTCGTCTTTCCAATAGCCGAGCACCTTTCTGGCCGCAACAAAAGCGAGGTTGTTTCCTCGGAAAGTTCCATTGTGTTCTGCCGGTTCCCAGCAATCAATATCAGGGTTGAGCAGGTTCACTGAAAGCGGGAAACCGTAACCCGAGAGGGATTTGGATAAACATATGATATCTGGCTTTATATCCATATTTTCGAAACTGAAGAAAGTACCAGTTCGCCCGCAACCGGTTTGTATATCGTCAAGGATTACCAGGATTTCATATTGTTTGGCCAACTGGTAAACCGATTCAATCCATTCGCGGGTAGCTGTCTTCATTCCGCCTTCAGCCTGAATCGTTTCGAGAATTACTGCAGCGGGAATATCTTCAGTTGAGCATTTTGCCAAATGACGCCGGATACTATCAATACTGTCTGGATGCTCTGCATACGGCATTTGAACGGTATTCAGATAATATTCAGGCTTAAGGGCTTTCCGTTTCATGCCAGATACAGACATTGAGCCATAGGACATACCATGAAATGAATGTTCAAAAAACATTATCTTTTCACGACCAGTATACTTTCTGGATAGTTTAATAGCGGCTTCCACGCTGTTTGTACCTGTGGGTCCGCAAAACTGCATTTTATAATTAAAATTCCTCGGACGGAGGATAACATTGAAAAACTCTTCCATGAAAGCGTACTTTGCTTCTGTCATCTGGTCGAGTGAATTGATAATTCCATCGGAAATGAGGTATTCAATCACTGCATTCTTCATTATCGGATTGCTGTGACCATAATTCAGCGAACCGGAACCACAAAAAAAATCGAGATAGGCTTTTCCTTCTTTGTTATACAGATAAGAACCTGTGCCTTTTGCAAAAATATCCGGGAACAATCTGCTGTAATACCTTACCTCCGACTCCATCGATGCTGCATTGATTATCATAGCTATTAAGTATTTTATTACAAGTTAAAGATTTTGAAAACATTATTTTGGAAAACAGTTCAAAGCATGAACAAATATTTTATACAATAAGTGTAAATCCTTATATACACTTACTTATCAATTTCAACTGCTGTCATCAATGATTTCATTTACACTCTAATAGACTCCATGAGTATTCAATACTGATACTGTTAAAATCCCTGACCTTTCGTGTGTATCTTTCATCCTCTAATAATTTTCTTACGTCAGGAGTTATACAAGTATGTGCAATGAGAAAATGATTGCCGCCAGCAGATAAATATATCCTGTTCAAAACCTGCTCAAGAACCGGACCAATAAAGGGTCTGTACAGATAAAAAACAATATTTTCTCCCTGTGGCACTGAAAAGTCCAATGCGTTCATACAGCATATTTCAACTTCCCCGCAGCGTTGCTTTCCACTCGTTGCATGTACATTCACATTCGCCCTTGAAATTTTACAGCATTCCGCTGACAACTCCACTCCGATTACTTTTTTGAAAGGATATTGCATTGCCATTAAGAGTGCTCTTCCTTTACCAGACCCAAGGTCCACAAATAAATAATCCTTCCAGTTTATACCAAGGTTTTTTAAAATATGCTGCATCAGACGTTCATGTGTGGGTACATAGAATATTGCATACGGATCCTTGATCCCCATATCATCCAATGATAAATTTCCTGAAGTGATGACACTGTTATTTTTATCAAATTTATCTTTGGGCGGTTTCCCCAGCCATGATCCGATCAGATAAACAAGGCTCATCCTGAATGTGGCCCAGTATCCGAATATTTCTGCATTCATCCGGACAATTTTCATTTTTTCACGCCATGTCATATTCCGTTTTTTTACTGATTGTAAATACTGCCTTGATAATAAGTGGCCCCACTTACAGCCCCACAATACAGCTTTTTTCCCGCTGTACATACGATCGGCATAAATCAATTCAGAAAACCGTTTATTATCTCAGCCATTTTACGCACATTTTTTGTTTCCATCATATCAATATGGTTACAACTCACCAAATATACCTCCGTTTTCCCATTGTTAAACTCGCTCCATCCGAGATCATGTTGCAGAGATTTCCCTTCCTGAAGTTCAGTTCTTGCTTTGATCTGCTCTTCTGAAAACGCCGTCAACTCCTCCGTAACCCGGAATAACAGTACCGGAACATCCGGAAATGGTTCATCCGGCACATAGGAAATGACTGAATTAGTCATATAAACTTCTGTATAAGCTTTCAGTTGGTTCATTGTAATATCAGGCTCTGACAGTGTAAGTTTTTGGTGAAACAGGGAAAGCTGTTCATTTTTACCAAGACCTGAAAGTTCAGTAGCCGTCAATTCCATTTCCGCTCTGCCTTCCGCCCTTGAAACATTGTATACATCCTTAAAATAAAGCAGCCACCCGAGATAGGTTGATGGAAGCACCGCTGTGTAGTCTTTCACGGATTTATCCGGCGCCTCAGCATCAAATAATACAATCAGTCTGACTTCTTTATTCCGTAACTGCAATTGTCTGGCCATTTCATAGGCCACTTTTCCACCGAAAGAATACCCGAACAAAATATAAGGGCCCTCTGCCTGTTTTTCTATTAATGCGTGGATATACCAGTCTGCCATTTCCTGAACTGTTTTCAGCGGTTCAGAGACCATGTCAAGTCCTTTGGCCTGAAATGCATAAACTGGTTGATCATCACCCAGTGCTTTTGCGAGTTCGTAATAAATCAGGGCATGCCCGCCTGCAGGTGGTGTACAGAATACCGGAATACGTGAGCCCTTTTCCTGTATGGTGATCAGTGGCGAGTCCTCCTTACTTTTATGGCCGGAATCGAGGTATGCAGCCAGCTTACTGATAGTCGGCGCCTTAAATAATAGGGATAATGGCACTTCAACGCCCATACTGTTCCTGATCTTTGCCATCATTCTTGTTGCAAGCAATGAATGACCACCTGACTCAAAAAAATTATCGTGTATGCCCACCTCCATCCTTCCAAGTAATTCTTCCCATATAGCCGCCAGGCGATGTTCAGTTTCTGTTTGTGGATGTTGGTATGTTACCGCAGTGGTTATAGGAAGATGGTCCGGCTCTGGTAGCCGGTTCCAGTCCACTTTTCCATTCAGGGTCAGGGGTAACTGATCCAATTCCACAAAACGTGAGGGGCACATAAATGCCGGAAGGCGGGCCATTACGAATTCCCTTAAATCCTGAGAAGATAGCTCAGCACCTTGCTCCTTCACTGTATAAGCCACCATTTCCTTTATCTGTGCAGCAGTAGTAAATTCTTTTACGACTGCGCTGCGGATCGCAGGATGCCTTGAAAGACATAATTCTATTTCACCCGGTTCAATTCTAAATCCCCTTATTTTTACCTGTCTGTCTTTACGTCCAAGAAACTCGAGTTCTCCACCTGCAGTCCACTTGCCGATATCTCCGGTACAGTAAATTCTTGCACCTGGCTTGTACGGATCTTCAATGAATTTTTCACTGGTGAGTTTTTCCTTACAGAGATATCCTTTTGCAAGACCATGTCCGCCTATGCAAATTTCTCCCCGCGCTCCATAGGGCTGCAGGGCATTATGTTCATTGAGCAGGTAAACATAGGTGTTGTCAATTGGTTGACCAATCAGTATAGGGCCTACACCTCTGATCCGGAACATAGTGCTGTAAGTGGTATCTTCTGAAGGACCATATAGATTTCTGACCTCTGTATTCCGGAAGTTGATACCGGCTAAGTATTCGGCAGGAATTGGTTCTCCTGCGAGGTTGAGGACAGTAACTGCGTCGAGATTTATTTTGTTTTCCAGAAAGTTTCCTAATACTGATGGCACTGTATTCAGCAGTATTTTTGTTTGCCCGTTCAGGTATGGTGGTGCGGCCAGTGCATTCTCCAGGACGCGGACTGTTTTACCGTTACAAAGACTGTGAAAAATTTCAAATACGGAAAGGTCGAAACAAACGGAGGTAACAGCAAGAACAAGGTCATAAGGAGATGAGGCAAACTCTTTTCTACACCACTGTAAAAAGGCATACACAGCTTTATGTTGGATCACCACACCTTTTGGCAACCCGGTAGAGCCAGAAGTGTAGATAATATATGCGACATCTTCCGGCTGAATTTTCACGTGATCATCTATGGATGGCAATTGACCGGAAATTCTGATGAAATCGTCGAGAACAGCCTGGTCAATGGTCAGTAAGCATGCCGAGTCATTTCGTATATATTCTTTTCTTTCCGGGGGATAGGCTGAATCCACAGGCACATAGGCGGCCCCACTCTTCAACACTCCCAGTAATACCATGATAAGATGTTCAGTACGTGGCAACTCCACGCCTACGAGGTCACCTTTTACAATTTTATACTTTTGTTGAAGGTAGCAGGACAATTTATCTGAGAGATCGTCCAGCTGCGTATAGGAAAGCTGATTTTCCCCGAATAATACAGCAGGATTATCGGGAAGCAATTGCGCCTGCTCTCTGAACAGATCTATCATATTTGTTTGATATGCTGGTAAATGATCTGCTACTTTATTGCCGCTTAACAAAAGTTGCTTTTCTGAAATGGAAATAATATCCGTATCTGTTACCGATATATCGGGGTTGCGGGTTACCGATATGAGTAACTGCCGGAAATTGGCAACCATACGGTCTATCGTTGCCTGTGTAAATAAATCTGTGGCGTATTCCACACTTAATCCTATTCCAGAAGTGGTTTCCTGAAAGTGAAATGAGAGATCAAATTTGCAGGTATGATTTTCATTTTCTAGTGTATGAAGCACGATATCTCCGGCTTCTCCGGCAACTTCCTCTGCCTGAGGTTGCAAAACAAAGAATACCTGAAAGAGGGGGCTGCGACTCAGGTCTCTGCCAGTGATGATACGATCCACCATCTTCTCAAAAGGAACATCCTGATTGGCAAATGCCATTAAAACATTTTGTTTAACCTTGCTGAGTAATTGACGAAATGACCATCCGCAATCCAGTTTATTTCTCAACGGAATGGTATTTACAAACAAACCTATGAGTGGCTCGGATTCATTTTGCCCCCGGTTAGCAACAGGTGTGCCGACACATATATCTGTTTGTCCGGTATATTTATGAAGAAGCAAATTAAATGCGGCAAGCAGGGTCATAAAAAGTGTGAGCCCATGTTCCTGGGAAAGTAAGGAAAGGGGCTTTGCCAGTTCCGGTCCGATAAAGTAATTACGGGTATGCCCGCGGAAACTCATTAAAGCGGGACGCTCAAAGTCTGTTGGCAGATCAAGCATCTGCAATCCGGTGAGGATTTTTTCCCAATGATCGATCTTCCGGTTGATTCTATCGCCAGACAGGTATTCATTCTGCCATAAGGCATAGTCGATATACTGTATGGAAAGTGTTGGAAGCGCAGGTTCTTCGTTCTTAGCGAGGGCCCTGTATATTTCAACGAGTTCAGCCTGAAAAATATTCATGGAAAGGCCATCAGATGCAATATGATGGATGACAATTATCAGTATCCATTCATGTTGATTGTACCGGATCAGTTTTGCTCTTACAGGAAAATCCTTTTTAAGATCAAATGGTGAACTGATTGTTTTTTCAATAATTGTCTGAATATACGGAGTTTGATGGTCATCCGTCAGACACTCCATTCTCCAGTCTTTTGCCTGCCTGATTGTCTGGAACGGGTTGCCCTCCACATCAATATACACGGTGCGCAAAATCTCATGCCGTTCAATAATTCGGGTGAAGGAGTTGGAAAGCAGGTCTTTGTCAAGATTCCCTTCTATACGGAGCACGTTGGAAATATGATAATTGGTGCTGTTGACCAATTTATCAATAAACCAGAGACGCTCTTGTGCAAATGACAATGGAAATAACTTTCTGTTGTCACGGGATGAGGCCATTACAGGTGGCGGCGCCTCTCTCAGTTCTTTCATTGTGATTTCTTCCTGCAAAAAGAAGGTGGTTATATCTTCTTTACGGCTACGGAGTTCACTAATGAGTAACTGATCAGCAACCAGACCCTGGTTCATACGCATACGCAGGTGACCTTCTTCAAAAGAAACAAATATACCGGAGGCTGCTGCCCGGCTGAGCAATTCAATGATACCAGCTTGTTTATTCATACTATAATTTACCTGACCTTTTAAAACCTGCTTATTCCGGGAAAGAAGACTTCAGAAATGATATTATTTCCTGCACATCTGCATCTGCACTGATCTTATTTTTCAGAAAATAGCGTACAATTTCCATCTGACTGTCATTAGGATACTTTTCAATAAAGGAATAAAAACCGGGCAACCCGACTTTATGGACGAAATTCCAGGTAATAGAAATACTGTCGGATATACAACGCACATCATGAAACCATCCACCGGGAAAAAGCACCATTTCTCCTGGCATCAGCACATCTTCATAGTTGCATTTGGCTTTATTAAAATCACTGAATTTGCTTAAATCAGGATTTTCGATGTCTACAAATTCACCTCCATTCATTACATATGTTTCCTGAGAGGGTTCGTAGAGGCACATTTTTTTCTGTCCGTAAAACTGGAACAATACTGCGTTACTGTTAAACGGATCTCTATGTAATCTTGTGCGGGCTCCTTTGCCTGAAATAAACAACCCTTTATAGGGATACCTGGTGGTATTGATTGGTCCTTTTTGGCCTTCGGGCTGAAAGGGAATAACCAGCGAATCGCAAGGGAGAAAAGATGGCTGGCTCCATGATGAACGAAGAATATCAAAAACCTCATCGGCCCAATAAAAATCCACATCTTTCAGTTTGGTATACCATCTGATATAATTCACCTTATCATGGCCTTCCGCTTTCTTTCCGAAATTTTCATCCAGGTAATACTCCAGGGTATCGATGGTCTGTAGGTCGAACAGGTCGTCGTAAATCTGCACTTCATAATTACCAAATTGTTCACGGAGCCCTGCCGGCTGGAATTTTTCAAGGTCCCATCCTTTCATTGCATCAGTAACAATAACTGGTTTCTTTGGTAGCAGAAAATCGTTGACAAATTGTTCTTCATTCAGATTTTGTACTCTTTGAATTGTCATGCGTATAAATTTTTAAGTTTAAAAGTCTATTTCAATGGTGTCTTCCCCCTGCTTTTTTGCGGCCATTGTAATTACTTCAATATAACGGCTCAGCGATGCCACAGTACGGTGTTCAAATAGTGCACTAATTGGCAAATTCAGCGAAAGTTCCTTACGGATCATGGATACCGCTTTTATCATCAGCAGGGAGTGCCCTCCCAGTTTAAAGAAATCGTCGTGGGTACTCACCCGCTCCAGATTCAGCAATTGCCGGATAATCCTTTCCAGTATAATTTCTGTTTCACTATTAGGTGGTGTATACTGTTCTTTCTCTGTTGTGCGATCCCGGGAAGTATATAGTTCCAGCAATCTGCGCTCATCCACTTTATCACTCAGATTCAGGGGCATCTCTTCCAGCAATACAT
>JAPLEH010000073.1 GCA_026391455.1 Bacteroidota bacterium
TTCATAATAAATGATTATCAGGACATTATACAAATTCTTAAGCAAATTAAATTCAAATCGTTTCCAATTGTATTTTCGCTCAAACACAGTACAGACAAGGATTTCAAAGAACTAATAAATAAAACAACGCAACGCTAGTGACAACCTACAACCTACAACTTAAAACCTACAATTTAAAACCTACAACCTAAAACAAACAACTCAATCCTTCAGATACACCATCGAATCCCGAAGCATCGGCAGCGATTGATGAAACTGTACATTAAGAAGGGAACGAAACAGATTTACACTGGTGAGGGTGTCGGGTAATCGTGAACTATTTCCCGGAGGGAGCAATACAGCGGAGAGATTATTAAAGTAGTATTTCTTTTCTACTGGTTGGGTAAAATGCCGGAAGCCATGATCTCCCATGAGCACGATAATGGGCGGGCGGGCGGAAGAGCGACGTATATGATCAATGAGTTGAAGTAAGATCGAATTCGAATATTGCAGGTACCCGATATATGCAGCTTTATTCACCTGATTGCCTTCGGTTAGTTTTTCAAAAGGTTGTTCGTTACCGTCTTTATCATAATAATAAGGATAATGTGGCAATTCAAGATGGGCGTAAATGAACCTTGGCGCGTTGGATGATTGTGTGGCTTTTTCCCGCGTAAGTTCAAGTATTCGTTCATTGTTTTCTTTATAGGCATACGTGAGTTTGCGCAACGCGGCTTTGGAGCGGAAGCGGGTCACGATATTGAACAGAATGCTGTTTTCTGCACGACTGAGAAAAGTTTGTGCGGTAATGAGCCGGGTCTTCACCGGCAGAAATCGTTCGAGCCTTCTTCCGGGTTGTCCTTCAAAATCGAAGATGGAATAGTTGTAAAACTGGTACTGGTGATATTGCAGGAAACGCAGGAGCGTATTGTTTTCAATGGCCGAATAGCAATACGAAAGGTCTGACATGTTACGGTTCGTGGCTTCCAGTTTCAAATAATCCATATTCAAAATGGAGGCCATGGAAAAGGGCGTATAATTATAGTTACTATGGCTTTCTTTCGCTACCTGAAAACCACGAACGGATAGCGAATCGGGAAAGGCCTGGTTGTCGAAGCCAAACTGTTCTTTCAGTTCGGTATTACCGGCATATTCATCGGCCAGTATGAAATAGATATCGGGTTTGTTGCAGGTATCGCAGGCGGTGAATCCGCTGGGTAAGCTGGCAACGGGGCCGGAGCGTTTCATCATTTTATTGGTAAGCAGTACCGTGTCGGCTAAAATCAGGAGGAGCAATAATACATTCAGGTAATACCGGGTGGTGGAAAAACCGGACTTCCTTTTTTTGATCCAGATAAAAGCTGCGATAAAAAACAATAAGGCAAACGGAAGAATGAATGAGTATTTGGTGATGAACGAATCGCCTGCTATTTTTTTTGCAAAATCGTATATACTTCCAAAGAAGAAATGAAAAGCCATGATGAGCAGGGCAAAAAGATTGGCCCGTGTAAAGTTGCGGCATACCAGCCAGGCCAACCCGGCAAAGAGCAACGAAAAACCTATATACATGCCCGTTAGTAAGGCGGCATCTTTGAATGGTACATGATCATAGTGCTCCACACATCCGTGCAACACAAAAAATACAGGTAGCAGGTACAGAAAAACGGGTGTCGTCTTTATGATATGGAGGAATTTAGTCCGCATTTTTTTGCATCAGGTAAAGGGTACGGCCCGATTGAGCCACCGGTGCTTTTTCCACGATGGTAAAATATGCGCTGAAGGCATTTTCAAAAGCAGCTTCGTGATAGTCGGTGAATATATCTTCACGACCCTGCAGCATCAGTTTTACTTTCTCATCGGCCTTGGGTACGAATTCAATGATAAGTGTATGGCAAGCGGCTGCCATCAGCGCAGCTATTTTATGGAAGGGTATATTCTTTCCAATGGCCAGGTGATGAATGAGCGCCAATGCAAGACCGAGGTCAGTATGTGTGCGTTGGATGAATGAATCCCGTTCGCCCTTGTAAGGCCCTATTGCCGGACTGGGGTTGGAAAGATCCATTACCAGCGGATGAATGCCGGATAGCTTTTCAGTTTTGATTGCCTGATACAGGTGATTGATACAAAAGGGATCGAAATCGGCGGCAATAGTAAAGATTTGTTGCGAAGCCAATAATCGCGAGAAGGCACCATCATTGGCACCCAGATCGATGGCAGTGTGGATGGAGGTCAGTTTGCTGATCCAATCCTGCACCAATGCTTTTTTTGCAGGCAGATAATCATCCCGCTGAGCCGCTTCATCATAATAACCCGACCAGGTGCTTTTTTGCGGAGCCAGTTGCAGTTTAGCGATCATAGTTTCTAGACTACTGATCAGGTTCAGCATTTTTTGCTTGCTGAAACGGGCGGTCTTGTTACCGGATGCAGGCTTATTTCCTCCGCTCATTTTTGCATGTAAATGAATATGCAGGTAGGTGTGGAGGGAGAATCGTGTTTTAAAGGGCAACAGCGAACGTGTAAGCGGCAATGGAATACCATCCGGCCAGGCGAGAAACAACGGATGCAGGGGATATTTTTTGTGATGCATCAGTAGTAAGGGGGCCGCAAAGCTTTCGCAAAACTGGCGATAGGCCACCCAGGGTTCCGCTTCATCATATGTGGCAAAGGAAAGACTGTCAATAAAAACGGGTTTCCCTTTATGCCATTGTATATTATACGGGGTGGCATCTTTCAGCACCATCCCGTGATGAATACATTCTTTTTGTATAGAAAGTGTAAGCAGCGCTGCATCTTTCAGCATGTCGAAACTCCATTCATACGGAAACGAAATGAAGGGGAGTTGTTCGGGCCGGAGCGTGATATAACCCTCATGCGTATGCGAAATGGAGTTGTTGAGCTCTTCATGCGGCAGCAGCCATCCTTTTTGCACCAGACTGGAATAACATCCGCTTTCCATCAGCCGGTCATATTCGGCTTTGTAAGATAGATTCACCTGCCTGTACACTATGCCTTCGTGAGTAAAAACAAAACCCGATGGGTCACGGAAGGAGGAAGGGATGACAGAATCGCTGGGCATTATACAGGAGGATTGTCTTTAGGTTTTTTATCAGAACGGGTAAAGAGGGCTTTGATATAGTTCTTAATGTTGCGGAAGAAAAAGGCTACGCCCAATGCAGCGGCGGCAATGATCTGTACCAGATAACTGCCGCTGCCGGGGTCTATATAGAGCAGTATGTGCATCAGAGATAACTAAGGTTTACACCAGGAGAAAGCGTGAGCAATGTTTCATACATCAGCCGGATGGTATCATCAATATCATCGCGGTGCAGCATTTCCACGGTGGTATGCATGTACCGGAGTGGGATGGAGATCAGTACCGAAGGGCAACCGTCATTGCTGTATGCAAAGGAATCGGTATCGGTTCCTGTACTGCGGCTGAGGGCCCGCCATTGCACCGGTATCTTTTTATCAGCCGCTACTTTCTCCACGATCGCCAGCAGTTTATTATGTACAGCGGGGGCATAGGAGAGTGAGGGACCTTTGCCGGTGCTTACATCCCCTTCGATATTCTTGCTGATCATGGGGGTGGTGGTATCATGCGTAACATCGGTCACTACGGCGATATTCGGTTTGATGCGGCGTGCGATCATTTCTGCACCGCGAAGACCGATCTCTTCCTGCACTGCATTCACCACGTATAAGCCAAAGGGCAGTTTCTTTTTATTTTCTTTTAATAGGCGGGCTACTTCAGCGATCATGAAGCCACCGATACGGTTGTCAAAAGCACGACCGATATAATTGCCATTGGCCAGTTCATCAAAACCGTCCTGGTAGGTTACCACCGCACCGATATGCACGCCGAGTTCTTCTACTTCTTTGCGGTTGCGGGCACCACAATCGAGCCAGAGATTATCAGTACGCGGAGTGGGTTCTTTCTGATCCGCATTGCCAATACGGGTATGTATAGCGGGCCATCCGAATACTGCTTTTACAGGCCCTTTTTTACCATGAATGAGTACGCGGGAAGCGGGCGCCGTTTGATGATCCACTCCACCATTGCGCTTGAGATAGATCAATCCTTCGGGAGTAACATAATTTACAAACCAGCTTATTTCATCGGCATGCGCTTCGATCACTACTTTAAACGGATGATCGGGATTGATCACTCCAACCGCAGTACCATAGGGATCCACATAGTGCGTATCCACATAGGGTTTCAGGTATTCGAGCCAGAGTTTTTGTCCCCATGTTTCGAAACCCACCGGGGATGCATTGTTGATATAATTCCTTAAAAAAACATGCGAATCAGCATTGAGCAGTGATTTTTTACTGCCGCTGTTTTTCTTAGCCGGTGCTTTTGCAGATTTTGCCATACTTATAATTTATTTATGCTGGATTAGTAAAGCGAAGATAAGCAGGAGGGCCTTAACTATCATCAATCCGTCGTACCGCAATACAAAAAACGCCTCCTCCTCCGACTTGCGGAAATAGTGCCATGCGCCAAATAATAACAGGAGGGGGATACCTGTGGCCAGCAGGAATAAAGGACTGATCAACTGAAACGTGTATAGCAACCAGGCCGTCGTAAGCATACCCAATACCAGCGACAGCCATTTCCCTTTTTGCAAAGTTGATTCCGGGCCCCATGCCACGGCTATGGTACGAACTCCATCGGCTTTGTCTTCTTCGTAATCATTAATATTAAACAGTACACTCAGGGATGCGATAAAGAAAAAGCGATGAAGGAATACAACCAGCATGGGATAAAGCGGCGGCGTGTCGCGGGTGGCCAGCATCCATACCGGCAACAGGGTGGTGGTAAAGCTCCATATAAAACTGAGGGAAATCATTTTAAGCCAACCAATATGGCGCAATGATTTAGTATGTCCCGGAAAGAGCGGATGTGAATAGGCCAGGGCTAACAAGGGTATTACAATAAACCAGGTAAGATTATGGACATTGAGCCGCCCATTGATAAGAAAGATTGCATCGAAATGAAACAATACCCCTCCCGCGACCAGCAGGGCACTGCCGATAATCGTGTATAACAGGAGGTACGGATGCTGCCGGCACCAATCGAGCCGGCTATCCTGTTTGTCTTTTTTTGCTTTTACATAATAATGCAGGCTGTAAACAAAAATGGTGCAGCAAAAAAGCAGGAGCAGGTACCAGTTCAGCGAAGGGGGTAATTGCAGCAGGTAAAAGGTTTCTGCCGCGAGTGCCGTGGCACAGCCGCCAATAAACAAATTGGAATAAACAATAAACCGGGTGAATGCATGGAGGCCACTAAAATGCATCAGGGTCTTTTCAAACGAATCTTTTCTGCTTCTTTATAATCGCTCCGGTTCTTTTCTTTATCCTTTAAAACAATGCCAAAGCTGGCGGTGGTATCGCGGGAAGTACCGGACAGGGTGACGAGGTCGGGGTTATTGTTGGTATTATATTCAAAAGAGATGGTAATATCGGCCTGGCGTGTTTTCTGAGGTACACCCAATGCGCTGAGGGAGTAGCGGAAAGTGTCGTTCCGAACGATTGCCGCGCCATTATACCATTTGTACACGATCAGAACGGAATCCACATCGCCTTCATCGTCGGTGTATTTACCTTTGATGTCGATCACATCACCGCTTGCTACTGTTGTGGGGGTAATGGATTTGATATCGATCTGGGGAATGGAGGTAAACTTATCTTTGTTGCAAGCAACAAGAATGCTGGCACTAATGGCGCAGGCAACAGCGAAAATAGAAAAAGAGGCGGCCGTCATTGATCCATACTTCATGGCAGGTATTTGAGTTCTAACAAATTTACTGTATTTGCCAACACAAACGACCAGGGAATATGCAAGAGGTTCATAAAATTTTTGGAGTTACGGAGCAGACATTTACGCAGGAAGCCCTGCGTATCTTTCGCTGGCAGCATGCGCAAAACCCGGTGTACCGGGCCTATTGTGAGGCCATTGATATTTCACCCGCAAAAGTGGATACCCTGGAAAAAATACCCTATTTGCCCATTCGTTTTTTTAAGACGCACCAGGTAAAGACCACGGAATTTGAACCGGCTATCATTTTTGAAAGCAGTGGCACTACGGGTATCACGCCCAGCCGGCATTATGTAAAAGACCTATCGTTGTACGAAGAAAGTTTTAGCCGTTGTTTTGAATTGTTTTACGGTCCCGTGCAACGTTATACCATATTCGGGCTATTGCCTTCTTATCTGGAACGCACCGGGTCTTCGCTGGTATATATGGCAGACAGGCTGATGAAGGCCAGCGAACAGGGGCATAGCCGTTTTTACCTGCATAATATTGAAGAAATGACCGGCTGGCTGCAGATGCAGGAGCAAATACTGGATCTGCCCGGGCATAAAGGGGAGAAGAACCTGCTGCTGGGGGTTACGTATGCCCTGCTGGACCTGGTGGAGAAAATGCCAATGCGATTGCGGCATACCATTGTAATGGATACAGGGGGCATGAAGGGCCGCCGCCGGGAGATGATCCGGGAGGAAGTGCATGAACAATTGTGCGCAGGGCTGGGCGTGGAGGCCATCCATTCAGAGTATGGTATGACAGAATTATTATCGCAGGCCTATTCGCGGGGTGGGGGTGTGTACCGCTGTCCGCCCTGGATGAAAGTGCGTGTGCGGGATGAAGAGGATCCATTTTGTGTAAGACCATCGGGTTCGGGTATATTGAATGTGATCGACCTGGCCAATGTATATTCCTGTGCCTTTATTGCCACGGACGATGCAGGCCGTCTCCAGGCCGATGGAAGTTTTGAAGTATTGGGTCGTATAGATGGCAGTGATATGCGGGGATGTAGTTTATTAACGGCATAAAAATTTTATTGATTAGCCGGGATGCCTTACATTTGCAACCCGCTTTACCAAATGCCCAGATGGCGAAATTGGTAGACGCACTGTCTTCAGGTGGCAGCGCCGCGAGGTGTGCTGGTTCGAATCCAGTTCTGGGCACAAAGGCCCCGGTTAATACCGGGGCTTTTTATTTGTGAGCGTTGCAAACTTGTTAGCAAAAGTGAACAAATAAAAAGACCGGAGCCCGACGAAGGAGAGCGGGGCCATTTAGGTAAGCCCCCCGTAAAACGTATTGGATCTTTGAAAATAATCCAGTTCTGGGCACGACATCGGAATGAGGCTGTCTCAAAAGTACAAGACAGCCTCTTTTTATTCGGTAAGGTGATGGAGAAAGTATTCGTAAAAGCGATTCTCAAAGCCTTCATTTTACTTTTGAGACTTCCCCATTTTTGTTTCCGCTGCACGCAAATCCTTTGCAGTATTACATATCAGCGAAAACGCTTCAACCCGTTTTGGGGTTCGATACGCATTTTTGTCAAAAACAAGTTTTTCGGAGAAAATCGAACCCACCAGTTGCCGCTTTATTTCCACATTTGCCGATTCATAATATTTGGGCAGGTGCTGTAACAACTGCATGGCGAAGTCCAGATACTCGTACGGGTTCGATTCCATAAGCGCCGATTCGGTCTTTTGTTCCACCAGTTTCTGGCTAACCTGCTCATAACGGTCTTTTATGCTTTTGTACTCCAGCTGTTCAATCTGCCCATCCCAACTTCTGAATGCAGTTTTACCGCCAGCTAAAAAACACTTCACCATCCCAACCGTCATATCATCGACTTTTGTTACACCGGGTACAGCATTCTTGAAAACAAAATAACAACACAGTCATCCGGCCTGCATCAGGGCCGCATTACTTTATAAGGAAAAAAATGAAATGTAATTTAAAGTAGTAGGTGTAAGCACTTATAAAAAAAATAAACATAAACGAAACGTATAAGTATTTTACTTATCATACAGTAAAAACGGACGCGCATGCAGCCTCATTGGTAATTATTTTATTTTTTGTTACATATTTTTTCGTTCAGTATAGAAAAGTTCAGTAATTTAAATTACCCCAATCCAAACTACTAATAATTCAGGTTCTTCTTACATTTCCATATACTTGAAAAGGTTTGAGTTGCCGTACATGCAACTGGTTCTACAAACTGTTTAAATAACAGACTAGTGAGAGCTTTGAGCTGAGATTCAGGTTTCAGGTATAGATGATCTGCAAACTTTTCTCACCCATGTCATTGTCTTTTACGTGTCTCAGGGTTGTATTTGTTTCCGGAGCCGGTATCGTAAAAGCGGAGATGACAAAAGGCGGATATTCGAAAACTGCTCCCGCGCTGACGGGAAGCCTTTTCCAATAGCCAACAATGCCCGCTTTACAGCTATTTAAAGACTTCGACAGTTGATAACATTTGATTTTCAATTACGAATAACCAACCTAATCATGAGCAACCCATTACCAACTTATCAAAACCTTTTCGGTGCAACCGGTTATTATACCGTGCCACCCGACCGTTCTGTGCTATCGCCGGCTGCCTATTTTGTGCAGTTGATGCAATTGGTGCAGAATAATATTACCCTTGGGGAGGGGGCTGTTTCATTGCAAAGCCGCAGGCCCGATCTTTTTAATAGCCTGGTGCTTAACCAGGTAAATACAGAGAATGAAGTATCCAAGCTCAGCATTGTAAATGAAGTAGTCCAAAACTATTTAGCCAGTCTTACCGTTCCAATTTCAAGCTCTGACAGTTCACTTTCAGCGGCTACCTATCCATTTAACCTGCCTTATGATGCGGGCCTGCAACAAACACGCCAATATCTTGCACAGAACAATACTACGCTGCAGGATATCTGGAAAAAACTGATTCCGGAATACGCAGGCAACCCGGTTGTTTTGCCATCCATTCAATTGGAAACCCTGGGACTTTCACAAGAGCAGTGGAGCCAATTCACAACGACTGTTGCTGCTGGAAACTTATATTTATACTATGGCTATTCGTCAAGCACTACCGACCAAATCGTTTTGACTAACCTGGCACCGCTGGATGCATTTTCTCAACAAACCGGTCTGAGCCAGGCACAAATACGTGAGCTGGTGTACCAGGATTTGAGCCAGCCCGAAATTGATAACGGTCTGCAGGGCCAATTTTTCATTAATCAAGAAAATACCAGTACCCCAATCATTATTGCCGGGGGGCAGCTTGTAAATTTAAGCACCACCAACCTCGATTTGATCATGCGGTTTGTACGCCTGGCACAGGCCATTGGCTGGTCGTTTGCCGACCTGGATTGGGCCTTGAACACCATTGGCGTATTGGTAAATAGTGGCGTACCCATGATTAACGATGCCGCCCTCCCTTACCTGGCCTGGATTCAGGAACAAATGCACACAACCGGGCTTACTGTAAACCAATGCTGTGCGGCACTGGGGCAATTCAAATGGTATGGAACAGCAAACGGGTTATCTTTTTACGATCAACTGTTTAATAACCCAGCTAATCCCAATAACCCGAACGATCCTGATTGGCTGCAATGGGGCAGCTATCCCCTGTTGAGTGCATCACAAACAGTATCCTACCAGCAGGGGCAAATACAGGATGCCCTGGCCGCTGCCCTGCAAATAAGCAAAAACGACCTGCTGACCATCGCCAACCTACTGCCCGTTCTAAATTTTATTGGAACTACTAGTGGACTTTATATATCAGTAGATGGCGGGAATACCTGGGCGGTAGTTGCCAATACTACACTTGCAGCAGCAAAAATTAGCTGTATTTGTGAAACGGACATGGCAGTTTATGTTGGTACTACTGCCAATGGATTGTGGACATCAACCGATGGAGGAAGTACCTGGACCCAGATAACCAATAATTCATTTCCGACGGATTGCACTATTACCTGTATCCAATATACTAACAACAGCCTGAACAATATCCTGTATGTTGGAACTGGTAATTTGTTTGGCAGTAGTAATTGCAATGGTTTGTGGACACTCAAAGACGGCGACAAAACCCCGATTCAGGTAAACGAAATCTCACCATCTGCCAACGTACTGTGTTTGCTATCCGTTGGCGACAATTTATATGTGGGCACCTGGGACAATAATATTTATATTCTTAACAATGGCGGTTTATTGCACACCTCTTCATCACCTGCAAGTGTGCATTCCATTCAAAACGCAAACAATACAATTTATGCGTGTACATATAGGGGGCTTTTCACAAGTAACGATGCGGGAACAACCTGGACACAGTTGACCGATTTAAATTCAAAGACACCTTTTACTGGTTTCAATATTAGCTGTTTGCTATTTGTTAATGGAAATTTGTTTGCTGGAACACAAATACAAGATGGAGGAAATAGTAAAGGGCTATGGACTTCCCCCGATGGTGGAAATACCTGGAAACCGGTGAAAGTTAATGGATGTACCGGGGCTGACAGTTCCGTAATATTATATATTGAAAACTTCGGAAACACCATTTATGTTGGTACTGGTAGCAACGGACTTTGGACATCTGTCGATCAGGGCAATACCTGGAATCAAGTAACCAGCATCTCAACAACGGCAAATGTAAACTCCATTCAAAATATCTGCAATGCCATTTATGTACAAACTGATACTACTGTACTTTGGACATCTGCTGACAATGGAAACACCTGGAACCAGGTAAGCAGTATTCCAACAGCAGCATGTGTAAACTGCATTCAATACATTGGCAATGCGCTTTATGTGGGTATCGAATATGGTGGAGTTTATACTTGTTTCAATGGTGGCGTAACGTTTAATAAATTATATGGGTTAAACGTAAATGCAATCCAAAACTTTAATACTACAATTTATGCTTGTACAAGTAGAGGTATCTTGACATCTGCCGACGAGGGCAATACATGGCAGTCCATTGACAATTCAACGCTGGCAAATAGCAATGTAAATTTTATACAGTTTGTTAACGATAATTTGTATGCAGGAACAGATAATGGGCTTTGGATTTCCACTGATGAGGGCACTACGTGGATACAACCAAGCAATTCAGAACTATCAACATTACGAATTGAGCAGGTTTATGAAACTGCCAATACTGTTTATATTGGAACTTCCAATAATGTATTTAATGGACCCTCTGGGGTTTATAAGTTATTAAAAGGTGAGGATACATGGGTAAATATCCAAAACAATAATGTCTTTCTTCCAGTTGCAACCATTAATCGTATTTGTGAAATTGCCAATACTGTTTATGTTGGGACTGATAATCAAGGACTTTGGACTTCCACAGATGGGGGCAATACGTGGATAATAGCTAATTCACCATTTACGGCAGATCAGACAATTAATTGTATCTATAAAACTGCCAATGTCGCTTATATTGGGGCAGATAACGGACTTTGGTTTTCCAGTGATGAGGGTACTACGTGGATACAACCAAACAATTCAAACCTATTAACATTAGCTATAAATTGTTTTTTTGAAATTGCTAATACTCTTTTTGCAGGAACATCTAATGGGCTTTGGACTTCCACTGATGGTGGAAATACCTGGAATCTTGTAAGCACCAATGCAGTTTTCCAAACTGTCGATATAAGCTGTATCGAATATTTCAACAGCGCCGTTTACGTGGGTACAAACAGCAATGGGTATTGGATATCTGTGGATAAAGGGATCACCTGGACCCAGGTGCAGAATTCTTTTCCAACCAGCATCACTACCGCATACTGCAATACCATCTGCCTGACCCCGGCAAACCTATCCACCCTGTACCGGATGAGTTTGCTGCCGCAGTTTACCGGGCAAACCATTAGCAATGCACTCATTGCGGCTGATATCCTCAGCCAGGATATTGGCCTGATGAACAGCCTGCAGTTGAATGCGTACCCGTTGTGGAGCATGTTGACCATCACAGATCCTTCAGGTGCGCAGGATTTGGCGCCGACACAAATAACCGTCATAACGCCTAATGCCCCCAGCGCCGGACTTGGGTACACTTTTACGGTATTTTCAACAAGTGGTACCTCGGAAACAGTGGTGCTCGAACTAAACCCCGATGGCAGTTTCAGCAGCATCAGTATTGGATCGGGAACCGCCATTACCACAATTACTCAACAAAATGTAAATCAATATGTTTATATAAACGCTTCACTCACTAACTTGCTCACCTCCACCGGGGCAATTTATGGCAGCGCAATTTTTGCCATTGCTCAATTACAAAATTTCTTTTCCTGGCTTGCCGCCTCCCCCTTTAGTTTGGGTACCCTGCAGTTGATTACCCTGGGGGAAAGCGCTACCCCGCGTATTCAGAATAAAATAGCTGGAATAAGCACAGTAGGCAATTTTATAAGTGACCTACAGGCTGCAACCGGCAAAATAGCATTAACGCAAAACCTGTTTGCCCAGGCGCTTGACAAGCAGGCCATGCAATTTGTTGCTGCACTTTGCTTAGCGCCCGACTTCCCAACCACTTTTAATCCTGAGAGCTTTTCTTTCGATACTAAGGATGTAAAAGATTTTTTTATTTCCAATATCTACATTGGACTAATTCCGTCCGTGATTATAGATGGAATGGTAGTTTCTGAAGATATAGGCGAAACTCAAATGTGTCTGATTTTACAGCAGGCAATGGTTAACGCATTAAATCTGGCTATTATTCAATCACTGCCAACTGTTCAGACTCAACCAACATCAATTACTGTCGCAGCGTTAAATACTTTTTTATCTTCGGCTACGCAGTCAGCTCTTTACAATATATTTAATGACCTTGTCTCGTCGTGTGAGAATTTACTGCTACAGTATTACCAGCTTCAGCAAAAAACCCTGGTACATCAGTTATCGGTATTATGCCATACTACACCGGCCATTGCGCAGGTGCTTAAAAACTGGGCCGATGCTAATCTTGAAGCCCTTTTTGCCCCTGGCAGCACACCTTTAAATTTACTTTGCGGGTTGGTATCGCCCGGTGAACAGGATATGGTAAGCACCGTACTGGCAGAACTGCAGCAGGGGGCTAAGCTGATTTACACCCTTTCTTTGTCTCCGACTGAGGCAGCCTGGTTTATGGTGAATAATCCGCCCACCAGCCAATACCCAATATCCTTCAGCGCCGTTAAAACCATTGCTGATATTAAAAGCCTTATCGGTGCTTTTAAGGATTCGCAAAATAACTTGCTTACTTTGTTAACAGATGCCAACACGGGCGGGAATGGATTTAAATCCCTTGCCCAATTAACCGGATGGAATCAAAACGACATTGCGTTTCTTTTAGGGGCCCAGGTAAGCGGGGTGAGGCTGCTGAACCAGTACTTTACCATCGCCGCATCGCTGGGCATCAGTATCCAGGGCCTGTGGAACCTGCAGTCTCAAGCTTCGGCTGTTTCGCCCGGTTATGCGTCTGTAGCCGCTGCACTTTGGGCCGGGCTGCAGGCACAGCCCGCCAACACGCCGGCTACGCTGGGCGCTATACAAAACAAAGTAAACCAAACCCTGCGGGATAAATTGGTTTCGCTTGCCTGCTACCAGCAAAGTGAACAATTGGGTTACAGCGTTGACGCCCTTGGCCTGTATGCGTATTTACTGATTGATGTGGAAGTAAGCGGTGTGGTGCAAACCACCCCGGTAAGGGAAGCTATTTCAGCCGTTCAATTGTATGTGTACCGTTGTTTAAATCAACTGGAAGCGGGCGCCACCTGTACCACAAGCCTCGCCTCACTATGGGTATGGATGCAAAGCTACCGCTTATGGCAGGCCAATATGGAAGTATTTCTGTACCCCGAAGATTATATAGAACCCTCGCTGCGCATAGATAAAACCGATTTATATACCCAGGCAGAAAGCGCCCTGCAGCAAATTGACTTTTCGAACCCGGCCACTGTTGAGAATAATGTGGCCACTGTTTTTAACGCCTACATGAACGGGCTGGAAGCAATTGGCAACCTGCAGGTGGTGAGCTGCGCCGCCAATACTTACACGGCCACCGGTGTTTCCGAAAATGAAACATTTCAGGAGCTTTGCATGGTGGGCAGGGCGCCAACCGGCACGGGCCAGTATTATTACCGGCTTTCTACCTTTGTTTTATCTGCCACAACCAATCAATATGGGCCTGATGACTGGGGGCAATGGCAAAAAATAGCGGTAACGATGAACACCGTGGAATATACCCCTGGAAATTATGGGGTACCCAACCCGATATTTGCCTTTGGCCGCTGGTATATATTCTGGGTGGAGCAAACAACCTCTGGTGGATCAACAAGTACAAGTACGGCTCCTGGAAGCGAATCTACCAGTATCACTACCATTACAAATACTACTAACTACATGAATTTGCTTCGGTTTACTTATTTAGATTTTAACGCAAATTGGGTGGGCGCACAAACACTGATCTCTATACCATCACAAACACCAATTAATACTTTACAAGGTACAGCCATACAATGGGAATTTACAGGACAAACTCAATTAATCCTCAATGTATTTGATATTCCTTATATCTATCAACCTTCGTATTTCCCGGAATTATATAATCCTGCAGCTTACTTATTTAATTGTTTATTATCTCTCCCGCTTCCTCCGCCGCAAACTGGATTGGGCATGTATGCAGGCAGTTCCGCAGGGCTTTATTACAACACCACAAATGGTTGGGTGCCAGTAATTCCAGCAATAATCAATGGAATACCCGGTGATGCCAATATACAATGTTTGGCATACAATAGTGGTAATGCTTTCGCAGGTACTGATTGTGGTTTATATGTGGATATAGGTGGTTTATGGCAACTTGCTGATCCTACCGGAGAACAAATTCCTGCTAATGCCAATGTACAATGTATTTACGCAAGTAATAGCCAAATCATCTATGTAGGAACTACGAGCGGTGTTTACTATAGTGATAACGCCTTTAACAGTCCAGGTGTCATAAAAATTCAACTTTGTACAGGAATACCACCTGGTACAGGTATTCAACGCCTCCAAAGTTTTAGTGGTGTTATATATGCAGGCACTTCCGATGGGCTTTATTCAGTCGACGTCTCAGGCGTTAACAAATCATACTTTATTAAAACAGTTTTTGATAGCCGTAATAACCCTGTTGTGCAATGTGTTTACTATTCTACTAACAACAAATACATTGGTACAGCCAACGGCCTATATTACTTTTTTCCTATCTTATTCGGATGGTTTTTAGTGGGTGATATCCCCCCCCAAACCAGTATTCAATGCCTCCAAAGCTTTCGTGGTGTTATATATGCAGGCACTTCCAATGGGCTTTTCTTAAACACTAGCTTAGGAAAATTTAGTAAGATTAATTCTATTACTGGTAATGTACAATGTGCTGGCCCTTCTACTGGCACTTCATTAGTTGGTACATCCGTCGGCCTATATTACTACGTTCCTCCTCCTTTCAACGAATGGTTTTTAGTGAATAATATCCCAAAAGATACAAGTATTCAATGTATAGCTACTGACTCAAGCGGTAACTATTATGTTGGAACTTCTGCAGGTCTTTATTACAGTACTGATGGCATTAATTATAATCCCATGCCTTTAGGTGTTCAAATAGTTATACCCCCATACACTGCCTACTCCGCAATATCTTCTAATTTACTGATCCAGGGAGCGCCCAACTGGTTTATTGTAAACGGGCAAAAAGACCAATACCTGAATATTTCCTGTCCAAACGGCGATTCGCCCACCACATTAAATGTCTATCGGCTCAACAGTATGGCCATACCGGCATTGGGGGCTTTATTGAATTCAACAGACGGTATTGATGCTTTATTAACCACCACTGCCCAGCAAACGCCAGAACCAGCTTTCAGTAATTTGGGTTTTATTGCCACTTATGCAGGCACTTTTACCCCAACATCCACTATTGATTTTTCCAATAATAATGCCATGCGCATGTATTACTGGGAGCTGTTTTTTCACCTGCCCTTTCTTATTGCCAATGAATTGACCACGCAGCAACAGTTTCAGCTTGCCAAAACCTGGCTGGAGTATATTTTTAACCCGCTCACCACAAATACCGGAACAACAAACGATGTATATTGGCAGTTTTTGGGGTTGCAGCAGGTAAACAATGCCACACTGAACACCGAAATAAATGAAGGTGAAATAGAAGAGCTGCTCCGCGACTTGAACGACCCCGCACAAGTCTATGCCAACGATGCTGAACCTTTTGATCCGCAGGCCATTGCTCAGTTGCGGCCCATTGCCTATCAAAAGGCCATTGTAATGAACTATATCAGCAACCTGCTTGCCTGGGGCGATATGCTGTACCAGCAAAACACCCGAAGCAGCATTAACGAAGCCGAAATGCTGTATGTACTGGCCTGGAACCTTTTGGGCGAGCAGCCGCAGGACCTGGGAAATGAAACCCTGTTGCCAGCGAGTGTCTATCCCAATTTATTTGGGTTTACCTGCATGTATTTTGATAAAACAAATTCTTTTATTGGAACAGGCTCCGGTTTATTTTATTTGAATAGTGAAAACAGTTGGCAACTTGTTTCAACTACTACGCTTCAAAATGCAGCGATAAACTGTTTGGCTTATGATGATAGTTCAACTTATTATGCAGGCACAAATGCCAATGGACTCTTTTCCTCTACGGATGGAATAAACTGGACGCCGGAAAGCGGCATCCCTGCAGGTACAGCTATCACCTGCCTGTATTTTGGCCCCGCCGGTTCCACTACCTTTCAGCTAGCCGGTTCGGGTAAAGGAATATACACTCAGACCGGTGGTACATGGGCACCACTAACCACCTCGCCTGCTCAAAGTACTCCAATAACCTGTTTTAATTATCAACCAGGCAATAATTATTTATTTGCTGGTACAAGTCCGGGAGTTTGGTATTATCCAGGTACTTCCACTGCATGGTCTCAAATCTCTCAGGACCAATATAACATTACCTGTATAACATCTATTTCCGGCCAATGTTACATTGGGACTAAGTCAAATGGCGTTTTTTTGCTGTCCAACTTTACATTATCCCAATCACTAGGGATAAATGCAACAGCGACTATTACCGTTTTATATAACGACCCTATAGACATGAACTTCTATGCTGGCATCCAAAATTCGGGTTTGTATTCTATCGTCAACATTACTGGTTCATCATGGAGCGCAGTTACAAGTACAGGAGTATTCAGTACATTAACCATTAATTGCGTGCTCAGGCAAACTAATGGTTATCTTTATTCAGGTACCAATCAGGGTTTATTTTTTATGAATCCCGCAAGCAGCCCGGCAAATAGTTGGCAAATTGTTTCCGCTATACCTGCCGCCAGCATCCAGCAAATGAGCCTGGACGCTTTAGGTAATTTGTATGTGGGCACTAGTCAAGGTTTATGGCTGTTAACTGTTGCGAATGCCTCTACCAATAATTTTGAACTGGTCTCATTCCCGAACCAATACTTCGGCATCCCTCAGAATACACAATTCCTGAGCTATTTGGGCGAGGTAACCCAACGCATCTACAATATCCGCAATGGGCTGAGCCTTACCGGCCAAACAGATAATTTACCGCTTTTTGCCCCACCCATTAACCCCATGCAATTGGTAGCGGCAGTAGGGTCGGGCGAAAGCCTGGCCGAAGCGGTACAATCCCTCACGGCGGTGGTACCCTATTACCGTTTTGCCAGCATGATTGAAAAAGCAAAGGAAGCAGCCGCTACGGTTGTTCAATTGGGACAATCTTTATTTAGCGCCCTGCAAAGCAAAGACGCTCAAAAACTGGCAGGGCTGTACCTGACCAACCAGCAAAACCTGTTATCGCTTTCGCAGGCGGCCAAACAGGATAGCCTGCTGCAGGCCCAGCAAACCATACTGGCCCTGCAGCAGGGTTTGGCCAGCGCCCAATACCGGCAAACCTATTATAACCAGTTGATCTCAAACAAACTCTCAGCGGCCGAAATAAGTCAGATCACATTAGCCAGTGCAGCAATAGTAGCACAAATTCCTGCTGAAGAGCTAAGAGTAGCCGCTATAGTGGGATACTTAATGCCTACCATTTATGGTTTTTCGGATGGTGGTTTTCATCCCGGTGAGGCCATCAACCAGGGGGCAAGCATTGCAGAAGGTATTGGCAGCATGTTAAACCAGGGTTCTGCATTGGCGGGCATTGCAGCCGGCTTCCAACGCCGGGCACAGGACTGGCAGCTTCAGCTTCAACTGGCTACCGACGACATCAGCCAGATTAACTACCAGATTGTAGCGGCACAGTACCAGCAAGACCTTGCCCAGCAGGAAATTACCCTGCTGCAAACCAATATAGCCCAGCAGCAAAAGGTAGCCGCCTTTTACCTGAGCAAATTTACCAACGACCAATTGTTCAGTTGGTTTACCGGCCAGCTATCCGCCCTGTATTTTCAGGCCTACCAACTGGCGCAGCAGTACGCCATGGAAGCGCAAAATTGCTGGCAGTTTGAGCATATTGGCGGAACCGGCAACGGCACGCCGCCCAATTTTATTCAGCCCGCCGGTTATTGGAACAGTTTGTACAATGGTTTGCTGGCAGGCGAGTCCTTGCAACTGGACCTGCAGCGTATGCAAAAAGCGTATATGGATCAGCATGTAAGGCGCTTCGAAATCAGCAAAACCATTTCCCTGGCCCTGCTCGATCCGAATGCGCTGATGTTGTTGATTACAACCGGCTCCTGCACTTTTGATATTGCGGAAGCTGATTTTGCCTGGGATTTTCCGGGCCATTTCTGCCGCCGGATAAAAACCGTTTCCATTTCGATACCCATGATACTGGGGCCTTACCAAAACATACATGCCACGCTTACGCAAATGGGCAGCAAACTGGTGAGTACGGATGATGCCAATGGCATTTCGACGGTACAATCCCTGCTGACGTCTCCACAAGGCAGCCAAACCCCTTCGCTGCAGGTAAACCTGATACCCAACCAGCAGATTGCACTATCGCAGGGCGTAAATGATACGGGCCTGTTTGAGCTTAATTTTAACGATCCCCGCTACCTTCCCTTTGAGGGAACGGGAGCGGTGTCCACCTGGCAGTTGGATATACCAATGGATACAAACTTTATCAATTACGCAAGCATTACCGATGTAATTATGCAAATGAACTACACGGCACTGCCCGCCAGCGGCAGCTACCAACAGGCTGTTACAAAAGCCCGTGGCGCTTTTAGTGGAATTCAAATGATTTCATTGGCGCAGGCATTTCCCGATGCCTGGTATGGGTTGGTTAATAATGCAAGCCCCTTTCAATTTGCAGTGAATGCTAAAAACTGGCGAGGAGCTTTGGTAGGAAATAGTTTTAAGATAAGTAATGTGTGGCTTTATACATTTGGCACCGTTCCCGGTTCATCACTAACCTTAACTGATACAACAACAGAGCAAACAATTACTTTACGCCAATCGACTACCAATAGTCAAATGTATCAATGGAGTAATTTACCAGGGGAAAGTTTTGATATTACTACACAAAATATAACGCTGCATGGATGGCCTGCCGACACAACGAATTTTCAGGGCTTAACAAATTTGGTACTAATCGTAGGGTATTCTGTAAGTAACCCATAATACATTTGTATGGAAAAGACTAAGACTCCCGGCAAGAGTATACAGGTTCAAAAACCCTCACTCCCCAAGGGCGGAGGTACGGTACAGGGCATGGGCCAAACCTTTGCGCCCAACGAATTTAATGGCACGGCATCCATGACCATTCCCCTGCCTGTATCGCCCTGCAGGGGATTTGAACCCGCCCTGAGCCTGCACTATAGTTCGGGCAATGGAAATTCCCCTTTTGGTTTGGGATGGGAGCTGAGCACGCCGGAAATTGTACGGCGAACCTCCAATTGCATTCCCACTTATACCCAGGAAGATACTTTTCTTTATACGGGCGGTGATTATTTGGTTCAGCGCATGGATTCGGGAGGAACGCCCATTACCCGAACAGCGGGCAACTACACCGTTTACGCCTATATGCCCCGCACTGAAGCAGATTTTGCCATGCTGGAGCGGTTTATTAATACCTCAGATGCAACAGATGATTACTGGAAACTGACCCATGCCAATAACGTAGTGAACATTTTTGGGAAAAGCAGCACTGCAAAACTATACGATCCGGCCAACCCGGCGCATATCTTCAAATGGCTGCTGGAAGAAGCGTATAACGACAAGGGTGACCACCAGATTTATGTGTATGAAAAAGAAAACAGCGATAACATTCCTGAAACGCTTTCGGAACTAAACCGCGACCAGCAAACACAAACCTATTTATCATCCGTGTATTATGGCAATTTCAATGCCATTACCGATGGATCGGTTATTACCGGGGAGAGTGCTACCCGCTTTAACCCGGCGTTGTGGCATTTCGAAATTGTGTTTGATTATGGTGTTTATAATATCCTTCCCTCCAATCCCAGGCCGCATACAATTCCAGCGGGTGCTGTATGGCCTGCCCGTTCAGATCCGTTTTCCGATTACAGGGCAGGTTTTGAAATAAGGACTTATCGGTTATGTAAAAATATTTTGCTGTTTCATCATTTCGATTGGTTCATCCCCCCCGAACTGCCCATACTCACCAAAGCGCTGGAACTTGGCTATACAGCATCCCCGGTTCTTACCCTGCTCAGCACCGCAATCAACACCGGGTATCAATATACTCCAACGGAAGGCACAGCCTACCAAACGAAAAGCTTACCACCATTAAGCTTTAGCTATACCCCATTTGCACCCGCAGCAAACGGTTATCAGCCGCATCCTTTTGAAACGCTATTAAACTGGGATGGGAATGAATTGATGCAGGGGAGCACCACACCATTTTATCAACTCATTGATTTGTATGGGGAGGGCATTCCCGGTATTTTATATAATGATGGACAATCCATGGTGTATCGTGCGGCATTGCAGGTAACGAATACGGCTGTACAGTATGATGCACCCAGCAGTATTGATTTTCCCAATACCGGCAAAACACCCGGGGCTTATCATACACTGAACGATGTAACAGGTAATGGAACACTGGATTGGATGGTAAGCAGTCCGCAGCAGGCGGGCTTTTTCGAACTTGACTATCAAAATGGCTGGCAGAATTTCAGCGCCTTTCCATCTTTCCCCACCAATTTTCACTATCCGGAAAATGACCTGCAGGATATGACCGGAGATGGATTGGCCGATGTGGTGCTGCTGATGGATGACAAAATCCGCTATAATACCTCCCTGGGGGCAAGGGGCTTTTCGGCTGCTCTACAAATAGAAAATACAGGCAATGTACCTTCCGCCAAAACAACTTCGCCTGCTGAAGTTTATTTTTATGCGGATATGATTGGCAGCGGGCTGGCCCAGCGGGTACAGGTTACACAGGCCATGGTGGTCTGCTGGCCCAACCTGGGTTATGGACAGTTTGGTGCAAAAATCATTATGGACAATGCCCCAAACTTTGGCCCCGATTTTAACAGCAACCGCCTGCTATGGGCCGATATTAATGGTTCGGGGTTGGCAGACCTGGCCTATATCTCCTCCACACATATTGATATTTATCTTAACCATAGTGGAAACGCTTTTGCGGCAACGCCCATCCGTATTCCATTTCCTGCTTCCTGGGACAGGCTGGATCAAATACAATTTGCCGATATAAAGGGCAACGGAACCAATTGCCTGGTGTTTGCGCAAACCCATCCGGCACCCCGGCAATGGTATTATGATTTTACTATCACCAGCCCCGGAGCAGCCCCGCAAAAGCCCTGGCTATTATGCGAAATGGATACCAATATGGGTGCCAAAACCCTGGTACAATATGCTGGCTCCACTAAATTTTACCTGGGCGACAAAGCGGCAGGCAGGCCCTGGATTACACACCTGCCTTTTCCGGTAAATGTAATAGAATCGGTAACGCATATTGATGAAATATCTGATACCACCAGCACCAGTTCTTATTGGTACAGCCATGGGTACTACGATGGCGTTGAAAAAACGTTTAACGGCTTTGGCAGGGTGAACAGAACGGATGCTGCTTCCTTTGATGCATTTATACCAGTTGAGCTTATGCCAGAAGCCGCCTACCTAACGCCCAGCCTGTACACCCGAACCTGGTATCATACGGGGGCTTATATGGAGCAGACCGGTTTGCTTGCCCAATACCAGCTTGAATACTGGCCCGGTGATACGAACGCCTTGCCACTGCCGGATACCCTGTTTAATTTTATAAGCACCACCCCCCCGGCCAATACAATCCGGGATGCCCATCGAACCCTGCAGGGTGCGGTACTGCGCACAGAAGTGTATGGAAATGACGGATCGCCCTGGCAAAGTATTCCTTATACCATAACTGAAACGCAATTTGATGTAAAAGAATTCCAGGAATTATTCACCAATGCCTACCCTGTTTTTTTATTGCAGGAACTGCAAAGTATTGCATATGATTATGAGCGTAATGCCGATGATCCGCGTATCAGC
The DNA here is from genome assembly GCA_026391455.1 of Bacteroidota bacterium. Classification (GTDB taxonomy): domain Bacteria; phylum Bacteroidota; class Bacteroidia; order Chitinophagales; family Chitinophagaceae; genus JJ008. The sequence goes on from JAPLEH010000073.1 coordinate 22,241, forward strand.
CAACGTTTTATTTTGCGGCGTGATGTTTACGGCCATGTACTTCAATCCTGCTCGGTGGCCTACCCAAGACGGCCGGCAAACATTCCGGAAGGTATGAATGCACAAACACAGGCACAGCAACTGAAAACATGGGTAAGCTTCTCCGTAGCTTATTTATTCAACGCTGCGGAGGCCGATGCCTATTGGAACAATAGGCCACCGGTAAGCGGTGGTTACCTGATTGGAATAGACATAGAAAGCGGTGCATTTGAAATCACCGGTTTAGTGCCAGATGTAAACAGCTATTTTTCCTGGCAGGGAATTGCGCAGCAAATACAGGCCCGCTTTCACCATACCGGCCCAACAGTCAATGCCAAACTTTTAAGCTGGGAACGCCATTATTTTTACGACCCTATAAACCAAAAGGAATCCGCCTTTGGAACAGTGCCAGTTCCTTTACTCCATCACCGCACAGAACATGTGGCATTTGATATTGAAAAGCTGCAATGCGAATTTGATTTTTTCAATCCGCAGGAATTAATGGATTTGCTTTTAATCACTGGTTCGGGTTCAAATGGTGCTTCAGGTGGCTATATCAAGGTTCAAAAAGATCATATAATTCACACTAGCCCATATATTCCACCCGATCTTGAAACAGAATATTACTGGAACCCCGGAAGCAGCCAAAGCTATGGCACTGCTGCCGGTTTTTATTTGCCCCTGGCTTTTTACGACCCCTATCAATACCCATATATTTATTGGGGCAGTACTTCTCCGGTTGGGGCAGTGAATACCACTTATACCTACGACCCCTGCCATCTTTATGTAAAAGCGGTAACCGACCCGCTGGGCAATACAACCACCATTACTGCATTTGATTATCAGATGATGCAGCCGCTTACGGTGCAGGATATTAACGGCAATACGGCATCGGTAATGCTGGACCCATTGGGCATGGTGGTGGCAAGCACCGAAAGCGGCACACAGGCAGGGCAAACGGTTGGCTTTGCTGATCTTTCAACCTATACGCCCTTAACAAAAGAACAAATAGCAGCGATTCTTAAAAATCCGGCATCATTTGGCGGAATGGAGGTAGCGCATATTTTTTATTACGATTTAAATTCATGGCAGGAAAGCGGCAAGCCCCCGCATTTTGTAACCATTGTTCGAAACGAATTTAGTATTCCCGGTTCGGCCACCACCAGCTACCAGATAGCCATTGCATACAGCGATGGTTTTGGAAGGCCCGTTCAGCATAAGGTATATGACGATGCCACCAGCGAATGGCTTACCAGTGGCACGGTTCGCTACGATAACAAGGGGCAGCCCATCAAAGCATTTGAACCTTATTTTGACCCTTCCTTTCAATTCCATTTAAAAGAAACGGGAGTTAGCTCCATCCTTTATTATGATGCGTTGGGACGGGAAGTGCTGGTTGCAAAGCCCGTAGGTGTATCTGATATCAATCAGTATGTTTATTCAAAAACCTTGTTTGGAATTTTACAACAGGGAGCCTCTATACCAATATACAATGGTTATCTCAACCGAAAATTATACGCCACTATTGAAGCCGCATTTGTACCCTCGGCATGGAGCAGCCTGCTTTACGATGAAAACGACAGTATTAAAGACAGTAATTATAGCCCGGTTGCCAGCGCCAATATTGACCCCGATGCATTTGCCAAGGCCGGGCAATTTGCCAATACCCCTATTGAACATATTGAAGACAGTATGGGGCGTATGGTGCAGAGCGGACAACTGAATGTTCCGGTTAATGAACAAAATGCCAATTACTTCAGCTTCGATATACTGGGCGATGAATTGACCAGTGCCGACCAGCGCCTGCAGCCACAAGGGTTGCATAATTTTCAGCAGGTTTACAATTTAAGCAAAGAAGTGGTGCAGGTAATATCGGCCGATGCAGGCACCAAATGGACGTTACACAATGTGCTGGGGCAACCCATTTTTACAAATGATGCTGTTGGCACACAAGCATTTTATAGTTACGATGTATTGCACCGTCCTGTTGCGCTGTACGTAAAAAGCCCCGCACTGTCCATTGCGCAAACCGTGAAAAAGATGGTATATGGCGATAGCCAATACAATGGCACCTCTTATTTCCCCCATGCTGCCGGGCAAAACCTTCGCGGCGAGCTTGTAATAAGCTTTGATGAAGCAGGCCTCTCCCTTTTCCCTTCTTTTGATATCAATGGTCATGCGCTACTTTCGGCACAATGGCTGAAGAGCGATTACAAGGGAGAAGCCAATTGGGATGATGTGAACGATGCGATACTGGCAGACATGGCCAAAGTTATGCAGGGGCAGTACCAGCCTGCCGATTATCTGAACATGAACCAGCCGCCTTCGCCCCTCACGCTTTTTGAGGAAGGCGTGTTTGTTACCAGCACCAATATGGATGCCGTTGGCAGGGTGGTGAACAGTACAGATGCAGACGGCAACATGTGTACGCCTGCCTATTACAGCACCAATTGGTTGAGCGGGTTAACAGTAAGCCCCGGCCCGCTTATCCCCATTCCCGATCCCAATCCGCCGGCACCGGGCTTCAGCAATGTGCAATACAATGCAAAAGGGCAACGCACATCCATCAGCTATGCGAATGGCACAAAAACAACATACAACTACGACCCCTTCAGTTTTGAACTTACAGCCATAAAAACAACCCGCAACACGGAAATTACTCAGTACCTGCAGTATCATCACGACCCGGTGGGCAATGTTACTTCCGTTAAAAACCTGGCTATTCCAACCGTATTTTTTGGTAACCAGCAAATAAATGCCCTTTCCGGATATACGTATGACTCCCTGTACCGGTTAATTACCGCAACGGGCAGAGAACACCAGGGTTTATGGCGAAACGTGCAAACCAATCAGAATAAATACAACCAAAGCTTTTTGAATACGCTTTTCAGTGCTAATGGGCAACCTCTTTCAAACCCCCAGGCGCTGCAAAACTATACCCAGAAATACCAGTACGATGAGGCGGGTAACCTGATTCTACAAAGGCATATTGGCAATAATTTTCAAACACGTACTACAATCATTCAAAATAATTCAAACCAGATAGCAAGCAGCGGTTTGGGTTCAACTCCACCTTTTGTTAGTTATTATTACGATGCGAATGGCAATATGACTTCCTTAGATGACTGCCAGCGCATTGCCTGGAACTACCGCAACAATATGCAGGCGGCGGTTATTATTGAGCGGCCAGATGACGCCGCTGATGCCGAATACTATGTATATGATGGTGCAGGGCAACGGGTGCGGAAGGTACAGGAACAAAAAACGGCAACCGGCACAGCGGTAAAAGAAGTAATTTATTTAGGGGGTGTGGAAGTGAGGAGGTCTTATACCACGAACGCATCCGGTGCAAAAACCATCACCCGTGAGTGGCATTTGCTGAAAGCAGCAGATGGTAGCAATACTTTTTGTGAATGGCGCTATTGGGTGAAGGGTACTATTAATCCGGATGAAAAGAAACTGCAATGGCGCTACCGGCTCAGCGATGCCTTAAACTCCTGCTGTTATGAACTGGATGAAGCGGGCAATAAAATTTCGTATGAAGAATATTACCCTTATGGCGGCACCAGCATTATAGCAGCCCAAAACGAAACCGAAGTAAAGGCCAAGCACTACCATTACAGCGGTAAGGAAAAAGACAGCGCAACAGGTTTGTACTATTACGGCATGCGCTACTATGCGCCCTGGCTCGGCCGCTGGACCTGTACCGACCCGGCAGGTACGGTGGATGGGATGAACCTTTTTACTTTTGTTAAGGGAAATCCTGTATCCAATGTAGACACGAATGGTATGATGTTGAAACGTGGCCCTGCAGGTCGCATCGTCGAAGTATTTTTTGGAGGGACAAGCAGAAGTGGATTCGAAAGTTTTGGCCTTGTTGGATCAAGATCTGACGCGATTAGAAGTTCAAACGGTGTGTATGTTAAAGATAATATTTTGGCTATAGATGGTCCTGGATATGTAGACCCTAATACGAATCACTTGCATGGCTATGACAGAGGAGGATATTGGTTCGAGCACATCAAAACATCTGCGCTTGGATTAGGGAAAGGCGGAATGGCAGAAAATGTTAATTCAATGATGCGTGAAATTGAGCAACAAGGGCTTGAACCAGAAACGCAATTCATTGTAAGAGGATATAGTCGGGGTGCTGTTTCCGCAGCGGAACTAGTAACTCCATTGAGACGTAATTTTCCTAAAAGCAGGATTAGAGTTGATATGAGAGATCCCGTTGCAGGTGCATTAGATCAACACGTTCGGGATGTTAGTGAAGCTGACATAGCTGTAGTACAACATAGTTTGGAGAATTATTTTCCATTGTTTTGGGCTACACCGATTATCGGGGCAACATCAGTAGTCTTGGCGAAAGGTGGACACTCGACCGCTGCAAGAGAGAATCATGGAAGATTAGGTGATCTGAGTTTAAAGGAACCAGGTGTTCACCTAGAATCTAACGGTAGTCTCGTAAGTATAAGTCAGGATTTTGCGATAAAATTTCTTGAAACTGAACATGAAACCCTGGTACCAAGTTTAGAATTTGGTGGGGCTTCTGGAAGTCGTTTTAATGAAATGAGGGAAAGTGTCAAAAATATGCGAAGCAAGTGAAACAGATCTAAATCGGCAAAAAAAGAATAAAATAAAAATTATGTCCCCACTGGCCGCGGGCTTGCAGCCAGTGCCCATTTCTACTATGCAGGGGCTTCATAGCTTGGCTAGCCGTGCAGGCATGAGAGTCCTTGGCATAAAATAGCCGCAGCCAGCCAGTTTTACCGGCGACTTGCATAACAGCATGGTTTACTTTTTTCACTTCTTTGTACCCCTCCCAGGCGCAAGCGTTTCCGAATGGATTGCCACGATGTGTTTGCAGTGTGCGTAACTGCTTGTGCCTGCCAATAATACCGAGGCTTTTAACCGAACCATATCCAGCACAAGCCCACTGGCGTATGCTTGCCATCGCTTCCATTTACTTTACACAGGGTTTTCATAGCATGGCCAGATGTGCGCAGGTAAGAGACTCCGGTGCGGAAAACTGCCGCAACCAGGCAGCTCTACCGGCGGCCTTGTATCAATTTAACTTGCTTTTTTGCTGCTCCGTTTCCGCCATAAACAGAGAGTATGTGCGGCCAATTAGGGTGCCTGGTGCTGGCTCCACTGTTATCGTTGCCCACATAGCAAACGAGGCAGTATTTCATTCGTTTTCAGGAAATCATCCGCCGACGCAATGGTAAAAAAACAGGCTGCTCCAAACGGTGGGCCTATCGGTGTGTTATGCCATCCGGAGATGCGAGGCGCTTATGTAGCCGGCCCGGGGCAATACGCTAAATGGCCTCCCTATAAAGGCACCGCTATTGGGCAACCGGGCTATGGGAGCATACCATTGCGTTGGCCTTCCTGCCGGAATGCCGTAATGTCGCGATAGAGGACTATTTGCCTTTCATGGGCAAAAATCCTATATGTTTGACAGATCAGGCATACCACCTGTTACCAACGATACATTTTATGAAGAAAACGGTGTGGGCAATTGGCCTGATACTTTTTTACCACCTGGCCATAGCACAGCCCGTAACCGTACTGAGCGATAAAGCCCGTTAGCCCATGTTGCCATTTTGCCCAAGAGCAACTATTCTTTCAGCCGCATAGTCGCTGATTCAATACTGATTTTTACTGATACCAGTAAGCTTCGTATCACCCGGGGGTATTTACCGGATAAAGATCCGCCCTGATAATCCTTCACAATACGGCGGCAGCTATACATTCTACATGCAGCCTTTTATTGATATTACAGTGTACTGTTATAACAGTAATAAAAAGAAATGGACCGAAACCCGCTCCGGTGTATTATTCAACAAACGATCCAGGTTATTTGGCCTTGCCAACTGTGCCATACATGGCGGCACCACCAATACTATTTATGTAAGGGTGAATATCAGTTCGCTATCTAAAAGATAATAGTGAATAGCTAAATGCCTTCCCTCTGCCTCAAGGAGATAACTATTCGCTTTTTTTCATTATCAGTTTTAAACTTTCTTTATTGATAACCAACGCTTTAAAAACACTGTACACACTTTGTCTATGCCCCGTATTTGGGTATGTTGCGCCAATACTATTGCTTTAGGAAAAGAGCAGAAATCAATACCAATTATGAAAAAACAACTTCTTGCCCTGGTTGCTTTATTATTAACAGCGATTCTCTCCTCCGCACAAAATAATGTGGGCATCGGCACCACCAGTCCAGACAGTACCGCCATACTGGATGTAAAAAGCAGCAGTAAAGGTTTTTTGATACCAAGGATGACCATGGCGCAACGGTCGGCTATTCAAAACCCGGCCGATGGCTTACAGGTATTTCAAACCGATACCCTTCAGGGAATTTATACCTATTTCCAAAATTATCAGGGGTGGTTTATTCAAACCATTCAAAAAGATATTGGTCCGGTTCCACATAAACAAAAATTTACCTATCCCAACCTGCTGCAAAAATTTATAGTACCACCCGGAGTAAAATTTTTAAAAATTACCGTTGATGGCGCAGCCGGTGGCGGTGCTACATTTATCGATGGAGGTGGTAACACGGCTGCCAGACCCGGCGGTCTTGGATTAAGCGTATCGGGCTTATTAACCGTAAACCCGGGAGATTCATTAATTATCAGATTAGGTACAAAAGGAAATACACCCGGTGCAGGCTCACCCGGCGCCACAGCGGGTGAAACGGTGAACTATACCGTGTACCTGCCTTTTCTTGTTGGATGGGTTCCCAGCGGTGCAACCACTGTAACCGGGGGAGGGGGCGGTTCTACTTCAATATTTTTAAATGATACAACCCCCGCTAATTTATTGGTCCGATCTATTGGGGGTATTGGGGGACACTTTCCACCTTATACCTGGTTTCCCTATCAGTCCGGAGGCAGTGGTGGAACAGTTACCTTCACACCCGGCACAGGTGGAGGACCACAGTTTATAGCAGGTTCAGTTCAAAATCCTGCCGTTACCGTAGGTGCAACAGATAGTGCATTCGTAACCATTGAGTGGAATACACCCACCTATATCATTACCGGTAATGGAAACGGTTCTTCACAGGAAGGCGTTACTACACCTCTTGCCAATGGGAATACTACCGGGCTTCTTTCCTTTACCGACTGGAATACGTTCAGCAATAAAGTGGGTGGAGCAGGCAATACCAATGAACTGGCTTTTTTCAATGGTACTAAAACGCTTGCTTCTTCCGGAAGTTTAAAATGGGATAATGCCAATACCCGTTTGGAAGTAAATAATGTAAAAGTGAATTCATTGGCCGGCCCTACCACGCAATTGGTTGCCGCAGACAGCTCGGGTAAATTAATTATATCCGGTTTTTCACCCAGCGGCGACAATATGGGCAACCACACCGCTTTTCAAACCCTTAACCTCAACAATAATTTCATCAGCAACAATGCCACTAAACTGGGGTTGAAACTGGACAATAATGGCTATGCGGCCATCGGGCTAGACAGTACGGCAACTGGGATACCATCACCACTAACTGTAAACAGCCCCAATGGGATATGGATAGCCAGTAATGTGGGGGCCAAATCGGGCGATAGGGTGGTAAGCGGCTTATTCAACGGCATGGCCACAATTGGTGCACATAATAATGGTTTAACAGCATGGGCTAATTTTAAAATCAGTCCTATCGGCAATGTGGCCATTGGAGATATCACACCATTGGTAAAGCTGGATGTGAATGGAACCCTGCGTGCAACAAATATCGGCATCGGTACCACCACACCACTGCGGGCGGTGGATATCAGGGGCGATATTGCGTTTGGTACCTGGACAGATAATATTCCCTTTCGCAGGATTGGGGTAATGAGCAGTGCAACACAGGTGGCCGGTATGGAAATTGAAAATACAGCGCTGGGTGGCAGCTACAGTCAGAAGCTGCACTTCCTCACCCATCATTTCGGTGCCACATTCGACAGGCGGTTAACCATTGATGAAGATGGAAATGTGGGTATTGGCACCACCACCCCGGCAAATAAACTATCTGTGCAGGGCAATGCAAACATTACCGGTACCTTAAGCACAACCGGTAATACCACCATTGCCGGAGTATTATCGGTAAACAGTATTACAGCGGCAGGGGCTCTTGCCATTTCCCCATCGGCCAATGTTACCGGCACCGTAACGGCGGGTGATTTTAACACGGCGGGTACCGTAACTGCTGCCACTGTCAATGCGACCAATATTGTATCACCGAAATTTAAAGTAACGGAGATATGGAACAGTGTGCAGAATATTCCGCCGGTAACCAATTTCACCACCAGTGGTGGCACGGTGATGCTGAATATTGCTGCGATGGCGTTTCAAACTACCGGTAATCCCGCAACATTAACCATTAATGTATTAGTGGATGGAAATATTGTTACTACGTTAAAAGGATTTGCATCACAAAACAGCAGCCAGATTCCATTGGCAGCCAATTTTAAAGTGATTACCGGTTTAGCTGCCGGCAATCATACCATTTCGATCGTGCCGGTATTACCTACCCAGATCGACGGTAATTCGTATATCAGTGCTTCTTTGCTGGAACTGCCTTTTTAAATGAAAGAATGATCAGTACAAATAGTCGCGGTAAGAAATAATAATATTAAACCTGAATAATCAGTAAATCATCAATACAAAATATGATTAAGCGGGGAAATTTTTTCTGTTAAAATGAAAACAGGTATTGCACCACCGCAAGCCTAATCAATAAACGATAACCATTTTTTTATTTGTAAACAAAATAGGAATATGATCCGCAAAAAAATAAGCCTTTCTCTTTTACTGGCCTTTCTTTCACAGGTACTGTTTGCACAGGTAAACTTTACCATTACCTATGAAGACATGCCTGCTCCCGCAAAGGCCATCGAAGTAAGGGTGTATCAGAACTTTTCTAAAATACGATCCACCGCCAAAGGGGATTTCGGCTCCAGAGATTTTTCGTTGATGGGTGAAGGCGAACCTACCAGTATGGATTATTATGTAGAAGATGATCCTTACTTCACCGAAGCCAATATGATCCTGGCAAGAAAAACAAGCAAGAACTTTGTGAAAGGCTTTGTGTATTTTTATTCATCCGTACTGGCCTTTCACGGTGATGCGGTATATGAAGCAGGCATTGGGGTACCGGAACAAAGTTATCCGCTTACTTCCTTTACCGGTAACGCTGCCGACCACCTGGATATTCCGGAGCAGCATTCTATACTGGAGGGTCCAAAAAAAATAATTGAATTCCCCATGCAGGAAGGCAGCAACTGGAGTTCCGAAAGCAGGCGTACTGTCAATTTCAATTTAACCGTGGAAGCCTATGGGTTAAAAAATGTACCGGCACAGCATGTATGGACGGTGTACCGGGAAGAAAAAATTACAGGTTATGGAAAAATAAGGGTGTATCATCCCGACGGGCCCAGTGAATATTATGAAGTATTAAAAAGTGAAATAAAGGAATATGCCGTTGATAGTTTTTACATTGGTGGCAAGCCGGCACCGGATGCATTGCTGAAAGCTTTTGGTGCTGTGCAGGGACAAAAGATTAACATTGAAAACAAAGTAAATTTTTACAGGAAGGGTCATTTCAATTTTTTGCTTTGTCTTTATTTCGGAGAGAAAGATTTCGATGATGAAGCAAAAATGATTTATGCTGATATGGATGTGGATATGCCCGAAAAATGACAGTAGAAAAACGTGATCATCATCTTGTGGGTGTCAAATGGTGATACGCTTAAGTATGAAAAGAAATCCATTTGTTAACAATATTATTAGAAATCGCAGGTAAAAAAAGTCTTCATATGAAAAAGCTGTTATTCTCGCTTTGCGTTACAGTATTGGTTCATAACATTTCCCATGCACAAAATGTTGGTGTCGGCACCACCACACCACACGCCAGCGCTGCACTGGAAATATCAGGCACCAATAAAGGGGTATTGATTCCCAGAATCAGTTTTGCCAATCGACCGGCTGCACCGGCTACCGGATTATTGATTTATCAAACTGATATTGATTCCGGCTTTTATTATTACAATGGTACAGCCTGGAAATACCTGCCGCAGGAACTGGTTACAGGATCGGGCAACAATGGTCAGATAAGCTTCTGGTCCGGCAATAATAAACTTTCCGGTTCGCAACATCTTTTTTGGGATACCATTGCCACAAAATTGCGAATTGGTTTGGATACGAATGGCGTGAATAAATTAACGGTGGCAGGAACCGGTGGTGTTAAGATATCTTCCACCAACCCGGGAAGTGGTTATGGCGACTGGATTGCCTTAAATGTGGGTAGTGCTGATTCATCAAAAGACAGGCTGGTAGCTGGCTTACTGAATGGAGTACCTGCCATTGGCGCACACAACAACACATTAAGTGCGTGGAAACCTTTTTCCATTAGTCCGCTGGGCGGTTTGGCTATTGGGGGCACTATCGTAGATACCAGTGCGGTGGTGGATATACGCAGCGAAGGAAACGACCGGGGTGTATTATTACCCAGGCTCACCAAATTACAACGGGAAGCGATTTATAACCCGGCGCAGGGATTGATCACCTATCAAACAGATCTGGATTCGGGCTTTTACTTTTATAAAGGAACCGGCTGGAAGAATTTTTCTCTAGACATTGCCGGCGACACAGGACGGACCGGAAGCGTAACATTCTGGACGGGCCGAAACAAAATAGGCAGTACTGATAAACTGTACTGGAATGAAAACAGTAAACAATTGGGCATTGGCACACAAACAACGACAGCACCATTAACATTGAGTTCAAATAATATCGGTTCCGGTTCATTGGATTGGATTGCCGCCAGTGTGGGTGGGCAAACCGGCGACAGGGTGGTGATCGGCCTGTATAACGGGCAGGCCACTATTGGCGCCCATAACAACGCATTAAATGCATGGTCCAAATTGGTGATCAACCCGGTGGGTGTAGTTAACTTTGGAAGCCTTGCAGGTGCAGGCAACCGGTTGCTGGCCATTGCACCCAATGGCGACCTGGGGGTGGCACCCATCAGCCCGGGCTATGTACCACGTATAGACAATACCGGCAACGTGGTCAATTCCGTTATGCGGAGTGATGCAAACGGCGTATATATCAACACCCCTCCTAATCCACTGTTTATGTTATATGCAGAAGACAGGCAACTGCTTGCAGATGGTGATGGACAGCATGTGATCTATGCATTCAGAAACAGGGACGTTCAGAACGATGGTACAAACTATGGCTACCAAACTTCAAACAATGGTGTGGCCACCCTTAATTTTTGGGGTGATGTATATAGTTTTGGTACGGCCGGTTTCAGTTATAACGATTTTACCAGGACAGGAGGCAGTATAGGTGCCTATACTACCGGGGCATACTGGGGCAGTTGTGGCTACAGGAGCAGTGCTTCGATCACCTATGGTTTGTTTGCCACTTCAGCAGCCGGAGTGGGTGCAGGGCGTTCCAGCAGCACCGAACCAGCCAAGGGTATAGGCGGCGGCTTTGCCGGCGACCTGATGGGGGCCTGGTTTAAAGGTGATGTGATGGGCAGTATCAGCCAGGGCAATTTGTTTGCATCGTATAATATCGGTAATGTCATTACCGATGGAAGAAATATTGAATTGGTGACAACAGCAGCCGGAGAGAAAGTTCCCACCTATACAGTAAGCTCCGCCTCCGGAGCAAAAATTTATCATGATGGTACGGTGCAATTGGTAAACGGTACCGTAAGGGTAAATTTTGCACCAGCATTCCTGGCTACGCTGGAAAAAAATACCACTCCCACCGTAACCCTTACACCCGTTGGCGGTTGGGCCAATTTATACATTTCTGAAATAGACGGAACAGGGTTTACCATTTCGGAAGCGAATAATGGTCGCAGCAATATTTCGGTGAACTGGATTGCGGTGGGCACACGGTTGGATTTGAACAATGTCCCCGTTTCACCCGAAATACTGAACAGGAATTTTTCAAAAAATTTACCTGAAGTTTTGTTTAATGAAAACAATAGACAAACTAATGGTAAACCAATGTGGTGGGATGGGCAGCATTTGCAATACACCACGCCGCCGCTTTCGGAAGCGGAGAAGGAAGCGTTGAGGGAGAAGTTAAAAGTGAAAAGTGAGAAGGGGAGATGATCGTTTTTTAGGTGATAGATGATAGTGCTGGTGAAAGCCAACTATCATCTGTCCAACAATATATTCTCAAAGTTTTTCCAGTGTAGCATTTTCAGCTATTCCATTTATTGTTAAATATGTCTTCATTCCGGGGCAAAATGTATATAGCCTTATTCGTTAGGTAACTATAAAAATAGCAAGTGAAATTTGCATCATTCATGCATAGCCCTGGGCAAAATGTATATAGTAGTTAGGAAATAATTATTCTACAAAGGAAAATCTGCAAAACTCATGCATAGCTTTGGGCTTCAGCCCCAAGCAAAATGTATATTGTAGTAAGGAAATAATTATAAAAGCAAGGAAAATCTGCATACATCATGCATAGCTTTGGGATTCATCCCAAAGAATAATGTATATAGTAGTTAGGAAATAATAATTCTAGGAAGGAAAATCTGCATCATTCATGCATAGCTTTGGGCTTCAGCCCAAAGAAAAATGTATATAGTAGTTAGGAAATTATAAAAATACCAAGGAAAATCTGCATACATCATGCATAGCTTTTGGCTTCCGCCCAAAGAATAATGTATATAGTAGTTAGGAAATAATAATTATAGCAAGGAATATCTGCATAATTCATGCATAGCTTTGGGATTCATCCCAAAGAAAAATAAATTTGCGAAACCAAACAGTTGCGCATATATTTGCAACCGAATGGTTTCCTAAAATATTATTTACTATATGAGACGAGATATTTTCCAGGCTATAGCAGACCCCACCCGGCGGGCCATCATCAGTCTTATCGCATTACATGCCATGACACCCAATGCCATCGCCGAAAATTTTAATACCACCCGGCAGGCTATTTCCAAGCATCTCCGTATTCTCACCGAATGTGATCTGGTAAAGCAAAGCCAGGAAGGACGGGAGATACACTACTCACTTGAAATTGAAAAAATGAAAGAAATTGACAAATGGCTGAACCAGTTCCGAAAGATATGGGAGACCCGGTTCAACCAGCTTGATATCGTATTAGCAAACCTGGCCGCCGAAAGGAAGGCCCTTAAAAAACAAAAAAAATGACAAACAATCTTTTCTTCGACTTTACGGTGGACAAAGCCGCAAAAACCATTTATATCACCCGCGAATTTGCAGCAGATCAGGACCTGGTATGGGATGCATTTACAAAAGCCGAGCTGCTGGACCAATGGGTGGCTCCTGCACCGTTTACCAGCCGGACCAAGTACATGGATTTTAAAGTTGGGGGTAAACGCTTTTATGCCATGGTAAGCCCGGAAGGACAGGAGCGCTGGGCCTTGCAGGAGTACAGGTCCATCAATCCTAAGACCCATTTCACCATGTATAATGCCTTTGCTGATAAAGACGGGAATCCTGACCCCACGGGTTCGGATTGGGATTATCAATTCAGCGAGGTAAATGGTATCACTACAGTGAAGATCACTGTTTACAACGAATCATTTGAACGTATGGAAAGCCTGATGGAAGGATTCAAGGCCGGATTCACGATGTCAATTACGAACCTGGAAAACCTGCTTGCCACATTATCACAGCAAGGGTCGTGATTATATATACACCGATACAATTATGTAATTCCTTTTTGTATGACAGTAAAAAAACAGATCAGCGACTATATTGCTTCCCAGCCTGACGCCAAGCGCATGGATATGCAGGCATTGCACGAGCAGCTATTGAAGGCGATGCCAAAATGCAGATTATGGTTTCTGGATGGAAAGGACAGCAACAATAAAACCGTATCTAATCCTAATATTGGCTATGGATTATATACGATCCGCTATGCAGATGGAAGCGAAAAACCATTTTATCAGGTGGGACTGAGTGCCAATACAAGCGGTATTTCCGTGTATATCATGGGACTGAAGGATAAGGACTATCTCCCCAAAACGTATGGCAAAAAGATTGGCAAAGCCAGTGTAACGGGGTATTGTATTAAATTCAAGTCATTAAAAGATATAGACAGCAAGGTATTGCTGGATGCTGTAAAGGCGGGTGTTAAAGCTACCAGCTAATCTAATTACCCCGGGCTTAAGCCCGGGGCAATTAGCTGAAGCCCGGGGCAATTAGCTTCAGCCCGGGGCCGTATATTATTTCATATTATCCGATACATTTACATAAGCAATCGCTTTCCCCATGTCCACCCACCGCCTCCATACCATATTGAACTATTGCATTGCCACCATTTGGCTTGCCAATGGCCTTTTTTGTAAAGTGCTGAACCTCGTGCCCCGACACCAGCAGATCGTGGGGCGAATAGTGGGAGAACAATTTGCCCGGCCCCTCACATTGGGTATCGGTATTGCAGAAATGGGAATGGCCATATGGATTTTAAGTGGCATCAAGTCCCGACTCAACGCACTGGCCCAGATTGTGGTGGTGGCTGTCATGAACATCATGGAATATTTTTTGGTGCCAGACCTGCTGCTCTGGGGGAAATTCAATTCCCTGTTTGCCTTGTTGCTTATTTTAGTAGTATATTTCAATGAGTTTCATCTGAAAAAAAATAAACGGCTTTGATGTTTTCTTTTTTAAAAAATCACCCCTTCGCTGTGGAGGCATTTTTTGAAAGCTCGATGGTGCTTACGTTTGCCGTTCCAAAAGCTGAGTTAGCAAATATGATCCCCGAATGTTTGCAACTGGATACTTTTCAGGACGAATGGGCATTTCTGGCCATTGCCATGGTACAAACAAAAGATTTACGTCCCAAAGGATTTCCAAAATTCATGGGCAACGATTTTTTTCTGATCGGCTATCGGGTATTTGTGCGTTACACCACCAATGCAGGGAAAAACTACCGGGGGCTGTACATACTAAAATCGGAGACCAATAAAAAGAAAATGGAATTCATGGGAAACATATTCACCCATTATAATTATACTACCACCGATATACAAAAAACGGAAGACGATCGCTCAATGAGCATATCCTCCGTGCGTTCTGATTTTCGTTTGCAGATAGGATTGTCTCAGGAGAATGTGTCACTGCCGGAGAACTCGCCCTTTACTGACTGGAAAGAAGCCCGGCGTTTTGCAGGACCGTTGCCCTTTACCTTTACATTCAATAAAGAAAAGAAGGAAGTATTAATTATTGAAGGCGTACGGGAACATTGGGTGCCGGAGCCCGTGAGTGTAACAGGCTATGAGTTTGGCTTTTTGAAAACGCTTGGGCTTCGCAACCCGGTATTGGCCAATGCTTTTATTATAAAAAACATTCCCTATTATTGGAAAAAAGGAAAAATCGAAAAGTGGAAATAAAGCGGCGACATTTTCAGGGCGTACTGAATATATTAAGTTTCAACCGGCACTTTTATGTCTATGGTCTGTTGACATTGACACTCATCACGGTCAGTAAGTTTATTTTTTCCTGGCCAGACATTTGGTATTGGATCATCGTTGCAGCCTTTATATACGGGCTGTTTATGCCACTGATCATTTCTGCATATGTGTATGATTTTTCCGGGTTTTACCAGTTCGACTGGTTGAAGAATATGAAACTGGAGGATCGTAAAGGAATGCTGAATCTGAATATCAATGCAGGATTTGATGAGACTAGTTATATCATTAAAAGTATATTGCCTGAATCCAACCTTCAGGTGTATGATTTTTACAATGCACAACAGCATACAGAACCGGCCATCATCCGGGCCAGAAAGGTGAGCCATGTTTATCCCAACACCATGCAGATCAGTTCAGCATCCATTCCGTTGGCTGATCACCTGGCGGAAAATATATTTCTAATCTCTGCCATTCACGAAATACGCCATCATTCGGAACGGGTACAATTTTTAAAGGAATGCCGCCGGGTGTGTAAGCCACATGGTAAAGTCATAATGGTGGAACATTTACGGGACTTTCCAAATTTTTTGGCATTTACCATCGGGTTTACGCATTTTTTCTCCCGTAATACCTGGGTGAAGGCTTTTAAAGAGGCAGGGTTTACCTCCATTGAGCAAACCCGTTTTACCCCCTTTATGTCCATTTTTAAATGCAGCTGATAATGGAAATACACCTGAAAATAATTGGGATACTACTGATTGCTCTGGCATTGCTGCACGGGGTTTTCCCCAGGTATTTTCAATGGGGGAGCGAGTTGCGTAAGCTGAGCCTGATCAACCGGCAAATGATGATCGTGCATACTTTTTTCATTGCCGTTACCGTTTTTTTGATGGGATTACTTTGTATCACGTCAGCCGCTGCATTGATTGAAACGGACCTGGGAAAAAGAATATCCCTGGGGTTGGGCTTTTTTTGGGTAGTCAGGTTCTTTATCCAGTTTTTCGGTTATTCGTCTGCACTCTGGAAGGGTAAAAAATTTGAAACGATCATGCATGTATGTTTTACCTTTCTCTGGGTCTATTTAAGTGTGATATTTCTGGCAGTTTATTTTCGGTAAGCATGGTATGATTCAATTTTTAGTATGGGCATTTTACATTCATATTTCATACCAAAATCTCTATTTTATTTCAACATATTCGTAAACTAAAAACGTATATTTTTGGGACTTTAGCTATATCGCTTCCTGATATTAACTGATATTATGATAAAAATAGTCTGGGCCCTTGCGCTGTTGGTAATTTCCATAGGAGGGAAGGCTCAATCCGATACCCTCAAAAATGGTGAGGCCCGGCAATCCATTACTCATATTGCGGTTTTAGCCGACAGTAATTTTTCATTCAGCCGGGTACTGACAGACACTACGCTTCCCTTTCGTGATACCAACCGGTTGTCTTTCCACTCCACCGGCATTTACTGGATCCGCCTGCATATAGACAATCCCTCCGGCTACGGGGGCAACTACACCCTTTATACACAGCCCTTTCTCGATAATACCGTTTATTGTTTTAACAAGGATGAGAATAGATGGATCGAAACCCGCACCGGCGCATTGGTACATCCCAAAGCCCGGTTATTTGGCCTTGCCGCCTGCACTATAGAAGGAGGTAAACGAAATGCTATTTATATCCGGGTGAATATTTCCCGGCTTGGTACATTCTCCAATACTGTAAAAGCCCGGTTCGGCATAGAAAAAGAAGCCATCACCCAAAAAAATGAACAACAAAGCTGGGCCTTTTGCCTGACCACCATTTTACTGGTATTGCTGTTTTTACTCTACAATGCCATTGTTTACCTGAACACCAAAGACAGGGCCTATTTGTATTACCTGCTCATACAGATCGGCGGCATCTTATATATCGCCGGCAATTTCCGGGTATTCAATTACCTGATTTCCTGGCAGAATATTAATCCCTGGATTTCACCATCTGGAAATATCCATTACTATCATTTGAATTTATATATCGAAAGGCTGGGCATGGTTCTGGCCATTTCTTCTTATGTGCAGTTTACCCGCAGCTACCTGCAAACACGGCTGCACCTGCCCGGGCTGGATAAACTAATGCGGTACCTGCTTTATGGCTGGATACTTTTTGAACTGATTCATAACACCGTCAGCTTTTCAAAGCTCGCTTACCTGGATATCTATACCTCCCTGTATTCTAACCTGACCATGGTTACACAGCTGCTGCTGATTATTACCGCAGCAGTTCTTTCAGTAAGCAGGGGTGTGTACACCGCTAAATATTTTTTATGGACCAACCTCACCAGCATTCTTCTGCTGATTATACTGGCGGGCTATTATATGTTTATCCAGAATGGGGTTCGTATTGTATGGTTGCCTTGTGTGGCTATTATCAGCCAGGCCGTTTTATTTTCAATGGCCCTGGTAGCCCGCCTGCGCATGATACGCAACGATTTCGACTATACCCAAAAGGAAGCGGAACAACTGAAAAACGATATAGAGTTATTGCAGGAACAGCATATGCAGTTAACCGACGAACACCAGCAAATCTCAGCCGCTATCGCAAAGGAAAAAAGCCGCAACGAATCATTGGAAGATAAACTGGCTGCCAATAACCGTCAGCTTGCGTCTGCCACGCTTTACATTGTACAAAAAAATGAATTGCTGGTACAATTGAAAAACCATATCCAGAAGCTGGGGCGTCAAATTCCGAATAAAAGCAAAGACCTGCTGAATATTGAAAGCAATCTGCTGCATAACCAGTTTCTGGAAAATGACTGGGAGAAATTCAAACTCCATTTCGAAGAAGTGCATCCGCGTTTCTTTGAAGAGTTGAAGGCGAAATATCCCAATATCACTTCCTATGAAACCCGGCTTTGTGCTTATCTCCACATGAACCTTTCCACCAAAGAGATTGCCGGCCTGCTCAGCATTGACCCTGCCAGTGTTCGCAGGGCTAAAACGAGACTCAATAGGAAAATGAATAGTATATAGTGAATGGTCAAAGGGCATTTGTGAATCTGCATGCCGGCAGGTTCACAATTCTCAACTGCCCAGCCCCTTCAATTCACCAACTCAGATACTTTCCCTTAAAAGAACTAATTCTTTCCTGAATATCAATCGTTTAATCCGCCTGTCCATACTTTGTCCATACCCATTATTTGGGTAAGTGCAACCGATAGAATTGTTTTAGGTACTGATCAGTAATCAATGCCTGGTATGAAAAAACGACGCCCTTTCCACTCTGGTTTTCTGTTTGTAGCAAGCCTTTCTTTTGTCCGGCAAAATGTGGGTATCGGTACTATGCGTTCCGACAGCACCGCCCCGCCCGACCTGAAGAGTACCGGCAAGGGGTTGCTGATACCCCGCATGACCCGGTCGCAACGAATGACTATTGTCAACCGGGCCGGCGGATTACAGGTATTTCAGACCGATATACCGGTTCTCTTAACGGGACAAAATGCAAACCTCCACACCGGAGCTAAACCAGGTGGAAGCAACGGATCCACGACCACCTATTTTGTATCAGGAGTTTTTGGTATGCAAATTAATTGGGAGCATAAAGCAGGTGGGGGCAGTGGCTCCCCCTGCATCTTTATAGACGATACCAAGGCAGGTAATTTACTGATTCGTTCTTCCGGCGGGCAAGTATACCAGACAACTGGTACCGATTGGTGCAGCCATAATGGAAGCGAATCCCTTTGCCAGTGCGTCATTAGGGGGTTGCTTTTTTAAAAGAATATAAAATGAGCTCAACACCGGATACCGATTTTATTTTTTTACATTTTTAATTATAAACTGTTAACCATTGCCTTATCCTTTTATTTAAACAACATGAAACGTATGAAGAAAAAAACAATCCTCACCAGCGTGCTGGCTTTTACCTGCTGGATGCTTGCGGCACAAAATAATTTTGTAATCACTGCAGCGGATATGCCCGCTCCGGAAAAGGATCAGGAGGTAAGGGTGTATGCCAATAATGCAAAGATCAGATCAGTTGCCACCGGCAATTTTGGTCAAAAAGATTTTTCTCTTCTCGGTGAAGGAACACCTACCCCCATGAATTATTTTACCACAGGTGAATCGCTGTTTACCGAGGCTGGTATGGAACTGGCCCGCACAACGGAGAAGAAATTTGTGCCCGGGTTTGTCTATAAATATTCCGCAGTATTGGATTTTAAGGAGCAGGGAATTGAAGAAGCCGGTATTATGGTGCCGGCGCAAAGCTATCCGCTTACTCCTTTTACCGGCAAAGCCACCGACCACCTCGATATTCCGGAGCAGCAGTATATACTCGACGAACCCAAAACGCTGATCGAATTTCCGATGGAGGAAGGCAGTGCCTGGCAATCGGAAAGCCGCCGTGTGGTTGACTTTACGCTTACCGTGGGAGCATATGGATTATCAGCAGTACCCGCACAGCATGTATGGACTGTTTACCGCGAAGAAAAAATTACCGGCTATGGAAAGATACGGGTCTATCATCCGGACGGGCCCAGTGAATACTATGAAGTATTGAAAAGTGAAATAACAGAGTATGCAATTGATAGCTTTTACCTCAACGGACAAGCCGCCCCGGATGCCTTACTGAAAGCATTTGGTGCCAGGCAGGGTCAAAAGATTACGATCGATAACCGGGTAAATTTTTACCGGAAGGGGAGTTTCACCTATTTACTCTCGCTTTACTTTGGAAATATTCCATTTCAGGGTGAAGCAGTGAATATCATTGCAGATATGGAAGTGGAACGACCAGCGGAGAAAGATGATGAAAAAGAGGATGAGGATAAAGAAGATAATACTGATGCCATTCCTGTTGCCTCCCGGATGAGTATTCGGCCACGGGGAAGCTTGCAATGAGAATACCGGGGGCCTGAACACCTGCTGACCAGATGGTGAATCATTGAGCTGTCAGCTCATTTTATTTCAATAAACCTTATCCTTTTAATATAGCCATTTGGTCGGCTGGTGCTGCTTTCCCCTGTAACGACAGGGCGCATTTACAAACCTGTTATCGGAATATTTGCCTGGCAAAGTTGAAATTCACCACATTATAAATATGGTTTGAATTATGATGAGAGAAGGAAGCTGATACTGTAAAAGTTTAATCGGTCCCTTGAACATTCTTCATGGAAGTATAAGCAAAAAAATACCGGGCTGTAATGGCCCGGTATTTTTATTTTTTCCGTTATTGATTTATTGTATCAACACTTTCCCATTTGCAATGCGCTTGCCTGATTTATCGGTAAGCACCAACTGGTAAATGCCACGTCCGTGCTGTTTGATATTTACATTCATGCGCTGGTAGGGGGCATTGATGGTATAGGCTTTTGTAAATACCAATGCACCTTTGCCATCATATAAACTAAGCGTGTAAGAGGTGGCAGCGGGACTGTAATAAGCTACATCAAATACACCACCGTTCGGGTTAGGCATAATGAATAATTTATACCTGGCAGAATCCAGTATGCTCACTGCTGCGGATGTATTGCTGCAGGGCAAACCGCTGGTATTGGTAACCGTAACGGTATAGCTGCCCAGTTTATCCAGGTCAATGCCCGTCAATGTAGGACCCGTTGCACCAGGTACGGTATTGCCATTTCTGAACCATGCATAATTATACGTTCCAGCGGGAGTTACGTTTGCAGTTAATGTAGTGGTAAGTCCCGGATATAAACGTGTATAAGGAGAAGCTGAAATGGTTACCTGCGGATTCGGACTTACTGCCACCACAGTCGAAGCAGAGGTAGCTGCACAACCACTCGCGTTGGTAACGGTAACCGAATAGTTGCCGCTGTTGCTAACGGTGATTGTTGGTGTGGTAGCACCATTGCTCCACAGATAAGAACTTCCAGCGGAGGCAGAGAGTACCACATTGCCACCCTGGCAGAAGGCCAATGCACCGCCGGCAGTAACATTCGCAACCGGTAAAGGATTCACGTTAACGGCAATGGCTGAAGAGGTACTTACACAGGAACCATTCGTTACTGTTACGGTGTACGAACCGGATGTATTGACGGTAATGGATTGAGAGGTAGCACCGTCGCTCCACAGGTAAGAACTACCAGCGTTGGCAGTGAGCACCACATTACCACCCTGACAGAATGAAGTAGGTCCACCCGCAGAAGCTGTAGCTGCAGGAACTGCATTGATAGTCAGTGTAACCGGTGTGCGGGTAGCACTTTCACAACCGGAAGACGTTTCTCTGCTGGCCGCATAGTAGGTGATTGTACCCACGGTGCTCAGTGTAGGGCTGGTCACTACCGTACCATTCGTTGCAGCATTATACCATACAATGGTAAAGCCGGCAGCCGGTGTAGCAGTAGCAGTAAGGGTAGGCACCACACCTGCGGGACAAACATTTTGCAATTGGTTACCGCCACTGGTAGGGGCTGCTCCTGCATTGCCCGATGTAATGGCTAAGTTATTGGGAGCTGTCTGACAGGTACCATTGCTGGCAAAAACAGAGATGGTTCCGGTAGTACCTGCATTGATATTTACAGTAAGAGTGGTCGTGCCTTGTCCGCCAGTAATCGCTACGCCAGCAGGAACGGTCCATGTATAGGAAGTGGCACCCGCTACTGCGGCGATGGTATAGGTAACGCCGGTTTGACTGCCGCATACGGAGGTTAATCCGGTGATCGTACCTACTGCACCTAATCCGCCACCACCATTGGAGGAAGTGACATTGATAGCCACCGCTCTTTCGCTTTCAGACAACGTGGTGTTGTTCTTCGCACGAATGGTAAACCACATACTGGTATTGGGTGTAAGGCCGGTTGCTGTATAAGTAGTACCGGTAATATTATTTCCCAATAATACAAAGTTGCCGGTTGCCGGATCCAAACGATAGATGTCATAGTGAGTGGCATTGGTAACGGCTGTCCAGGTGAAGAGTACTTCACCTGCATTACAGCTTACACCACTTCCGGAAAATCCGGATACGGTGCCAAGTATTTTGAACGTAGCATCACTGTTGTCGGTAATGGCACCACTGAATACACGGATCAATGCCTGGGAGGTGTTTACACCGGCAGGTACGGTCCAGGTAAGACGCGTAGTGTTGGCTGCTACGGAAGTAGAGATATTAGTCCAGGTGCCACCATTGTCCAGTGAATATTGTACGGTTTGTGTACCGGTAATACCTGAATTATCCCAGGTGATTACTTGTGAACCGGAAGGCGTAAATGATTCACCACCGTTGGGATAGATCACTTCAATATAGGGCTGGTTGATATCCCATGTCAGTGAATAAGCTTGTGTAGGGCCTGAGGGAACAGCCTCACCGGTTACACGTAAGGTATAGGTGCCTGCGGGTGGGTTATCAATCGTTACCTGTTCGATATTGCTGATATTGTCATCTGCTTTGGTGGCAGCAAGGGAAGGATTTAGGGGATCAAGTATCCAGGGCAGAGAAGTAGTTGGTCCATTGATTACCCGGAGGTCCAGGTTATTCACCAGTGCGGTAGCCGCATTGGCGGCAGCAGCCGGGTCATTCCAGGTAAGCATTACCCGAAGCCTTGATGCACCTGCAGGAACGGTAATATTGAAATCGTTGGTCGCACCGGTAGCCACTGTATTCAACTGATAACGGTTTTCTTCGAGTATACGCACCGCAGCCAGTGCATTGATCCGTCCGAAACCAAAACGGTAATCCGGGCCCGCATTGCCAAGGTCCTGCGCTGTATTACACACAACATTTTTGATAAGCATGGAAGGGGGCAATACGTTTCCATTAAGTTGTTTATAGCGTTGTGCCAATACAGCAACAGTACCAGTTACCCCAGGTGTAGACATTGATGTACCGGAAATGGTGCCGTATGTATTCAACGGAGTATAAGTAGAAAATACGCCATCGCCCATTGCACTGATCTCGGGCTTCACGCGGCCATCATGTACCGGGCCGAAACTACTGTAGCCGGTCATTCCTTCCAGTGAAGTGATAGAAGCCACTACCAAATTATTTTTAGCTGCCTTACCCGTACCGGTAATGGTACCCCAACCGCTGGCGCAGGATGTTTGTGCGTTGCCGGCTGAATGACAATGTAAATGATAGTTGAAGTTATTCAGGTTGATGTCTGTGTTTCTTGCTCTTAAGGAGTATGCAACAGAAGCGCCTGTTACACCACATTGCACACCCAATCCATCGTGGTACGAGTGATTGCTGGAGATGAGGGTATTGGCGGGTATAGCCGTCGCCATTTCCACCTGCACATCATTATTGAAACCGTTGTATGAATAAATAGTGGCATTGGGCGCCATTCCTCTTGCATTGGGATTGATAAGGCCACGTGAACCAACTGTACCGGATACGTGGGTGCCATGACTGCCCGCACCGCCAGTTTCCACATTGATGAGGCGACCGGCTGGAGAAAAATCAAGGTGCTGGCTGGCGATCTCATCCCATACGCCGATATTCATACCGTCGCCTTTCAGGTTGCGTACACCATCATTCAATACGCTGGTGCGGTGCAAACTTCTTCCCGGTAAATTCTCCGGTACATTGGGCGGTGCAATATATTCGGCCCATTGTACAAAAGGTAAAGCTACCAGTTGTGGGATGTTGTTTTCCGGCACACGAACCGTTACCATCCGGAATGCTCCTGTATATTGAATAACGGATGCACCGAGCGAAGCTACCGCCGAAGCGATTTTACCTTCAGACAGATTTTTATATAATACAATATCCACGTCTGCAAAACCGGCATTCTTTCTGGCATAAGCAGGTACGCTTTTGGCCAGCAGATCGGGTACGGTCTTTTGTGCTGGTGTGAATTGAATAATACTGCGGATACCAAAACGGCTTACGAGATCATTGGTAAAACGTTGATCAACGGCTGCTGTAAAAGCGAGATGAGGAATATAATCCAGTAATTCGATACCTGCCTGTTTCAGTTGTTCCTTTTGCCCTTCAGTGGGTAATGTATAAAACTGAATCGTCACATAAGCGATATCATCAAACCGGCTTTGCGTAAAAACGGTGGATGATTTGGTGAGTGAAGTCGCATTTTGTGCCGGTACTATTTTCCCAGATTGTAAAGCAAGCGAATAATCTTCGCTCAATTGTGCCTGCAAGAAAATCGGAGCGCTTAAAAGAATAAGCAACACCCCTGTGTGGGTAAAAAATTTCCTCATAGTCGTTGTTTTTTTTGATAAATGCCTGGTGGCGGGTTTAGGGCTGAAAATTAATTCATTTTTTCTGTTTCTACTGTGTCTGATTAACACGAAAATGTCACATTTTATGATGCTCCCAATGGGATAAATCAACGCCGGATAAATGCCTGAATCCTTTATCTTTAGCAAAAAACAGGCAATGAAATTTGAATGGAATGGCGTATTCCCCGCCCTGCTTACCCCCTTTACAGAAAATGAAGAACTGGACCTTTCCCTTTTTGAGAAAAACCTGCAAGCCCAGGTTGATGCCGGCGTGCATGGGGTGATTTTGGGCGGTTCATTGGGTGAAGCCAGTACGATTACCGTACCGGAAAAAGAAGCACTTGTAAAAACAGCCAAAGCTTTTTTGGGAGAACGGATACCCGTGATCCTGAATATTGCGGAAAGCAGTACCAGGGATGCCATTGTACAGGCAAAAAATGCAGAACAATGGGGCGCAGACGGGCTGATGCTGTTGCCACCGATGCGCTATAAAAGTGATGATCGCGAAACCATTACTTATTTTAAAACGGTGGCGAATGCCACATCACTGCCTGTCATGATCTATAATAATCCGGTAGATTATAAGATCGATACACGGCCTGATATGTTTGATGAATTGATAACCTGTGAAAATATCACTGCTCTGAAAGAAAGTTCACGCGATGTAACCAACCTCACCCGTATGAAGAACCGCTTTGGTGACCGCATTAAAATTTTATGTGGTGTGGATACACTGGCCATGGAAGAGCTCTGTCTGGGAGCCGATGGCTGGGTGGCTGGTTTAGTATGTGCATTTCCGGCAGAAACGGTTGCCATTTACAACCTGGTAAAAGCAGGCCGCATTGAAGAAGCTACGAAAATCTATCGCTGGTTCATGCCCTTGCTCGAACTGGATATACATCCCAAACTGGTGCAGTATATCAAACTGGCCGCAGCCGAATGTGGTATCGGCAGTGAATATGTGCGTGCGCCACGATTGGTACTGGAAGGAGCGGAGCGGGAACGGGTGTTGAAGACAATAAGAGAGGGGATTGCGAAAAGACCGGCGCTAGTTTAGAATTAAGAATTTAGAATTAAGAATGCTGAATTAGTTATCGGGTATCTCCGTTTTCTTTTTGGGAATGATAAATTACTCTTCCATGGAAAATCGGAATAAAGTTTATTCAATCATTTCACATGTATAAAGACGCAAGCATACAAGATATAGATTCCACCCTATCGAAAGCATGGAGCGCTTTTCAGGTTTTTAATAAGATATCATTGAAAGATCGTGCTCATTTTATGCGCACGATTGCCAGAGAGATCGAGGCGCTGGGGGATGAATTACTCATGGTCACTGGCCGGGAAACCAATTTGCCGGAAGCGCGCTTGCGCAATGAAAGGGCCCGAACCATTTTTCAACTGAACTCCTATGCTGATGCCTGCGAAAGGGGGGATTGGCTCGAGGTACGTATTGATACAGCGCTGCCTGACCGCAACCCACCGAAACCGGATATTCGTAAAATGATGACCGGCATCGGGCCCGTGGTGGTATTCGGAGCAGCCAATTTTCCTTATGCTTATTCCACCGCAGGAGGTGATACCGCTTCCGCATTTGCAGCAGGTTGCCCGGTAATTGTAAAAGCACATCCTGCGCATCCGCAAACCAGTGAATTAATGGCAACGGCCATTCATACAGCAGTAAAAAGTTGTTCATTGCCGGAAGGAGTATTTTCGCATATACATGGCGTTAGTTTTGAAGTGGGACGTGCATTGGTGGAGCATCCGCATACCCGTGCAGTAGGTTTTACCGGCTCGTTGGCTGGGGGTAAGCAATTATTTGACTGGGCTAACCAACGCAGTGTACCTATCCCGGTGTTCGCAGAAATGAGCAGCATCAATCCTGTTTTTTTATTGCCGCAAAAAATGAAAACAGATGCGGCTGCCGTGGCTGCTATGTATGCATCATCGATCACCCTGGGTGTGGGACAGTTTTGCACCAACCCCGGTCTTATCATCGGATTGGAAGGAAACGATTTGCAAACATTTATTGAATCACTCAGTGCAGCCATAGAAGGAATAGCACCAGGTACGATGTTGCATGCCGGCATCGCCGAAAATTATCGGGTAAAAAGAACAGAAGCGTTGGCACAGTCAGGTGTGGAAATGGTGGCCGTATCGGGTACCGATGCTGGCGAAAATCAGGGTGTCCCTACGATCGCCAAAACTTCCGCCCAACAGTTTTTGCAAAATCCTGTATTGCACCGCGAAGTATTCGGGCCATATTCGCTGGTGATAGCCTGCAATACTATGGAGGAAATGCTGCAGGTGGCACGTGTTATGGAAGGACAACTGACCGCCACGATGATGGCAACCGAAGAAGATATTGTAACACATACATCACTTACGGAAGCAATAATGCATTGTTGCGGACGTTTCATTCTCAACAGTGTACCTACCGGCGTAGAAGTATGTATGGCTATGCAGCATGGAGGACCATATCCCGCCACGACGGATTCCCGTTTTGGCGCTGTGGGTGCCGATGCTATCAAACGGTTTGTAAGGCCACTGGCTTTTCAGAACTGGCCCGATGGATTTCTGCCTCCTCCATTACAAAACAGCAACCCAATGGGAATTTGGCGAATGGTGAATGATCAATTTACTAATGTGATAATTTGATAATTTGATAATGTGCTAATCTGCTAATGTGCTAATGAAACAGCCAGCAACAATGTGATAATGTGATAATTTGCTAATCTGATAATGAAACAGCCAGCAACAAAATGTGATAATGTGATAATATGCTAATGTGCTAACGAAACAGCCAATAACTATCAACCAGAAACCCGCAACCAGCAACCCGTACAATGGCAGTATGTATTCCATTTTTAGGCGTCACTGATATGTATGCCACACTTGAGTGGTACGTGGGCATTGGCTTTACCTGTACAGGCACTAATCTGGCCTGGGAGCCGGATGCAGAGCTGAGTTGGGCTCAACTGGAATGGGAAGGTGCTGCTATTATGCTCTTTCCATCGGAAAAACAATCACTGCCCGGCGCAATCCGCGACGCAGGATTATTCTTTAAAGTACAATCTATCTCCGGATTGGTGGACAAACTTAAACACGTAGCCCGTATCATCGAACTCACCGAAGAAACCTTTGATGGTAAACAGGAAGTAACTTTCGAAGACCTCAATGGATTCAGGGTGACGATGTCTGCAACCGGTGTATGAGCTGCAAGCCACAAGCCTTGAGCTTCGAGTAGCATGCTAATAGCTTGTAGCTAATTGCTTGCAGCTTTTCCAAAATCATTATTTTATCGGATCTGTTTTCCTACCTTCGCCGCCATTAAAATAAAACGCATGAAGCAGGACGATTTGTTGATCTTACGAAGCGGTAATCAGTGTGAATTATGTGGAGCTAAGGAAGGATTGACGGTATATGAAGTGCCACCTTCCACTGGCAATATGGAAGATGCCGTACTGATATGCTCCAAATGCAGCGCACAGATCGAAAAGAAAGAAGAGATCGACAGCGCCCACTGGCATTGCCTCACCACTACAATGTGGAGCGAAGTGCCTGCGGTACAAGTGATGGCCTGGCGAATGCTCAACCGGCTGCGTGATCAGAGCTGGGCTGCCGAAAATATCGAGATGCTTTATCTCGATGAAAAGCACCTGGCCTGGGCCAAAGCCACCGGCGATCATGAAAATGATGGTTCCGTTGATCTGCACAAAGATTGTTATGGCGCCATGCTGCAAAACGGCGATAATGTGGTGCTCACCAAATCACTGGATGTAAAGGGTTCCACCATCACGGCCAAACTGGGTACCGTGGTGCGTAATATCCGTCTCGTACCCGACAATACCGAACAGATCGAAGGAAAAGTAGACGGGCAACAAATTGTGATACTAACGAAATATGTGCGGAAGCAGGGATGATATCGCTTACATGATAATTGGCTTTATCTTTTTATATATGCGATAACGCCGCACATTCACATCAAGGAAATCAATCAACCACCCGCACAATTAATGCAAAGGCATGGGTTTCAACCCATGCAAAAAAATCAACAAAAGAAAAACCGGGACAATAACCCAACGACCCAACCCAATTAATGCAAAGGCATGGGTTTCAACCCACGTAAAAAAAACGTATGCATAAAAAAACCGAAACAATCATTCAACCACCCCGCACCATTAATGCATAGACATGGGCTTCAACCCCTGTAAAAGAAATCCGCGAAATCAACATTCAAAAGGAATCTATACAACGAATTCCACCACCTTGCCCAATTAATGCATAGACATGGGTTTCAACCCATGTAAACCATTGCGGTGTTGTAAGGAAAAGTATATAGTCCCCATCAGCGAAACGAACAAATAAACTCCCAATACCCATGTTGCTGAAGGAAGCCATTGATTCGCCCCAAACCAATCACCCTGATCATACAAAAACCAGAGCCCGAGTCCGCAGCGAATGAATTCCCAGATGATGGCATAGCGGTCATGGTCCATCAATTCTGTAAGCGCATAAATAGTAAGAAATATAAATAAGCCATACCAGTAGATATAGCTGCTGTCGATACGATTGATAGAGGCGATATTGCCAAAAAGGTAGCTGACAAAGAACAAAGTAGTCAGCAACTGAAACCAGGTCCATGCATTGAAAGCGGGGGTGGTTTTGGTATCATATTTTTCAAAATGATACACGTCTTCGATCTTATACACCGGGTATTTCGCAACCACATCAGCGGGGCGATAGCCGGTGGGTTTGAACCACAAGAGGAATTTATCCGCCCAGTTGCGGGTGCGCCAGGTATCTTTCATCATCAGCCATAAATGCTGAAAATTGATCTTGATGGGGTTCCAGGTACGGGCGGGGCGGGTAATGCCATATACCGGTGGTATCTCTTTTTTTTCTTCTACGAATGTGCCAAACAGTTTATCCCATACAATAAATATCTGCGAGAGATTCTTATCCATGTATTCGGGGTTTACGGCATGATGTACGCGGTGATGAGAAGGGGTGACCAATATTTTTTCCAGAAAACCCATGCGGTTGATATGGCGGGTATGGTACCAGAATTGGGCAAAGAGATGCAAAGGGGCAATGGTGCTGATCACGATCTCCGGAATACCCAGCAGGGCGGCGGGCAGCAGTAATACGGTAAACAGGTTGAAGAATGAAGATATACTCTGACGCAAGGCACAGGCGAGGTTGAACTCTTCGCTGCTGTGGTGAATCACGTGCAGGTTCCAGAAGAGGTTGATCTTATGGCTCCAGCGGTGTACCCAATATCCGTTGAAATCAATGATGATAAAGGTGAGTACATATACCAGTATCGTGTTGTCGATATGTACAAGGGCGAGGTATTTATACATGAAGGGATAGATCGCTATGGCGACCGTAAGTTCCAGTACACTTTTGGTAACATTGGTGATACCTGAGCTGAGAGAGGAAACCATGTCCAGGTGGCGGACGGTATCAAAGCCTTTGCGCCAGCCATACCATTTTTCAAAAAGAACCAGTGCCAGGAAGGCTGGCATGGCAATGAGCAGTATCTTTCCGTAAGTTTCCATAACAAGCAATATTGATCACGAATTTACAAAAACACTTCTATGAGCAGGCGGCTAATATTTTTACTATCTGTGTGTCTTTGGGGAGGGATCGTAACGGCTCAGCCCACCACAGGGGCACAAAAACTCGCGGCTTTCCGGAAGCAGCAGCAGTTATTGCAGGCGTCTCCCTACAAAGACCTGAAATGGCGGCTGGCCGGGCCGGATACCCGGAGTGGCCGGTGTACGGATGTGGCGGGTATTGCCGGCAATCCACAAGTGATCTATGCTGGATTTGCCACAGGAGGATTATGGAAAACAGAGGATGGAGGAAACAACTGGCAATCGCTATTTGATAAGGAAGCCACCCTGTCTATCGGTAATATCGCCATTGCACCCTCGGATAATAATACCCTCTATGTGGGTACCGGGGAAGCGAATATATTCCGGGCTTCGCTACCGGGTGTGGGTATGTATAAATCGGTGGATGCGGGAAAAACATTTCAGCATATCGGATTGGAAAATAGCGGTACGATTGCGAGAGTGGTGGTGCATCCCCGGGATAAAGAAACAGTATATGTAGCAGCCAGTGGCAATGAATGGACCTACAACAAAGACCGGGGCGTGTACATGACAACCGATGGGGGTAAGAACTGGAAAAACATTTTGTATGTGGATGAGAAAACAGGATGTATCGATCTGGTGATGGACCCGCAGGATCCCAACACGATATATGCATCCATGTGGAACCGGATCCGTCGCCGCTGGAGTGACCCTGTACCGGAAGAAGGTGATCATTTGTACAAAACGACTGATGGCGGCAAGACCTGGAAGATTATGGATAAAGGATTGCCCGATACTAAAATGACGGGACGTATTGGCATTGCGGTATCGGCTTCGAACCCTCAAATCCTCTATGCTTTTGTAGATGATCATTCGAAGAAACGGGACCCGCGTCCCGGTGAGACGGATAGTTATGAACGGCAGGTACAAAAAGTGGTGATCGGAGGTGCTGTGTACCGCAGTACCGACAAAGGAGAAACCTGGGAGAAGCGGGGAGAGATACATGATTATTTCAAACCATTCTCCGGCACGTATGGATGGGTATTCAGCCAGGTACGGGTACATCCCAAACAGGAAGATGAAGTGTATGTACTCGGCGTAAATATGGGGCGCTCCACGGATGGGGGCAAGACCTGGAAAGAATTTGAGCCCACCGATACCACCGGTGAATGGATACATGGTGATAATCATGCGATGTGGTTTGATCCTTCCGATCCATCGCGTATTATACTTGGCAACGATGGCGGGGTGAGCACAACATCGGATGGCGGAAAGAAATGGAATAACTTTTTTGATAAAATACCCACCACACAATTCTATACGGTAAGTTATGATATGGAAAAGCCCTTTCATGTATTTGGGGCCATACAGGATGAAGGAACGTTCAGTGGCAGTGTGATGAATACATTTGGTACACCACAGGATACCACACTGCGATCCTGGAATTATGCACCGGGTGGGGAAGGCACACAGATACAGGTAGATCCGATACATTCCAATATTGTTTACTCCAGTACCTATTATGGTCGCCTGATGAAATCGGATATGAACAAACCCGACAGCTTGCGCAGAAAAAGGTTCAAAGAATTTTCAGTAGGTGCCATTGATTCACTACGAGGTGAATGGCTGGCTGCAACGGTAATGTCAAAGTTTGATCGTAATACCATCTATCATGGGCTGCAGCATGTGTACGAGTCAACTGATGGTGGTGATACCTGGAACCGAATCAGCGAAGATCTTTCCTATAATGACAAAACCAGAATGGGTAATTATCCTTACCTGATCTATCACCAGGCCATTACCAGTATAGCAGAAGGAATGAATCCCGGTTTACTTTATGCCGGAACGGATGACGGGCGGATATGGATGCGGCGCAAAGCACAACAGTACAACGATACCTGGATAGAGCGCACCAAAGGTCTTCCTGCCAATAAGCATGTGGCAAAGATTACAGCCTCTATTCATCAGGCGCAACGGGTTTATGTGGTACTCAATGACCGTCGGGCAGATAATCATACGCCTTACATTTATGTTTCAGAAAATTTTGGTGCCAACTGGAAATCCATCTCAGGCAATCTTCCTTTATCTCCGGTGAATGTACTCATTGAAGATCCTGATAAACCGGATGTGATCTATTGTGGTACAGATATGGGGGTCTATGTGAGTACCAACCGTGGTAAAACCTGGATCGCCGGAAATGGTAATATGCCGGCAGCGGTGTCGGTCAACGATATGTTTATTCATCCGAGAGATAAGACGATTGTGGTGGGGACCTATGGGAGAGGGGTGTATGTGTTAACTAGATAATTTGCTAATGTGCTAATTTGCTAATGTGATAATGGAACAGCCAGCTTCGAGCTTTTAACAGCCAGAAGTGAGCTACAAGCTGCAAGCTGTTTACCCCTTTGGGGCAAGTAAAAACAGCCAGCAACCAGCAACCAGCATCCAGCAACCAGCAACCTACAACTGTATTCAACCTATGTAACTTATGGAACCTCTCAAACTTATGGAACCTATGGAACTTTCTTTAAAAAAAAAATGATGAATAAACGCCCTTTCTTTATTTTACTTTTACAGCTTTCCTTTTTACTGCTTTCCGCGCAGGATAGTACCTGGCAGATCAGGGGTTTTAAGAAGCCGGCATTCAATCCTATTATGCAGGCGGACTCAACATACACTTTCTTTTGTCCAATGAAAAAGGAAACGGTACAATGGCAGAAAGCTGATGTATTTAACCCCGCCGCGATTGTTCGCAACGGCAAAGTATACATCCTTTTCCGTGCCGAAGATATTCCCGGTACGGCCATTGGTATGCGTACTTCGCGCATAGGCCTGGCCGTTAGTACCGACGGCTTGCATTTTACCAAAATGAAAGAACCCGTACTCTATCCGGATAGCAGTGCCTTTATGCAATACGATTATCCGGGAGGATGTGAAGATCCCCGCATCGTGGAAAAAGAAGATGGTACCTATCTCTTATTGTATACGAGCTGGAACCGGGATGTGGCAAGGCTGAGTGTGGCTACTTCCAAAGACCTGGTACACTGGACCAAAAAGGGGCCGGCATTTCGTACGGCGTACGAGGGAAAATTTCTCAATACCTGGAGTAAA
Organism: Bacteroidota bacterium; assembly: GCA_026391455.1. GTDB lineage: Bacteria > Bacteroidota > Bacteroidia > Chitinophagales > Chitinophagaceae > JJ008. The sequence continues at coordinate 55,563 of JAPLEH010000073.1, forward strand.
TCCGGCTCGGTAGTAACACGGAAAATCAAATCGAAGATACTGGCAGCCCGGATGAATGGTGAATACTGGATGTACTGGGGAGAAAATCCCATGTACCTGGCACATTCGAAAGATGGTATCAACTGGATTCCCGTTACCGATAGCAAACAGGAATTATTGCCCGTAATGACCGGACGGGATAAAAAATTCGACAGCCAGCTCACCGAGCCCGGGCCTCCTGCATTGATCACAAGCAAAGGCATTCTTTTAATGTATAACGGTAAGAATATTGAAAATGAAAAGGCAGACCCGGCTTTGCCACAGGGTACATACTGCGGAGGGCAGGCTTTGTTTGACCTGAAAGATCCGTCTAAACTCCTCGAACGTTGCGAAAACTATTTTATCAAACCCGATTTGCCGCATGAAATTAAGGGACAGTATAAAGCAGGCACAACTTTTACCGAAGGACTGGTGTTCTTTAAAGGCAAATGGTTTTTATATTATGGTACGGCTGATAGTATGGTGGGGGTCGCTGTTGCTAATTAGATAATTTGGAAATGTGATAATGTGATAATTTGGAAATGTGAGAATGTGGGAATGTGGAAATGTGAGGATGTGGAAATGTGAGAATGTGGAAATGGAATACAAATGCTTTATTAAATCCATTGTTCAACTTTTCGGAATTGGGTGAAATCTCAGTGTAATAAATATGAATTGTGTCCATTATTTTCACTTTTAGTTTTTAACTATTAATTTTTAACTATTCATGAGATATGTTTTTAACTGCATAGACGCCCATACCTGCGGCAATCCGGTTCGCTTGGTGAAGGAAGGTGGGCCGGTATTGCAGGGCCTAACGATGAGTGAGAAACGGCAGCATTTCCTTCGTGAATATGACTGGATACGCACCGGACTGATGTTTGAACCAAGGGGACATGATATGATGAGTGGCAGTATTTTATATCCCCCGCATGATCCTGCTAATGATGTGGCTGTTTTGTTCATCGAAACAAGTGGCTGCCTGCCCATGTGCGGGCATGGTACCATCGGCACCATCACCATTGCAATCGAAGAGGGATTGATAGAACCCCAGACACCCGGCATCGTACGCATGGAAGCACCGGCCGGACTGGTGATGATCAACTATACCCTGCAGAACAACCGTGTAAGCAGTGTGAAGCTGACCAATGTACCAGCGTTCCTGCATTCGGAGGGACTGGTAGCCAACTGCCCCGATCTGGGAGAACTGGTAGTGGATGTATCCTATGGCGGGAATTTTTATGCCATCGTGGATGTACAGAAAAATTTCAGCGGACTGGAACACTATTCTGCCGATAAACTCATTGCATGGGCAAGGGAATTGCGGAAAGACATCAATGCAAAATATGAATTCGTGCATCCCGATGACCCCACAATCAATGGCTGCTCGCATATTTTATGGACGGGCGCGGTACTCGACAAAAGCTCCACTGCCCGCAATGCAGTCTTCTACGGCGATAAAGCTATCGACCGGTCTCCCTGCGGCACCGGCACATCGGCCCGCATGGCTCAATGGTACGCGAAAGGGTTGTTGAAAAAAGGAGATGCTTTCATACATGAAAGTATTATCGGCAGTAAATTTACCGGGCGTATTGAAGAAGAACTGACCGTTCACGGCAAACCCGCTATCCGGCCTTCAGTAGAAGGATGGGCGAGGATATATGGTTACAATACGATCTGGATCGATAAAGAAGATGATCCGTATGCTTACGGGTTTCAGGTATTATAAATGCGAAGTATGAAAAAAATAATCTGGTGTTTATTCGTATGGCCTTCTTTTCAGTTGATGGCACAAACGGGAAAGTTGCAGCAGTTAGATAGTTTCTTTTTGAAACTGGAAAAAGAAAAAAGTTTCAATGGGAATGTACTGATTGCCCGGAATGATACCGTACTGTATCAACGAAGTATTGGCTGGGCAGAAGAGACTACTAAACAAAAGTTGGATGAACATACCATATTTGAATTGGCCTCCGTATCCAAACAGTTTACGGCCATGGGTATCCTGCTCCTGCAGCAACAGGGTAAGCTGAGTTTGGATGACAGCCTGCGAAAATTCTTCCCTGAATTGCCTTACCAGAACATTACAGTGCGGCATTTGCTTCATCATACTTCCGGTCTTCCTGATTATATAGGATTATTTGATTCGCATTGGGATTCCACACGCATAGCAGGCAATAAGGATATGATCGCCCTGTTGGCAAAGCATAAACCCGCCATCCTTTTTGTTCCGGGCGAAAAATGGGAATATAGTAATACGGGCTATGCCTTACTTGGAAGTATTATCGAAAAAGCATCGGGTATGAGTTATGCCACTTTTCTCGAAAAAAGTATATTCAAACCGCTGGGAATGGTGCATACTTCGATAGTAAACCGGCGGTATAACCCGAAGAGTTTGCCCGCCAATTATGCATTTGGTTATGTATGGGATGGTCAACGTAATAAATATGTTTTACCCGATAGCCTTTCCGAAACGGCTAGTATGGTGTATTGTCTCGATGGAATAGTTGGCGATGGAGCGGTAAATGCCACCACCGGGGATTTATTTCGCTGGTCGCGGGCCCTCGACAATAATAAATTGCTGAATAAAAAAACGATGGAAGACGTTTTCACACCCGGTGTACTGAACAATGGTAAAGCGCACCAATATGGTTATGGGTGGATGGTGGGTACCTTTACAGGCATTGGCCGGGTGGTAAGCCATAGTGGTGGCTGGCCCGGCTACCGCACCTGGATTGAAAAACACCTGGACAATGGGCTGGTCATCATTATATTGACGAATTATGAAAAAATGCCCTTGCCGGTAAAATCGACCAATATGATACTTTACGACCTGAAAGAAACCAAACGCAAGGAAATAACCCTTGATGAAGCCACACTCCAGCAATATGCGGGAGAGTATCAACTGGATACGGATTTTAGCATAACCATCACCGTTAGTAATGGCAAAATCTATGAGCAGGCCACCGGTCAGGGCCGGGCACAAATATTCCCGGAAAAAGAAGATCAGTTTTTCCTGAAAATTGTGAACGCACAAATAAAATTTGTCCGTAACGAAAAGAAAGAAATTATATCCTTGGTATTGCTGCAGGATGGAAATGAAATAGAAGGAAAGAAAATAAAATAAGGGTTTATAATCCCGAAAGTAATCGGGATGGCAAACCATCAAGACTATATTTACACATGAAAGTAACAGTAGTAGGCGGAGGGATCATTGGTTTAAGTTCCGCATGGTATTTACGGGAGGCAGGTTGCGAGGTTACCGTATTGGACAAAAGCGACTTTCTTGATAATTGTTCGTATGGAAACTGTGGCTATATCTGTCCTAGTCATTTTATACCATTGGCCACACCCGGCATTGTGAAGCAGGGCCTCAAATGGATGTGGAACTCCCGCAGTCCCTTTTATGTGCAACCCCGGCTTGATATGAATCTGATCCGCTGGGGGCTTCAGTTCATGCGCAGCGCCACGGTCGGTCATGTGCAAGCGGCAGCAGTGCCCTTACGGGACATTGCATTGCTGAGCAAAACGGAATATGAGACATGGCTGTCAACCCCCGGGTTCGATTTTGCCTATGAGAAGAAAGGGTTACTCGAAATATTTCAAACCGCTGCTGCGCAGGAACATGCTGCACATACGGTGGAAAAAGCCCATGCACTCGGCTTGCAGGATACGAAACTCCTTTCGAAAGATGAACTACAGGCGATGGAGCCGCATACCCGTATCAATGGGTTAGGCGCCATCTTATTTAATTGTGATGCGCATTGCTATCCCAACAAACTGATGCATCAATTGATGGAACAGTTGAAGAAAGCGGGTGTACAATTAATCTCCGGCGAAGCCATGATCGGTGCAGAAAAATCCAATGGCAGGATTCAGCGCATCATGACCACCAATCAGGAATTTGTGCAGGATGAAGTAGTAATCGCCACCGGTTCCTGGGGCGGGCAAACCGCTAAATTATTAGATACCCGTATTCCGCTTATGCCGGGCCGGGGTTATTCGGTAACGCTTGAAGACTCGCCCTACAAAGTCAATTATCCCTCCGTATTGGTAGAAGGAAGGGCCGCTATTACGCCGATGGATGGCAATAAGATTCGCTTTGGCGGTACGATGGAGATTACATCGCATACTACTCCGCCGCGTATCAACCGGGTACAGGGAATATTGGATGCGGTGAAACGTTTTTACCCTGACTTCGATGTACCCCTGCCTCCAATTGAAAAAGCCTGGTATGGGTACAGGCCCTGTTCAGCCGACGGATTACCCTATATTGGCCGCATAAAGAAATACAAAAATGTAACAATTGCTACCGGTCATTCCATGCTGGGGCTTAGCCTTGGTGCAGGCACCGGCAAACTGGTGAGTGAGATTGTTGCGAATGAACCAACGAGTATGGATATGAAGCCGTTTGAAGTGGAACGGTTTGGATGAGGAGAAGTGTGGTGTTGGATGTACGGGGTACTGTGTTAGATGTACGGGGTACTGTGTTAGATGTACGGTGTGCGCTGTACGGTGTTAGGTGTACGTTGTACGCGGTTTCTATATTTTAGAATTTAGACCCGATAGCTATCGGGTTACGGTTTTAGATTATTTGCTAATGTAGGCTGTTTGTATTTTCTCGTATTTCTGACTATTTGTATTTTCAACTTTCATACTTTCCGGTCTTCCGGACTTTCCGCCACGGCGGACACGCCCGACTCTCGGTCTTTCCGACTTTCTGACTTTCGGACTTTCCGCCACGGCGGACACGCCCGACTCTCGGTCTTTCCGACTTTCTGACTTCCGGACTTTCGGACTCTCGGTATTTCTGACTTTCTGACTTCCGGACTTTCGGACTTCTCTCTCATTTAAACCCCGGATGAAATCGTTCTAATGTTTTTCGTAAAAATTCCCGGTCGAGATGGGTATAGATCTCTGTAGTGGTGATGCTGGCATGCCCGAGCATTTCCTGTACGGCACGTAAGTCTGCGCCGCCTTCTACGAGGTGTGTGGCAAAAGAGTGGCGGAAGGTATGTGGGGAGACCGTTTTTTTTATGCCGGCTTTAAGGGCCAGGTCTTTGATAATATAAAAGATCATTACCCGGGATAGGGCGCCGCCCCGGTAATTAAGAAACAAAATATCTTCTTTTCCTTTTTGCGGCATGATGTGTACACGGATCGTATTCTTATAAAGGTTGATGTATTTGATGGCGCTGCTGCCTACCGGTATGAGCCGTTCTTTATCGCCTTTGCCGGTAACCCTGATGAAGCCCACATCCAGGTACAATTGTGAAATCTTCAGGTTCACTACTTCACTCACCCGCAGTCCGCAACTGTACATGGTTTCGAGAATGGCTTTGTTGCGCCCACCTTCGGGTTTACTCAGGTCGATCGCATTGATCATGGATTCAATTTCTTCAAAGCTGAGTGTATCTGGCAGCGACCGTTTCAATTTGGGCGATTCGAGCAGTAGGGTGGGATCATTGGTAGCAATATCTTCCAGGGCGCAATATTTGTAAAAAGCTTTGATTCCGGAAATGATGCGGGCCTGGGAGGCGGCCGACATGCCCAGTTCTGTGATCCATTTCAGGAACTGTTGCAATTCTTTTAACTGGAGACCACCCGGTTGTTTATGAATCGACTTTTCAGTAAGAAAATGTGTCAGCAATTCGATATCCCGCCCATAAGCCTGAACAGAATTATCGGAAAGCGATTTTTCCAGTTGCAGGTATGATCTGAATCCTTTTTTATATGGCTCCCACATGGGTCAATGTTCTTTGTTACGCGGAGTATTGTCATAATTAATAATTAGTAATTATTAATTATGACAGGTGTGAACCAGGTTATTGCAAGGAGATTTTCTTTTCTTTCTCCTCCCATTTTTTATTGATCAGGATCTTTACCCAGATACGGCCGTTGGTTACATTCACCGAATCAATATGTTCGTGAATGGCATCATAATCGATGTCGATTTTTTCACCAAAAGTCATCATTGCCGTTTTGCCGGTGATCATATCCTCAACATAAATATTACCCCTGTCCGTATTAACGAGCAGGTTATCCGCTATGGAGAATTTGGGATCAAAATTATTGATGCCACTGCTTTTGAGACTGAAATTTTGTTTCTTATCAAAGGGGAGTTTGATCTGAAAACCACGGCCGGTACTGCAATCATTGAAAAGCAAATAAGCCACGGCAGTATCCCGGAAATAGGCACGTGTCACTTCTTTATTCATGTGTACCGTTGTAGAGCCAAAGAGGGTGGAGAGGCTCGTTTTACGGTTAGCCCCCAAACCTTTGAAGGTCCAGATCAGGCTATCGGGCAAACAATTTTTGGCAGTAATAAACAGGGATGGTTTTAACGGATGCTCCCCGGTGAACTTCAGCGTATCTTTCAGGCAGACGGTATCACAGAAGGTTTTGGGCGCTTCGCTGCCTGACGATTTGCAGGACTCCAATGCGGTGATCCACAAAATAGCAGCAACAGGGAGTAACAGTTTCATGTATGTGTATTTATGTATACAAAAATAACCATTGCCCCTATCTGTCAAGAAATTTCTTTAGCCTGTTCCTGAAAACGTTCTTATTATTATCTTCGGCCCCATGACAAAAATTCCACCTGTAAATCTTCGATCCTTTAAGCAAAAGGCCAAGAACCGGAAGTCAGGCATGCGCCGTTATCTCTCCAAACTCGATCGGGAAGCTCCCCGTGGTCTCGATAAACAGATTGCATTACTGGAAAAAGAAGTGTGGCAGGAAACAGATTGTCTTTCCTGTGCCAACTGCTGCAAGACTATGACCCCCACATTCAATAAGCAGGACCTGAAACGAATCTCCGCACATTTCAATATGACGGTGGAGGCATTTCAGAAAAAATGGCTGCGCAGGGAGCGGGGTGGTGAACGGGACTGGCTCAATAAAGTAGAACCCTGCCAGTTTTTGAACCTGAAAGACAATAAGTGCAGCATTTATGCAGTACGCCCCGCTGATTGTGCCGGATTCCCGCATTTGTCGAAGAAATTCAAAGACTTTGTGCATATACACAAACAAAATGTGGAGTACTGTCCCGCTACCTACCGGCTGGTGGAAAAAATGATGGAAGCGGCCCGTTGAGTTATATAAGCAATAAGTGCCACTGCTTGCATCAAAAGAACAGGTCTTCGATCAGGAAATATTCAGCCCCGTCTTTTCCACCGAGTGTAATGGCAAGTACATCAAATTGTATCCAGGCATGACCCGGGTTCAGCAATAAATACTGGTCTGCAGCCCGTTGAATATTCCGGAATTTCTTTTTGGTCACACTGTCTTCCGGCAGTCCCAGGGAACCTTCTTTCCGCGCTTTCACCTCAATAAAATGCAGGTATTCGGTGGGACCTTTTCGTTCGTTTGGGTGTATACGGGTGGCAATGATATCTATCTCATAGTAGGAATACCGCCAGTTGCAGTGCAGAATGGTATAGCCTTTCTCCCGCAGCCATTTTACCGCCATCGCTTCTCCTTCCTTTCCCAGTTCTATATGCAGGGCCATTGGATCGTTTTTTTTCAATTATAACCATTTACACCGTTCCATCCTTTTGGCGCATGAAAATCGAGGAATTCTACATGGAAAATTCAGGTTTTACTCTTAGGAAAATGAACTCAGGGGGGTGGGTTTGGCCCGGGAAGCTATCCACAACCGTTGATAAATAGCCCGGCTAATTGGCCTAATTCTTTTATTTTTGTCCTTTATCACTGTTTTCACAAATTCAGCATTATGAAGTTCAACGGACGATTGATTCTTTTTACCCTGGTACTGGTGGTGCTGGCTACGGCCTGCAAATTTTTCTTCGGGCCGGAACTGGCCTGGTCTGGTTTTTCACCCGTGATTGCCATCGCACTTTTTTCAGGCTTTATCAGCCGCCAAAAAAATATGTCATTCCTGTTGCCGCTGTTGTCATTATTCATCAGCGATGTGGTGATACAGGTTTTATACACACAGGGCATCTTCCCGTATGCCGGATTTTATGATGGACAATGGAAGAACTATCTCGTGTTATTGCTCTCTACATTGATTGGTTGGGGATTGAGAGGCAAGAAATTGTCAACGGTATTTGCCGGAGCATTGGTGGCACCCACCGTGTTTTTCCTGATCTCCAATTTTATGGTTTGGACTGGAGCAGAAGTAGCGTACAGCCGCGATTTTTCCGGATTAATGAACAGCTATATCGCTGGACTGCCCTTTTATAAAAATGCATTGCTGGCCACTATTGTATTCCTCCCGGTTATCCTGTTTTCGTATAATTATATTACACAACGAAAATCCGAACTGGTATTGGCCTGATCCATATCATTTCATATACAAAAATGCCACGGCTTTCGTCGTGGCATTTTTTATTTACGCACCGCTTATTCAGAATAACTCCAGTCGCGTAAACCAATAATTTTCATGCTCTAATTTTTCGCATATACGTACCCGTAATGCATTCGCAAATAAAGGGCAATCCAGCACAAGGGTATGAAATTCTCCGTTCTCTCCGCAGGGATCGATGCCCAGATATTCCAGTTCATCGGCCAGGGCAGGGGTGAGTAATCGACCCAGGTAAGCGGGCCCCATTTGGGCATTGCAACTTACGATCATAGTGGCTATGCCTGCCTCCAGCATTTGCAATACCAGTGCTTTACGGTTTTGCTGCCAGAGGGGCAATAGAGCAGTTAGTCCGGCTTTATTACATACCATTTCTTCCCAATCCCGGTGTGGTTGCAGATCGATATCGCCGAATACAGCATGCGTGAGTGCATATTCTTTTTGTAGTAACTGCAGGGCATCAACAAAATTCTTTTCATACGCCTGCCAGGAACTGCTGATACAACGAATGGGTAAGCCTGCTGCTGCTGCCTGTGCATGAAGAATGGGCTCCGGTATGCCATGTGAACGGGATATTTTCCCTTCTTCATTCAGCACATTCAACAGTACTGCAGGTTTGTAGCCAAGTTTTATGGACTGCATCAGCGCAAAGCAACTGTCTTTACCACCACTCCAGGAACAAAGGACTTTATTTTCTTTTTTCATACTGTCAGGGGATGGGTTAGTGGATTGCATTACATAGTGGCTTCATATCCTTCATCATGCAACAGAGTATGATGAGCCCCGTCTGCAGCCGCCGTGGCTAGTTCATCGCAACGATTGTTATAGGGGTTATCTGCATGCCCTTTTACCCATTTGAATTTGATGGTATGTTTTTGCGAAAGCCGGTAAAAGATCGTCCATAGATCCGGATTTTTTTTACCTCCTTTGAAATTTGTTTTGATCCAGTTTTTCAGCCAACCTTCTTCCACGGCTTTCACCACATATTGACTGTCTGAATAAACGGTTACCAGCATGCCTTCTTTTTTCAATGCTTCCAAACCGGCGATCACGGCCATTAATTCCATTCGGTTGTTGGTGGTACGATAAAAGCCCTGCGATAGTTCTTTCCGGTGGTGTCCGCTCATCAGGATCACGCCATAGCCTCCCGGCCCGGGATTGCCCCGCGATGATCCATCGGTGTATATTGTTATTTCGGTGTGCATGTGCAAAGGTTCCATAGGTTACATAGGTTCAAGAGGTTCCATAGGTTGAAAAAGTTCAATAGGTTCAAAAGGTTCAAGAGGCGTGCCCGCCTACCTTCACTTTGTTTCGGCAGGTAAACCGTGGCGGGTTACATAGGTTCAAGAAGTTCCATAGGTTACATAGGTTTAAGAGGTTACATAGGTTATTGAAGCCAGCTGCCTGAGCGTAGCCGTTTTCTGTTGCCTGAGCGTAGCCGTTTGCTGTTGCCTGAGCGTAGCCGTTTTCTGTTGCCTGAGCGTAGCCGTTTTCTGTTGCCTGAGCGTAGCCGTTTTCTGTTGCCTGAGCGTAGCCGTTTTCTGTTGCCTGAGCGTAGCCGAAGGCAGCAGAAAACGGTTAGAAATACAGGTTGCTCTGCGAAACTTGCAGTTTCGCAGGGTTATTTTATTGCCTGCGGCAATTTGTTCATAATAATTTCAGTCTTGTCAACTTGCAGGTTAACGAAATATAAGTTCCAGATTCAATAATTCAATATCACTTCAATAACTACTTTATATAATCGAATGTATTAAACGTCTTCAACTTTTTGAACCTCTTCAACCTATGTCACTTATGCAACTTGTGTAATCGCTCTGCGGCAATTAATTCATTATAATTTCAATATTGTCAACTTGCAGGTTTACGATTTATAAGTTCGAGGTTTGATATATCTATTTCAATTCAATAACTACTTTATATAATCGAATGTATTAAACGTCTTCAACTTCTTCAACTTCTTGAACTTCTTGAACCTATGCAACCTCTTCAACCTATGTCACTTCTTCAACTTATGCAACCTATGCAACGGGCTCACACCTGAAACACCCCCGTCCGGAGGTCGTTGATATCCGGATTGTGATTGGCGGCGGCGATACCTTCGGCGATCAGTTTGCGGGTATCCACGGGGTCAATGATGGCATCCACCCACAACCGCGCTGCGGCATAGTAGGGAGATGTTTGTTTATCATAACGCCCCTTTATTTCATTCAGCAAAGCGCTTTCCGCTTCCGGTGTGATCTCTTTGCCTTTCGCTTTCAATGAGGCCACTTCAATTTGCAATAACGTTTTTGCGGCTGCATCGCCACCCATCACCGCGATCTTTGCAGTAGGCCATGCATAAATAAAACGGGGATCATACGCCTTGCCACACATGGCATAATTTCCGGCCCCATATGAATTGCCCACAATGATGGTGATCTTGGGTACCACGGAATTGGCAACAGCATTCACCAATTTGGCCCCGTCTTTAATAATACCCGAATGTTCACTTCGGCTGCCTACCATAAAACCGGTCACATCCTGTAAAAAAACCAATGGTATTTTTTTCTGATTACAATTCAAAATGAATCGTGCTGCTTTATCCGCACTGTCATTGTAAATCACACCACCCATTTGCATTTCCGTACCATCCGCCTTTCCGGGTTTCAATGACTTTCTCGCTTTTACTACCAGACGTTGATTCGCTACGATGCCAACGGCCCATCCTTCTATACGGGCATATCCGCAAACGATGGTCTTGCCATAATCTTCTTTGAATTGTTCAAACTCCGAGTTATCGACCATCCGTTCGATAATATTCACCATATCATAGGGCTTACCATCTGAAGGGAAAGTGCCATATAGTTCTTCTGCATTTTTTGCAGGAGGCCGGGGTGCGATCCGGTCGAAACCAGCTTTGGGTTTTTCTCCCAGCATGCTCATCATCCGTTTAATATGATCCATGCATTCCTGCTCCGTTTTGAATTTATAATCGGCGATACCGCTCACTTCCGTATGGGTGGCGGCTCCGCCCAATGTTTCATGATCCACATCTTCGCCAATGGCTGCTTTCACCAGGTAGGGTCCAGCGAGGTAAATGGAACCATTGCCTTCCACCATCAGTGTTTCATCGCTCATAATGGGAAGATAGGCCCCACCAGCCACACAGGGACCCATCACGGCAGCGATCTGGGTAATGCCCATACCGCTCATGCGCGCATTATTGCGGAAGATGCGGCCAAAATGTTCTTTATCGGGAAATATCTCATCCTGCATGGGAAGAAATACACCGGCACTGTCTACCAGGTAGATCACGGGTAATTTATTTTCCATCGCGATCTCCTGCAGGCGAAGATTTTTCTTACCGGTAATGGGAAACCAGGCTCCGGCCTTTACGGTCTGATCATTGGCGAGTATCACACATTGTCTGCCGCTCACATAGCCAATGCCCGCTACCGTACCACCGGCGGGGCATCCGCCCTGTTCCGCATACATATCATACCCCGCAAATGCGCCGATCTCTGTAAAGGGTTTATCCGGATCGGTGAGGTATTGGATACGTTCCCGGGGCGTGAGTTTATTTTTCTCCCGTTGCTTTTCAATAGCCTTTTTTCCACCGCCTTCATAGATTTTTTCCAGACGGCGTCTCATTTCACTAAGGCTTTGTTTGAGGTTATCTTCGTTTTTATTGAATTCAAGGTTCATAGCAAGCGTATTGTGCCGCAAAGATAAGGGAGGAAAAAGTGGTAACTTCCGTCTGCAAGTAAGCGTCTTGTAAAGGATAAGTCAAATGTTTGGTATTATATGAAAAAAGCACAACAGTATTTTTTTATTGCGATCGTACTTCTTTGTCCTGTATTCGGTTTTGCACAGCAAACTGCGGAAAAATATGTACGGGAAACGGGCTATCTCCTGTCTTTTCCCAATGGGTATAATGCCGATACCCTAAAGAAATGGCCGCTATTATTATTCCTGCATGGTAGTGGGGAAAGTGGTCATGATCTTGAAAAAGTAAAACTGCACGGGCCGCCCCAATTGCTGGCAGAAAATAAAAACCTGCCTTTTATTACGATCTCCCCACAGTCGGACGTGCCTTATGGATGGGATATTGAAATGCTGTATGGCTTATTGCAGGATGCCAAAAAAAGATACAGGGTGGATGAGAACCGGATCTACCTCTCGGGGTTGAGCATGGGAGGCTTTGGTACCATTTCGCTGGCGCAAAAATATCCCGATGAATTTGCAGCCATTGCCCCGGTATGCGGAGGTGGAGATACCAGTGGTGCCTGGAAATTAAGGCATATCGCTGCCTGGTTTTTTCATGGGGCCAAAGATGATGTGGTGCCCCCGGCAGGCAGCATCAATCTGGTGAATGCCATCAAGCCATACAATAAAGATGTTCGCCTCACCATCTATCCGGAAGCCAATCACAACAGTTGGGATTCCACTTATAACAAACCCCTTTTATATGATTGGTTGCTCCGGCAAAGCAAGTACCGTTTTGTTGAAAAGCCCGTTGCAGCAGAATCATTGCAAAAATTGTCAGGTTATTATGTGGGGCCGGATAAAGATACGCTGCAGATAAAATTCAATGGAAAGGAACTCGTGGCATATCCACCCAATCAGGAGATACCGCTAAAGTCAGCCGGCGATGGTGTTTTTTTTATTGCGCCGGATAAATCGGTCGAATTACGATTTGAAATGAATAGGGGAGCCGTGACTGGTTTTTTAATTTTGGGTAACGATAAAATGTATTACCGGAGAATAAAGTAAAACGATAGTTTAGTTGTTGTATTTTTTATTGTATAATCACTTTGCCATTTTACCTTCTTAGCAATTGGATTATGCGCCCGATAATTTTAGATATATCTGTTTAGAATAGAAGTAAGTCTTTTCCGCGAATATTGGTAAATAGAAATTAATGACCATATGAATTGCCGGATTAGTATTACTTGTTTTCCTTTCATAGGCTGCATATGCGTTTCATCGGGAGAATTAGCCGGTACACCTGATTCTTATTTCCAACCTGTTATAGGATTTTAATTTTACTGCAAATTACAATCATGAAGTTTATTTGCTTTACAGCCAGTTTGTTCGCCTGTCAGTTCATTTATGGTCAATCAATACCGGATACAATTCGTCGTGGTGATTTTCAACTTTCCTATGTGCCCAACGGTACTCAAAACTACCTGGTGTATTTAAAAACAAAAGATGGTGCAAAAAAGAATATCTGGATTTGGGAACGCAGCACCAGCCGGGAAAAATTCAATGGGCAGGATGCGATCGTGATCCGTCAGCAATGGACTACCAGTGATACGGGATTCAACAGCCGGGAGATATTCAGTGTGATGAATGCAACTGATTTTACGCCTGTTTATCATACAGCCAAGAATCCAAAGACGGGCAGAGAAGCTTATAATTTTCATTATGGTGAAATTGTAACAGCAGACACGGTGACCGATGCAGGACGGAAAGATTTTAAAATGCCATTGACAGAGCCATCGTTCAATTGGGAACTCGATCTGGAAACATTTCCTCTATTGCCATTGAAAGTGGGTAAAACCTTTGCGATCAATTTCTATCATCCCGGAAGTAAGTCTGGTCCTGCCTGGTATAATTATACGGTAACCGGTACGGAGAAGATCAGTACGATAAACGGTCAGCAGGTGGAATGTTATAAGCTCTATACGGAATATGCCAACAACCGGGGTAATAGTACCTGGTGGCTGAGTAAAAAAACACATGAAGTACTGAAGATGGAAGAGCATTTTGGGCCAGTGACCCGGTATAAGATACGGATTGCGACAACTGAAAAGTAAATGCTTCAGAATTGTCGCAAAACTTAATTATAAACAATCAGAACTTCATTTTTGCCTTTATGGGTACAAAGGTATAAATGCGCACGTTAGGCCCATGTAGAAAACAGATAAAGGTAAGCGGTGATATCAATAGCAACATATTGCTGAAAATACCGCATGGTCAGATGAATACCGCCCATTTCTCCACCTTTGTGTATCTTGAATGGAATTTACACGATGGAGCAACTGATACAATACTTTCAGCATAAGGGGATGAAGCAGGAAGAAGCACTCCGCATCACCGGCTATTTTTCAAAACGGGAAATGGCAAAGGGCGATTATTTTGTACAGGAAGGAAAAATTGGCCGGTATATGGCATTCGCTGTTTCAGGAGTATTCCGTTATTATTACCTGAAAGACGGACAGGATATCACAACCTATGCGTCTGGTCCCGGTTCTTTTCTGTTATCATTGGCCTCCTTTTTCCGGCAGCAACCCAGCCTGGAAAATATATGCGCATTAACCGATGCGTCCATCTGGCAGCTTTCCTATACGGATGTACAATCCCTGAAAAAGAAAGATCCGGCATTTCTGCAATTTTACATACAAGCACTGGAGCATCTCACTGTAGGAATGGATGAAACACGTACGAACCTGATCATGCTAACCGCAGAAGAACGATACGCATTGCTGATGAAGAATGAACCCAATCTGTTGCAACAGGTACCGCTACAATACCTCGCCTCGATACTGGGCGTTACACCCCGTCACCTGGGCCGTATCCGCCAGCAATATACGGCTACCTGATTTCAGGACATTTGTCCGGTTTTCCCGTTACCGGGTCCGGCATCTTTGTATGGTCAAATCAATTATTTAACCATACAATAATTCCCATGCGCACACAAAAAATAACCGGATGGCTGCTGATCGCCGGAGCTGCCGGTGTACTCGTTCCTTATACGTTACTCACGATCCTCTTTGTATATCCGGATATACTTCGAAAAGATACCGGTGAAATTCTTACCCGCTTTCATGCAGGAGGTGCCGGGCTGATCTTCGCCTGGTTTGCATTTGCAATATTGGGATTGCCGCTTATTCCTGCATATTCGCTTATTGGTAGGCAAGGGGGAAAAAGATCTGCCTTACTAAGCGTGGCCACTACCATCGGTATTGCCGGGCTTATTGTACAAATGATCGGGTTACTTCGCTGGACCTTTGTAGTACCAGTACTGGCCGATCAATATGTTCATGCAACGGATGATACCAGCCGTGCAATGGCTGTAACCGGATTTAAAATTATTCACCAGTTTGCCGGAGTATTACTCGGTGAATACATCGGGCAGTTATTCACGATCATCTGGACCATACTGGTTTCAATGGCACTGGTGAAAATGAAATGGTTGCCCAAATGGATGGGCGTCCTCGGTGTATTTAGTTCAGTGATTTATTCTTTAGCGCAGGCGGAGCTGTTTGCCACTGTAATACCCGGTTTTCCCGTATGGGATATGGCTGGTTTTATAGGAAGCACGCTTTGGCTGATCTGGCTGATTCTATTGGGAATATTCCTTATTCGCAGGAAGAACACTCAACCGGATTTAGCATAACAAAAATAAAGCCGCCTTATAAACGTATACGACGGCTTTATTTTTTTTCAGGTAAACAAATTATTGCTTTGCCAACGCTGTAAGTGCTTTTACCAATTGATCCAGTTCGCCGGTGGTGGTATAGATGTTTGGGGTAATGCGGCAGCCATGAACATTCGCTGAATCGATAGCAACCGTATAGATATGGTATTTTGTCATCAGCTGCTCTGCGAGTAATGCAGGCTTCATACCTTTAATGCCCACATTGGCAATAGCACAGGAGCGGGCGGGATCAGCCGGTGTATTGACCATGACCCCGGGAATATTTCTGACTTTATCAGTCCAGTACAGTTGCAGATAACGCAGCCGTTCTTCTTTTCTTGCTGCACCGAGTTTCAAATAATAATCAATGGCATTGGCAATGGCCAGATCGGTATGCACAGGGTGCGTGCCGGTATGATTGAGGCGGTAGATATCCTCTTCCTGTTTATCTTCCCCGGCACCCAGCAGGGGCCACAGGCCTTTTATGTTATCTTTTTTTACATATAAAAATCCCGCACCCAATGGCACACTGAGCCATTTGTGTAAACTGGTGCCGTAATAATCACAACCCAGTTCGGGAATGGTATAACGGAAATGAGCAAAGGCGTGCGCTCCATCCACTAATACTTTCACACCCATTTGATGCGCCATATCACAAATTTTTTTTACTGGTAATATTTGTCCGGTGATATTGACGACATGGGATAGCAGGAGCAGTTTTGTGTTGGGTTGAATGGCACTGGCATAAAGGGTAAGGATCTCATCATCGCTTTGCGGAAGATTCGGTATGGAAATAATACGATTCACGATTCCGTGCCGTTTGGCCATCAGGCGAAACATATCACGCATGGCCCCATAATCCTGTTCGGCCATGAGTGCTTCATCCCCTTTTTTCCAATTGAGCCCATTGATCACCAGGTCGAGCGCTTCGGTGGTATTGCGGGTAATGATCAGTTCCTCGGTACTGCAACCGGCTAGTGCCGCCAGTTTTCCTGCCATTATTTTCTTATCATCAAAGCGGCGGGTACGCATATAATACGCTCCTTCATAATTCACGTTGCGCACATGCTGAATGAACTGTTCGAGAATTTCTTCCGGCTGGAAACAGTAGTACCCGTTTTCCAGGTTGATATAATCAGGTTTGAGCCGGTATCCTTTTCTTATTCCCTCCCAGAAATCTTCTTCGCGGGCCAGATCAAACGCAGGAACGGTATCATAGGCTTCCAGCATTTTCTCCAGTTGAAAAAAAGCAGGCGTAATGCCCATCAGGGAAATTTGTTTGAGGAAGTGTCGTTTGTCCATGGTTGAATTTACAAAAATTGAACATAGACACGGAGCAAATTGGTTTATCGGAATTGGGAGCGGGTAAGCGATTTATGGCCTTTATATGTGGTTTAATAGTAATGAGAAAAGATAAACATCACGTAATTAGGTATTTATACTTAAGCTTGATTCGAAAAGACTTAGCCTCATTTAGAAAAAAATAACCATTTTATGGTATTGCCCCAACTAATGGGCCTGCTTATCTTGCACACTTACAGGAGCTTCATATTTTGTCAATCCGGCACAGCGAAGAGTGGTACATACTATCATTTTTGCTGAGCCGGTTTTTTTTGTATATTATTTTGTAAACCAAAACCAACCACCAACATGAAAAAACTCACTGTTATTGCCTTTCTTTCTGCTATCGTGATCATCCTCGGATGTCCTTCCAAAAAAAATACAGTCGGCGCACCGGCTGATTGCGGGTGCAGAAACCCTGCGGATACCAATACAGTATGCCAGTCCTTTATTGATGGCCGCTGCGGCTGGTGTGCAGATAAAACCTGCGAGCAGGGCGATTTTTGCAGCTATATGCCACGTGATGTGGATTTTCTGCAGAAAACAGATGGCTATTCCACTTTTATTCCTGCCTGCCAGAATGCCTTTGATTGGTTTTCCTGGCAAAGTTTCATTGCTGTAAACTGGCCGGCTGATGCAAACGGCGATCCGCTTTCAGTAGGCCTAAACGATAAACCCGAAGCACCCCGTGTTTGGGAATCTTATCTTACCCTTCCGGAAGTATTCGATAATGCACCCCGTCAATCAGACGGATATATGATGCTGGGTGCCATCAGCAAAGCTGCCGATCATATGTTCGATGGAAGCCTCGACGATCTGGAGCCGGGCTCTGATAAACCGCTTATTGACCGTAATCTCAATTTTACTTTATATGAGATCAAAGTAAATAAGATTGAAGCCGATTATATTAACAAAAACGGTTTGACCACCTGGTGCGGACAGAAACGATTTTATGACAGCGTGAGCACGCATGTACAGTTTCCTTCCGGAAGTTATAAATCCGATTCAGTAGGTGCCATTGAAGTAAAAACAGGCTGGAGAGTATTGATCCCCGGTGTGGATGATCCCACCCATTTCTATACTCGTAAAGCGGTGATCGTAGTGGATAGTAAGTACGTGGTCACCAAAGTGCCTATCCGCGATACGGTAACGGTGGGACTGGTAGCGATGCACCTGATCCGGAATGTATCCACCAAAGGTTCTTCCTGGATATGGAGTTCATTTGAGCAGGTGGAAAACGCACCCGATTGTCCCAATGGTAAATGTCCCCCCGATACAGCCTGGTATTCCTTTTATAATCCCAAATGCACTACCTGTTCATTGAATACAGCTCCTGTTAAAACCGGTGATAGCTATTTATGGTCCGTAGCCAATGGCCCCAATAAGCAGTATGGCCGTTTATATGCTACGAATGGTTATGGCTCGCAGATCGGAAGGATCAATGTGGTGGAAAGTTCTACCGATTCTATTTCCACCCTGTGGCGCAATAAACTCAAAGGCATTAACAGCGTATGGCAGTATTACCGGCTCATCGGCAGCCAGTGGCTGAATGCAGAAGACAGCCGTGGCCCGGCCAATACATTAGGCATTCCCACTGCACAAGCCAATACGGCGATGGAATCCTACCTGCAGATCGTAAAACCAGCAACAGGTAGCGGCAGTTGTATGAGTTGCCATGGATTCGCAACCGGTAAGTATGATAAATTGAATGCCGATCTCAGTTTTGTGTTGAAGTTTGCACGCAAGGATACATTGTGCAGTAAGCAGAAATAAATTTTTTGGTGTAGCCTGTAAAAATAATAGTCAGTACTGTTTTGGATTTTTCCTTTACGGTACTGGCTTTTTTGTGAATGGTCAATGGTCAGTGGTGAATAGTGAGTTGTCAATGGTGAATAGTGAACCAGCCTTCACTTCGTTACTGCGGGCAAGCGGTGTTTTCAAACTTCACATTTTCCCATTTTCTAATTATCCAATTATCGGATTATCACATTAGCAAATTATCACATTAGCACATTAGCTAATTATCTAATTATACTTCTCCTTCATCAAACGACAATAAAATCTTACTGGTGTTTACCTTTACTTTACGTGTTTGTACACCTGCTTTTTCCAGCATGATGCGGGAAGCTTTGAACACATCATTGCCTTCGTACTTATCGGAGAGGTAGATCACTTCTTTAATGCCTGATTGTATGATGGCTTTCGAACATTCATTGCAGGGGAAAAGAGCCGTGTATATTTTACATCCGTGAAGATCCATTCCAATATTGTTCAGAATGGCATTCAGTTCGGCATGACAGACATAGGGATATTTGGTTTGCAAAAAATCCCCGGTCTTTTCCCAGGGGAAATCGTCGTCATCACAGCCAATCGGCAAACCATTATAACCAGCCCCCACAATCTTGTTTTTCTGATTCACAATGCAGGCACCAACCTGGGTGCTGGGATCTTTGCTGCGTTTGGCAGATAATAAGGCAACCCCCATAAAATATTCGTCCCAGGATATATAGTCTTGTCGTTTATTCACCTGTGTATCAATTTATTTCAATCAAAAATACTATTACGTAATGCGAATGTAAGTTTTTGGGCGTTTAGTTGACCAGCAGCTTATTCATAAAAAAGTAATGCAGGGCACAACTATTTTTTAGTAAATTTCGATATATTGAAAAAAAAGTATGGCAAAAGCAAAATCCGGTTCTATACCGAAGGGTACAAAAGAAGACCCCTGGCAGTTAAAGACCCCTCCGGGTACTTCTGAATATATCATGTATAAAGAAGAAGATATACTGGTATGTAAAGTGGGCAGCACCACCTTACATTATCAGTGGCGTTGTCTGGAAGACTGTGCTGCGATGCTGAAAAAACACGGTGATTGGATGGAATTAGGCAGCGCAGACGAACAAAAACCTGCCAAGGACGGCACTGCGGAAGCCTGGGCCCGATCGCCACAAAATCCGGTAAAGGGATGGTATGGATTGAAAAAAGGATTCAGAGGACGATTTGGTATGTATGTGCCACCTTTAATGGAAGTGTTGGGTATGGTGGAACTGGAACACAATCCGAGGAACAACAGGATGAGAGTAAAATAAAAGGCATCGTCTTTTTTACTGCAGGGGGAACAGGGTACTTAATTGTACATCTGCTGCTTTGCCACGCAGTTGAATACTGCCAAGAAACTTCGTCTGATAGATGCCGTCCAGGGATAAGGAATTGAGTAATGTGTCTGATGCAATAATATCGGTATCAAACTCTTTGCATTTTCCCTGGATACGGCTCGTGGTATTCAGCACGTCACCTGAGAAGGTTATGTCACGTTTAATGATACCCACTTCTCCGGCCACTACTTTGCCGCAGTGCATACCGGCTTTGAAACCCGGTACCAGCCCGTATTTCAACTGATACTTTTCCCGCTTTGCATGAATCTCGTTTTTCATATCAAAGAAACAACTGACACACCGGTTATCGCTTATCCCGTCTTTATACTTCCAGGCTATTACCACTTCATCACCCACATATTGATAAATCTCGCCTTTATTATCCAATATCGGGTTGGTGATGTCTGCGAAAAATTCTTTCAGCAATTCATGGTATTTTTCGTTTCCCAGTTTTTCTGCAATAGTGGTTGATCCGTTCAGGTCAAGGAACATAAAAATACGTTCTTCCGTTTTCGGGGTCTGGTATTTCCCTCTCACCATGTTCCAGATATTTCCTTCACCGAATTTAGTATTGAACTGCAGCATGATCTGTGTTAACATCACCACCACTGACCAGCCAATTATATTCTTGGCATGCAGCCGGTTGGTCAGAAAAGAAGTAAATGCCTCTCGGGTTTCCGGCGCAGCATAGGATTTCCCGGTTTGTACGGGCGCAGCGATCAGCGCCAGTACAAAAGTAATAATGCTCACTACCAGAATAAAAGAAAGCACTACCGCCGCTAATGTAAAGCCATAAGGTTTGTCGCGGTACTTTTCATTTACATAAAACACCAGAAAACTTCCCCCCATCAATGCGCCCAGAAAGGCGGCAACGATATTCAGAATAAAATGACCTTGTAGAGAAAACGTAGCGCTTCGCCCGGCTGATAAACCGGATGTAAGCACGAAATAATCGTAGAACGTCATTATACAGCCAATGACCAGCCAGGATATGACGATAACGCCCAGTTTATAAAATTTAAGCCGTTGTCGTTGAGTCATATTACATCATTAGCTGCCATAATATACAAAAAAATACCGGCAGGGCTTTGCCGGTATTTTTATTTCTGAATAGCTTTTTTACTAATGAACGATCAGGTTCGACGCATTCACATTGAATCTCGACCGGGGCGGAAGATTCAACGGACCAAATATCTCCAGCAAACCTGCACCGATCGTGGCCGAACATCCGGGGTTGAGCGTTACACTGTTCAGTGATCGGTTTGATGCAGAAGACTGATTGAACGTAATAACACCCGAAGAATCTGCCACGATCAGATTTGACACCGGTGAACCTGTCAGTGTGCCGGTGCCTCTTACAATATTATTCAGCGTAAGCGTATTGTTGCCAATGATCACCGTATTGCTGCCCAATATCGTCAACGGACCCACGGCAAATGAACCGGGAAGAATGGGTTGGTTGCTGCCCGCTGTGGCAATGGTAATATCAGCACCCTGCGGAGGTACACCGGCGGATGACCAATTGGAAGCGCCATTCCAATCGGTATTGGTACTGCCAAACCAGGTATAATTATCCAGACCCGGTATATTCACTGTACTGCCGGTGGATAATGTGCGTGCACTGTCATCATACATAACAGTTGTGGGCGTGAAAGAGAGATAATAACTGAGCCGGTTGCCTGCAACGGGTATGCTCAATCCCTTTCCGGCATAGGATAGATTACCACTTCCCCAGTCGAAGAACGTGATCGTGGTATCCTGACTGGCAAGCGTTCCTTTTACATGCAATACCACGGGCCCGCGGAAGTAGGTGACATTGGATCCGGCGGTTTGTGTTTGGCCTCCCATTTGCACCACCAGTTTATTCGGAGATGGACTGTTCCAGTTCACCGTGTTGATCGGATTGCCAACACCACCAACGGGTATGGTGGTGGGACCGGATCCTCCCACATAATCGTTGAAGAATACGGTAATGTCGCGGCCGAGCACTTTATTGAAATAATTTTTTAATGAATCCGTGGTAGCCGATTTGCCTGCCAGCGATGTTTGATAATCGGTCAATGCCTGATAGAATTTTTGATCACCGCAGATGGATCGTAACATCGACACAATCATGGCACCCCGTTCGTATACGGTGCTTCCGTAATTACTGCTCCATATGAGATTTGATGTGCCGGCATTGCCATTGGGTATCCATGCACTGGCCGTGGAAAGTCCCAGGGCCGATGTTTTCATTCCGCTGCGCAAACTAAAGGGATTGAGTCCTGTTGCGGGATTGAGTTCACCCGCCAGCGCTTCACCATACCGGGCAAATCCTTCCGCGAGCCAGAGATCATTCCAGGTGGCAAACGTTACATTGTCACCAAACCATTGATGCACCAGTTCATGCGATAAGGTACGCAGGCTGGTCAATGATCCGCCTGATGCTATACCGGAAAAAGTCTGGTGCTCCATGCCGCTTGCACCAAGCAGACCATCATAGTAACCGTGTTTCTCATTTTTAAAAGGATAAACACCAAAACAATTACCATAGGAAACCACCAACGGATTCATCAGATCCATCGCCGTGAGAATGCTGTTATACGTGGTGGTGGTCTTTCCCCTGAACAAATTATAAGCGACCTGCACTTCAGTACCTCCTGCATTCACAGAGCGGTAATAGCGGTTGTAGCGGGCTACGCTCACTGCAACCAGATAGGTGGCGATCGGATAACGTGTTTTAAACGTGAAGTACCGGTTGTTTCCAATAATGGTGGAGTCTGTCAGTTTACCATTGGCCGCCACCCAGAATGTATCGGCTGCGGTGGGCTGGCCCCAGGGTACACTCACGGTCATATCCATCGAATCTACTTTATCCTGCATGTCGGCTTTGCAGGGCCACCAGTCGCGGTCTTCGTAGGATTCAGATAACGTAGTGATATAGGTGCCGCCGGTACTGTTGGTGGCTTTTTGATAACCCTGCGCCGCACCGGATACGGCAGGGGGGACACCCTGGTAAAAGATAATGAGGGAATCAATAAAGTTCAATGGCAATACCGCTCCCAGATTTATCGTAACGATATTACTGCTATGTGTGATATTTATTACCGGAAGAACAGCGCCTCTGAATTTTACAGAATCAACAATCAGTCCGGAGCGCAGATCAAAACTGACGGTGGATACATTGTTTTGAATGGTCTTGAAATTGGTTTGTACCGATCCTTTGATGTATTTCGTAGAATCAGGATTGATACGCCAATAGATCTTATGATACAGAACATCCATATTCGCACCCGTACCGCTGGTTCCGGTACTTTCAGTGAAGCCGGAAACCGGCGACAGGCCGATGCCCCTGATACCATGAAAGGGCGCATCTTCCTCCTGTGCCTGTAACAGGGGAGAGGTAAAGCATAACATCCATAAAAACAGCAGGGATGGCCTGACAGTGAAATGTTTCATGGTGATGGTGTATCTGACAAAAATAGTTGAAAATTCCAATGGGGTACCTGTAATTTCAGATGGGGTTTATTCATCAGAATAGCGTAGTTTTTCATTGGTGGCCGGTAAAATCAGGGTTTGCTGTGAGATTGGTCATACCATCCGCCACTGTATGTGCAGAGATTTGCTTGTAAATATTTAGTATGCTTAAAATAATTGTCCCTACCGATTTTTCACCCAATGCCACCCGTGCGATTGATTATGCCGTGCAACTTGCCAAAACTGGTAAAGCTTCTCTGATGATCATACATGCATCGGATAAACTGATGGGGCCCGGACTGGAAGCTGGTCTTCCATTTACAGAATATAACCAGCGCATCACCGATGATGCATTTTCCAACCTGGAATTGGTAAAGAAGGGTATTGAACAAACTGAGCAAATAAAAGTAGAAACGGAACTGTACACCGGTGCTGTGGTGGATGCTGTAGTAACGGCGGCCAAGGAAACCGGTGCGGGATTGATCATTATGGGTACAATGGGTATTAATAGTATAAAGGATACCTTATTTGGCACCAATACATCTGCGGTAATAGCCGGTAGCGATGTGCCGGTGCTGGCCATACCGCTCGAGTACAGTTGGACTACACCCCGTAATTTTTTACTGGCATTGAATAATTTTCATGAAGCGGGAGCAATGGTGCAGCCAGCATTCGATCTTGCAAGAATTTTTTCATCAGCAGTAAAGCTGGTAGTCTTCACCGATGAGGAAGAAGCATCTGCTGACGATTTTCTGGCCGATGCGCAGGCGATCCGGGAGGCAGAGGAAAAGCTGAAAGGATTATTCCCGGATATCGTAATAAATACCCAACACTTGTCCGGCCGATATTTCGAAGATACTATCGGCAAATACACAGAAGAACATGCTACGGATGTGCTGGCGATGACGACACATAAGCGGAGTTTATTGGGTAATATCTTCAACCGGAGTATTACCCGCAAAATGAGTTATCATACCAAAGTGCCATTGCTGGCTATTCCCGTGAAGTAAACGAACATTACCAGCCGATCAGGTCTATCAATCCTTTGATGGTGAAGGTGACACCAATGGCGGTAAGCCCATAGAGTGCAAATTTTATTCCGCCACCGTATTGGTAGAGGAATATCGCAAGCAGGCAACCGAATACAAGCAGAAAAACGCCAATACCGCAACAGAGAAAACCGGATCTGCGTTTACGTGAAAAGTAAATTGTTTTTACTTTTTCAATGATTTCCTGCAAGTGATTTTCCGGCGCACCTTTCTCCCGCAATGCTGTATACAGATCAGCGGTCGTGCATCCACTTTTCAACAGCGAAAGGGTGAACGGCGTCCATTCGTTAATCACTTCCATTGGCAAGTTTTACCGGAAATTAATTTTTTCCCGTAACCCGCCAAATGATTTTGGTCAATGAACGCCTGCCTGCGATTAAACACTGATCCTCAAATTGTTTCACGCAAAACCAGCAAAGGCACTCTATGTAATTCATTATCTCATTATCAAAATATCACATTATCTCATTGTATTAAAAGCTCTGATCATCCGCACTCGGCCCATAGCTTCCCGGAATCGGAATATCCAGCAGTCGGAGATAGACGCCTAATTGGGCACGGTGATGCACGATCTGGCAGTAGCAACTGCGAAAAACATCAAGCTTTGATTCGGTACTATAGATTTGTTCTCCGCTTCGCATAGTCCAGGTATCGTTAAGTTGTTCATCCCGGGCATTGGCCATCGCGGTTTTACCTTCGTTAAGTGCGTGTTCAAAATGTTCCAGCAATTCCTCCGTTGTGTTGATCGGTTTAGGAGAATAAGGAGCAGCGGCGAAATCCAATTCGGTGGTGTTGAGTATCATGCCAAACCAGGAGGGAATTTCAGCCACATGGGTGGATAGCTGGCGCAGGTTCATACTCTTTTCATGGGGTTTCCAGTCGAATTGGTCTGCCGGTACACGTTCCAGCATTTTACGGGTGGTGATGGACTCTCGTTCCATTTCTTTCAAAAATGATTGGGTAAATGTCATTGTAAATTGATTTAGTGCTCAAAGAAAATAGGACCGGGTGACAACCCTATGGCAGTGGGGAGTAAAATTGAAAATTGAAAATGGAAAATTGAAAATGGGGGAGTTTGTGGTTAGGTAGGTTTTAAGTTTTAAGTTGTAGGTTTTAAGTTGTAGGTAGTAAGTTTTAGGTATTAAGTTATTAGTAATAAGCAGAAGGGTTGGGCTGGCCTTTTAAACCTATGTAACCTGCCTTCGGCTACGCTCAGGCAGCCACCGGGGCAAGCAGGATTCAACAACCTATGGAACCTGCCTTCGCTAAAGCTACGGCAGGCAAGCCTCTTGAACCCGCCTTCGACTACGCTCAGGCAGCAACAACCTATGGAACCTGCCTACGCTAAAGCTACGGCAGGCAGGCCTATGTTACTTATGTAACCTCTCAATAACTTACGGGCAACTGCTTCATATACTCATTGAGTTCTATATGGGATTTTTTGCGGAAAGGTTCACCGGTATCTTTTAATGCGGTGATACGGGAAACGCGGAAATCGCGGTAATCCCTGCGGCTATGGCACCAACCGATTACATGCCAGTTGAAGGCATAAAATATGAGACCGATGGGTTCGATGGTCCGCTTACTGCTTTCATTATCTGCTTTCTGGTAAGACATTTCGAGAATGGTACTGTTGGCCACCGCCTGTTGCAATATGGGCAGGTATTCATAATTGATATTGAAACAATCCGGCTTCTGAAAACGGATTTTATCATTGAGCAATTCGAGTTTTTCTTTTTGATGCCCGCGCAACACCGCCTTTATTTTATCCAGTGCAGAAGCATAATACCGGCGGGTGGATTTGTCAGTAAATCCATTGACCAATACTTCGATCAGCAGCAGGGTATTGGCCTCTTCGGTAGTAAACGAAACCGGGGGCAGAAAATAACCCTGTACGATGAAGTAGCCGCGGTTGGCTTCAAAACTAACCGGTATACCCAGTTCACCCAGCGATTTGATATCGCGGTAAACAGTACGAATACTGATATGGTATTTATCAGCGATCTTTTCTGCCGGGACAAATTTTTTGGATTGTAATAAAGTAAGAATCCCCAATAAGCGGTCGATGCGGTTCATCACCAAATATAGTGAATTCAGCTACCAGCCGTGAGCTATGAGCTACCATCTGCGAGCTTTTAGCCACAAGCTGCAAGCCTGGAAAAGCCAGCTTCGAGCCCCAAAGCAAGCAAGATTTGTTGGGGCAGCCCGCGAACTTCAAGTTGTCAGCCGCTAACTATTGCTGTCCGGGGAAAGTTTTTGCAAAACCCTGAAACATTGCCCCAGAGCGGGTTCTAGCCCCTCTCCTTTGGGGTTTCTGAGTTCGCACAACGTGCGGATGAAAGAAACGCGCGTAGCGCTTGGGGAGGGGTCTGAATTGATTTCACGGCGGGCACGCCTTTTGAACCCGCCACGGCGGGCACGCCTCTTAAACCTATGAAACCTATGCAACCTCTCAATACACCACAAACCGTTCCTTCCTTTCTCCCAGTTCGATCCAGTATTCGCCGCAATCGAGGCCGCCGCTGCTGAGGTAGAATTCATTGGCAGGGACATCAATTTTTCCTTTACGAACTACTTTTTCTTCTCCGTTGCGGATGGAATAGCTGTCAGCAGGAAATCTGCTTTCGGTACTTTGTACCATCATGGTGGAATTGCAGGGTACCATGGATGGTGAGAGGGTAAAGCCTTTACTGTTCTTCATACTTGATATTGTTTTTCGCACGGCAACGCGGCGGATGCGCATTAACCAATAGTATGCAGACAAGCGACAAATAAAATGCCATAGCCCGAAAATGTGGACATCTTTTGTCGTAAACTGCTAAGCGGATATTCTAACAGTTACGTATATGCGGAATTGTACGAGGATTTTTTCTATGTCTGGTTGTACCTGAAAAAAAATCTACGATCAGCGGATGGTTTTGTTTTTGAAATAATCGAAGGTGACGGATTTGCCATCACTGAGATTGATACTATGCATGATATTACATTCACTGCTGCTCAATGACTTATTGTTTACGCCAAAAACAAATATTTTTTTACTGCCCAGTTTCCAGTCGGCCCATTCGGTAAGTCCGGTGTTGAATGTCCAGAGAGTTCTGCCGTCCAAAGCTATTTTTGTAAGCTGTATCTTTCCTTCACGCCCCACCTGGTCCTTATGTACAATCAGGTATCCGGCTGTGCCCGGCAGGCGCACAGGCATTGCTGTTGATTTATCCAATAATAAACCTGCAGCTAAAAAGTCGCCCGTGGAAACCGCTTTCAAACCCTTTTTATCGATAATCGCATCGTCGCTTTTATTGATACTGTAGCTGCTCGTATAAAATTTCCTCCGGATGGTCTCATCGTATGCTACATTATCGGATACCCGGTCGTTCAGATTGGCGATCTCTGCCGGGGAATAAATGCCGTACCACAAACCGTCTGCTGTATCCTGATTTTGTTTGATCTGCGAAAAACTGATACTGCTCCGTTGCAGATTTTCTATGGCCCTTTCCCTGTCCTTATCCGCACGATAACTAATTTCCAGTTTCGATCTGAGTTTATAAAGACTGTCCCGCACCTTATCAATCCGGCCTCTTTCGGCATAGAATTCACCGGTCAGGCGGCTGTATTCTGTATAGCTGATTTTTTTACTGGAGTAATTTTCTGATGCATTCCGGTTCTTGAGCTGATAAACACTGTCCTGGTAGGCCCGCAGATTTTTAATTTCTTCATCCAGTGCTTTGATACGGGCATCTGCTTCGTTTTCATCTGGTGTGTATTCAGTGGGGGATGCAGCCAGTGTCGCCGTATTCAGTTTCCATTTCGTGCCATCGGTGGCCGTAAAATATAGTGACCGGTCATCTGAACGGAATGTATAGTATTGACGCTCCGCAGGGAACCTGCCTTTCAAAGAAGGGTTCTTCTCTTCCAATATAGCAATATCCGCCACTTTCGTAAGGGTATACGCATCAAACGCCATCGGCTCTCCCATAAACAACCAGGCATTATCACCGGAGGCGCCCAACATCTCCACGGGAAAATTTTTGACCTGCCGGTGTTTTTTTACTTTTATTTTATTGAGTTCCTCCCCGGTATCGCCATCATTTGTCTGCACATAATAACTGGTACTTACACTCTTGCGGGTCATGCCCCCATTTTGAGAATAGGAAGTGGTCTTTTGAAATTCCAGGATACTGAAAACAGTGGTCTTGCCATTTTTTTCAAACAGGAGGGCGGGGACATGTATAAAGCGTTCATCGTATTTGGCAAGGCACCCTCTCAGCAACAGGAAGAAACCTGCCACAAGTAGCGCAAAAACAAGAATGCCGGTAATTATCGATTTTCGGAAGAGCGTCATTGGAAATGGTTTTATGGGATGGGAAAATACACAAAAAATTGGCTTAGCGTTCTATGGAATTATGCAGAATATGAATCAACATTGTAAAATGAGAAATATGGTCATCCGTTTATTGCTGTTCGGCCTCTCACTCGCCGGGTGCCGGGAACAATCCCGCCCAGCCAATGCTGATACCAGGTCTTCCGATACCGTTCCCTCTGCCAAACCACGTCCGTTAGTAATGTCGGTGATCCCTTTACCAGATGGATACACTCCTGTAACTGCACCTGCCCACAGTTTTGCGGCCTGGCTTCGGCATCTCAATTTACGGGAGGATAAAACCGTGCGGTTATACGATGGCAGTGTGAAACGAAATCAACGCGCGCAATATGCGGTCATCGATATCCCTACGGGAAAAAAAGACCTGCAACAATGTGCAGACGTGGTGATGCGCCTGCGGGCCGAATATTTATTTGCGGAAAAAAAATACAACGAGATTGCCTTTATGGATTATGAAGGTAAATGGTACAACTGGGAAGGAGGGAATAATCGTGCGGCATTTGACCAATACCTGGAAAAAGTATTTGGCTGGTGCGGCTCTGCATCGCTGGAAAAACAACTGACACCCGTGACGGATTTCAATGCTATAAAAACAGGTGATGTACTGGTTAAGGGTGGATTTCCCGGTCATGCGGTACTGGTGGCCGATATGGCAGTGAATAAAAAAGGGGAGAAGCTTTTTTTACTGGTGCAGGGATACCAGCCTGCACAGGATATGCATGTACTCATTAATCCCAATGATCCTTCGATCAGCCCCTGGTACCGGATACCCAATTCAGAAGACGTGACTACGCCGGAATGGGAATTTAAGAAATCACATTTGCGCACCTGGTAAATGTGATTGGCGTGTTCTCCATTCCTGCGGTGTACAATCCATTTCCTGTTTGAATACCTGTGCGAAGCAGGCGGGATCACTGAAGCCACCCGACATGGCAATGCTTTCGTTGGTGATTGACAGTATTTCCTTTGCTTTCGCCAGCCGTACCATACGAATGAATTTATTGGGTGAATAACCAACCAATGCATGCAGTTTGCGGTGCAATTGAGAATGACTCATAAAAATACTTTTGCAAAGCTGCTCCACAGAGAATTGATAGTCCTCCAGGTGTGCTTCGACTACCTGCCTCACTTTTGTTACGAATTCATTTTCAGTTACAGCCGGAAGTTCTGTTGTTGCCGGAGTGAATTATTGTTCCTGCAGAAAGACCTGCGTTCAAAATAACATATACCGGCGAACTTATACTGAAAGTTCAATTTTCTTTTCCATTTGCCTGCAGAGGAGTGCCTTTGGGCACTCCTTCTTTTTTTATAAAGGCATCAGCGACACCTGTTGGTTTGCGCTGCCGGTTGCAAAGGGAAAAGTCTATCAGTCCGACACACCCGGAATGCCGAAAGGCTAATGGGATACTACTACCCTGTAGATTGATCTGTGCATAACGCTGCACCGGAGTGCAGGTCGTAAGTATATAAACCGGTGCTCATCCTGTGATAATAATGCGGAATGAATTAGGAACTAAGTATATTCACGTAGAACTATTCTTCCTTACCCAGTTTTTCCACATCTTCTGCGGCCTTATAAATTTTTTTCATAATCACCTCCGGATGTTCGCCGGAAGCAGAGGAACGGAGGGCTGCCAGTTCGCTGACCAGCACGGAAAGCAGTGCATCGTGTGCATTTACTTTATCCCTAAAAGGCACCTGGTATTCGGGCTGATCTTCCTTCAGGAGCGCATCTTTAGGTGGATTATTTCCATAGAGGATATAATCCTGTACCAGCCCATATTTGGTCACGAGTTTGGCCATGGTCTTTTTTGTAATCGG
Organism: Bacteroidota bacterium; assembly: GCA_026391455.1. GTDB lineage: Bacteria > Bacteroidota > Bacteroidia > Chitinophagales > Chitinophagaceae > JJ008. Next base: position 86,506 of record JAPLEH010000073.1, read on the forward strand.
CAGTTTGGCTTTTTCGATCTTCAGATACTGGCTTTGATCTACTCCTGCCTGCAATGCAAACTGCCGGGAGGAGAGATGATGTTCCTGTCTTGCTTGTTTGAGCCTTTTGGCCACTTCTTTATTTTTCAGTATCCACATGTGGAAAAAAATTGGATTGTTAATTCTTTAGAATTTGGAATAAGGAATAAAAATTCTTTAAATTTGTTTTTTGTAACAGTAATACAGTAGTAAAAGTATGAAAATTAAAAAAATTATCCTTCTTAAAATCAACAACGTAAAATCCAGGAAGAAAATCAGCAACGATTTGGGCATTAGTGACCAAATGCTGTACAAGCATATCGTTGCCAACAAGGAGAATGGGAGGCTTATCAAATTGGATGCCCTGAAAGCCATTTCAAAGGAAACCGGTGTGGCCATACGGGATATCGTGGACGATAATAACATGGTCTTTTAACAGATCCGGCCTTGCTCCGGAACGGGCAAGCCGCCTATCTGTATCCATCTATGTATTTACTCGTATAATTAGCCTTCCCTATGATTTTTATAATAAAGTATGTGCCTTACCTGCTTGCATTTTTGACCGGTGTGTTACTTACACTGCTCATCATTCTGTTGTCGGATCATATAGATCTGAGAAGAGAACAAAAAAAATGGAAGAATGATCACGGAGGTGATCTGCAATAAGTATCAGGGGTAACGAATGGCCTGTTTGCTGACAGCCTTTATACAGCCCACTTTCCCTTCAGTTGCCAGGCGATCAGTATGATCATCGCCCCAACGAATAAGAAGAGCAACTGTAACGGATGAAATGTATCAATCAGCAGCATTTGCACCACGATCCAAATTACCAATAACACTCCACCCGCCATTGCCCAGTTATACCTCGTAGTATGACACAGCAAATTGGCAATAATACCCAGCAGGGATACACCGCCTACCACTGCCGACAAAATAATGCCCGGCAGAAAGTAGTCATTAAAAGGCGTGTATTCCAGCAGGGCGGGTGATAGCTGGAGTAAGTGCCCGTCCGGAGCGATGATCATCATCATTCCTGATACGATACTGGTACCGGCTACGAATACCAGGAGAAAGAATAATAGGGTTTTCATGACCGGGCATTTTTTGTATACGATCCCATCAGTTGGCCAAAACCAATGATATGTTCGCTCATTTCTTTTTCCAACTGATGTTTTTTGGTCTTCACCGGCAGATCAAGTAATGCATCGAGTGCATAGATGCTGATTTGATAGTGATGTGTGCCTTCCGGCGGACAGGGGCCAATGTATTGGCATTGCAAAAAATCATTCACGCCCTGCATTCCGTGTATATCGTTTTCACGGATATGGTGGGTGACAGGGATATTCCATGCCAGCCAGTGAGTCCAATCACCACCCGGTGCATCCGTATCGGTCATGGTAAGGGCGAGGCAAACTGCTCCTGGAGGTATTTGTGCAATGTCGAGCGGGGGATTGATATTTTCGCCCTCCCTTGCATATTTATCAGGTATCATACTGCCATCCTGAAACGCAGGACTCGCTACATGTATCTGTTTGTAATCCACTCCAGAGGTTGTCTTTTTCATCGCTGGCGTATTTAAAGGTTCAATAATCAGGGGGGCAGCGGTATAGCCGGCGTTTTGGTTTTTGGGTTGGATCTTTATGCATACTGATTCTTGAGGAATGCAAAACTGCAATTCAAACAGGTATTACTTCTGTTGCTGTTGTCTGCCATGTATCATTCAGACACGGCCGTTGTTTCTATTTTTTCCGGGTAAATATTCCGGCTAGTTTATCACCCGCCCGATCAGCTAATTTAGCTGCCAACCATGATAGGCCTGCCTGCATGGCTGATTTTGCAAAAACTGTGCTGGTACGATCTGCATTATCTTCACTAATATCTTTTTCTTTTTGCCCGGGCCGCACCGCTTTTTTCAGTGAGGTCCATTGATCACGCAGTTTTCTTTCCAGCGAAGCCTGTTCTTCCTCCAGCCGCTTCTTCTCCGCTTTCAATTGGTGTATGCTCCTGATCTTATTCATGTTGCTTTTCCTCTTCTTTTTTATACAAGGAACGAATGATCGCATTCATAACAGGCAGTTGAATCCACTTAGCACGTGCTTTCCAGCAAATGATGCCGAGTAAGAGATAGATAAAGGCGGTGATTAAAAAACCCGCCCAGGTTGCATGCAGCCATTCACCCAGTGCAAACGAAAGGGCAATGCCACTGAATAAGAGAAAGAAAAAAAACACGGCTGCCACAAATGCGCCTGCCACGAGGTTGGCGATCACCGCTGAACTTTTTTCGGCCACACCCAGTTTTACAGATTCAATACGGGTATGTAAATAGTCTTTCAATGTACCGGCTATTTCTTCCGCCCCGGTAATTATTTTTTCCATAATGCTGATTTTACCGGTAATGTAATCTTTTGTTTACTCAGGCCATTTCTTCCGCTTTTTCTTTGGCCGCTTTAGCCATCTCTTCCATTTTTTCTTTGATATCGTCCTTCATTTTCTTACCCTTTGCTTTCCATTTTTTTCTTGTCTCACTTCCTTTATCCGGAGCAAAGAGAATACCGGCCACCAAACCCAGTGCTGCACCTGCAGCAAGAGCAGTGAGTATTTTTCCAGTGTTGTTCATAATATGCATTTTAAATGATTGGTACAGTTGCAAGTTAGTTTACCTTATTGGTACAATAAGTGATACCCCTCACGAAGGTGTATGAGGATACTCAGTAGGCAGTTAGCGGTTTACAGTCATTGCTGTCCGGGGAATTTTTTAGAAATATTGAGACCCTTTGATTTTGAATCAATTTTGTATCAAATTGAGGATTTTATCAACTCCAAGCCCCCTATGTTATAAAAAGTGAGGGAGTGAATGTTTGTATTCCTACCC
>JAPLEH010000006.1 GCA_026391455.1 Bacteroidota bacterium
TCTGCGTGCGCACATCGCCTGCGGCGAGAAGGAGGGCCTCGCTTGCCTGCCGTTTGGTAGGAATTACTCTAATGACACTAATAAATACAGCTTAAAGCTGTATTGCTCCCAAAGCTCTATACCTCTGCGTGCGCTCATCGCATTTCAGGTGGTAAATACATTGAAAGTATAGTTACAACTAACCCGCTGTTTCTTTCCTCGTAGATGCCCTTGTGCGGGTAGAATGGGCCGCTTGATACACCCTGTACCATCCCTTCGGAAATACACGGGGAATGCATTTTCTGCACGGTTGTTGTGACATCTCCTATGGCCGGAATGAACCGGCGGCCTAAAATCCTACTTTATGAAAACTATCCGACTCTTCCTGTTGCTCTCTCTCGTATGGGCGCCCGCAAGCCTTATCGCCCAGGTACAATGGTACCAGAATCAAGACGGCAATAACCCGCCCCCCGGGGGTACCTTCGGCTCCTGTGCCCGATCGTTTACGCCTAATTCTTTTGTAGCTTGCTACCAATGGGGCAGCGATAATGAAACCTATCACTGGAAAATTTCCAAATCACATATCAATGGTACCGAACAACGGAGTTTCTATTTATCCGGCACCTGGGCCAACATCGAAATGAAAGTAAGCTATGGTCACGTGTATGTATTACTAAGAAGTTTTCCGCTGGATGGCACTACTGCTTTTACGATTTATAAACTGGATACGAATCTTGTTGTTCGTAAGCAGAAACAAATCAGCTTTCCCAATAATTTCTTTATCTATAATATCAATGCCTTCGAACTGGATGCATCCGGCAACGTCTATATCGCCGGTGACGGACAATATCCATCCGGCCCTGATTTTTTACCAGCATCCTTTGTGGCGAAAACAGACCGCAACCTCTTTACAAAATGGTTCCGGATGGATTCTTCAGCCACCTCTTTCACACAAGTGAAAGTAGACCGCTTGGGCAAAGTGTATGTTATAGAAGATTATTATGCCAACTTCCCGGAAGTGAAAATCCGCAAGTATGGATCCAATGGCAATCCGCTCAATACCAAAACCCTTGTAACTGAAACCGGCCGGTTCAACCTGATCGCCAAACTCGACGAACCCGGTAATCTGATGTTATACGGCGGTAAGACAGTGGGTGATACCGCACAGGCCATGTACCTCTATAAAATCTCCCGCTTTACTGGTAATATTCTTTATCAACGTGATTATTTTCAAACCACCGGATTGCAACTGCAGGATTTTACTGAAGATGATGATGGGCGCCTTTTCGCACTCGTGAGTCAATATGAAAGCAATGGTGACCAACGCTCCGTAATCGCCCGTATTAATCCGCAATTCGGCAACCTGATTTGGACCCGTGAATATCCCTTCTCAGCAGACAGTACGTTGCTTACGAAACTGGTGGTGAATGGATCCAGCCGGCTCTATGCGATCGGTGCAAAACGGGATATCAATTTCCTTTCGAAAGCCGTCGCATTACGCTTCAATAAAAATGGCAATCCCGATGCCGGTTTCAATGGACCGGATAGTACCAACGTACAACGTTCCCATGCATTGGTGGATGGATTGATCGACCGAAATGATCAACTAATTACCATTGGCAATACCAACGACTTTGATCCCAATACGTTCAACAGCACTTATTTCAGGGCTTTTGCCATTCGTTATGGCACAGGCGGCAATCATCATGGCTGCGATGACAAATCAGGTGAAGCGACCAATAATACAATATTGGCAAAAGGCAGTGAAGCAACTTTGACAACAGACACAGATATACCAGCCCTGAAAATCCTGGTATACCCTAACCCTGCCGCGAATGAGGTATTTATCCGAAATGCAGATCTGGCAGTATATGAAAGAGTAAGTCTGTACAGTTTACGGGGTGAGTTATTGAACCAGCAGTATCTGACGAATACCAATACACGTATAGATGTACGGTCTTACCCCACCGGAAATTACCTCCTGGTATTACATACAAAAAAAGCAGGCATTGCCAATAAAACGATTTCCCTGGTTTTGCAACGGTAAGCAGAACCATGAAGCTGGTAATATATCAGCGTTCTTTGAACGCTGTTATATTACCGGACACTACGAGACTGTAGCCCTGACGGCTGAGCGTATTTTGCGCAGCGATCTTGATACGATACTTGCCCGGCGGAGGTGCCGCTATCAGCACTTTCTCTGTATTGTTGTATTTATCCAGCGGCTGCAGATCAACCAATGTATCAAAGTCTGCATCTTTCTTATAGGTATGTTCCATGTTGCCGAGCTTCCATTGATTATCCGGCATTTTTACACTCAGTTGTAAATTATTCTGTACGCCTTTTGCCGGTGGGTCGGTCCATGTAATAGTTACCGAAAGATCCTGTGTTGCATCCACCACCTCCACTTCATAATCACGATAGGATTTGATAGCCCCACCAAAAGGCGTTCTGCTTTCCAACGCTTTGGGATCGGTATTATATATGTCTGCAAAAAACAACGTGAGTGATCGTTCTTTCAGCAATTTCCCCAGGTCCACTAATCCAAAACCCTGATCAAAGTCGGGGAATCCAACTTTACTCAATGTGGTATCCAATGGTGGGGTTCTATAAGATGTGATACGGTGTGTATGTCCTACAATTATCGCCTTCAGTAACGCAGCGGAAGGGTTACTACATTGATGTTCCTTGCGCAAGTATTCCCGCAATACAGCAGCCAACCCGCTTACAACCGGTGCAGCCATACTTGTTCCGGTCTTAAATGTATAATTCGCATCATAAAATTCAGAACCCGATGGAGATACATTCGATAAGGCAGCTTTGGCTGAGAGAATATAGGTGCCCGGTGCCACCACTTCGGGTTTGATACTGTCGTAATCCGTAGGGCCCGTGCTGCTCGTAAGAGAAGGACGATCTTCATCCGGCGACATAAGTGGAATCGAATTCAGCGGTGGCCGGGGAAATGCAGCGGGTTTACGGTCTCCCCAGGTTTGCCTGATCACCGGTGTGGTTCTTCTTCCGGTGGTGGCACCAACGGTCAATACATTTTTAGCCGTAGCAGGTGATCCAATTTTTTTATAACTCAACCGGCCCTGCGTGGCTTCTCCTTCATTGCCGGCTGCCACCACTACCAGTATCTCCGGGTTTTCATAAATGAATTTATCAACGCCCAATGATCCCAAATGATATTCACCACTTACCTTATCGCCCAAACTAAGGTTCACGATCTTTGCTCCTTTTTCTGTTACGATACGAAGTAGTTTGCCAATATCTACCGGCAGATCGAGTTTACCATTATCATCCACAATTCCCAGCGATACGACCGATGCTGCGGGAGCCATACCACTGATAGCACCACCGGATGCCGTACCATCGCCACATATGATACCTGCTACATGGGTGCCATGGCCAAAATGATCTTCCACCCTGCCGGTACCGTATTGAAGGGCGGCCGTGATATGATTTTTCAAATCGGAATGTGTGGCATCAATACCACTATCGATCACTCCTACCGTTTCACCTTCTCCCCACCAGGTACCGGGTGATTTCGCATAATTGATACCAACCGTTTTGCGGCTCACATCACAAAAAAGAGAAGGCGGATCATAAAGTGACATGGCGATCACATAAGGGCAATCAGCCAGTGCAGAGAGCAGTGCCGAGTCAGGGTTTACCTTTATACGGATCACATTCAGTCCGGAATCAATGATCTTCGCTTCTCCGGAAGACTGTATGATCGACAGCACTTTTTCCAATTGCGACTCTTCGCTTACCGCAATATCAAATAGCCGGTCGATCTGCAATGTCTCCAGATCAGGATCATGGGCGGATAACCGTTCGACCATGGAATCCCCCAGTTTGTTTTCCATTTCATATCGGGTCACCGATGCAACGATGTCAAGTCCTTTTACAAAATCAAATTGCTCCGGCTGAAGAAAAGCAGTGTATCCATATTCATTTTCACCATCATTCAAAACAGTCAGTTGTATGGATCGCTCATCGAGTGCCACTCTGCTTGCCTGATCCATTGGGCCTTTCAGTATTATAGCATACAATTCTTCCTGTGGGGCTTCCGCTTCTTGTGGTGGTGGCGGTGGTGGTGGCATATCGCGTGATCCCGGCTCATCGCCCGCTGTATCCGGAAACAATTCCGGTTCGCCCCCGCCTCCTGGCGGAATAGCATCTATATCATCCGACTTTAAATTCCGAAATGTATTTTTCTTCCGGTCAATGATCGTATGCTGTACTTTCTTTTTAAAATGACCGATCCATTTACGGGCCGCTGGTGTAATTTCCTTTTTGGACACTACCGGAATATCCATCAACTCCAGCGTGGTATCGGATTTTACATTGCCCTTTACCGATGGAAAGTCCATGAGGATATGATACTTCTTCATCACCCCCAGCGAAGAGACAGGCAGGTTGGCCTCAATCATCCCATCGTATTCGCCAATGAGCGTGCCACCTGAAAATGAAATTTCATCGCGGATGAGTTTTTCTTCCGCAGCATCGGAGAATCGCAACTCCGTACGGACCAACTGATCTTCGTTACCCATAGCATTCCTGTTGAGCGGTTCTCAATCTGTTTACTGATTTTCGGTTATGCCTGCCCGTAACATTCTTTGAGCCAGGTCTTCAGCTTTTTTGAAATATTCTTCTGGTCATCGATCCGCTTCCAGTATGCATCACCCTCCACTACCGGGCCGTCAAATTCCACGCTGTCCGCCATCGGGGGGTCGGCCATCAACTCCGCATCGGATGGACGTTCGTATTCCTGAAACACATCCGCTTCGATCTCAAATTCATTATCGAGTTCCACCGTAAAATCCTGTACCGGATCTACTCCCAGCTCCATCATTGAACTTTCTTCTTCTTCCATGCGTTTTACAAAACCCGGCAGATCATTCATGATTTCTGTAAGAGTGTCGATGGATTGGCCGAAACCAATATCATTGATAGCTGAATCTTCTGCGTAGAGATAAAAAGCTTTTTTGGATCCGGCTACAGTAAAATCTTCTAGTTTATTGTTCATATCAAATCGAAGCGCTTTCATAAAAGGTGAACTGCCATAGCGGGGGATACCATCGATCACAACCAATGCCACATCTTTCTCGATCGCTTGTATCAGTTGCATATAAGGATCAGCATCCGTGCCATCTACTACCATCAGGTCGGCCATTTTCCCCACTTCCAATGTTCCGAGGTATTCCTGCCAGCCATTGATGGTGGCACCGTTGATGGTGACTGCCTTTGCCAGTTCAAATGCCGAAAACACTTCACCCTGTTCCTTATTGGTATGCCAGGCCACTTTCAGTTCCTGCAAAATATTTTTACTCCCGGAAGGTGACCAATCGCAACCCAGGCTGAACAATACTCCTGAATCTTTAAGTGATTGCAGGTCCATTGTCTCTCCGTACAGTAATTGATTACTGAATGGCGACCATACTACTTTGGCACCTTTGGCCTGCAGTTCTTCCAGGTCTTCTTTATGCAAACCCAATGAATGGATTCCGACCAATTTTTCCTGGATCAGATCATTGTCTTTCAGATTGAAAAAATGCTGGCGGGCCCTGTCATCTATTCCCTCTGAAAGATGATAGAAATAAGCACCCCTGTTTTCATTCTCCAATGCATTGCGAAAACTATCAATCCGTTCTTTAGCCGTAGCTCCGGTAACCACCAGATCGGGTACCAGACTGCCGGCCGGCAATAGATTATCGTTACCAGGCACTTCCGAAAAGCGTAATGCTCCCTGGAATATCTTACTGCCTCCTTTTACCTGTGTGCGCATACCCTGTCCGGTGGTAGTACCGCCCATCAAAGCCTTTCCTTCCACATAACGTACCAGTGCTTTGGAAGACACACTGAATTTGGCCAATGCCTGCTTGATAGGCTTGGATACGCCGGCTTTGTATTCCGTATGGGATGGCCATTGCGAACGGTTGTCATATTTTTTCGGCACCACCCATAATGGCAGCACATTATATACAAAATGATTATGCAGGTCAATCAGTCCGGGATAAATCGTTCCTTCAGTATCTATGATTTTCTTACCGGCAAATGCTGCCGGCAGTTTATCCTTATCGTCGGTAATAGCCGCGATCATGCCGTTGGACACAGCCAAATATCCATCTTCAATCACTGCATCTTCCGACTGCATCGATACGATACGGCCATGTAAAACAAAAGAGGGTTTTTGCGCCATAAAAATGTATTAGTATTCATTAAAAATAAAATCCGTTGACTGTCTATATACAATCAATCATTTCATATATCGTCTGTCTGATAATCAGTAAGATCTTCTTTCCATACTTCTGCTCCATAGCTTTCATCCGAAGGCGGCTCCACATTCATCAGTTCCAATTGCGCTTTCTTCTCCTCAAACAACTGTACAGATGAAGAATCGGCCGTCAACACCGGGTGATCGGTAATAGGAACGAGTTCGTTCTCATAATCACATTTGCCGATCTCGAGCATGGGGCAAAATACACAGGCTCCTTTGGGACGCAATAAATGTCCTGAATTGGCATTCAATGTAATGGTACCCGCCTTGGCTTCTTCCACCAGTTGTGCAAGTACTTTGGCGCGAGTTGCTTTAAAATGAATGGGATCTCCGGTAATATGCCGGGAGAAAATAACACGGGCCGTTAATTCAGTTCCATCCGGCAATTCACCATATTTCAATACATGCTTGCGGCTCATCAATGCATCGATCCCTTCTGATACTTTGGGATTACCTTCAATAAATCGTCCCTTCAACGCACTGATGAAAGGTTTGGAAGTGGTAGCCCCCACCACCATGATTATTTTGGGCAGGCTCTGGAAAAGCTGACGCAAAAAATATTTACGACTGTGAAAACATTCATTCACAATGCCGGCATTCTCTTCACTCGACATTTCCAGTCCGGGATATTTAGCATCGGGCGAGGTAAGCCACCTGGCAGAAGGGCAAGCCACCATATTACCATACGAAATATCTTCACCTACTGTCAACTGATGATCATTCCAGCCCAATGCTGCGGCCATGTCATCCAGCAGTTTTTGTAACTCGTGATAATAAGTTACCGGTTGCAATTCCAGTGGTATTTCTCTCCGGCCATCTGTTTCGGGTACATTCAGATCTGTTTCCAGCATGGGGGGCACTTCATCATTCGTACCTCCAAACGCTGCAAACTTATCTTTTGGAATCTGCAGCTTGTCGGTACTGCGATAGCGGAAATAATGTGCGTATTGTTTGTATTCATCAAATAGCGGATATACCGAATTCTTACGTGATGCCACATAACCGGTAAGATTGGGGTTGATACCCACCACAAAAATGGGCGACTTGCGGCAGCCGCTCAATACTTCAGGTGTGAGTTTGGCAAGCCCCACATAATCGGAGGGTTGCTGAATGCCGGGCTGATGGGGAGGTCCTTTTTCATCGTAATCATAACTATGGTATGCACCCCATTTGCGGAAATAGGTACAGGGATGTTGCACCGCATGGGGTTCCTGTGCAGTGCGCATGGCAATGCAGGGCATTACTTCATAGATCAGTTCTACTTCCGTTGGCAATTTTGAATTACTCATAGTGGTGGTTTTATTCCAGGCCCGCGATTACGGCCCAGGTGGTTAATGCACTGTTTACACTGGTCCAGTATCCATATTTTTCGTAGTACCAAACAGCCCAGTGTGTTTGCATATTTAGTATCGATGGTTTCACCGGTAAATCTGCATTGATCTGCGGATCTGAAAGATTCCGGATCACCAGCCATTTGGGCGGGTTATCCATTTCTTCACATACCAATCCCAGTACAGCATCGCCCATTTCCATGGCGGCAGCCACTTTCTCCATTTCATTGGAAGAAGTACCGAACTCAAAAAAGTCTGTGCTTACGATCGGATGAAATTCCGGTAGCTCACCGGTACCATCCATTCTTATTTTTGCCTCATTGGGCCAGGAGTTCAGCGGTGCCGGCACATCATCATACCGAACGGTGGGTGTGGTAAAGGCAGGCTCTTTCAGGTTTTGTTTGAAGCCACCCATCATCTCTTCGGCTTTTTCAAAGTATTGAGTGGGCACTTCCCATTCACATTTGTATTGTGCGCCTTCGATATCAATTCCGTTATAGGGCTCTTTGGCAAATTCATCCTGCAGGCGGAATTTGGCTCCTCTTGTTACCACCACATCACCCAGTCCGTGTTCTTTAAAAACTGCGCCCGCTGTGCCCACCGTAATCACCAGCGAAGGTTGTGCTTCTTCTATTAATTGTATGAACAGGTCTTTTACCGGCAGGGTGGCATACCCGGTCACGGTATCAGCAGGTGTACCATCTGCATTGAGATTGATACCATCCTGGTTGAGATGCAATTCTGATTTAAAACAAATCACCTTTTTATTACCAACAGTAACCGGGTACCAGCTACCCAACCGGTTGTTTACCCGGGATGGTGGCTTCTTCGTGCTGTCGCCCTGACGGATGAGCGCATTAAAATGTTCATCCCAGTTTCTGCGATAGCGATACCATTTATTACGGCTTACACCGGGTGTCATTACATCGCATAATGCGTTCTGCTCGGCAACGGTCCATGTTACCACCAGCACATCGGCTTTGGGCAATGGCGCATTGATGCCCGGTTGCGGGCTGATCGCTTTGGGTTTGGGACCAAGGCCTGCCGGAAATTCAAGTGAATCTGCCAGCGCCATCAGCGAAGCTTCCTGCTCCAGCAGTTCAGCATCCACTTCCAGCATGCCGTCTATCTCTGTAATATTATTGGCCAGCAATTGCCTGGCGATCTCTTTCCGTAAAGCAATTTCATTGTTATCCATGGTGATCAGTTTAATGGTGAAGATGAAAAAAGATTTTTGTTTCGTTTATAAATGTTGATTCCTTATGGTTGCATTTTCTCACATACCCGGTATACATTAGCGATCTGCGTAAGTGTGGGATTGGAAGCTCCCGCTGTGGGCATCCATGCCGAATCGAGTACATACAATCCCTTTACGGTCCAGCTCTGGCAATTGGTATCCAATACCGATGCACCTTCATCCGCACCGGTGCGAAGAGAGCCATGGTTATGACCATATCCCTGGTTTTCCAATCCCTGGTATTCTTTCAGGCGCAATTCACCGCCTGCATCGGTCATGATCTGTTCTACTTTATCGAGCGCGTATTTACTCAGGTCGATATCATACTGGTGGTGTTTATAAAATACTTTCGGCAATGGTATTCCCCAGTCATCTGTTTTCGTGCTGTCCACTTCCACCCGGTTATCGTATAGCGACATGGTCTCTCCGGTAAACGAAAAAGAGGCACCTCCGAAACTGCGCAACTCGATCATGCGTTCCACCAGGTCTTTACCCCATACATTCTTTCCTTTCTTTGGCAGGTAACCGCAGCGGCTTACTGCTTTTATTGGAGTGTTGATAGTATAGGGATCGTAGATTGAAAATTTACCGCCTTTTGATAAATAAGTACTCTTGTCATTGATCATATACATATCACGCAACTGAAGACTGCCCAGTGCAGTACGCGGCTGAAAAGGTGAATCGGAGCGATAATTGCCCCATACCGGCATGTTTTTAAACACAAACTCCAATGAACCTTTAGTGTGGTAGGTAAAATACCGTCCAATCATTTTATTGGGATCAGGAATTGCTGAGTTCAAAAACAAGCGTGCCGAATGAATGGCCTGTACGGATACAAAAACTTTGGGGGCCGTCATTATTTTTTCAGGGCCGTTATTCTCCGTTTTGTATGCCACGCCTTTGATCTTTCCATTTTCATGTACCAGTCGCGTTACTGTATGGCTGGTGAGTACATCACAACGACCGGTTTGCAATGCTTTGTATAAAACGGTATTGGCTGCTGTTGCTCTGTCGTTTACTGCACATCCAAATCCCTGGCAATACCCGCAATAGGGGCAGCCCGGTCTTCCATCATAGGTTTTCGAATTAATACCACGCGGGCTCTGGTACGGATTCATACCATATTTGCGGAAAGCATCGAGAATAAACTGGTTGGATGCATGCGGCTTTATCGGGGGCATGGGATACTCATAACCTATGCGTGTTTTTTCCTGTGCCCCAGATTGATTGGTGGCACCGGAAACGCCCCACTCCCATTCTGCCCGTTCGAAATAAGGCTGAAACTCATCATAGGTCCAGGGCCAGTCCACCATGGACGTATCCGAAGGAATATCGCGCATGTATTTGGTAATACTGAAGTCTTCTTCCGTATAGCGGGGCAGGTTGGCTTCCCATAAATTGGTGGCGCCACCTACCATATTGGCCAGCCACCATTGATGTACCGGCTTCTCTTCATTTTTTGAATTGACCCATATCATCGGGTCCTTTTTTTCATTGGGAGTCAGTGCGCGGTGTTCGGCATAATGTAATTCGTCGTAGGGGAGAAAATCATCTCCCTTTTTCCATTCTCCTTTTTCCAGTACCGCCACCACAAATCCCTGCTGGGTAAGCACCCGTGCAGCGGTGGCACCACCTGCTCCACTGCCAATGATGATTGCATCGTATTGTTTTGTCATTTCAGGAAAGGTTTAATAAATGAAGGCGTTCTGATTGCCTTTAATAAATAGAGTGTAGCGTATCGGTTACTTGATGGGTTCTTTGGTTTCCTCCTGGTAGCCAAACCATTTCCACATTACGCGGTTTTGATTGGCACCCCAGCGGTTATCGGCGAAGCAACCCTGAATACAATGTCTGCGCAGTGTATCGAATAAAACAGCCTGATCGATCTTTTCCGAACCAGCAACAAAATTGACCAGCGCATTTGTTTCCAGCTTTGCGATCAATGTGGTCGCTTCATCTGTATTTAGTTGTTGCAATGATTTGGAAAAAAGTTGCTGTGCCTGTTCATCCAGTGCCTGCAAGGCTTTAGGATAAAGTACCTGCCATTTGGGTATGTCTTCAAAAACCGATACATCGCGTGCGAGTAACAGATCCGTAAAAGTAACGGCACCTGCCTGTGCAGCATTGGGCACTTTGCGAACAGCATCGCCGGGCATGATGGCATTATACAACACGGTCAATTGCGCTTTTTGAATATCATTCAGAAAGCCAGTGGTTTGTTCGGGTAAAATCCACATAGGTAAGGTTTTATTTGTCGAGTTCTGATTCAGTTTGTGCAATGAGTGCCAGGTAGGGCGTAAGATCACCGGGCCCTGCTTTGGCAAAGAGATCCACGATCAGTGCGTCGTCCTGCGGGGAGAATAGTTTGCCGGCTTCCGGTAAAAATTCATTGTCTTCTCTGCCACCGTGTTGTTTGTAGAGCGCTACAAACCCTTCCAGGTTTATTTTGAGATCACTCCAGGCAATGGTATCACCGTTGAGCAACCGGTTGTACGCAATTTCGATTGCATTGAAATAGCAACGACCCTGATCATGCTCCAGCAATATCCAGGCGGTCTTTGCTTTGGGGTAGCCACGGGAAATCGCGAAGGGGATCAGAATCTTCTCCTCTTTCATGTGGTGATAGGGATTCACAAAATTTTGCAGCAGGTAAACAAGATTGCCGACTGCAGTAAGCGGCACCGTTTTATTTTCGGAGATCATCGCTGCAATTTTTGCAGAAGCACCCACGATACGTTTACCTACCAGGTGTTCTTCCTCCATCATTACTTCAGCCAAGCGTCCGCTGTCAACAGGTGTACTCGTGCCCGGATCAAGTGGCTTGAAGAGAAAATCACGCGATGGTGGAAAGGGTTTGATCATGGAGTTGAGCCCAGCCGCCTGAGCACCCACTACTTCAATAAAATTCTCACTGATGTACATGCATTCCTCGGGTTTTACTTTCAGTTTAGTGCATGCATACTGGTAAATGGCTGCGGCCGGTTTCTCTGCACCGGCTTCATGGCTCGATACCACATCGTCCGGATTTACATAATCCAGAATGCCGGCTTCTTTGAGCATGGCCACTCCCTGATCATGACTTACATTGGAAGGAAGATTGGTAATGATACCGACCCTTACCTTCATGTCATTTTTTAAAGATTGTAAAAATTGCCGGGTGCTGGGTTTGAATAAGACAAGATGGCCCGGGCGATCCACATAACCCAATGTATCCCTCACATCGAGGAACACGGTACTAACGGATAAGGTGCTCATAAAATTGGTTTTATTTCAGGTTTAATGTAATGCAGTAACAAGGGGAGGATAAACAGTTATTCCGGGACAGATACTGTTAATATACCATTTTTTCCGGACTCCCTGTATAGTTAATTATAAAACTCATTCACAATTCACATTCATTTACGTAATTATTTTGTTCTCAAAGCTGATACTGACGAATTCCTTCTATTACCTGGTTGATATGAATACCTTCATTGCGTACCAGATTTTTGGAAGTACCGGGTTCGCGGAGCATACCTCCACTGTGATGGAGGGCCACCACTTTCCACTCACTATTGAATACCGGTGAGCCGGATGAACCGGGTTCTGTATCGGTGAGGTATTGTACCACATCACTATCTGCATACGTTACCATATTATGATACATGGCTATCTGTTTGAACTGACCTCCGGGATGCTGAATGATATTCACAAATTCATTTCTTGAAACTTGTACGGGCTCAAGGGTAAGTGCACCAAAATCCTTATTGGCATCTCCCATTATCCGGACTGCGGTCCAGTCACTGGCTTCTGAAGTAGCAAATCCGCTTGCCGGATCCAATGCAAATTCAACCGGTGTGATAGTGGTACCATTGAGTGATTGCTCATAATTGAATTGTATGCTGGCGATACCGGCTGTAGCTGCATCACCGATTACATGATGGTTGGTGATAAGTAAATTATTAGGTAATAAAAATCCCGTTCCCGCTTCGGTACCTTTTTCTCGACGGATCAGAATACGGGCTACAGAACGGGCTTTTTGCACGCCCTTCTGCAAAAATTGAATCGGCAACAGGGTGCTGGTACTGCCTGTTAATTTTTCCAGCGCCTCTTTTTCCACCGGTGAGCGCCATCCAAGCGATGCCAGATCTGGGCCCAGGCTGTAATGAATATTATCACGGTATGAAATCAAATAAGGATTTTGAGGAAAGCTTTCTACCATTACACGCACCAGGTCTGTAAGTTGCCCGTTCTCATCCGCATAGCTGATAATATTATGCCATAAGGTAAGTGCATTATTGGGCATAGCAACATTCCTCCAGTTGATACCAGCTTCTGTGAGATAAGAAAGTGTGTCTTCGCGAAATGGGATCATCATAGAAAGCGCATCGCGTAACTGGCATAACTGTTTGCTCCAGGTCATCGAAAGAATATTTAAGGATTCAAAAAAACAATACCATCAGGCAGGTATCATGGTCAGGTATTTGGACCGTTTATCGCAAAAGCATACTATCCTGCCTTAACGCTTTAAAGTTAGGCTGGTGTGCATCCCCGGGCAATACTTAAAAAGTGGTATTTTTTGCAGATGCGGTCATGTCGCAGTCAGCAAACAGTTTGAAAAAAAGTAATCAAGCAGGAGATTCTCTTTCAAATAAGCTGCGAAAGAATAAAATACCATAAAATGAGTATTGACTGGTGTAAGGTGGTGGTGTAACTTACCCTGTTTTCGCTGCCCTTTTCACTTAACAGTATCTATGGGGTTATCTTCTGTTTATGTTAAATCTACCGTTATGGCCAAACAAACTATCCAAAGCGATTATTTCAATGAGGAGCAAAACCGGCAGGACAAAGCACAGTATTACCAGCATGTAGAACCCGGTACAGATCTGTTCGGAGCGCTGAACCGCTTAATTTCGGCTACCCATCACCGTAAGCTGGAATATGCCCCGTCGCGGCACCTCTATCCGCAGGTGGACCTGCATACCGATCAACGCATCCGCAGTATTTATTCAGGCAAATCCTTTACAGCCGATGAATTGATCCGGCTCGATGAGGAGGTGGACAAGGCCCGGCAACAGGAAATAGTCCGGTTGCAGCAACAGGAATCGGATATGTCGGAAGAACGATTTCAGGAAGTGCTGAATGACCTGGAAGCGGCCATGCCTTATAATTGTGAACATGTGGTACCTCAATCCTGGTTTCACAAGGATGATCCCATGCGCGGAGACCTGCATCATCTCTTTGCCTGTGAAGTACGCTGCAATTCGATGCGGGGCAATCTTCCGTATTATGATTTTCCCGATTATAATCCGCAACCGCTGGTAGACATTGAAAAGACCGTTCCGCTGTGCGGCAAGGCAGAGAACAATTCTTTTGAACCGGAAAATAACAAAGGGATTGTAGCACGTGCTGTAATGTATTTTCTGGTGCGCTACCCCGGCCAGTTATCCGGTCATTATGCTTCCGAAAAAGATATAGCCATGCTGAAAAACTGGCATGCGTCTCAATCGGTAACGGTATTTGAAAAGCACCGTAATCAATGCATATTCCGGGTACAGGGCAACCGCAATCCGTTTATCGATTTCCCCGAATGGGTGGAAAAAATAGAATGGTAACATACAGATAGCAGAAAAAAAACTGCACAAAGCCTTTGTGAAAGCATTTGTGCAGGCGTAATTTTTATTGAGAACAGGAAAACGATTGTCTTCCTGTTCTCAATACCCGGATAGCTATTTTTTACTTTTAAATGCGTTGAAGTTAAATTCGATATCCAAAAAGCCGAAGAATTTTCCATTCTCCACATCATACTTGATGGTAAACGGAAGCCAGAAATTTTCAAACAACCGGATACGCAGATCTGCATTGGCGGTGAACTGATCTTTTTTCTCTGCGCCGATGGGCTTGGTAAGAATACTGTTATACTCCAGGTAAGGTTTGAACTCGATCAGGGTCTGGTCTTTATTACTTTCCAGCAGGGCAAAGTTGATACCGGCACTCGCATTGAAACGGGTTCTTCGTTGCGTGGTGACCACCAGCGTATCCCGTACAGAGATGGAACTGCGAATATCCATCTCCGTCTTGGTACGTTTAGTGCGAATGCCCTGCAAGTAGACCATACCGGCATACCCGTTGCTCAGGGCTCTTTCTTTATTTTCAAATGTGCTGTTCACTGTGAGCGTAAGCAGGGGCTTGATGCGGAGTGCCGCCATTCGTTTGGCAAATTCTTTATCAGCCATTTCCAGATTGGTATTGAAACTATCATCAATGAATGGCTGAATTTCTTTAGGAAATTCTGATTTGGCTACAAACCCTTTTTCTCCAAGTAATTTTTCGATCTTATCCGATACATCGTTGAACATTTTCCGCTTATCATCCGGAATATTCCCATTACTACCGATCAGACTATTTCTGAAAAGAACTTTCGCTGTTGCCAGCGACTCCTGCACTGCACTATAATACGTATCGAGCGTAGTATTGGCAAAACTTACCACACTGCTGTCGCGTTTATTTACAAGGGCCCAGGTAAATCCTGCCTGTAAGCCTTTGAAACGATAGCTTGTATCGAGTTTCAATGCGAAATCAAATTGAAAATTTCTCGCAAACTTCTGCTTTACATAATTGATATCCTGCAACAGATTTGAATCGGCTTTGGCTTTTAAGGCGAACAGACTGGCTTTAAAGCTGAGAGTTTTATTATCTCCTGCCAGGTCTTTCAATGCCAGTTGAGCAAAGCTTGTTAATACAGTTTGCCAGTTACCTGTCTTCAGGTCATTCACGGAACGTACGAGATTTTCCGATTGCTTGGAGGCTTTGGCATCAGCAACTGTTTTAAGGTTCACTTGTGCATGCCCGTTCGTAACAAAAAACAATACTGCCAGTACGGGGAATAATTTACCGCTGATCATCATTTTCATCGTATAATTTTTAAGCCTTGAAAAAATATTGCACCATATATACCTTACCGGTTCGCGTGGCGGGATTGGGATCAGAATCGGGCGATAACGTGATCTCCGTTTCATCGAGCGATATGATGGTCTTTCTATCCCCGCTCATCGGATTGGGCCCGCTTACAATGAGACTGTAGTTACCCGAAAGATCGTCGAGAGTCATTTCAAAACTGCCGGGTTTATTGATGTTTTTTACCACATCATTTCCTTTGAATAACATTATTTTCAAAGAAAAGGGCGGAGTGCCGCCAAATACTTTCACTTTCAATGTAGTACTTGCCATAATAATTGGTTAAGGTTTTATAAATCAAAATACAAATTACAACTGTTATCATTCTATTCCTTTGATAAAGGAAAAACATCTTATCCGTTCAAAAATGGGTCATTTCACCTGAATTCAATCCCGGGCTAAGGCCCGGAGGCATGCAGGCACTTTTCCTTTAAAAAAGAACCCCGCCTGTTAAAGCGGGGCTTCCGATGCTTTTTGAATGACCGTATGTTGAAAGGCTTATGGTTACCGCACTTGTGTGCGGATTTAGGCTTCTTCGTAAAAGCATCAACGTGAGTGCAATTTCACTTATTGGGGCATACGAGTCAATACTAGTTTTATGGTATTTTTTACCCCAGCCGGCTACGGAGGTAGTCCACCCCGTTTTGATAAAAAATATGGTCGAGAAGCATTTCCACGGGCATTATGGCAGAAACAGAGGGGCCGCCAGCCTGGATGAATTCCTCTTCCCATATGGAAAAATTCGCTGAAAGTAAGTCTTTAAACCTTTGCAAATCAACTACATTACGACAGCATTTCAATGGGTTGATCAGTCCATCGAAGTCCGAACCGATACAAATATGCCGGGCTATTTGGTTGGCATCAATGCCATAATTACTGGCAATCTGGAACAAATGAAATACCTGGTTCATAAAATGCCGGGCATGGAAGGTGGGGGCATGCTGCCGGTCTTCCAGACGGATATCATCCCTGTTCAGCACTTTCAGGGAGTCGGCAGGTGTGCGGGGTACTCCCCGAAAAAACTCTTTTTCACCCGGACTGATGATCTCTTCGTCAAAAAAATCGCCTACATAATCAGGACTCATCATTCCTTCATCGGGTAAGCCCAAAATCCGCTGATCCAACGACAGACCGATCATACCGCCAGATCGTACGATCTCCGCCACATCATCATCATACAAATTGATACTGCACGCATTGAATGAAGTACCCTGTAAATAACCCACTGGCTTCTGATGCCTGACCCGTAAATAGCCTTCACTGACACTGCGGGCACTTAAAAAATAATGTCCTCTTGCCGGAGACGGAATACCGGTGAGCCCTGCGTGTGTACACACAATAGGCCAATTATGATCATGCAATTGCAGGCCGAATAATTGTTTTCGCCCAAACAAACTGGTATGCTTGACGTCCACCAGAATATTTTTTTCTTTCATGAGTAGCACCAGATCAAACCCTTCCTGGGTGATGCCATTTTTCTTCGGAAAGAATGGCCGTGGCTTGAACACCTGGATACCAAAGGCATGATTGCAAAAATCATTGTCTTCCAGGTGAGCAATATTCATGGTCACTAACTTATATACCTGTGTAAAAGCATCAAAGTTTGCATAAAACGTTGTTCTTATTTCTTCAACAGACTTTCCGCTGCGGACTCCGTCGAATGCATGCGGGCCTTCCACACTCAATACGGCATGCACGGTGTTCAGATCGTTCTCATCATACTCGTTCATACTGCGGATGATCTTTAATTTTTTTCCACCCTGTTCGGAATGTGTTTGCAATTGGGCAATCTCCTCCAGCAGCATCTGGTAATAGATATCGCCGGTAGCAATGGCATTTACCCGCTCCCGATGAATATAATGAGACTGTTCTTGTGCTGCGATTTTTTGTATCAGCGGATCGCGCATCATATGGCGCTCGGGTGGAAAAAGTGCTATGACAACCAGATTCAGTTTTGCTTCCGCCAATTGGGAAAGGCTGGCCTGGGAATCCACGATATCATTGATACCACTGCATTTCAGTATGGTCGTTACAATATCCGGATGCGCAAAACCAATATGTATCGGATCCCAGGGAGATGGCGTCTGTTGCGGATCCGACAACTGTGGCTTCAGCGCCGGATGCAGGTGAAAATCAAAAAAAGGCATAGGTAAGGTTTATGTTTACAATATCCGGGTGCAAGGTCGTATGCTTTGCAGCGTAAGTCAATACTATTAACAGGGTATTTTGTATTATGCACCGGGGGCCGATAATAAACGGTACTACCAGATTAAATGCAGCGTTTGTTCTGTGGATTTGGTTTTTTTTAATCTGTGTTATATCTTGAAAAAAAACAATAAACCCTCTAAAGGCAAGTTGTATGAAAAAAATATATAGCGTTACCTCCCTTATTCTGAGCCCGAATCCACTCAATCCTGCGCTGCAGCAGGTAATGGCAATAGGAAACTATGACCAGCCCGGTTGGAATAATTTTGTATTGGTACCTGTCTGGCAGGAAACAGGGCCGCCACAAAATGGCATTTATGAATTTTATTTCATGGGTAATGCTCCAATGGGTATTCTTCCCAGAATGATTGGTTCAACAGGAGTGGTGACTTACAGCTTTAATGAAGCAGATAGTCTGGCCGTAAAACAAGTGGTGGTGATTGCCGAAAGCAATTCCATGTCAGCAGACCGTCGTTGAAAGCGAAATAATTAAACAGACAGCGGACTAACTTTGCACAATGAACCTTACCAGAAAGACCGCGGTAAGGTTCATTCCTATTTAATGATCTGTGTTGCAGGCGCCATGTTTCTCAGGCACATAATTCGACTTTAAAAGCCAGACTGAAGTATTTATAAAAACTTCCGGGGCTTTCTGCTGCATGACTACTCCAGGCCTGCCCGAAGAGAAACGGATGATGGGCATTACTTACTGCTTCGCCGATGCCAAATAATCCATTTTCTGTGCTGAGCCGGAATGCGTACTCCCGACCCTTTATCAGTTCCACTGCGTCCAGATTAAAACTAAGCCAATGCAATTCGTCGTCTTTGGCCACATTGAGCCGGCTTTCTGCCAGCGAAGGCCCCCAGGTTTGAGCATGGTGATCAAATTCGTGGATACTGAGTTCCAGTTCACCGGCTTTCGTTACAGCAGAAGAATAAACCTGGATATTATTCAATTTCCCGTCAGAGGTACAGGCAAAGGTCTGGCCTGCGAGGTGATCGTATGGATCCTGCTTCAAATGGCCAACCCAAAGGGTCATATTGTTATGAGTCTGGCTGAGTAAGGGACGGCTGTTGCGGGGCATTGTTTTCATAGTATATTATTTTAAAATAGTAAAAATCAGTTTGCACCGGCTTGGGCACGGTTTGTCAATTCATAACTAACGGGTGTCAGGTATATTGTGGTTTGGTTGTTAAAAATGACCCGTTTACGTAGTTTATTTATGCACCCCTGTGCCCATCTTCCCGGGGTTATACGGGTTTTTGGGCGTAACTTGTATAAGGCGCCGGAAGCAGCTGATGTGGATAACCCCAATTCTGACGTGCAGAAATAGTGCAGAAAGAAAAAGTTTTTTTAAAATGTAAACGAATCGAACGCTGCCTTATTTTCGCTGTCTGACTGAACGGAAACATTCCACGGACCAAGAGATACCACATTTCTCAATGCTATACTGGAGTTGCGCCTGAAGTCATTGACAAAAAATCAGTGATTAACTTTTTATCGCCGTAACTGAACATGGATCTGACCAACCTGAATAAAGACCGCGCGCAAAATAAGCAACGGAGAAAATCTTCGCTTGACCTGGGTACTATGGTTTTTGGTAAAGTACCCCCACAAGCCAAAGATCTCGAAGAAGCCGTACTCGGTGCAGTCATGCTCGAAAAAAATGCGTTCGACACCGTTATCGAAATCCTGAAACCCGAATGTTTCTATGTGGAAGCGCACCAGCGTATCTACAAAGCCATGCAGGGGCTGGCCAATAAAAGCCAGCCGATCGATATCCTTACTGTAGCGGAAGAACTCCGGTTTCGCGAAGAACTCGAACTGGTAGGCGGTGCCTATTATGTAACCAAGCTTACCAATGCCGTTGTCTCCTCTGCGAATATTGAAGCCCACGCTCGTATCATTCTGCAAAAATTCATTCAGCGCGAACTGATCCGTATCAGTGGCGAAATCATAGGTGATGCCTATGAAGATTCCACTGATGTATTCGACCTGCTCGATGATGCAGAGAGCAAACTCTTTGAGATCACCAATAATCACCTCCGCAAAAATTTCGATACCATCGATTCCGTATTGGTAAAAACCATACAGCGTATCGAAGACCTGCGGCATAAGAATGAAGATATCACCGGCGTACCCAGTGGCTTTGCCGCACTCGACCGGGTTACGTATGGATGGCAAAATACCGACCTCGTTATTCTCGCTGCCCGTCCTGCGGTGGGTAAAACAGCCTTCGCCCTCAACCTGGCACGCAATGCGGTAATGAGCGCTAAACGTACAGCTGTAGCCGTGTTCTCACTCGAGATGAGTGCCGGCCAGTTGGTACAACGTATCCTGTCTGCACAAAGTGAAATATGGTTGGAGAAAATCGCCCGGGGCAAACTGGAAGAACATGAAATGAAACAACTGTATGCTAAGGGTATCCAGGAACTGGCACAGGCGCCGTTGTTTATCGACGATACCCCCGCATTAAACATTTTTGAACTGCGGGCCAAATGCCGCCGGTTGAAAAACAAACATAATATCGGACTCGTGATCATCGATTACCTCCAGCTTATGAGTGGTACCGGTGAAAACCGCAACAGCAACCGCGAACAGGAGATCAGTAATATATCCCGAAACCTGAAAGGACTCGCCAAAGAATTGAACATCCCCATTATTGCGCTCTCCCAGTTGAGTCGTGCGGTGGAAACCAGGGGAGCCAAAGAGGGTGCAAAAACACCCCAACTGAGTGACCTTCGTGAATCAGGAGCTATCGAACAGGATGCCGATATGGTAATCTTCCTGTCAAGGCCCGAATATTATGATATCACCACCAGCGCGGAAGGAGAAAATATCAAAGGGCTTACCGAAGTAAAGATCGCGAAGCACCGAAATGGTTCACTCGAAACCATCAAATTGAAAGCCTTACTGCATATCCAGAAATTCATCGGCTGGGATGATGATCCCTATAGCGGAATCGGCCTTCCCGGCGGCAGTTGGAAACCCGTCCAGGATTCAGAAGGAGACGGTGCCCGTGTATTTGTGCAAACCGGCAGCCGGATGAATGATCTGCCGGATGATGAGGAAGACACGCCATTTTAAGAATAACTGAACTGCATATCAAATAGCTCCTTAATTTAGAGGGGCTATTTTTATATACCACCAATGAAAAAGATCATACTACTGCTGGCAGTGATCCAGATTTCCCACTTGTTGCATGCGCAATGTGATTGTTCGCGCAGACCGATTGTTTTTGTACATGGATTTATGGCCAGTGGCGATACCTATGCCGGACAGATCATCCGCTTAAAGGAAGCCGGTTATTGTGCTGACCGTTTGTTTGTGTTCGATTGGAATTCGGTGAATGGCAATGGCAAAAAGAACGATAGCCTGCTGAGTAATTTTATTGATGAGGTACTTGCCAAAACCGGCAGCAAAACCATTGACCTTGTCGGCCACTCCGCGGGTGGTGGTTTAGCAAGGGGCTACCTCATTGATTCCGCCGGCGCGGCTAAAGTGGAACATTATATTCACCTGGGCAGCCGCAAATGGTTTACTCAACTGCCCTGGTTTTCCAATGAAAAATGTTTGAATATTTTTTCTGCCGCAGATAAAACAATGGGGCCATCCGGCGGCGTGGTGGAAGGAGCACATAACCTGGACCTGAAAGATAAAGACCATTACGAAGTGGCCACCAGCAAAGAAACCTTTGATGCTATACTTCAATTCCTCGAAGTGACTGTGCCTGTACGCGAAAATAGCATGCTCAACGCAGCCAATTCCAATCCCATCATCCTGGCAGGCAAAGCCGTATTGCTGGGCGATAACAGCCCCATGAAAAAAGCACAGGTGAATATTTACCGGGTGGCACCACTCAGTGGTAACCGTCTGGGAAAAATACCCGAACGCACCTTTACCACAGACAGTACAGGGAGGTGGGGACCCTATGACCGTGCATCCGCAGAAGATAATTTTGAATTAGAACTCATCCCTGCAAATAAAGAACAACGCACTATTTCTTATTTCTTTGAAAACTTTACCGTCTCTGATGAACATATTTACCTGAGGGGGTTTCCTACTGGCAGCATGCTGAGTGCCTTTACCGGCTCCATACCCGTAAAAAAAGAACAATCCGCGATTGTGATTTATTCTGCAACAAGAGCCATGATAGCAGGCAGGGACAGTGTATCGGTCAACGGTATTCCCCTTACCACCCGTGCATTGATGCCCGCAGAAAAAACGATCATCAGCAGTTTTATTTTTGATAACGGGGATGGAAAGAGCAGCGCGAAATCACTGGAGCAATTTGGAAAATTTCCCTTCCTGGCAGGCGTGGACATCAGTCTGCCCGCAGGCCTGATAAAACCACATACTATTTATTATAACGGACGCAATCTTACCTTACCCACCGTTTCATCGAAAGAGCGCGTAATGATCGCCGTTTTTAAATAATGAATATGAGTCTTCCGTTTTTTTATATCGCATCCTATACCGAAGGCAACTCCCCGATCACACTGGATGAAGATACCTCCCGCCATGTGGTGCAGGTATTGCGGATGAAGATCGGTGAACGCATTCATCTTACCAATGGTGAAGGCACTCTACTCACCTGCCAGATCACGGACGATCATAAAAAACATACGCAGGTAACGGTTGAAAATACCACACAACATCCAACGCCTGCCCGATCTGTAACCGTAGCCATCTCACTGCTGAAAAACACTAACCGCTTCGAATGGTTTCTGGAAAAGGCCACTGAAATGGGCGTACGCAGCATCATACCCCTTATCTGCGAGCGAACCGAAAAGGAAAAATTCCGGACAGAGCGATTGCAGGGCATTTGCATCAGTGCCATGCTGCAATCACAACAAACCTGGTTGCCCGTATTACAGGAACCAGTGCCCTTTGAAAAAATAGAACAATGGAAAACGGCGAATGGAACAAACTTTATTGCCCACTGTATGCCGGATCAGAAACAAAGTTTAACAACTGCCGAAAAGTCCGCATTTACGCATTCACTCATTTGTATCGGACCCGAAGGAGATTTTACTTCCAATGAAGTAGCGCTGGCGCTTCAACAGGGTTTCATTCCGGTGAGCCTCGGAGAAACCAGGCTGCGCACCGAAACCGCCGGCATGGTTGCGGCGGCCCTGTTGTGCAACTTATAAATTCTCGTCTTTCTTACTATCAATGGATGGCGTGCGCAACGTCACAGGTTTCTTTGTCTTCTTCCGCAATTGCAGGTTGAGTAATTCCACGCCGAGTGAAAAAGCCATCGCGAAGTACACATATCCGTGCGGAATTTCAAAGCTGTCCACATGCACCCCGTCCACGATCAGCGTAAAAGCAATCAGAATCAGGAAAGAAAGAGCCAGCATTTTAAACGTAGGGTGTGCATTGATGAACTTACTGATCTTACGCGCAAACAAAAACATCACGATCATTGAAATGATCACCGCTGCGTAACGCACCACCTGTAGTTTACTCATACCTACAGAGGTAATGATACCATCCACGCTAAAGATAAAATCCACCAATACGATCTGCCGTACAATGGCTGCCAGACTGATTCCATTTTTCTTTTGATCAATGGATTCATTGGGATCCTCGCCTTCCAGTTTATTGTGTATCTCCAGAGTGGTATTCACTAACAGGAACAGACCACCGCCCACCATGATAAAATCTTTCAGACTCACTGGGTGGTTGAAAATGCTAAACAATTCTTTCTCACCATTGAGCAAAGAGCCAAGTATGTACAACAAGGCAATCCGCATGACCATTCCCACCAGCATCCAGATAGTAGACGCTTTCTTTTTCTCTTCTTCCGTTTTGAGTTTGCCCAGAATTATACTTACGAAGATCACATTATCGATACCCAGCATGATCTCCATCAGTGTCAATGCCAGCAGACCCGTAATGCCTGCGGTGGTAAACAGTTCGTTTAACTCGTTCATCGTTGATTATTTAATGCCTTTACAAATTTTCTTTACAATCGCGGGGCCTTCATAAATAAAGCCCGTCCATACCTGTACCAATGAAGCCCCTGCATCCAGCTTTTCCTGTGCATCGGCGGCGGCAAATATACCCCCGCTCGCAATAACCGGTATCTGCCCGCCGGTTTTTTCAACGAGGTATTTTACTACCCCCGTGCTGCGTTCGCGTACCGGCAGTCCGCTCAATCCGCCTGCACCAATTTTCTCAATGGTTGCAGCATCGGTTATCAATCCGCTTCGCTGTATGGTGGTATTGGTGGCCACCAATCCATCCAGTTGTATTTCCATAGCCAGTGCTCCCACATCATCCAGTTGGGAGGGTTCCAGGTCAGGTGCAATTTTTAATAACAGCGGTTTATAACCATGCGTATCCTTTAAAGTGATGCGCAATGCTTGCAAATGGGTAAGGATCTTTCGCAGGGATTCTTTTTCCTGCAATTCCCGGAGACCGGGTGTATTGGGCGAACTTACATTCACTACAAAATAATCCACCCAGGGATAAAGTTTGGTAAAACAGATTTCATAATCCTTCCAGGCATCTTCGTTCGGCGTTACTTTGTTTTTACCTATGTTTCCACCTATAATCAGTTGGCAGTTGGCAGTTGGCAGTTGGTTTTGTGATTCATGTAAACTGTCAATTGCAAACTGCATGCCCTTCCATTTTCTTAAGCGCTCTACCACCACATCCACGCCATCATTATTAAATCCCATCCGGTTGATGAGTGCTTTATCTTTTGGCAAGCGGAATAAACGCGGCTTATCATTTCCAGCCTGTGGCAAGGGGGTTACGGTACCTATTTCCACGAAGCCAAATCCCAGACATTCCAGTTCGCGCAGGTAGCGGGCATTCTTATCAAATCCCGCCCCCAATCCCACCCGGTTGGGAAAACGGATACCGAACAAGGTAGTGGCAACCATGTTCCCGTGCTGAAACATCCCCCTGATCAATCGCCTGAAACCAAGGCTGCACAATACTTTCAGGGCATTCATGGAAAAATAATGCACCCATTCGGGAGAAAAAAGAAAGAGGAAACGACGAAGTAACTGGTACATAATGGCCGCGAAGATAATTCATCCCCCGCCCTTTTTTGGACGGTATTGCAAGAGTGATTATTTTTGGTATAGAAAGTTGCATAAACAACCTTTTAAATCAACAGACATGCAGGAAGCATATATCATAGCCGGATACCGTACCGCCGTAGGAAAAGCCAAAAGAGGAGGGTTTCGTTTTTACCGCCCGGACGATCTGGCTGTAGAAGTGATCAAAGGCATCATGGCCACCGTGCCCCAGCTCGACCCCAAACAGGTAGATGATGTGATCGTAGGTAATGCCGTGCCCGAAGCAGAACAGGGCCTGCAATTTGGCCGTATCATTTCCGCCAGGGCCCTCGGCTTTGATGTACCGGGTGTAACGGTGAACCGTTATTGTGCCTCCGGCCTGGAGACCATTGCCATGGCTACTGCTAAAATTCGTATGGGCATGGCCGATTGTATCATTGCCGGTGGTACCGAAAGTATGAGCCTCGTGCCTACTGCCGGTTGGAAAACCGTGCCCTCTTACAGCATCGCTAAAGATGAACCCGATTATTACCTCAGCATGGGATTAACCGCCGAGGCCGTGGCCAAAGATTATGGAATCAGCCGCGAAGCACAGGATGAATTTTCGTATCAATCGCACCAGAAAGCGATTGCCGCAATACAGAATGGTCATTTTAAACCCGGCATACTTCCCATCAACGTAGAAGAAACCTATCTGGATGCGAAAGGGAAAAAACAAAAACGAAATTATGTCGTGGACACCGATGAAGGACCTCGTGGCGACACCTCAGTGGAAGCACTGGCCAAATTGAAGCCCGCTTTTGCACAGGGTGGTTGCGTTACGGCAGGTAATTCATCGCAAACATCCGATGGTGCCGCTTTTGTGATTGTTATGGGAGAAAAAATGATGAATGAACTGGGATTAAAACCCATTGGCCGATTGGTGGGCAGTGCCGTAGCCGGTGTACATCCGCGCATCATGGGTATTGGTCCCGTAGCAGCTATTCCCAAAGTATTGAAACAAACCGGGATCAATCTGGGTGATATCGATCTCATCGAATTGAATGAAGCTTTTGCTTCACAAGCGCTCGCCGTAATTCGCGAAGCCGGCCTCGATCCGGCAAAAGTGAATATCAACGGAGGTGCCATTGCATTGGGGCATCCGCTGGGATGTACCGGTTGCAAACTCACTATTCAGAACCTGCATGACATGAAACGCCTCAATAAAAAATATGGCATGATTACCGCTTGTGTAGGAGGTGGTCAGGGCATCGCTGGTATAATTGAAAATTTATAACGAACTTCCGGCGGTGTTGAAACACCGGTATATATCCGCTATCTTTTTTTGGCTGATGACCATTTCGGGCATCAGCCTTTTGTCTGTAAATAGCCATGCACAACTGGCACAGGATACGGCCTATGACAAGACCGTCTTTTGGCAGATAACCGGCAACGGTCTTCGTGACACATCGTATCTCTATGGCACCATGCACCCTGTATTCCGCGAAGATGTACATGTGGCCCACAATATGCTGGACGCTTTATTGCAAGCCAAAATCGTTTTCTTTGAACACGAGATTTATGACAGCAACGATTCGCTGTATCTGGAAATGAATGCCATGGAACGCCCGGTACTTCTCCGTCTGTTGGGAGGTATATGTTACAGTAAGCTGGAAGAAAAGCTGCAACAGTTGGGAGATTCCATTACCACACATAGCATGTTCCTGCGATTGCCCCCTTCCTTTATCGGGGGAAGACTGCTCAATGGATATTTTGGGAATACCATCACTACGTTTGAAGCCATTTTGTATGCCATCGTTATGGGCAATGCACAACAGGTGGCTTACCTGGATACACCGGAGATGATCAAAAAAATGAATGAACTGTTGCCCCTCGATGAACAGGCTACACAACTCTATTTTTTTCTGCAACATTTCGACCAATCCGTTGATGCCTATACCAAAAATGTAAAAACATTTACCCGGCTCTATTATTCGGGCGATATCGGCCGCATTTATACCCGGTCCAGTTACCTGCTTCTCAACGACAAACTAAGTGGTATGCATGTATTAGAGAACACCAGCGCCACTAAGCTGCTCGACGACCGCAATAAAAAATGGATGCCTTCCATCATGCAGGCCATACAGCAGCAATCCAGCTTTTTTGCCATAGGCGCGGCTCATCTGGCCGGAAGACTGGGCCTGATCAACCTGCTGCGCAAAAAAGGCTATACCCTTACCCCTTTACCATTGCAGTTCTGATCCATTTCGCCCGTATTTTATGCCCATAGCTATACAGAAAAATAATACTATGAAATGCTTAAACGAATCTGTATTTTTAGGGTCATAGTTTATTCCAGACCAAAATCACCAATATGGACAGAAGAGAATTCCTGGCTGCCCGCCGGAAAAAGCAGACCGCGGACAATGACACCCCCCCCGCCATTGTGTATCGTACCACATCGGGCATCAGCCCCTACTCCGGGCCCTGGACCGAACAGGAGGTGATTCACCTGCTGAAACGCACTATGTTTGGTGCTAAAAAAGCAGATATCGATTATTTTAAAAATCGGACGATGAGCCAGGCCGTGGATGAACTACTAACTCCCATTGCGTCTGCACCTGCACCTCCGGTAAAAGAATATGCCACATCCACGTCGGCTACCACGCCTGATACGGGTATTGCACAGGGTGCTACCTGGGTGAATGATATTAATAATGATGGCACGGTTCAATCGCAAAGAAGAGGTTCGTATAAAAAATGGTGGACCGGCGTACTCATCAATCAGGATCGAAGCATTCGCGAAAAACTGAACATGTTCTGGATTGACCATTTTGGCAATGAAACCACAGATGTGGGCAATGCTAACTGGATCTATAAACAACATTCCCTCATTCGCCAATACGGGCTGGGCAATTTTAAAAACCTGATTCGTGATATTACCAAAGACATCGCCATGCTGCGCTACCTGAATGGTTACCTGAATCAGGCTGTTGCACCCGATGAGAACTATGCCCGGGAATTGATGGAATTGTTTACGCTGGGTAAAGGCCCCGGCTCCCAATACACGGAAAGTGATGTGAAAGAAGCAGCCAAAGTGCTCACCGGCTGGCAGATCAACGGCACCACTTATCAAACAGTATTCAATTCCGCCAGGCACAGCACCGCCAATAAAACATTTTCATCTTTCTTCAACAATACCATCATTACCGGACGTACCGGTGCCACTGCCGGTGACCTCGAGCTCAACGATCTGCTCAATATGATCTTTGCACAACAGGAAGTAGCCAAATTCATTACCCGCAAAGTTTACCGCTGGTTTGTGTATTATGCTATTGATGCCAATACGGAAGCTAATGTGATCACACCGCTGGCCGATATATTCCGGACAAATAATTATGAGATTAAGCCCTTGCTCACCGCGCTTTTCAAAAGTGATCATTTCTTCGATGTGCTCAACCGGGGATGTATGATCAAAACACCGGCCGACCAGGTAATTGGTGGCTTACGCGAAATGAATGTTGCCTTCCGGCCCGATACCGACTGGGATACCAACTACGGACTATGGAACACCTTTTATGCCTGGATGGTAAACCTCGGACAAAACCTGCACGATCCCCCGAATGTATCGGGAATGCCGGCCTATTACCAGGAGCCTTCCTTCCATGAAATATGGATCAATTCCGATTCATTGCCCAAGCGTAACCAGTACACCGATACCATGATCAATACCGGCTATGTGCGAAATAGTTTTCGGGTACAATTCAATTGTGTCACGTTTGCACAAACACTCAGCAATCCCGGTAACCCCAACGACCTGATTGATGATGCACTCCGCATATTTTTCCGCAATGATCTGTCGGCCCCCACAAAAGCGCAGATCAAAACGCAAATATTATTGACCGGACAACAATGGGATTATTACTGGACCAATGCCTGGGCCGCTTATATGTCGAGCCCCACTACCGCTAATTTCAATACGGTGAACACCCGATTGAAATCACTGTTTCAGTACTTTTTCAACCTGTCTGAATATCAATTGTCCTAACCGCATTTTCGTTTACAACTCAACGATATGAAAAGAAGAGATTTCCTCCTGAACACATTGCCCGCAGCGGCCATACTGCCCGAAGTCATCAACGGGTATTCCGTAAAGGCATTCAACAGTGAATCGCCCCTGGTACAAGCATTGATGCGCGGCACTTCCCTTACCGATCATGTGCTGGTGATCATACAGCTTTCCGGAGGGAATGATGGTATGAACATGGTGATACCCGTAGCAGATTATTCCAACTATTTCAATGCAAGAAGTAATATCGCGATCCCGAGTGCACGGGTGCTTTCTATTGCCGGGGTAAATGGAACAGGTTTGCATCCATCCATGACCGGACTGCAAACACTCTTCTCCGAAGGCAAAGCCAAACTGATACAGGCCGTAGGTTATCCGCAACCCAATTTTTCGCATTTCCGTGCTACGGATATCTGGATGAGCGGCTCCAACAGCAATCAGGAAGTATACAGTGGATGGGCTGGCCGTTATCTCAATAATGAATTTCCCAATTTCCCATCGGGATATCCATCCACAGATATGCCCGACCCATTGGCGATACAGATCGGATCCACTACCACGCTTACCACACAGGGACCGAATGTAAACATGGGTATGAGTATTACCAACCCTACCAATTTTTACAACCTGGTAAATGGCACCACCGATCCGGTACCCAATACACCAGCAGGAAAAGAATTGAACTTTATACGTACTGTAAATCAGCAAACGCAAAAATATGCGACGGTGATCCGTGGTGCAGCCAATGCCGTAACCACCCAACTCACCTACCCTACCAACAATTCACTTGCTGATCAATTGAAAATCGTAGCCCGGTTGATTGCCGGTGGATTAAAGACCCGCGTATACATGGTAAGCTTCGGCGGATTTGATACGCACTCCGTACAGGTAAATGCAACCGATACCACTACCGGTACTCATGCTACGTTATTGCAACGGGTATCCGATGCCATCAAAGCCTTTCAGGATGATTTGAAATTTTTGCAGGTAGAGAACCGTGTGGTGGGCATGACGTATAGTGAATTTGGCCGCCGCATCAAATCCAATTCCAGCACGGGTACCGACCATGGATCGGCAGCACCGATGTTTGTATTTGGTAGTAATGTGGAAGCAGGTATGCTGGGTACCAACCCCACCATACCGGGTACTGCCACCGTAAATGATAATGTGCCCATGCAATATGATTTTCGGAGTGTGTATGCCACCTTACTCGAGAAATGGTTCTGCCTTGAAAAATCGGTGGTGGATTCGCTGTTCCCCCCGAATATCAATACCACGTTGCAATCATTACCCTTAATCAAAGCGGGCGCTTGTTCCGGCGTTACACCGCCACCGCCGCCTGTTACCAGTGAATTGCTGATTACCAATGCACCCAATCCGTTCGTGAACAATACGGATATCAGTTTCCGCACTGCAGGTGGCCATACCCTGATACAGATTATGGATACCCTGGGCCGTCTAATCAAAACAATGGTGGATGCAGACTATACACCGGGCACTTATAAGATCACGTTCAATGGCGAAGGATTACCGGCTGGTATCTATTATGCGCGTTTTCAGAATGGAGTTACGCAGCAGGTGAGGGCGATGCTGAAAGTGAGAGGGTAAGAAGAAGTGAAGAATTAAAAGATAAAAATTGGGGGCGTGCCAGAGGCAGGATTTCTTAGCACCCATAGGGCAGCAAAGCAACCGGCTAACAAGCATTCAATTTATTTATATCCAGTCTAATTGCTTCACAGTCATCTCGCTTTCCACATTGCCGGTATGTAGCGTGGCTTTGGGTTCAAAGAGGAGGTTAAACACTATGTCGCCATTTGTATGAGGTTTGTGTTCCACACCTTTGGGAACAATCAATATCTCACCTTCTTTTACTTCAACAGTACGGCCATCCCGGAAATCCATGAGCAGGGTTCCTTTGAAGACCAAAAATAATTCATCTTCCTGTTCGTGACTATGCCATACAAATTCATCTTTCAATTTACATAGTTTCACATACTGACCATTCAGTTCTCCGATAACATGAGGAGTCCATAGTTGATCAAACAGGGAAAACTTTTGCATAATGTTGATCGGCTCGATGGGTTTCATAAACGGTTGTTTTAATAATTGATTGAAAATTGTTTTGACTTCTTATTTAGTATAAAACTGGCTGGAACAAAATAAATACCCCAATTAAAACGATCACCCCAAAATAGAATCCGCTGCAAAAAGCAGCGATTGCTAAACCCTGTAAAAACTGTTTTGCTCTGCTTTTGGTCGGGATCGGGCCAAGTTTTTCCAAACCTGACTTGTTGCATAAGTAAAGTAGTAACCAGGAAAGGGATAAAGCAACTAATATTCCAATCATAAATTGTTGAGCATATAAATTTAAAATAACAACAAACTGTTAGCATTTTTGCTGTGCTGAAATTGAGTACATTATCAGCCTGGACACTTTCAATCTAAAAGTAGGAAAACCCTGAAAATAGATGAAATGAAAGCCCAGAACTA
The DNA here is from genome assembly GCA_026391455.1 of Bacteroidota bacterium. Classification (GTDB taxonomy): domain Bacteria; phylum Bacteroidota; class Bacteroidia; order Chitinophagales; family Chitinophagaceae; genus JJ008. The sequence goes on from JAPLEH010000006.1 coordinate 31,548, forward strand.
CAGACAAAAAATTAGAGAATCCGACTAATTCTTCATCAGTTCGAAACTGTGATAAACTATTTGTAGGCGACTGTACTATTGTTTAAGAACTTTTCGCACATCAAAATCAGCAGGCCATATTAAAATTTTATAATAGTCATCTCCATTATCCCCTATCACACTTGTAAGATTAAACGAATAAACCCTAACCCGGTACACATTTGGATCAAGTCTCAGATCTAATATTGATTCATTTGAAATGCACGGAAAAATTTGAAGAGTGCCTGATCGAATATTAAGGCTTGCCTCTACAACATGATCGCAATCTGAAAAATCGATATCTACAGGTTCCCTGTCCAGAATGTCGAAATCAGCTTTTACGTCACCATAGCAGGCAGTTCCCACACCAATAATACCCTCCTCTGTTGCCAACTTATCTTCAAACGCTTGCGTTGTCCAAAAATCCACTGAATCAGTTTTAAACGGAGACAAGCCATCTGCAATGTAAAACTGATGATGACTTGTCCAAAAGCTAAGTTTGTAAGATTTCATTTTTCTATATATTATTTTTCCCTGTCATGCGCTACCTCTTCAATCATTTGCACCTGGCTTTATCAATAGTAAAGATACCGGTCGGGTTTCTAACAGAAATAAATGGGAAATATTTCTCTGAAACAAAATTCGCCCATCGTCCCTTCCTGCCCATAGCGGGGCGGAGGGACGAAGGGAAACTACCGACGGTGTTCGGAATTATAAACAGACAAATCCTGAAAAAAGAGGTCTAGCGCTACTTTCTCATCAGCTTTAGCCATATCCAAATAATGATGCAACCTAAAAGAAGGCTGACCTAATTTGTATTTCCGCCAACTCCAATCTAAGAATCCATCTTCTCCGAAAAAGCGTTCAGAAAATTCACCCGCCTTATCAAGTTGCCAACATGTAATTTGTACACCGGACAAATAAATATCCAGATATGATATGCTGTATACTGTTAAAAACATGCCAGGTCTGGGGCGTAAATCCACAAGAAGGAACTCAATTAAATCTTTATTCATGGGAAAAGTTGTTAAGCAGATTCAATGACAAGCACTTCCGCTAGCAGCATCATAGGAGTACATTAGCATTACAACAACCAGACCAAAAGCAAGAAATACCTGCATAAGGGCAAAATGACACAAACCTTACCCGTTCACTGATAATATTTTATTTTACAGTCTCTTCAAAGCGATCCAATGCAGCAATTATCTTCTTAAAGTATTCAACTGATTTAAGGTTATCACCACCTTCTAATGAAGCATTGAGGGTCATCACTCTTCCAATTCTAGAAACAGGATCAAATGATATAAAAGAAAATACCCCCGGATCACTACCGGTATGCCTGATTGCTCCTTTTCTGGAATACCCCCAAAAGATGGCTCTGTTTGGCTCTTTCTCATCCATATTTTTCGGCATATCACTGTCTGTAAACTGCTTTTCGAATAAAGTTTTATAGGAAGATTTAGTGATGATGGCACAATCATTACTAAAATACCCTTTCATCATTGCTTTCAAAAAAAAGGTCAAGTCGTTGACGGATGTTTTTAAACTTCCGTCCGGGTAGGTTACACAGGAATAGGTTAGTAAACTTTTATCTGCGTTCACCATACGCTCTTCAAGCGGGCTTTCCGGCTTGTTTATCTGATAGAGCGTTGCATAATTATTCGCATAATTTTCATCGTAAAACCAACTTGTATTTGTCATACTCAAAGGTTGAAAAATATACTTTTCAGTAAAATCCGGGAACAACATTTTTGCTTTTACTTCAATAATGTAAGCCATTAATGCAGACCCGATATTACTGTAAGAATAATTCGAACCTGCCTTAGTACTATCAAAATTATCAGGTGAATAATATTTTCCTTCCTTTGTGTAATAATCTTTGAGAAAAGAGCCTAATTCGATAGTTGGCTTTTTCTCTGCCTGATAAACTACATTATAATAAACTGATTGGTTATCGACAAGTGATGATGTATGAGTAGCAAGATGCTTTACGGTGATAATGTCATTCGGAAAATAGGGGTTTGAAATGTTGAATGGCAAAAGCTCATTGATATTGGTCTCCAGCCTAAAATAACCAAGTTCAATTGACTTCATTAATGCTAACGCAATAATAGTTTTGCTTACAGATCCAATTGGTTGGATAGTTTCTAATGAATACGGAATTCTTTTTGCTATATCTGCAAAGCCATATGCCTTTGAAAAAAGAACAGAATCCTCTTTGATTACTGAAAGTGCAAATCCCGGAAAATCAGCCTCTTTATAGATTTTCGTCAATGCCTTATCAAGATCTTTGTCAGTAGATTGGGCGGCAGAAAACAAAAAATCAGATACGAAACAAAAAGTAAGCAAATATTTTCTTAAGCCCATACTGTGTTTGAAATTTAGAAAATCAGGTTATATCGCATTAAGCCTGGAGGCAAATACGTTATCACCGCTAAAATACGCCTCAGTTAAACTTAAAAAAATACTTTTTTTATAATTATAAATGCAGGCAAGAAAGTTATTCCGTCCAGCGTCTCCCTCTTCACTACTTTACACCTGGCTTTATCAATGAGGCCGACACCACGCGGATTTCTAACAGAAATAAATGGGGAACAATTTCGCTGAAACGAAATTCGCCCATCGTCCCTTCCTGCCCCTGGCGGGGCGGAGGGACGACGGGCGGAAAGGAATGTGTTTACAAAGAGCGAAAAATGAAATCAGCGCCTGATCAAATTACCACTACCATTCCGCGATACATCCACCGCCGGATTTCCCCAATAGTAGATATTGCCGCTGCCAAAGATGCCTGCTTTCAACCGTTCCGCAACAGTAACACCTGCATCACCACTGCCATGATTGTTGACAGTTGCCTTTTGGGCCAGTAAACCCTGCGCTACGATATTACCACTGCCATGTATTTCCAGTATTACAGAGTCATACCGGCTATTATTAGCATAGATATTTCCGCTGCCATGGATACGTGCATCTAATATATGGCCGTTGGTAAAGCCATTCAGCTCAATGTCCTTGCTACCATGTATTGATGCCGCTGATAGCACAGGCATTTTAATATTGGCAATCACATTCACATTGCGGATAGAATTATAATTAGTATTGAAATTCACCTGAAGTACACCATTCTCCACTTTAAAATCCAGCAGGTTTAACAGATTGTCATAACCTGTGGCTGTAACTTCCTGAGAATTGCTATAAGTAATTACGGCTTTAATGCCGGAATGCAGATCCACGGCCGTAAAAGCGGGCAAACTCAGTGTTCTGTTACCCATACTTCCGGAGCCACGTATCACCTCTTTGCTGCAGGAAGAAAATACCAGTTGCCCGGCCAGAATCAGGAATATTAATAAACGTTTCATTTGATTTGATTTATGAATTTTATGAATTTATGTTTTGTCATTAATTAACCAGGTCGTCTAAAAAATCTTTTACACTACCATTGCCATTATTTTTATATAGGATGGTTACTGCATTTTTATCAGGGTAGTACAAGGCATTCGCCTCATTGCCCAATAAAGCACCATTGTGTCCGTAGGCAAGTCCCGCTTTTGTACGCCATATTTCAATGCCCAAACCATATTCACATTCAGGTGTATTGCAGGATGCCAGTTGTTTTCTTTTCATTTCTTCCACCATGGATGCCGGCAGGAGCTGATTAGTGAATAATCCATTCAGGAACTTGTACAGGTCTTCTGCTGTACTGATGAGTCCGCCATCGGCTTCACCGTCACCTTCCGCCTTATCAAACAGGGTAACATCGAGCAACTGACCATTTTTGTACAGGTCTGCATATCCACGGGCCACATTCCTGTCATCTTTTACCTGCAGGTAAGTATTGTTCATACCGAGGGGCAAATAGATACGTTCACGAAATAAATCCTCTAACTTTTTACCCGTAAGTTCTTCAGCGATGGCTCCAAGCAGCCAAAAATTTGTATTACTATAGGAATAATCACTGCCAGGTTCAAATTTTAAACTTTTGCCCGATACATATTTGCGCATTTTTTCCTCCACCGTCATCTCAGCCATTTGCACCGGATGATTCAGGATATCTGCCTTGTACCCCATGCTTTCATTCGCCGGGTCATAAATACCGCTCTGGTGAGCCAGCAGGTGGCGGATTGAAATTGTATTGTTCTTTGGCACATACCTGGCCAGCGATGGAATATAATTATTAAGCGTGGAGGCAAGGTTCAACCGGTTTTCATTTACCAATTGAAGAATAATAACCGCAGTAAACATTTTAGTAATACTCCCGGTACGGAATTGCAGGTTGGTGCGCATGGGCACATTGTATGCAAGATTGGATGAGCCTACAGATCCGATCCATACATTTTCGTTGTAGCGCTTTATCAGCATTATACTTCCCGGTGAGCCGGTAGACGTTTTATAACTTTCCAGCAAAGGTTGATACACGTTATGTTTCGGATGATTGCTGTAGGAGATATTCTGGATCGTATCAGGTTTACTAACCGGCATTTTATGGCAGGCAACAACCAGTACAGCAGCAATAAGTATTATATAGATTTTCATATTGAAATTTTCTTTTAATAATTTAAAGATGTAACTGTGCGCCCACATGAATGGTTTGATGGGGCAATGCACTAACTCCCTGGTAGCCAAAAGGCATTTCGCCAAAGACTTCATACCGCGCAAAAACGGCTGTTTTGTTGAAACTGTATCCGGTTCCCAGTCCAACTACCGGCATAAAGCGCACAAGGTTTCCGCCGGATTTCTCAAAACCCGTAGCTGAGGGTTTGTAAGCGGGCAGCGCAGATCGGGAGAACTGAATACCGCCACCCAGTGTTGCATCCGTAAAGAATGACCCGAAATACCGGCGGTAGCCAGCCTCTGTCGAAATAAAAAAAGCAGAGGCAAATTTCTTATGGCTGTAAAAGCCCATGTTAACAGTTTGAAAAAATTGGTCATTCTTTTTATTGGCATAGTAAAATTCTGTACCGATTCGAACGCCAAACCCGCTTTGTTTGAAGAAGCGGCCGAAATTGGGTAACCCGATGGACTCTGTGAAAATGGTTACCTTGAAGGGAAGCTGCTTTACCCCCAGGGTAGGGTTTTGTGCCTGAACTGACATGACTGATATGTATAGGATGCAGAACCCCCATATTATTTTCATCTTTTGTTTACTCATACTATTCGTTTTATTTTAAGTACAAGGCAAAGATGTGTGGGAATTACCTGCCGGAGCAAGCAGCGGTGTATGAATTGCCAGAAACAGCGGATCAATTGTATCAGCTCCAGATTCATCTATACCAACAATATCTGGGGTGGGGCAGCATGCAGGAATGGCGAGGCAATATGAAAGGAATTTACAGATTTCCCCAATCGACACAGAAGTTCAGATAAAAGCCGATTATTTGTCTTTTGGTATTCTCAGTGACTCCTGTTATAACAGAATCATGAAATGAAATTTCGTCAAATAACAAAGTGAGTATTTAAATGCCGTAAACGGGAAGTTTTACCAAATTTATAGAATTAGTAATACACCTGTCCAACCACTGTCAGCGTAAAAAAAAGATAAAGGCCGGTTGAACTAACAAAAAAAGCAATATTTCCTGCAATTTTAATTTGGTGTAAATACTACAGTAAAGGTTTTATCTGTAAATAGTTTAACCGAAAGGCTATACTTAGCTATCAAATCCATCACTTGCATAGATTCCTGAGGTGGATCACTTGCAGTGTTGGCCCGGGAATAGTAAACTGTACCCGTCTTTACTTTTAATTGACTAAAAGATGAATCAAGGCCATTAAGCGTGATTTTATACCCATCAGCCGTAATGGTTCCGTCCTCCTCAACATAAACTTTAATAACGTTTGGGTCAATAATGGTCTGCACTTCTTTAGATACTTTTTTTTCGTTATTAGACCTTTCATTCTGGCTGTTGTTTGAACATCCGATTAGTATGGAAATAAAGACACAGCAAGAAAATAATGGTCTATATAACATGAACTAATAATTTTTTAACTTTTTTTCATTCCAGCGTCTCCCTCTTCAATTCTTTACGACTGGTGTCTGGCCTCCAGGCTTTACTAATGAGGCCGTCACCGGGCGGGTTACGAAGCAAAATGAATGGGTAATGCTTTCACTCAAACGGGATTCATTATCTATTGTTTAACTTGTCCAATTCCATTACATCCTGGGCATGATTCATTGGATACTATTTTCCCTATACCTGAACAGACATTACATTTCAATTCCTTTTTTCCTGAACACGTTGAACATATATCCCTGCCAGTACCAATGCAATTGGGGCATGTCATCCTGCCTGTTCCATTACATTCATCACATTTAATATGTGCACTTCCACCAAACTCGCCCTCTCCATCACAGCCTGTACAAACAAAATAGCCTTTGCCAGCGCAATAAAAATAGTCACATTTTCTATCTCCTTTACCATTACAACTTTTGCATACTATGACCCCTGACTCGCTGCAAGACATGCAACTACTTTCCTTATTTATTGAACCTCGCCCATTACACTGATCACAAGTCAACCATATTACTTTACTCTCATTCCTCTGGTATCGGTTATTTTCCTGAAGATTTTTTGACCCATTATTACAAACAAACTCCTGAAGTAAGCAGTAAATAATGACCAAAGTAACTACCCCCAAAACAGCAGAAAAAAAACTACTGCCAGAGTCTGTAGTTTTTGACGAATTATCGGAATAACGATGATCATATGAACTTGAATAACTATCATCGTATGAACTTGATTCACCAGAATGCATAGACTGCGGGGTGCTTGTGTCATAATCATCATAATATTCATACCCAGTTCCCCCACAAGTTTGGCATTGTCCGGTGGCATTACAAGTTTTACATGCTTCAACCTTTTCAAGATCTAATCTGAATACTTCGAGCCCCTCTCCAATAGACCATACTTCACCCTTTCCATGACAATTAGAACAATTGCCATCCCCTTTACCACCAAAAAAGGCATAGAAATCTTCTCCATCACAATCAGGGCATTTTCTTGAACTTTCCTTAGACATTTCGTTACTTCAACTTGTTGGTTGTAACAGTTGAATAAAACCTGAAGTTTGTTTTTTCGTCCAGCATTTCCCCCTCTTCAACCCTTTACGTCTGGTGTCCGGCCTCCTGGCATTATGGATATAAGCGACATCGGGCGGGTTACGAAGCGAAATGAATAGGAAACACTTTCGCTGAATAGGGATCCCTTTCTACAACTGGCTATAAGTAATAGAAGACATGCGGAAAGGTAATTTCATTTCAGGTATTTTTTACTTCCGATACCTTGCCCATATTTTTTCAAACTCAACGCTTCCAATTTTGAATTCTTCAAATTCTATTAAGCCTAAAGCAACTTCTGAAAGGCGCCCAAACTCATCTTCAACATTATTTTTGTCATAAAATAAGATATGCCCTTCGTTATAAACTTCAATTTGCCTGAGCACTTCGCCTTCTTCGTTTGTTTCAAAATAATATGTTGATGTTCCCCAGGAGTTCGTCAAGGGGTCTTCTGTTGTCTCGTCCCAGTGTCTTTTGAAATAGTAGTGTATCATTGTTTATTAGCAACAGAAGATCATTTAATTTTTGCAAATGCGAAATTATTCTACGTTCAGCGTCTATTCCTCTTCATTACTTTACTCCTAGCCATATCAATGAGGCCGACACCGGGCGGGTTACAAAGCGAAAGGAAGGGGAAACAATTTCACAGAATCGGGATCACTGCCTGCCATTATTGGGCCGTAGGAAGACGGAAGGAAAGGAAACGTATTTTAACCCCTTGCTTTCACCAGTCCTCATTTGCTCGGCGAGCCTTACGCTCTCTGCTCATTGTACAAAGTTATATTAGCTACTATTATCAGATTATTCATGCACCAGAAGTTCACCCGCTCGTCGCTGATAGAAATTGTTGTACTCCTTCTTTCTTCTGGTTAATCCAGAAACTTTAAAACAGGAGGTTGATTGAATATGCGAGTAAATAACATATGCGCCATTTATTCCATTTCTCCCAAACATAAAATTGCAAAATGTGGCAGGAATAACATGAATACTATCGATAATTTCAGGAACCAGTATTGCATTTGCAAAATCAACCACCTCTGTATTTTCTATAATGTCCAATTTGTAATAATACTTAGCATTAACGATAAAAAGTTTAGAGTAAGATTTGCTATTCCGGGTTCCACTTAACGTATGGACAAGATTCGCTCTGTTGAATCGTATAGTATCCGAAAGCACCTGATTCCTTAAACTATCGATGAAAAATTTAATCCGGGAACCTTGAATAGTTTCAATTGGATCGTTATGCGTATTGATTATATCTTGAGCATACCCTATTTTCATACAGAGCAATACCATAACTAAAACTACCCATCTCATACTTTTACTATTATAAAAGCTAACGACAAAGTTTTCTGTTATCAAGTTTTCAGTACGCTGTTTGCCTAAAAGTAAGAAAAAAGCGGAAATTTGCTTACCCGTCGCCGTTGCAGGGCTTTCCTATTCCCCAAAGCCCCGCCCGCCCTTTCCCCTTCTCAAAAAATCATATTTATAGAATATTCCTTTACCTTCACTAAGTATTTTTTACTATTGCCAACTAATCATACCGACTGCACATGAAAAAAATATTCCCGGTTGCCTTACTGGCCGCTCTGCTGTTTACCCAATCATTAGTGGCCCAGGTAAAACAAGCCACCCATCCCGCCGCAGACGCTCCCGTGCAGCGCTGTGCCACCGATGAAGCCATTCAAAAAAGATACCTGACCGATCCGGCTTTCCGCGCCCTTATGGATGAGCGCGCCCGCGAATACCGCGATGCTGTCACTAATGGCGTACCCGCACTTACACAGCGAAACAATCTGCTGAGTGGCCCCGTTACCATACCTGTAGTAGTACATGTGGTATTGCCCAATCCATGGATCATTACCGACAATGATGTGCAGTATTTTATCGACCGGATGAACCTCGATTTTTCCGGTCTCAATCCCGATAGTACCAACTGCGGTACCTTCTGTGGCATTCGCGGCCATTCCCTGATTCGTTTTACCCTTGCAAAACGCGATATGAGCGGAAACTTTACCACCGGTATCGAACGGATATCCGGGAGCACCACCATTGGTACCGGAGAACCACAGGCAGTGAAAAATGCCGCCACCAGTACAGGCGGTTTGGCCCCCTGGGATGTGACCCAGTATTATAATATCTGGGTGGCCGTTGGCTCCGGTGGTTTACTCGGCATCGCACCGGAAATTGGTACCGGCTCTGCCACCAATGATGGCGTATGTGTCGACTTTAGTGCATTTTCCAACAGTTGCTTCGCCAACCCTTCATTCAATCTGGCACGCACCGCCGTGCATGAAGTAGGGCATAACTTCGGATTGTTTCACACTTTTCAGGGTGGATGTGCCAATGGCGATTTTGCGCAGTTGACCAGTGCAAACTGTTCCTTGCCCGCCGGTCTCCTCGCTGCCATTGATAATACACCACCGCAAAGTGCATCTACGAGCGGTTGTCCTGCTGTTGGTACTGCCAACGGCTGCACACCTTCTGTGCCCAAGAATTATCAAAATTATATGGACTATACCAATGATGCTTGCTATTCGATGTTCACCACTGCACAGGTACAGCGAATGGAATGGCTGTTGGAGAATTGCAGACCGGGTTACTTAACAACTTTGGGCGGACAATATCCTGCAGGTATTCCGGCATTGGATGCCAAAGCGGCCACCATTGTATCGCCGGGTGGTAGTGATTTTGACGGAGGCACCTGCACATCACTCACTTATGCTGTGCCGGCCTGCCCCGGAGCTTTTACCCCCAGGGTACGGGTTACCAATGGCGGTACCACTACGCTTACATCTATCACGGTAACTACTACTGTCAATGGTTTGAATCCACAGGTACAAACCATAGCCACCAGTATTGCTACAGGCAAATCTGCCGTACTTACCCTCAACAATCAATTGGCTGCAAACGGCGCCAATCTGCTTACCATTACATTATCCAGCCCCAATGGCGGTGCAGATGCCATTCCAGGCGATAATACTATTTCCACCACTTTCAATATTTCAGCGCCCACAGGCCTGCCCTATGCGCAGGATTATGTAAGTGCCACATTTCCACCGACGGGCATTACCATTGTAAATAATGATGGCGCTACTACCTGGACTCGTAATGTCAATGGCAATGGCAATGCGGGTTCGGCCTTTATGAACTTTTTCGATTACGACACACAAAACCAGATCGATGATATGGTGATGAATGTATCGGGTGTGAATCCCGGCGATACGGCCATTCTTTCTTTTGATGTATCGTACCGTCCCTACTCCGCCTCACCCACCAGTACCTTTCTCGATACGCTGGCTGTATTGTCTTCTGCAGATTGTGGTGTTACCACTACACCCACTACATATAAAAAATGGGGCGCTGCGTTAGGCACAGTACCCGCATCTACTGCAGGATATACCACACCCACCGTATGGCGGCGGGATACGGCCTATATCCGTGCCACCGGTACAGCGCTGCGTGTGATCATCCGCAGCACCAACCGCTTTGGCAATAATTTGTTTTTAGATAATATCAACCTTACTAAAAAATCGCCACATGTCTATCGCTTTACCGGCAACGGCAACTGGAATGTAAGTGCCAACTGGAGTGAAGGTATTATTCCTCCATCCACCCTGCCCACAGGAGATGCGATACTGATCGACCCCATACCCGGCGGTGAATGTGTGCTGAATGTATCCATGACGGTATCTTCCGCAGGAAGTATTACCGTAGTGGCAGGTAAGCAATTCCGAATACCGGGGAATTTGGTGATACAGTAGTACGAAAATTGAAGGGAATTTGAAAAAAGTAATGGTTGGGGTGGTAAAAAAAACTCCAAATCTGATACACTTATAAAGACCACGTTTATTAAATAATAGACAAGGGACAAATCAGAAAGCCCAAAACTAATAGGCTCTGAAGGATTCCAATTGCAGCGAAAGCAATAAACACAAATTGCACTTACCAAAAACCAACTATTGAATTGGTTCTATCAGCATGAAATTACTTTAAACACCCGTTTGCATTCATAAAACTAATGAAATCACCTGTGAATTGTTTAAAGATAGATTGCTTTGTTTGGGATTGAAGCAATTATATTTTGCGTAAAAAACGATTCACAGGCCGGCGAAGCGAAACAGGTTGCGGATAGCTTTTTACATACCCAGCACGCAAAATAAACTGCACATTGTCGTTAACACCAATGTACGAATGTATAGTTTGCGATGTAGCCTTTTCTTCTAAAATTTGTGTCATGGGGTGAATAGCTATGTTTCTTTCCCGTATTTTTAAAAGTAATCGCTGAAGCCGTTTGCCCGTTTCAAGCAATGTAACTACTGAATTATCTTTGCTTGTAATGAGCAACCAGCCAGCCGAACTGGAAACTTGCTCAATCACGCTGTCAACACTTTTTTCTCTAAAACTATTTTTCATCACATCGGCTTTACCGTAAAAATTTCTTAAATACCAGGCTGCTATGCCTTCTATTTCCATACTTGCCAGTGTTAGCCCATCACAATGAACTTTAGCGTCTTTACTAGAAAAACGAATCCATTCTGCCAATTCTTTTTCAGCATCGTCACGGCAGGTCTGTATCCTGTTTGCTTCAATAGTTTGTTCATTTAACCATTGATGTTCTTTTGCTGAATTCGGAATGTAGCGAATGAAATCATATTCATCAGTTGTCAAATAAGCAACATCTTCTTTTTTCAAAATATCGGCCAAATAGTTTGAACGAATAGTTCTGCGTTCCTTAATTTTTTGGATGTCGAATGTTTCTGAATTGTATGTTTTGATAAATTTAACTTCTGCTATATCTTCATCCTGATTGGAAGTTGCAAGGACAGTAAACTGACAGCTATAACCAAAGTTGCCGGCTGCATATTCTATATTTTGCAGAAAAGCTCCGATAGATAGCATTGTTTCCCGTTGGGTTGGGTCAACAGCTAAAAGCCATTTGCTTTTATCGCTGCCTATTATCCAGTGATACGGCTCAATATATTTAACAAACCAGGGTTGTGTATTATGTCCGCTGGGGGCAAGTGAAGCTAATTGTAAAATTGTCCTTTCATCCTCTTTAATTGAAATGCCCCCGGTCCATTCATCTTTAATATCCGCTCTGACGAAATTCTTTTTGTCGGTTGATAAGTAATATACTCCGCCAGCTACTACAATTGTTGCGCCAGCAAAGGCGATGAAATTCCGTCTATTCATTGACACATTATAAATGCAACAGCATTGTTACTTCTTAAAGGTCGGTCTAAAACTTTCTAAAAATGTTACATAATTACCTGTAAAGGTTATTACCAGTTATTATACCAGATCACGCCCCCACTTTCACAAAACCAAAAACGGAGTGTTTGCACCTGCAATACGGCTGTTCGTCAATCAGATTCGTGAATATGTCCATCGTTTTTGCACTATCAGTACAGAGTAAAATATTACACTTAAAAGAATCAGCACTACCTGTAAATGAAACTACAAATCAATTTTTGGTGAAGAAAAACAGAATATACATTTTTCAGGTCGTAAACAATTTTAAATTAAAAAACGTCGTCCCTCACCTGAAGTACTGGCACCAAATGCCATTTATTGAGGGTTGTATTTTATCAATGTTCTGCACTTTTATACTAAAACAAAATATCCTGGTTAGCATAAAAAAAAAGAATTAATTATTGATTACATAAGAAAAAACAATATTGAATTAGCATCAACGCGTACCAGACTTTCGCTACCGATTATCAATAAAATTTATAAGAAAATGCTGGCTATATTAAAACTCCCGCTATTAAGATTGCAGGTAATTATATATGCGATGGGCATCACCGGTACATCGCATCGATTCTGGCTAACTACCCACTTGAACGAGATTCGTGGGTTTCAACGGCTGCAACCACAGTAGTTAATTGGAATACAGCTAATTTTATGACGACGATTGGGACTCACCAGAAGAAATCGATTTGCAAAATAGACAAGACGCTGCGTATAACAATATGCCAGTAGAGAAAATCATTAAACGGCTCAAATAAAAGAGTAAATTTGTCTGTTATGTTATTCTTTTTAGATATTGACGGCGTTATGGTTCCTGCCAAAAGCTGGAAAAGCCCTGAATGCTTAACAGATGGTTTTCCTGCTTTTAGTAGTAAGGCCATCGCTACACTTCAGCATTCACTTGCCGAAGAAGATACGATTATACTTACAACATCCCATAAAGCGAATTTCAGCATCGAAGAATGGAAAAGTATTTTCAAGAACAGAGGCATTCACATTGAAAAGTTGAAATCGCTCCCCGAAAACATAAATAATCTAAGCAGAAAAGATGAAATTGTAAATTGGCTACAAGTCAATTCTATCGGTGAAGTTTTTGTCATTATTGACGATGATAAATCGTTGAACGACCTTCCTGTTCATTTAAAAGAGAATCTGGTGCTGACAAGTCCATATATTGGCCTTACCGAAGAGCACCTGAAACTTATCAAATCAATTTCGCTCAAAGGTTTTCATCCTGTATAGCTGAATTTGCTGCTTCTGACAGGTAGCAAAACAAACCTCATCCATTACTCCAGATCCCTGTACACCACCTTGGTTACTTCACTTACCTGCACCACCGGCAGTACATTCGTGTATTTGCTGAAATCATTGACAATAGCTTCCCGGTTTTTTGCAATAGATGCATTATAGGCGGCCAGATCACTTACATAGAAAATACCGATGGCCATATAGGGTGCTTTTTCTTCCGGCGTTCGTCCGCCAATCCCTTTTTCGATCTCGTAAAATTTTAAATTATTGCCGATAAAGCCCGCCACCATCGGCATATGCTTCTTTTCATAATAATCCATATCAAAGGTTTTGCCTTCACCGCCGGGATACAGCACCGTTACCTTATACATTCCCTTCTGCGGGCTGGGCGATTCTTTCAGTTGAGTGGTTTTACATCCGGTGGTACCAACAAAGGCCAGTAATAATAGACAGCAAATGATGGTTGTACGCATAGTAGTAACACCGGTTTTTTGGCCGGCCTTCCATAAATCTAATACAAAGTGTTGGAAGAAACCAATTGTCTTCAGGGGCTATCATCTAACATTTATCCACTATCATCTATCATCTGCTAACTGCTAATCGCTCTGCCTATGCCCCGCATTCACCCAATCCGTGATCTTTTGTTTATCCACGGCCGTAAGCGGACTATTCGGCGCTTCGGGCATTTGAGAAGGAAGATTATCTACCGCACGGGCTTTGATGCGATCCCAACTGGCTACGATACTATTATCGGTATCAAAATTTTTGCCGCCACTTACACCGCCATTCAAATGACAGGGGCCGCAATAGCCGGTAATGATCTGTTTTACCAATGCATATTTGGGTCCATAATTAAACACAGTAACCTGCGCCGTATCGGTACAGCCTTTCTGATTTTTTACCGTAAGCACATAGTTGCCCGGTGCCAGGTTTGCAAAAGTACCCGATGCCTGAAAGGAACCGGTATTCAATTGATAGGAAATGGTATCTCCCACCGGAAACGTAACGATGATACTGCCATTGTTGGAAGTACCAATAGCTTCCGATTTAAAATACTGCACATTGTAGCTGGTGCCTGCACAGGGGTCGGGGGCAGGATTATCAGATTTACTGCAGGAAAGCAGCAGCCCCATGCAAATTGTTACCAGGAAATAGACTCGTGGACGGAAAATCATCAGTTGGTGTTGAATTTGAATAAATGTATCACTTTTCTGTAATATCTCCTCTTACAGAAGGACTTGTAGGACTGTTTTTTTACTCAAAAGATTATTCAAGCTCCATTTCTAAAATAAATTTGTATGAAACGTTGTTGCATTTTATATTTGCAACAACGTTACAAATTATGAAATCTATATTTATACTCCTGACTACCCTGTTGATGACTTATTCCGGATTACAAGCCCAACAGGAACTTTTACGGCCCGCACCCATAGCGGCTACTGCTAATCCTGTAAAGCTCACCTTATCGGGAAAGATCACCGATGCCAAAACAGGGGAGCCACTTCCCGGCGCTTCCGTATATTTTACGGATGATAAGATCGGAGCCGTGGCCGATGGGAGTGGACATTTTACGCTGACGAATATTCCGGCCGGCCACCATGTAGTGGAAATATCACATACCGGGTACAGCACCCTGGTAGAACATATTGAGCTCAATGCCGACATGCAAAAAGACTTTGCGCTCTCTTCGGTGATCACCGAAAACCAGGGCGTAATTGTAACGGGTGTATCCGGTGCCACCAGTATCCGTAAATCACCAGTGCCCGTTACTTCCATTCGCAAAACCCAACTGCTGCAAACGCCCTCCACCAATATCATTGATGCGATATCGAAAGTACCGGGTGTATCACAAATATCCACGGGACCGGCTATTTCCAAACCCGTGATTCGTGGTCTGGGTTATAACCGTGTAGTGGTAATCAATGAAGGTGTACGCCAGGAAGGACAGCAATGGGGCGATGAACATGGCATTGAAATAGATGAAATGAGCGTGGCCAAAGCCGAGATATTAAAAGGCCCCGCATCATTGATGTATGGCAGTGATGCATTGGCCGGTGTGATCAACTTCATTACCAATGTGCCGGTGGCCAATGGGGTATTGAAAGGAAATATCCTCACGAATTACCAGAGCAACAACGGGCTATTTGGTATAAACGGCAGTATTGCCGGAAATAAAAATGGCCTCAACTGGAATCTTTACGGCACCCATAAAACCGCCGGTAACTACCGCAACAAATACGATGGCCGCGTACTCAACTCCGGTTTTAATGAAAAGAATTTCGGTGGCTATATCGGAGTCAACAAAAGCTGGGGATACAGCCATATCATCTTCAGCCGCTTCGATCAGAATTTGGGTCTTACCGAAGGCGACCGGGATGATGCCACAGGTAAATTCATTCTCTTTGCCGGTTCTCCTTTGGAGCGTATCGCCACCGATGATGACCTCAAAACCCGTACTTTATTTGTACCCAAACAACGTATTCAGCATAATAAACTCGTACTCGACAATAATTTTGCCTTTGGCAAAAGCCGGTTGAAAGTAAATCTCGGTTACCAGCAAAACCAGCGGCAGGAATTTGGCAATCCGGAAGATCCTGAAGAAAAAGAATTGTTTTTCGACCTGAAAACATTCAACTATAATGTGCAATGGCAATTGCCGAAAATGAAAGAATGGCATACCACCATTGGCTTCAATGGTATGAGTCAGCAAAATCAAAACAAAGGAGCTGAAGTGCTTATTCCGGAATATAATTTATTCGATATCGGTGCCTTCATCTATGCACAACGCTTCTTTAAAAAAGGTACACTTAGCGGAGGATTACGCTTCGACAACCGCTCGGTAAATTCCAAAGAACTCATGGAAGGAACAGAGGTGAAATTTGCTTCTTTCACCCGCAGTTTTTCCAATGTGTCCGGAAGTGTAGGTATCAGTTACGAACCGGCTGAAGCTGTAACGGTAAAAGCAAATATCGCACGTGGATTCCGCGCACCCACTCTTGCCGAACTGGCCAGCAATGGTGCACATGAAGGTACCAACCGCTACGAGTATGGCAACAATGATCTCAGTTCCGAAACCAGTCTGCAAATGGATGGTGGTATCGAATTGAACTACGAACATTTCAGCATCAATCTGTCTGCCTTCTACAACCAGATGAATAATTTTATTTTCTACCGCAAGCTCGAAGCTGCCGGCGGTGGTGATTCATTGGTGGATAATGGCGGCGAATTTATTCCGGCTTTCTTATTTTCTCAGCACAATGCAAAACTGTCGGGTCTCGAGTTTAGTGTTGATATACATCCTCATCCGCTCGACTGGTTGCATTTTGAAAACAGTTTCTCCTTTGTACGTGGCCGCTTCGACGACCGGCTCGATGGCTTCAAAACTGGTAGTGATAATATTCCGCTGGTACCGGCTCCCCGCTGGAACAGTGAGATCAGAACCGATTTCAAGAAAGCAGGAAAAGTATTGCGTAATCTGTATGCCAGTGTGGAAATGGCGAAAACATTTGATCAGAATAATTTCTTCTCCGGCTTTGATACGGAAACAGCTACCAATGGCTATACACTGTTGAATGCCGGACTGGGTACCGATATTGTGGGTAAATCGAAAACGATCTGTAGCATTTATTTCAGTGCAAACAATATCACCGACGCAGCATATCAGAATCACCTCAGCCGCTTGAAATATGCTGCGGAAAATATGGTAACCGGACGCAATGGTGTATTCAATGCCGGCAGAAACTTTTCGGTAAAGCTGAACATACCACTTGAATTCAAGTTAAAATAATGATGCCCAGAACGGATAACACAGAAGGTTTTGTAAGTGTAAAAAAGTATTAACCCGTCTGCATGTCAATGCGGGATGGCATACCGCCTGAATCGGGAAAATTCAGGAGTGTTTTCTCATAAAAAATGTGTTATCCGTTCCGGGCAAATTCTTTCTGAACTTGAAAGATTATGCGGTTATGGTAATTTGTCCAAGTTGACAGTTAACAGTTTGCAGTTATTATTGTCCGGTAAAACTATTTATTAGTTTGAAAATCAATTCAGACCCCTCCCCAAGCGCTACGCGCGTTTCTTTCATCCGCACGTTGTGCGAACTCAGAAACCCCAAAGGAGAGGGGCTAGAACCCGCTCTGGGGCAATATTAACAATCATTTCCTTCGCATTCTCCATCGCAGCCGCCGTCGGTTTTTCACCACTCAGCATTTTGGCAATGGTAATGATCCGTTCATCGGTAGACAACTGACGTATATTGGTTTTCACCGTGTCTTTACCTGATTCTTTTACAATCTCTTTGTACACGAAGAAGTGTGCATCTGCCTTACCTGCTATCTGTGGTTGGTGGGTGATACAGATTACCTGGCGCTGTGCGGCGAGTTCTTTAAGTATGATACCAACCTGTCGGGCCGCTTCGCCGGAGATACCGGTATCTATTTCATCAAATATAAGTGTGGGCAGATCGATTGAACGGGCCACCAGTGATTTGATACAAAGCATGAGCCGGCTGAGTTCACCCCCGCTGGCTACTTTACGTACCGGTTGAAATTGGCCGCTTTTATTCGCATCAAATAAAAATTCAACGGTATCGTGTCCCGCGGGGCCGGGCTCACCGGTTTGCATGGCGGTTTTCAGTTGAGCGTTGGGCATCCCTACCTGTGCCAGCAGTTTATTTACTTTTTCTTCGAGCGGTTTGATTTGTTTACGTCTGGCGGCGGATATTTTCTCTGCCAATTTGGAAAGGTTGGCGAAGGAATCAGCGAGTGCTTTTTCTTTTTGCTGGATGGTCTCCTCTATATTGAGTACGGCCTGCAATTTTTCTTCCAGGGTTCGCTGCACCTCCAGTAATTCGCTGGTGGAGTTGACGCCGTGTTTTTTTTGCAGTTTATACCCGAGCGATAAGCGTTCGTTGAGTTGTTCGATCTTTTCCGGATCATAATTCACGTGATCGCTGATGCGGTCCACATCATCGGCAATATCCTGCAATTCTATTTGTGCGGATTGTAATCGTTCCAGCAGCATGGGCAAATCAGGGTGGTACGTGTGGAATGGTTGCAGGTGTTGCAGCAGTACTTTCAATTGTTGCACCAGGGGGCTTTCGCTTTCCTTGAGTTCGAAATAGGTTTTGTTCAGCGCCTGTTTGATCCCTTCTGCATGACTGAGCATCTTCAGGGTGGCGTCTGTTTCCTCCAGTTCATTTTCTTTGAATGCGGCTTCTTCCAGTTCGGAATATTGAAAGCGGTTGTAATCGGCTTCTTTGTTGAATTGTACCTGTTGGTCTTTGAGTCCGGTCGTTTCTCTTTTCAGTTGCACCCATTGGGTGTATTCGGTATGATAACTATCGAGCAGTGATCCGTTTCCGGCGAGTGCATCCAATACATCGCGCTGAAAATCGGCCTGGCCCAGTTCGAGGGTATCAAATTGCTGATGCAAGTCCACGAGCAGGCTGCTCAGTTCGCCCAATTGAGAAAGGTTGACGGGGGTATCATTGATAAAAGCTCTTGATTTTCCGTTGGCACCGATCTCCCGGCGTACCACTACTTCTTCATCGCCATCGAGTTCATGGGTCTTTAAAAATTGTCGGATATTTTTTTTATTACCTGACTGGAAGGAGCCTTCAATCACGCATTTTTTTGCTTTATTGACGAGGGCGCTCATATCTGCCCGTTCACCGAGAATCAATCCGAGGGCACCCATGATAATGGATTTACCGGCACCGGTTTCTCCGGTAATGATATTGAGACGACCGGAAAAATCAATTTCCAGTTCGTCGATGATGGCATAGTTCTGTATCGAAAGTCGGGATAGCATAGCGGCAGCAAATTAGTTTTTTTGTTACGATTTACCTTCATCATTCATCCAAAATCCTTTTCAATTTTCTCTTCAAAATCTGGTTACGGCCCGGGCAGGGGCAAATGCTTTCACGCAGAGGAAAAGAGATGGCGGAGAAAAACAGTTTGATAACCTGTATTAATTCGTGTTATTGCTGACTAACGGCAGTCAGGCCAAAGCTCTCACGCAGAGGTATGGAGGTAGGGAGGAATACAGCTATATAGCTGTATTAATTAGTGTCATTTCCCGCTGAGGCGGGACAGGCTGTGCCATTCCTACCAACCGGCAGGCAAGCGTGGCCAGCTTTCAACGCCGAAGGTGTATCTGCACGCAGGCGATGGCCATACGCAGAGGTATAGAGCATTAGGAGGAATACAGCTTATTATCTGTATTTATTTGTGCCCATTCGTGTTAATTCGTGGCCAAAAAAAAGCTGCCCGCAAGGGCAGCTCTCCACAAAAATTTGTGGCGCAGTTATTTTATTTCAATGCTGTTCGTCAAATCTTCATCTACCAATATGCGGCCGCAGTTTTCGCAGATCATCACTTTTTTGTGTTGTTTGATCTCGCTTTGTTTTTGCGGGGGGATGGCATTAAAGCAACCGCCACAGGCATCTCTTTCCACGGGTACTACCGCCAGACCATTGCGATAGCTGCTGCGGATCTTCTCATAGCTGGCCAGCAGACGGGGGTCTACATGGGTGCGGGCATCGGCCGCCATTTTATTGAAATGCTTTTCTTCTTTTTCGTTGGCGGAAATAATTTTTTCCAATTCGCTTTTTTTGGTGGCCAGCACCCCTTCTTTCACCGCTACATTCTTTTTGGCTTTTTCCAGCAACACGGCTTTCTCGGCGATCTCTTCGGTAGCGTCTTTAATATGTTTTTCAGCCAACTTTACTTCCAGTTGCTGCATTTCTGTTTCCTTATTGATCGCTTCAAACTCGCGGTTGTTCTTTACATTGGCACTTTGCTTCTCGTACTTCTTGATCAGCGCTTCCGCATCTTTGATGGCGTTCTTGCGTTGTTCAATAAATTCTGTCACACCATTGATCTCTTCTTCAATGCGGGTTTGGCGGGCATTCAGACCTGTGATCTCATCTTCCAGGTCGGCCACTTCCATGGGCAACTCCCCTTTCAGGATTTTGATCTCGTCCAGCTTGCTTTCGATTTTCTGAAGGGTTACGAGAGAAGATAATTTTTCTTCAACCGAAAATTCTTTTACTTGTGACATATTCAGTTTTAAGGTTTGAAATTACAAGTTGTTGTTCCTGCCGGCCATTGAACCCATTCACACATTTCAGAAATACTGTACCGGGTTGGTTTTTACCCTTGTTTTTAGGACGGCAAAGGTAGGGAATTTTTGGGCTAAAAGCTCCTGTAGCAGATCAGTAGTGAATTGCTCGCTCTCATAATGGCCAATATCGGCGATCAGTATCCGCCCGTTGGCATCAAAGAATTCGTGGTATTTCATATCCGCAGTAATATACATATCCGCGCCAGAGGCTAATGCTTTGGAAATCAAGAAACTACCAGCTCCGCCGCAAAGGGCCACTCTTTTCACCGGGCGGTTCAGAAAGGCGGTATGCCGGATGACGGGTACCTGGAATATTTTTTTTAGGTAGCCGAGCAGGGCCCTTTCGTCCATGGGGGATTCCAGTTCGCCTACTATGCCTGCCCCCTGACCGGGGTGAGGGTTTTGCAGGGATACGATATCATAGGCCACTTCTTCGTAGGGGTGGGCCTGCTTCAGGGCGGCCACGATACGGCCCCGGAGCGAAGGTGGAAATACCAGTTCGATCTTTATTTCCGGCTCTTCATGCAATTGACCGATGGTACCGACATAAGGTGAGGTATCGTTTCCTGCTTTGAAAGTGCCTTTGCCTTCGGCGTTAAAACTGCATTCGCTGTAGTTGCCAATATGGCCTCCCCCCGCAGCAAAAAGGGCCTGGCGTACGTCGGCGGCTTTGTCGGCGGGAACAAACGTGTACAGTTTGTACAGTGTATTTTCTTTGGGCGCAAGTATAGATACCCGATTAAGTCCTAATAACCGGGCGATGCGGCCATTCACGCCATGAATTACATTATCCAGGTTGGTATGAATGGCATAGATGGCGATATCATTTTTTATAGCGGCAATGATCGTTTGCTCGATGTAGTTTTTCCCGTTTATCTTTTTTAGTCCGCTGAAAATAATCGGGTGGTGCGCCACAATCAGGTTGCAGTTTTGTGCAATGGCATCCTGGACCACCTCGGGAGTGGCATCGAGGGTGCAAATGATGCCGGTGCAGTCCCATTCGGGTGTGCCGGTAAGCAGTCCGGCATTGTCATACCCCTCCTGCAGAGAAGGATGTGCCAGCTCTTCCAGCGCACTGATAACGGCCCCTATTTTCATATATGGATTATATTTTTAATGATAGTATGGTTAGTCTTCCCGGCTATGCAATCGTGTGAATCCTTTTTTTGCGTTTCAACCGAAAGATAAGGCAAGAAAACAAAGTTTTGCAATTTCGAAATCTTTTGTACCTTTTGCTCAAGATTAAACAATGTTCCCACCCTCTGGATCGCTACCCATATCCACTTTCGTGATTAAATATTATTAGTATGATCAAACGAACCACCGGACGTCTACTCCTGTTGTTGTTGGTAGTAACAGGCTTTGCCGGCACCATCAGCGATAATACGATTTCAAAATCCGAACGCAAACATGCGGCAGCACTGATGAAAGAAACGTATAAGGATGCTGCAAAAAGTGTGAAAGGACTCTCTGAAACGCAACTCAATTTCAAAGCGGCCCCGGATAAATGGTCAGTAAAAGAATGTTTGTATCATATTGCCGGTGCTGAAAAATTCTTGTGGACCCTTTTTGAATCGTCTATGAAAGGCGCAGCGAATCCGGAAAAGCGGTCAGAGATAAAAGTGACTGATGAAGAAATTGTAAAAATGGTAGAAGACCGCACCAAAAAAGCCCAGGCACCGGAACCCATTCAGCCGAAAAATACCAACTACGCCAGCCTCTCTGCCGCACTGGAAGACTATAAGGCCACCCGCATGGAACATATCAAATATATAAAGAACAGTACGGAGGATTTGCGCAACCATGTGGTGCAAATGCCATTCGGGTATATTGATTGTTACCAATTGTACCTGATGATCGCCGCACACAGCAACCGGCATACGCAACAGATCAATGAAATAAAGGCCAATCCTGCTTTCCCGGCCAATTGATAATATTACGCCAGAAGAACCCCTATCAGCCCCTTGCCTTTCCGGTCAGGGGCTTTTTTTTAGAAGGAGCGTTTCTCCGTACCAATCACTTTTTCTATGCAAAGCATTTTTCCGCTTACCGTCAGCCCTTCTATCACCACGCGGTATTGTTTGGTACGGTCGTTATTATAAAAGCCTATCGGCAATACCGGATCAATACTATTGAGAATGATATTGGGTCGCCACAGCAGTGTATTCCGGTTGTCGGGTTTACTCTCCTCCTTTTTATAATCGGGTGAATAAAATTCTTTGATCACCGAATAACCGGTATAGGGCACCTGGTTGGCAAGGCCTCCCCCTGAATAATCCTGCCCTTTCTTTGTATAAAGTGCCAGCATACCTCCCGGCGCATTTCCACTGGCCGCTACAAATGAACTGTACACTTTTACCAATGCGATCTGACTGCCGGGTATGGTGGATATTACGGACGCATCCGTTTCTATTTCATCGAGAAATAATGCCATGGGTATATCTCCCATAGAACTGATGCTCGAGTTTTGACGATAATACAGGGAATAATCAAATCCATCGGCCACTACGCGCAATCCGTTTACGCGTGCCTGCAGGAAATCAAAAATATTTTGGTAAGCACCGGCTTCGTCGTTATTCACCAGGTCGATGGTCTTTGCCGCATCGCCGGAAAAGGCACCGGAGGTATAGCGTTCATCCACCAATTGTTCCGGACTTTTCTTGATTACTTTCAGCCGTACTTCTTCCAGCATTTGTCCGTTGGCCTTTGCGATAGCATCATAATCCATTTTCCATTTATTTTCTATCGCCGGTGCGATGCTGAAGGGCGGTACATATCCCAGCGAAGGCATTACACGGGGTCGGCGAAGTGAATCACCATTCATAAACACATCGATGTACTGACTCTTTTTGCCGCGAACATCACTGAAGATCAGTCGCGATTTATCGAAAAAGATCATCGAATCGATCCGGAAATTTCCATCGGCATCGGTCTTCAAAAACTGCATGCTCCGCTTACCATCCTTGGTATTCACCAGCAACAGCAACTGCTTATCTGAAAATGGTTTTTTGACACCCTGGTAATTCACTTTTCCCGCAAGGGTGATATAAGACATGTCTTTGGGTCCGGCGGGAGGTATTCCTTTGGCAAGCAATTGTTCCCACCGAAAGCGGCGCCATCCGTTGGTCATCATCACCAGATCGAGTGCTTGTTTGGCAGAATCCGCATCAGCCACAAAATACCAGGCCGGATCGTGTACGTATCCCCGGAGATCACCGGTGAGCAACAGGGAGCTGAAAATATTTTCTTCCCGGCGGGGAAGCTGTGACTGTTCATTATCAATGATGGATATGGAAAAACTGCCTTGTACCGTATCCTTCATGGCAAGACTAAAACGGTTCCGTGCTTTATAACCGAAATCAAGTGTATCGGTTCTTAATTCTCCGCTGAGTATATATTCTTTGTTGTTTACAAAACAAAGCCGCTCTGCCAATGGCAAATGATCTTTATTGAAAAAAGTAACCTGCAATACACCGGAATTGAGATGCTTAGTATTGATCACCCCCTGCTGAGATTCTTTTCCCTGTACAAACCGTTGTTGAAATACTACATGATGCTGCATTTGGCCCACCATATAGGCAGCCTGAAATACCGGATCATCCGTTCGCTGTTCGAGTTCAAAGAAATAACCCTGCGGATGATCGATCAAAGAAATATGAATGCCTTTATTACTAATGGTCGGCAACGAATAATGCTCGTCTGAAGCTGTACCATCCAGTGTGGCATAATAAGCAAATTCACCCAACGCTGGCAATTCGATCAGACCCATTCCATCGTGATAGCTGGTGAAAGTTGTTACGGGTTCATTTTTATCATTCCAGATCTTTCCCGACACATTACGGGGTATACCCTGCTGATCAGTAGCCTTGAAAGCCAGGCTGCCATTGAAACCCTTTACCAGGTTGCCCCCTTCGGGGAAAAATTGGATCAGCGTTTTATTACCGGCAGGTGTTGAAGTATTCTTTGCTTTTTGTTTTCCGTAAATGAATACAGATCTTTTATACAGAGGCGATATACCATCCTGATTGTCCAGCATGGAAAGTGTGTAAGCGCGTAGCATGTAATTACCGGTAGCCAGTGAATCTGGTAATTCAAATTGACCATTGGCTGTACCTAAAAATACAGGAAGTACATGCCGGCTTAGTACCGTCACCGAATCCTTCATCAGTTCCACAAATAACGAAGTACTGATTGTATCGGGCTGGTAATCGGAATACAGGTATGATTTGAACCAGATGGTTTCACCCGCCACATAATTATCGCGGTCGAGATGAAGGTGTATCTTTTCAATGGGTGACCGTGCCGACCAACGCGTAAGTAACTGATCTGGTGTTTGAGAAAAAAGCCAGCCTGTCGAAAACAGTAAGACGATTAAGAGGAGTATTTGTTTTTTCATGTCTGTAGCAGCAGATTAAATCTGCAACAAATGTCGGCTTTCAGTCCCTAAAAAAGTACCCAATCGGTGGAATAATAGAGCCATTCATCCTGTTAAGTTACATCTGGCTATTGTAAAACTCTGTATAAATGCTTATTTTGTGTGTTGTTTCTATCGTATTCGCGTACAATGAGTCATAAAAAAGTTACGAGTGTTCCGCTAACAAAGGGAATATCATCAATGGAATGATTATTTTTATGGCGATACTATTTGATAAAAATCAAGGATTAAATCAACACATGAAATCTGCCGTTATCGTTTTTACGCTTTCCCTGTTTATCGTTTTTTCAGGTTGCAAAAAAACCGTTGAAAATGTGCAGGAAGACCTGGTGATCAAAGCCATGACCGATGGACAATGGGGCATTACTTCGTTTACCCAAAACGGTACCGACATCACGGCCAGTTTTTCCACTTACCGGTTTAAGTACTACAGCAATAAAACAGTGGATGCAATAAATAATGGCACGGTTGAAAAGACCGGTAACTGGGATGGTGATGCCAGTACCATGACGACCTATGCCAACTTCACATCCCCTGCTTTCCCCCTTTCCCTGATCAATGGAAGCTGGAAAATAACCCGAAACAGTTGGACCTATGTGGAAGCCACTCAAACCAATGGAACGGAGACCAAGACGATGAGGCTTGACAAGATGTAATGAGCCTGAGTTTTTGTTAATGCTCTTCCGTTACTAACATCACTTTCATTAAACAGATTTTCCTGTCTAAACAGTTTTTAAAACACTGCTTACCCTATCTGGCAGTGCCGCCTGCCTTATATTGTACAGGGTTCATTCAGCAATATAGTTTTGCGATAGGAGCCACAGGTTTCGTAAGCCCCATCCATTCCGAAGACTGATCCATCCCGGGTTCCTCACCTCACGCATTTTCCGGTTTTGGATACAGAAAAGCGCCTAATATTAAATACTTATTTTATATAATAGAGGTTTTGAAAAAATATTTCAGAATTGCAGCAATAATTTTACAAATAGTCTGTTAATATATGACTAAGGCATATTTTTTGTTCCAACTGACGCACCTGTCCGCTTGGAAATTCCGCACTAAACCTTCCTGTTTTTCATTAATCTATTTAATGGTTTGGCTTCCTGTACCCGTATTTGAATTTGTTTACAAAAACAAGTTATGTTTTGATATTCAGGAGTTACCATATGTCTACGAAATTAATTGCATTCAATATCGCCCTCTTTTTCTGGGGGATTGCGGCTAATGGTCAGGCGCCAACCGCTGCCTTTACGGCCAGTCCAACTGCGGGATGTTCGCCGCTGATCGTTGTCTTTCAGGACCAGTCCACCGGCAATCCAACCAGTTGGGCCTGGGATTTTGGAAACGGTAATACTTCCACACTGCAAAACCCCACAGCCACTTATTTTGCGCCAGGCAACTACACCGTATCGCTAACCGCCACCAATGCTGCCGGTTCCAATACGATTACCCGTACCCAATATATTACTGTGTTTGAACCTCCGGTTGTGGCCTTCGGTGCCTTACCGCTGAGCGGATGCTTCCCTTTGCGGGTTCAGTTTACCGACCTTTCCACACCCGGTACCGGCAATACCAATACCTCCTGGAATTGGGACTTTGGAAATGGCACTACATCCACATTACAAAATCCCTTTGTTACTTATACTACCGCCGGGGTCTTTACGGTAACACTCAGAGTTACCAATGACCGGGGCTGTACCAAAACGATCACCCGACCGGGATATATTACTGTTACACCGGGTGTAACGGCCGTATTCAGCCAATCACAGCCTACAGTATGTGCAGCACCAGCCACAATCAATTTTACAAATAACTCCAGTGGCCCACCTACTCTCAGTTATCAATGGGATTTTGGCGATGGTAATTTTTCAACTGTTTTGAATCCTTCACATACATATACTGCCAATGGTACTTTTACAGTTACGCTGATCACCACCAGCAGTGCCGGTTGTCAGGATACTGCCCGCAGGACGGTGGTAATTGGTGGTTTTCAGACAAGCTTTACTGCGCCGCTTTCTGCCTGTGTGAATGATCCGGTCACCTTTACCAATACATCCATACCGGCACCGGTATCTGCTGTATGGGATTTTGGCGATGGAGGCAGTGCGAATACGATCAATGCAACATATAGTTATGCCAGCACTGGTACATACAATGTATGGCTTCACAACAACTATGGCGGATGCGTGGATTCGGTTATGCAAAACATCACGATCAATCCAAGGCCGGTGGCCGATTTCAGTGCTCCGGTAACTACCCGTTGCGGGCCACCGCTCACTGTCAACTTTCAGGATATTTCCACCGGTGGTGCCGTAAGTTGGCAATGGGATTTTGGAGATGGAGGTACGTCTACCCTGCAAAACCCCTCGTATACGTATACCAGTTATGGAAATTTTAGTGTGACCCTCACCGTTACCAACGCATTTGGGTGCAGTAATACCATTGTGAAACCAGCTTTTGTGGTAATACAACGGCCTACCATTTCCATCACGCCATTCCCGGTAAGAGGATGTTTACCACTTACGGTATCACCCACAGCAACTATTACGACGGTGGATGCAGTAACATCTTATGCATGGGATTTCGGTGATGGTTTTACATCCACACTGGCCAATCCAACACACACATATACCATTCAGGGTACTTATACTGTGAAGTTATATATCACCACCAGTTCGGGTTGTACCGATTCGCTGGTGATACCCGCAGCGGTACGGGTGGGCACAAAACCTGTTGCTGATTTTTCAGGCACACCCATACCCGTATGTGGCAAACAACCCGTTTTTTTCACTGACCTTTCATCGCCTGCCGATGAATGGCTTTGGGAATTTGGCGATGGCGTTACCTCTACGTTACAAAACCCCTCACACAGTTACAGCGATACCGGCTATTTTACAGTGACATTGATAGCGATCAACAACGGATGCCCTGATACCATAACAAAAGTCGACTATGTGCGGGTATTACCCCCAATTGCGAGTTTCCGAGTAACACCCGATTGTAACAACCGTTTGCGATTTATATTCACTGATCAATCCATTGCCCCCCTTACCTGGGAATGGGATTTTGGAGACGGATCGCCAGCGGTAACAATACAAAACCCGACGCATACCTATACCGCCTATGGCATTTATACGGTACGGCTTATCGTTACTAACGGAGGCTGTTCCGATACCGCCTACCGAACAATCAATGCAGTAAATGAAGCTCCTGACTTTGTTGCGGACCGCACGGCAGCCTGTAAGATTGCATTCATCAATTTTACAGCACAAAATATCAACCCGCTGAATATCGTAACCTACGACTGGGTATTTGGTGACGGCAATACAGCTTCTGTATCCACCACTTTTGCCGGTAATACCTATACTACTTCGGGCAGTTTTACCGTACGCCTTATAACCACCGATATTAACGGATGTACGGATACGATCACCAAACCGAATTATATCCGTATCAACGGACCCACGGCTGGTTTCAATGGCCTCAACACTTCGGGTTGTGCAGGCCTTACCACTACCTTCACTGATATCTCGGGTACCGATGGTGTGAATGCGATCGTGAACTGGGTGTGGGATTTTGGTGATGGCGTGGTGCAAAGTTTTACAGCGCCTCCCTTTCAACATACCTATGCAAATGCTGGAATCTATTCGGTAAAACTTGTTGTGACCGATGCATCTGGTTGTAAAGACAGTCTAACCCGGAGTAATCTCATCGTTACCACCGACCCCCAGCCCTTATTCACCAGTGCTGATACGCTTACCTGTCCGGGGGCTTCCGTACAATTCACCAATGCATCGACACCCACTCCGCTTTCGTATAATTGGGATTTTGGTGATGGTGGTACTTCGCTGGCCACATCCCCTTCGCATATTTATACTGCAACCGGTAATTACACGGTGAAATTAGTGATACAGGATGCAGTAGGCTGTCTGGATTCACTCGTGCGACCGTTGTATGTAACAGTCAATAACCCGGTAGCGGATTTCACTGCCAGTGATACGGTTAGTTCCTGTCTGCCATTTGAAGTGCGGTTTACGAATACTTCCACGTATTTTACTTCCGTCGTATGGGACTTTGGTCCTTTGCAGGGTACATCCACACTCAACGATCCGGTACATTATTATTCACTCCCGGGTGTATACCCGGTAAAGCTGATTGTTACCAGTCCGGGGGGATGTGTGGATTCTATCATCAAAACCATCCGGGTTTTTGACACGATGGGTACAAGGGTAAACTATCTGCCACTTGGCGGATGCAAGCCGCTGAGTGTAAGCCTTGATGCATTTACCACCGGCCCCATTGCATCCTATTACTGGGATTTTGGCGATGGGTATATTCTCAACACGCCTTCGCCCACAGTGAATCATGTGTATTCATCCTTTGGTAATTTTTTACCCAAAGTGATCATGGAAGATTTGTCGGGTTGCCTGATTCCGCTTCAGGGATTGGATACCGTGTTTGTAACCGGTGCCAATACTAAATTCGGATTGGACGATAGCCTCTTCTGCGATTTTGGTACCGTCAACTTCTCCGACTCCACCACGTTCAATGATCCGGTAACCAGTTATCTCTGGAATTTCGGTGATGGAAATACTTCCAACCTGCAAAACCCCTCTCACTTTTACAGCAGCCCGGGCCTGTATACGGTACAGTTATCCGTACGCACCCAATTAGGCTGCCGCGATACACTTACCAAACCGCTGGTGATCCGTGTAGTACAACGTCCGCTGATCGATATCGCAGGTGATTCCGTTGTATGTGTAAACTCATCGCTATTGCACAGGGGGCTATTTATTATTCCGGATACATCGGTGGTAAGCTGGCAATGGAATTTTCCGAATGGAAGCAATTATACCATACAGAATCCGCCAGTACAAACATATAACACACCCGGTACATTCACCATTACCGCTATTGCTACAAACAGTACAGGGTGCAAGGATACCACCCGGCAAAACATATATGTAAATCCATTACCCGTAATTACCATGCCGGGACAAATGACGGTACAGGCTGGCTTTCCGGTAACCATTCCTGCTACCTATTCTCCGAATGTAATCAGTTGGATATGGTCACCGTCGACAGGATTGAGTTGTACCAACTGTCCAACACCTGAAGCCGGACCCAAATTTGACACCCGGTATCAGGTATATGCAAAGGATGTGAACGGCTGTGCCAATATTGCCGGCATACTGGTGGTGGTAATTTGTAAGAATGCAAACCTCTTTATACCAAATACCTTTTCACCGAATAAAGATGGCAGTAATGATGTGTTTTATCCGAGAGGTCGCGGACTGGAGCGTGTAAAAACATTGCGCATTTTCAATCGCTGGGGTGAAGTGGTTTTTGAAAAGAGAGATTTCCCGGTCAATGATCCCACTGTGGGATGGGATGGTACGTTTAAAGGAAAGCGGCCGCAGGCAGATGTGTATGTATACCAGGCGGAAGTGTTTTGTGATAATGGCGATATCATCCGGCTCAATGGAAATATTGCGCTGGTGTTGTAAGCGGTTGAATGTTGAATTATGAATGTAGAATTAAGAATTATGAATTAATATGGAGAGTGTGAAAAATATATGGCAATGGGTGAAAGGAAGTACAATACTTTCCTGCAGGCTTCGTATGGCCGCTTGCAAAAAGTTCCTGCTCATTATGTTGGTGCAGGTCATCACAACCATTTCGTTATCTGCCCAGGATATTCATTTTTCCCAGTTTTTTGAAACACCACTGTGGAGAAATCCATCATTGGCGGGCATATTTACCGGCGACACCAGGGTGCAGGCCGTATACAGGGATCAGTGGAACAGCGTGACCAATGCATACCGGACCGGATCGATAAATGCCGAGTTTAAAAAACCGATCGGCAAAGGCAATGATTTTATTACAACCGGCGCACAGGTTCTTTTCGATAAGGCCGGAACGATCGGATGGACTTCCACACATGTATTGCCTGTATTGAATTATCACAAATCGCTGAGTTCAGAAAAAAATAAATACCTGTCATTGGGATTTATGGGAGGTTGGGTACAGCGCCGTTTCGATCCATCAAAAGTTACCACGAATACCACGTATGAAAATGGCACCATCGGTGAAAACTTTACCAACACCCAATACAATTACCTCGATGGCAGTGTGGGCATGAGTTTTAACTCCAACCTCAATGCCGATGCAGGCAATAACTTTTTTATTGGTGCTGCCTATCATCATTTCAACCGGCCGAAAGCGTCATTTTACCGCAATACCGGCATTGAAGTAAATCCCAAATGGGTCTTTTCGGCGGGGTTGCGTTTTGGCGTAACTGACTATGCCTATATGACCATTCAGGCCGATCAATCTTACCAGGGCAGTTTTTCAGAAACGGTGGGTGGCGCCATGTATGGTCTCAAACTGGGTCAGGATCCCGACAATCCGCTTTACACCATTCATGCCGGCGCCTTTCTCCGATGGAATGATGCATTGATACCCGTAGTAAAACTGGATTATAATCCTTTTTCTGTTGCTGTAAGTTATGACGTGAATATCTCCAAACTGAAACCATCGAGCTACGGGCGTGGCGGGTTTGAGTTATCTATTTCTTATATCGGTTTCCGGAAAGAAAAAGGGGCTTATCTGCTGTGTCCGAAATTTTGATCATTCTTATTTTCATGTTAGTTATTCAGCCGGATTGCAACCTGTTACTGCAACCGGTACGTACCACCTCAAAAAAATCTGCAATTTTTTGGCCGAACTTCTTTTGGATTTATTTGTTTGATGTAACATTGTAGTTATACATTATTCACCAACAAAAAAATATTCCATGGCAGTTGAAATCGGACAAGCAGCACCAGACTTTACCCTCTTTGACAGTGAGAAGAATCAGGTAACTCTTTCAGAACAAAAAGGTCAGCCTGTGCTGTTACTTTTTTTCCCGCTCGCATTTACCAGTGTATGTACTGCAGAGCTTTGCTCTGTAAGAGATAATATCAGCTGGTACAATAATATTAACGCAAAAGTGTTTGGCATCTCTGTTGATGCGTTGCAATCGCTGGCTAAGTTCAAGGAAGACCAGCAATTGAATTTTACCTTACTCAGCGATTTCAATAAAGAGGCATCCAATGCATATGGTTCTATTTATGAAACATTCGCGTTCAACATGAAAGGTGTTTCCAAAAGATCTGCTTTTGTGATCGATAAGGATGGAATTGTGCGCTATGCGGAAGTATTGGAGAATGCTGGTCAGGTACCGGATTTTGATAAAATAAAGGCCGCGCTAGAAGCCCTTTAATAATGTTTAGTTAAAACCGGGCCAAAATCCGGTTTTAACTATATAATAATCAACGACTTGTAAAATATCGTAGTTTTACGTTGCACAGAAAAAAAAACTGGCTTACTTTTCGAATAATAAAAGTAAATTTGTTTCGTTGAGACGAATCCTGACCATAGTATCCTTTCTTCTGTTGATTGCACTGCAATCAACAGCTCAGTCATCCTCCCGACCAGCCGATGGTCCTGGTGATAAGATCGTGAAACTGTATCCGAATCCTGCTACAGATTACATCACGTTCGATTTTCAGGGTGCCGGCAAAAAAGGAATGACCGTAAGTGTATACAGCGGTGTAATTGGTAAGAAAATGTATGAAACAGCCAATGTTTCAGATAAGCTGATCATCAATCTGAATGATTTCAGCCGTGGTGTTTATATCTATCACATCACCGATAATACCGGAAGAATCGTTGAATCCGGCAAGTTTCAGGTATCCCGCTAACATCATCCCTGCATTCTCACATCATCTAACTATCACATTATCCAATTATCTCATTAGCACATTAGCTAATTATCTAATTAATCACTGCACTTGTACGATCAAAAACTTCAGGTATTCCGTGTTTTCCATTCCCCAGATGATCGGATGATCGGAAGCCTGTTTCTGAAATGTGACCTGTCTTATTTTTCTTCTGGCATCTTTAGCTGCCATCTCAATGATCTGTAAGAAGAGATCTGGATTCACCAGATTGGTACAGGAAGAGGTAACGAGAAATCCACCTGGTTTAATCAGCTTTATTCCCCGGAGGTTGATCTCTTTATAACCGGTGATAGCTTTCTGTATGGTTTCCCGGCTTTTGGTAAAGGCAGGCGGATCCAGCATAACCACATCATACAGCCTACCTTCTTTGCCCCATTGCTTCAATACATCAAAGGCATTGGCTGCTTCAAAATGACAAATATCCTGCACGCCGTTCAATGCCGCATTGCGACGGGCCTGCTCTACCGCATTGGCCGAAATATCAAGTCCCAGCACCGATTTGGCCCCATAGCAAGCCGCATGTATTTCAAAAGTGCCGGTATAAGTAAAGGCACCCAATACATCGGCACCTTTTACAATATGCTGAATGGCCCGTCTGTTATCCTGCTGATCGAGAAAATAACCGGTTTTCTGGCCATTTTCTATATCCACATGAAAGCGGAATCCGTTTTCATTGATCATGATCTTCGTATCAAACGGAGCGGATAAAAATCCCTTATGTTGGGGAAGCCCTTCCAGTTCCCGTACCGGCACATCATTGCGTTCATAGATACCTTTGGGGGAGAAAACGGTTTCCAATGCTTTTACCAGAGCAGGTTTCCATACGTCAATGCCCAGTGCCAGCGTTTGAATGACAAAATAATCATTGAACTTATCAATGATCAGTTGGGGCAATGAATCGGCTTCGCCAAAAACAAGGCGGCAATTTTCGGTATAACCCAATTGTTGCCGGTATTTCCAGCATTCCTGGATCCGGGCCAGGAACCAGGCTTCATTGATCTCGGCCCGTTTGTCCCGGGTAAGCAGTCGCACCTGTATCTGTGATTGGGAATTGTAATAGCCCTTTCCAACAAATTTTTTGTCGTGGGTAAACACTTCTACGATCGCTCCCGGAGCCGGGTTTCCCTCGGTTTTCTCTACTTCATTATTAAAAATCCAGGGATGGCCATTGACCACCCGGGGGCTAATCTTTCTTTTTAAATAAACCAGGCTCATAAGGGCGAAGATAAGGCCTGTGCCCCGATTGCCAGCCGGGCCAATTCATTCATTCTGAGGGTCTGCCCCTGACGGACTGGCTTTAGCCCCTTGGCAGCGGGACAAAATGTCTCTGAAAGCGCCTTTCCGGGGGTATTAATATGGCTTGGCAATATTCTTGTCCACCTTACCTTTGCAATCAATTTTTGAAATTATGGCAGAACAAGACATGAAAACAGAAATGCAGCCCGATGCGAACGGGGGCATGGATATCAATACCGATGAGAGCATGAGTGGCAGCACCCACCTGAATGAACCGGTGGCAGATGAGTCTGAGATAGAGCAGCTTAAAGCCCAACTGGAAGAGGAAAAAGACAAATACCTCCGTAAGGTGGCTGAATTTGAAAATTTCAAGCGGCGCAATGCCAAAGAAAGAATCGAACTGATACAAACGGCCGGTAAAGATGTGATCACCGAATTGCTCGATGTGCTGGACGATTGTGACCGTGCACAAAAGCAATTGGAAACCAGCGATGATGCTGCTTCCAATAAAGCGGGGGTATTGCTTGTTTTTAATAAGCTGCGATCTTCGTTGCAATCCCGCGGACTGAAAGCAATGGAAACTAAAAGTCAGGACTTTAATCCTGACCTGCACGAAGCCATTACTGAAATTCCGGCCGCTTCTGAAGAAATGAAAGGAAAAATAGTGGACGAAGTGACAAAAGGATATTATCTTAATGATAAGATCATTCGGTACGCAAAAGTTGTAGTTGGAAAATAATTCAATAATTCAGCTAATTTGATAATAGGATAATGCTTTCATTATCAAATTAGCAAATAGCCCATCAGCAGATTAGTCACAATGTCAAAAAGAGATTATTACGAGATACTGGGAGTCAGCAAAACGGCTTCTGCGGAAGAAATTAAAAAAGCTTATCGCAAAGTGGCCATGCAATTCCACCCCGACCGCAACCCGGGCGATAAAGCCGCAGAAGAAAAATTTAAAGAAGCCGCAGAAGCGTACGAAATACTGAGCGATGCAGAAAAGAAAGCGCAATATGACCGGTATGGTCATGCCGGGGTGAGTGGTAACGGACGTGGTGGATTCAGCGGCGGCAATATGAATATGGACGATATCTTCAGCCAGTTTGGAGATATTTTCGGCGATGATTTGTTTGGTAGTTTCTTTGGTGGCCAGCGTGGCGGGGGCAGGGGGCAGCAGCGAAGCCGTGGCACACGGGGTTCTAACCTGCGCGTGAAATTGAAACTCACGTACGAAGAAATAGCCAAAGGTGTAACAAAAAACATCAAGGTTAAAAAACACGTGGTATGTACCACCTGCACCGGCAGTGGGGCTAAGGATAAAGGCAGTGTACAAACCTGCAGCACCTGTGGCGGGAGTGGTCAGGTAAGAAGGGTACAGAATACGTTTTTGGGTCAAATGCAGACCGTTTCCACCTGTCCTTCCTGTAATGGCGAGGGCACAACGGTTACGGCCAAATGCACCAATTGTAAGGGAGAAGGACGTGTATATGGTGAAGAAACCGTGAGCATTGATATTCCCGCTGGCGTACAGGAAGGCATGCAATTAAATATCAGTGGACGGGGCAATGCCGGTGAAAGAGGAGGTGGCCCGGGCGACCTGATTATCCTGATCGAAGAAGAACCGCATAAGGAACTGCATCGGGAAGGGCTGAATGTAGCGTACGAATTGCACTTATCCTTTACGGATGCCGTATTTGGTACTCAACTCGAAGTGCCTACTATTGATGGCAGGGCCAAAATAAAAATACCTGCTGGTACACAAAGCGGAAAAATATTCCGGCTAAAAGGAAAAGGTTTTCCGGCAGTGAATTCGTATGAAAAAGGAGATCAATTGATTCAGGTAAGTGTGTGGACTCCGCAGCATCTTTCCAGTGAAGAAAAAGCGGCGCTGGAAAAAATGAGCCAATCCCCCAATTTTAAACCACATCCGGATAAAAGCGATAAGAATTTCTTTGATAAGATAAAGGAAATGTTCTCCTGATTATCATTCTCCGTTGTTTCCTTTTTTCTTTTTGACTTTACTATAAAGGTTTTTGGCCTGCTGTACCAGGGATATAAATTCCTTCTGCAGCAGGTCATTTTCGCCTGCGGAATGTTCTGCCAGTGAGATCACTTCATTCCATCCGATATTTTTGAGGAAGGTGGAATTGCGAAGCAGGGATCCAAACATCGAAACAGCAGCCGAGAACTGATAGCATTTCTCCAGTTCGGGAAAAGGTACGTATTCAAAACGGCTGGAATAATTGAATAGTTCTTTTTTCTCATTACCGGGTCGCTGATATTGCAAATGAATATCCCCCAGTTTGCCGGTGGTAAAATTATCTTTGATAGCTCCTTTATTTAATTCCGTGGGGGTGATCTCAAAAATGGCGAGCATAGAATGACCAGAGCCGATTTCCCCTCCTTCGACATAGGAGAGGGAATCCCTCAATACACCGACCTTATTATCAAACCCCACCAGCCGGTATTCTTTTACGTATTCGGGGTTAAACACCACATCCATATATACGTTATCTGCCACAGCATACAGGGTTTGTGTAAATTCTTTCAGTAAAACTTTTTCTGCTTCTTTGAAATTATCGAGATAAGCAAAGTTTCCATTTCCCTTTTGTGATAAGGTTTGAATCTTGGAGTCTTTATAATTACCCATTCCCACGCCCAGGCAGGTGAGATATATGCCGCTTTCTTTTTGTGAGGAGATCAGTTCGTCCAGTTCGGCCTCGGTCCGCAAGCCCACGTTGAAATCGCCGTCGGTAGCCAGTATCACGCGATTATTTCCTCCTTTAATAAAGTGATTGCGGGCCACACTGTAAGCCAGTTTGATACCTGATTCGCCGGGTGTAGTGCCGCCTGGCTCCAGTTCATCGATCACTTTCAGAATCTTTTCCTTTTCCTTACCACTGGTAGCATTGAGCATAATGCCGGTAATGCCTCCATATACCACGACGGATACGGTGTCCTTTTCCCGGAGATTATTCACCAGCAAACGAAAAGCTGATTGCAGCAGTGGTAACCGGGTGGGCATATCCATGGAGCCGGATACATCAATCAGAAATACCAGGTGGCTGGGCGGAAGTGTATCCAGGTCGAGCCGGGCAGAAGAAAGATTGATATACATCAGTTGGTTCTCCGGATTCCAGGGGCAGCCGGTTAGCGTGGTCTTGATATTGAAAATATTGTTCGCTTCCGGCGGATGATACCCGAGGTTGAAATAATTGAGCATTTCTTCTATTCTTACCGCATCCGGGGGAACCAACGAATTAAGGGTGATGAAACGGCGGATATTGCTGTATGAAGCCCTGTCCACATTGAGGGACATACCCGTATTGGGGTTCTTTTTGGTGTTAACAAAATGGTTTTCCACCAGGCTGGCATAGGTTTCGTCGCCGGTCAGCCAGCTTTTTTGCTCTTGTTTTTCCAGGTCTTTGGTGAAGGAGGAAAGTTTGCCCCTCCGTTGGCGGGAAGCAGCACCTGTCAGTATTTTCAATCGTACCGATAAATAATTCTCCGCATTTACCGGAACCTTTTCAGTACGGTAGCCCTCCATGGAAAAAGTAAATGTATCGGTAAGCTGATTCGCAACAATGCCAAATGTGCCGGTGGATCCGCTGCGAAACATATAGCCCGTCTTATGCTGAAGTATGGTTACATTTTGCAACACATTGCCCGCTTCATCTTTCACCTCCCCTCTTACATAGTATTGCTGGGCAGGTAAAGACAAACAGAAGTGTAATAACAAGATTATATGACAAGCGGTCTTCAAGCAGCATTTTCTAAAGGCCAATAAAATACAAAAAAACCGGCAGGAATCGCCTGAATTTTATACCAGTTGGTAAATCTCTTTCAGGTTACGTCCTAATCCATCATAATCAAGGCCATACCCCACTACGAATTTATCAGGGATCTCAAACCCCACATAGTCAAGGGTAAGCGGATAGGCGGTGGCTTCTTTCTTATGCAACAGGGTGGCTATCTTCATTGATTTTGGCTGCTGGTGCTGCAGCTTTGGTAAGAAATTATGCAATGTTTTTCCTGTATCCACGATATCCTCTACTATGATCACTTCTTTGTCAAACAGATCATCTTCCAGCCCGATGGAGGTGACCACATTGCCGGAAGATTTCATCCCTTTATATGACGCTAATTTAATAAAGCATAATTCGGCCTCTATATCGAGGTGCTTAAACAGGTCGGAGGCAAACATGAACGATCCGTTGAGTATGGCAATAAAGAGGGGTCTCCTGCCTGCATAATCGGAGTTGATGGCAGCTGCCAGTTCGCGGATACGCTGCCCGATCACTTCGTCGGAAAGATAGGTTTCAAACTGTTTGTCGTGTACGTTGATGATAGCCATAGCTGGTGCAGTTAGTGGTATTATTCTTTAAACAATTTCGGAAGGGTTTCTATTGTGCTAGTCCTGCTTTTTCTTCAATCTTATTTTCTCGCCGGCGGCAGGCTGATAGCTTTTATTCACACCGTTATACTCCAGTAAAGCTTCCATTCTGATCCCTTCCTGCTGTGCAATATCGTGCATCGTTTCGCCCGGTTTGACTACATGATAAGGAGTGGCCCCGGATTTACGTTTATGCTGCAGGTAAAGGAGTTGATCGCTGCCCGCTTCCTCTGTTACCGGTATTTCATTGTACTCAAAAAGCCTTGCCAGGTCCACTCCGTATTGGGTTGCGATAGCAAAATAGGATGTTCCTTTCTTTACAAAGATCACTTTGGTATCGTTGATGGTAAACAGTCCCTCAGGATATTGATTGACCGCGGGAGGGGGTTCCAACATTGCGGTTTCTCCTCCGGAGATCTGTTCGCGTGAAGGAGCCGCGCTATTGTTGGGGGTGGCCGGCGATGGTTGGGGTTGCGCTTCTTCCACTGCAGCATCTGGTTGGGCAAAAGCCTGCAGGGTATATTGCTGCAGCCCGTAATCCTCTACCAGTTTGATAAGCACCTGCGGATATTTGGGGTTGGTGGCATAGCCGGCTTTCTTTAACCCGTTGGCCCATCCGGCATAATCGGCAGGATCCAGTTGAAAAAGAAAAGCATACCGTTGCCCGTTTTTCAAAAAATCGGAATGATCGCGGTAGGAATCCGCCGCCTGCGGATATTTCCGAAAGCATTCGGCTTTGGCATCATCATCGTGCCGCACCGATTCTCCGGTCCAGTTGGATTTACATTTTATACCAAAATGATTATTGGATGCTTTTACCAGTTCGCTGAGCCCTGCACCGGATTCATGTATGCCCTGCGCCAAAGTGATGGCTGCCGGTACACCGGTGCGTTTCATCTCACTGATGGCAATATCCTTGTATGTAGTGATATAATTCAGCACTGCTTCTGCCTTCTGGGCCTTCACACCCAGAGAAAAAAGCAAGATGATCAGCAGGCCTTTATATTTTTTTTTTCGCATATGCGTCACTGTTATATTTTCCGGATGAGGCTGAGCCCGTCGCGGACCGTTATCATTACTTTTTCAACATCCGTTCTTTGCTGAATAAATTCATTGAATGCCTGGATGCCACGGGCGCTTTTATTCTTTGGTTTTTCCTCGAGCACCTGCCCGTGAAACAATACATTATCTGCTAAAATAAAGCCGTTTTGCCGCATGGCAGGAAAAACAAGGTTAAAATATTCGATATAGGCAGGTTTATCGGCGTCTATGAATACCAGATCCCAGGTTTCCTGCAAAACCGGGATGATCTCCCGGGCATTTCCGGAATGGGATATGATCTGTGTGGCATACAGGGACCGGTCGAACCAGGTTCTGGCCTGGAGGGCATCGGGCTCTCTCAATTCAATGGTATGCAGGCGGCCTTCTGCGGGCAAGCCTTTGGCAAGACAAAGGGCGCTGTATCCGGTAAATGTTCCGATTTCGAGTATACGGTGAGGGCGGATCATGCAACTGATCATTTCCAGCAGTTTGCCTTGCAACGGGCCGCTGATCATTCTGGCTTCAGGATGGTGCTGCAGGGTATAGTCATACAATTCCTTCAGCAAGGGGTCTTCCGGGGAAGTGTAAGCAGCAGCATAGGTTTCTATCAGCGGGTGTACGAGATCCAATCCGTTAGTTTACGGCAAAGATAAAAGGTATCCGGCGAATCGCTGTTCCTTTTGCCCGAAGCTTATACCGCGTGTAAAGCTGTTTTTACTGCCCCGGTATTTTTTGTCGAAATGAACCACAATCCTGCGAACGTGAAAATGCCGTTGATAAGAATGAGTTCATTCCCTATCTTATAACCATGAAAAATACTTTCGGATAATTGCCCCAATCCGAGTTGAAGATGAAGTTTGGCCTCATACCAGCCTGGGTTGCTCAGCATATCCAACCCCAATGCACAAAGCGGGGCAATGATACAAACGGCCCATATCAGTTTATCATTCAGTTTTCGTTTGGTGAGTATACCGAATGCGAATAAGCCAAGCAATGGCCCATAGGTAATGCCGGCAAATTTGAGAATGAAATCAATGATCAGTTTATCGTTGATGGCCTTGAACAGTAGTACCATCAGGAAAAAGATAAGGGCAAAAGTGAAATGCACCTTGAGCCTTGTTCTTTTTTTTGCTTTCTCTGTGCCTTCCTGCTTATTGATACCCAGTATATCGATACAAAAACAGGAAGTAAGCGACGTAATGGCACCATCCACACTGGGAAACAATGCGGAAATGATCGCAATAATAAAGATGACACCGATCGTACCGCTGAATGCATCACTTAATGCGATGGTAGGAAACAAATCATCCGGCGCGACTTTAATACCTTTTGCTCCGGCATAGAGATACAATACTCCTCCCAGTACGAGAAACAGGAAGTTGACCAGCATGAGTACGGCGGTAAAGGTCATCATGTTCTTTTGTGATCCCCGCAGGGTTTTCACACTGATATTTTTTTGCATCATCTCCTGATCGAGGCCGGTCATGGCGATGGCAATAAACATCCCCCCCACGATATGTTTAAGGGCAAAAGAACTTTCATTGATCTTCCAGTTGAAAATGGCCGTATATCCTTTTTCACTCATCATACTCATAGCGCCGGAAAAATCAGTACCCAGTGCCTTTATAATAACTATGATACACACCACAAGCCCCACCAGCATACCGGTGGTTTGAAGGGTATCGGTATAAATGATCGTCTTTACCCCGCCCTCAAACGTGTACAATAATATGAGTAATAAGATCACCAGTGCTGTAGCTTCAAAAGGAATATTCAGTTTATTAAAAATAAAGATCTGCAGTACACTGATTACGAGGTAGAGGCGGGCTGTAGCACCGACCGTTCGCGATAAAATGAAGAAAAACGCCCCTGCCTTATGTGCATTAATACCGAATCGCTTTTCGAGATAGGTGTAAATGCTGGTCAGGTTCATTCGGTAATACAGCGGGAGTAATACGAAGGCAATCACCAGGTACCCCAGCAGGTATCCGAGTACAACCTGGAAATAATAAAAATTACCGGTGCCCACGCCTCCGGGTACGCTCACAAAGGTAACCCCCGAGAGAGAAGTGCCGATCATACCAAAGGCCACCAGCATCCAGTTACTGTTTCGATTGCCGATAAAAAACGATTCATTATCTGAATTGCGGGACGTATACCAGGCCACTCCCAGCAGCAACACGAAATAACCAATTACAAAACTGAACAGTATTTGCGGCGACATAAGTAATTATTTTGAATCGTGGTGAGCTGAATAAATGATGATTAACGTTGTTAAAAACTAAACACGATTGAATTTTGAAGATAAAGAATTTTAGTTTCCCTTTGCTGCAATATTATGTGAATATGGCAATACGATCTTTAGCGGTTTTTTGCGGCTCCAAAAACGGTAACAATCCGGTTTTTGCACAGGATGCTGCTATACTTGGTAAACTGATGGCTCAAAAAGGGGTACGGCTTATCTATGGGGGCGGAAGTGCCGGTCTTATGGGTGTAATTGCCGATACGGTGATGCAGCATGGCGGACAGGTAACGGGGTTTATTCCCAAAATTTTACTCGAGTGGGAAGTACAGCACCGGGGCATCAGCGAGCTGGTGATCTGTGATGATATGCACGAACGCAAACGAAAAATATACAGTGTGAGTGACGCTGCCATTATTTTACCGGGCGGTTTTGGCACGTTAGATGAACTGTTTGAGA
Organism: Bacteroidota bacterium; assembly: GCA_026391455.1. Classification (GTDB taxonomy): domain Bacteria; phylum Bacteroidota; class Bacteroidia; order Chitinophagales; family Chitinophagaceae; genus JJ008. The sequence goes on from JAPLEH010000006.1 coordinate 73,833, forward strand.
TCGTGACCTGGAATCAACTGACGATTCACGATAAAGAGATTTATATTCTCAATACCGGCGGATTTTATAACCACCTTATCGCGCATATTGAAATGATGAAGCAGGAGAATTTTCTTTATGAAGATGCAATAAAAAGGATCACCATTTTAGATGATCCCACAGCACTTTTGCCCTTTATTTCCTGATCCGTTTTTTTTCAAAAGCCGGAACACACCATACAATTTTATCTTCTTCCACCTCCCTGAAACAACGGAATCTGCAATCCAGCCCGGATGATCGGTATGGTACGGCCATAGCCGTCTGTATAAGGAGAATAAATATTTTTTGAGAGATCAAATAATACGGCGAGGTAATAAAAAGGTTCTCCGCCTCTGCCCTCTCTGCCACTGGTATATCCACCGCCAACGAGGAAACTGGTAGCTTCACCCTTTGCTGTTTCTGTATAATTACTGCCACCGGCCAGGTATTTCTGCCGGATAAAATTATGCTCCAATTGTGCCTGAGCAAATAGGAATTTAACCGGGTACAGTTTAAGAAAAGCACCGCCGCCATATACAGACTGGCGGAGTTTATCATTGAACACACCGTTGAAATCCCGGTAGGAAGTATAATTATAATTCACTACGATACCTGCATCTGCAAAATCGGCCAGGCTATACCCAAATACGGGGCTGGCTCCTATCAAAAAGGTATTGCTGTAAAATGCGAGGGAGACACTTCCTCCGGTGAAGAGGTTTTCTTTAAACGGTCTTTTTTCTCCGTCTTCCTCATTTTCTTTGTCTTGTCCATAACTAAGCAGTGAAGCCATAACCAGGCCACCGATCAGGATCATTTTTTTCATAGTACTAATGCTTTTTATTAAATCAATTCTTTTTCCCGCCAGTCCAGTTTCAGTTCCTGTATGATCCGGCTCCGGGTAGGTACTTTCAGCCACATCATTGCCAGCAGTAAGGCGGTAATGATAAGCACAATGAACTTACCGGTAAGCAGCAAAATGATCACCGAGAAAATGGCCGGTCCTTCACAAAGCGCCATATAGATGATGAATGCCGCCCTATAATGGTTGAGTTTATCACTTAATAAATACAACGTGCCTTCACCCATGGCCATCGTTTTTTTATAATAGCTTCTGGCACCGAGCATACAAGCTGCGGCCACCACACCTACCGCCGTTACCATCAGATTGGATTGTATGATACTGCCGGTATCGTAAATGGGGCCATTGATCAGATGCAGCAGCACGACCGCGATAGCAAAAAACACTACCGCGCCCACCAATGCCCCAAACATGATCTGCAGTGATCGCACTGCTTCTTTGGGGTTCATATTTATATCGGCTGGCTCCGTCATGGGTTAAAATATTTTACCGGCATTCAGGATATTATTGGGATCAAATGCTTTTTTTATCTGGCGCATCAGTGCAATGTTGGCATCCCGGAACACGATATCCATATAACTTTTTTGTATCAGTCCGATGCCATGTTCACCACTGATGGTACCACCGAGGTCTTTTACCAGTATAAACAATTCGCGCAATACTTTATTCATGGCCTCATTGCCATAGCTGTTGGGTATCCCTTCTTTGCGGATACGGATATGGAGGTTGCCATCCCCGGCATGTCCGTAACATACCACTTCAAAATCGTGTTTTACACCCAATGCTTTTACACCCCGTATCAATGCGGGCAATTCGGCACGGGGTACCACAGTATCTTCTTCAATCGTATAACCGATCATTTTCACCGCTTCGGCCACTCGGCGGCGGAGTTTCCAGAGTTCCGCTTTTTGTTGCGCATCGTCAGCAAAATAGATCTCGCCGATATCGTATTGGGTAAGCAGGTTGCCAATGGCTTCCATTTCTCCCATTAATACATCCATGTTATTTCCATCCACTTCAATAATGAGATGGGCGGCCGTATCGTCAGTTACCGGCACGGCTGTGCTGTCTACCATTTTGCTCACGATCCGGAGTGCATCGATCTCCATCAGTTCCATAGCGCTCGGCACAAAACCGGCCCTGAAAATGGCGCTGACGGCTTCACCAGCCTGTTCCAGGTTTTTAAAGGGCACCAGCATCAGCAGATCATACTGAGGCAGGGGAATCAGTTTGAGTACGATCCTGGTTACGATACCCAAGGTACCCTCGCTGCCCACCAGCAATTGGGTGAGGTTGTAGCCAGTACTGTTTTTGAGTACATTGCTGCCCGTCCAGATAATATCGCCATTCGGAAGCACCACTTCCAGGTTGAGCACGTAATCCTTTACTACGCCATATTTCACGGCCTTGGGGCCTCCGCTGTTTTCAGCAATATTTCCCCCGATAAAACAGGAGCCACGGCTGCTGGGATCAGGGGGATAGAATAATTTTTTTTCCTTGACCGCATTCTGCAATACTTCTGTGATCACACCGGGTTCGGTAGTCACCTGCAGGTTGCGTTCGTCGATTTCGAGTATGGAATTCATCCGTTCGGTGGAAAGCAATACTCCGCCTAAATGTGGTAATGCCCCACCGCTGAGACCGGTGCCGGCTCCCCGGGGTGTAACCGGGATTTTGTGCTCATTACAGATTTTTAATATGCCACTTATTTCTTCGGCTGTTCGGGGTTTGATAACGATTTCGGGAAGAAAATGCAGGTTTTCCGTCTCATCATGGGCATAATGGTGCAGAGTTTCCTCATCAGCCAATACCCATTGCTCTCCGGCAATACTCCGGAAGGCGGCCAGGTGGGCTGCAGTAATCATTGCCTTAGCGGTGTGTTCCATTCAATCTTTTTTCAGTGTACAACTGTAAAAATCGGGATTATTGGTCAGATTATGATAAAACCATACACAAAGCATCAGCCAATAATTGTACAGGCTAAAAATACCCATTCAGAGGGAAAAAATGTGGATTTTTTAGGGTGCTCCCCTGGTATCAATAATTTTTAAAGGAAGGACACATACTTTGCTTACGATTGCCATTATAACGGCTCACCACACCCTGTTTGATGATGGAGAATTCAAAGGCGCCGCGCCCCCCGTTGAAGTTCTTCAGATCCGACATCGTAGCGTCGTAGGTAAAGGTAAAATTGATGTCTTTGTAACCAAGCCCGACCATGGGTATGGCCGCATCCTTATAGCGGTAATATACCCCTGCTATCAGTACTTTTTCGCCATCACCGGAAAGATTATACATGGCATTGAGGCCACCCACGATCTCGTATGATTTTGCCTGCAATGACGCATACACATTGGGATTTACGATCACCCGGTCATTCACCATAAAGCTTCCGTTCAAAAAAGCTGTATAACGAACCGGGATACGGTTGTCAACACCTGTATTGTTAGTGAAGAAGGTTTCTCTCGGTCGGTTCACATGCATGGCTGAAAATCCGGCATTAAAATAGGTGCGGCTATTCGGGAAATAGGCATAATTACCTCCAACCTGCATATCGATATAACTGATATTGTTCGCATCTAGTTTGGGTGCGGTGGTTATCTGGCTCACGTCAAAGAATTTTCCATTCCATTGACTGGGAAAGGTAAGATCACCAGTGTTGATCCGTTTGTTGGCCCAACCCACATTAAAACCCAGACTTACCAGGCTTCCCTGGTTGACCATCTGGTGATAGGCTACGGAACCATACACTTTGGTGGAAGTAAGTACACCCGTACCGGCTACATCCCGTAAAATCACACCACCCAATCCGAGCCATCCGGTATTATCTTCCCGTTGCATAGTTTGCACATCTCCAAATACACTCATGGTTTTATAAGGAAATGCTGTAACAGAAGACCATTGATTCCTGAAATTGGCTCCAAACCGGTAATCGCCATCCGGAATAAAACCGGTATTGGCCGGGTTGGTCAATAAGGGTGAATTCATAAACTGTGAAAAATGCAGATCCTGTGCATGCAGGACTCCACCCAACATTAGATTCAACATCCCCAATACCGCTATGTTCCTTATTTTACCCATCACTTTCATATTTAATATTTCCTCCACCACATTTTCACATCCTCACATTTCCAATTATCTCATTATCCAATTATCGCATTATCTTATTAACGTAATATCTCCTTTCTTAGTTGTTTTTTGCCCGTCAGAAAATTCCACACTCAGCGTATAGGCATATACATCCATGGGTTGTACCACGCCTTTTACTTTTCCATCCCAACCTTGCAATTTATTATTGGTCTCAAATACTTTTTGGCCCCACCTGTTCCAGATGGTGAATTGCATTTTGGCAATTCCAAAACCCCGTACAAAAACTACGCTATTCACATCATTGCTGAGCGGAGTGAATGCATTGGGTACATCCACCAGGGGAATAATAACGGCGCGCACAGGCAGGCAAACCGTACTGTCGCAATTGGCCGCATTGTACGCGGTGAGGCAGGCGGTGAAGGTACCCGTGGCATTATATTGATGTAGCACCGGGGCACGTGAAGTGGTGAGCAATGAATCACCATCTCCAAATCTCCATCTGAATCGCACTGCATCCGGAGATGAAAAATTATTAAAGGTTACCGGCGTATTCGGTACCGGCGTAACAGGTGTGAAATCAAATAATGCAACCGGCTTATCCAATACCCGTATGGTGATCCTGGCCGTATCGGTTTGATTACAGGTGTTGGGGTTATATGCAATCAGCGTAATGGTATATGTACCCGTTGCCGTATAGGTAAATGTTGGTTCAAACTGTGTGGACGTCGTGGCAGGCGGGCCATCTCCAAAATTCCAAAGCCAGGTTTGTCCTGCGATGGATATATTGTCCAACTGTACCCGATAAGGCACGCAACCAAAAAGCGGCGTATCAAAACGGGCATCCACATTCTCTGCCACTCCGAGATCGATCTTCACCGAATCCGGATTGTTACAATACACGGTATCATTTAATATAAGCCAGATGGTATAGTTGCCCGGGCCCGGGAACGTATGATTCACACTGGCCAGGCCGGCTGTAACCCTTGGGCTGCCGTCACCAAAATCCCATATAAAGGATGTATTCTTGAATGGGAACAACGGGAGCGTAGTGGACAAATTATCAAAACGATAGGTAAATGAATTACATGCCCCCACTTTGGTGGCTTGTGCAGCAAGGTTTGCCTGTACATCTCCTACTTTAATATGCATAAAGGAAGAATCCCTGATATTGCAGGTGGTGGGATCTACAGCCACGAGCATCACCTGATACACGCCCACCGCATTATAGATATGAGAAGAAGACGGACTGGTGGTGACGAGGTCTGGAGGATTGCCCGGTACATAGTTAAAGTACCATTCATAGCTCACACCATTGGCCACAGTATCAATGAAATCTACTGTAAGTGGTGCGCAACCCGCTGTATCCCTGGGTGCGCCATTGATGGATGACTGCACACCGGCCGCAACACCAGCCAGATTCATCGCAATTTTGATCATGCCCAGATTACATTCAGAACCGGAATTGGTATTTGCAGCCGGATTATTGGGAGACCAGGAACCAAGTGTGGTAGGGAAATTGGGATGCGGGCCATTGATCTTACAATTTGCACATACGGCCTGATAAATGACACCATTACGGTCGAAGCGGCTCGTACCTCCGTCCACATGGTCATTCCCACCGTTGATATTATTGTTTTCACCAAAGAAACTGCCAAAGAGTTGTGATACAGCATCTCGTTTCAATACAAAGAAATAAAAATCTTTTCCATCGGTTGTGCTCTTAAATGCATCCGGTGTTACCGGCAATCCGCTGGTTCCCGCACTGGTGAATCCGTTGCCAAATCCCGGTCCACCCCATCCGGATATATACACATTCTCGCATCGGTCTACCAGGAATGCTACGGGTGATATATTAGGAATAGCAGAACCGGTACCAAACATAGTGGTATAGACATAGGCCGAAAGGTCGGGTTGCATTTTGCCTATGAATTGTTTTCCGCCTGCATTACTGTAAGTAGCATTGATGGGTACCCAGTTGCCGGTTGTTTGTCCCATTATATAAGGGAATCCTTTCTGATCGAACTGTATACCAAATATCTGGTCTGCGCCAGAGGTGCCGATATACGTGGTGGCCAACAATGCAGTGCCTGTATTATTGAATATCGTTACAAATCCATCTACGCCGCCCCGGTTTGATGTACCAATCGTTCCGGCGGTATTTCCCAGTAGGTTATTACTTTCAGTACCTCCTGCCACATAAATATTTCCATTGGTATTTACAGAGAGTACATAAGCGGCATCGTTTCCATTGCCCCCAAAATAACTGGCAAAGTTCAATGTACTGAGTGTGGGATTAAACTTTAATAGCACTCCATCCTGAAGACCGCGGTTTGTAGATTGAGCGGCTCCTGCGGTAACGGGAAAATTAGTGGACGAAGTAGCGGATGCCACATATACATTTCCTGCTCCGTCAATATTTACTTCGCTACGGCCATCGTCACCATAGTTTCGTTGCAGGGAACTTAATGCGCGTGTAACACTGATATTAACCCCGTCATCATTGGAACCACCTATCTTTCGGGAACCGATCAGCACATTGCCGTTGGCATTGAATTTAGTTACCACAATATCATACTGGCCTCCGGCCAATGCGCCATTGTTCACCAGCGGATAGTTAGTTGAATTACTACGGCCGGCCATAATAAGCTGTCCCTGGTTATCACAGATAAGGCTGTGAGGCTGGTCCAGGCCTGACCCACCAATATAAGTAGCGTAAACCCGGCTGGCCCCATCGGCAGAAATCTTTATTATACCCATGTCAAAAGTACCACTCTGAAATCCGGGTCCTACGGTAGCAGGGAAACCGGGTCCGAATACAATTCCTCCTCCAAACAATGAACCATCAGGTCCATATGTAGCTGTAAAACCCCAGTTGTCTACTGTACTTCCCGCAAAGGTGCAGAATACAATAGAGGGGTCGATGATCAGTGTACTGGTGGGATCGTAATTCTTTACATCAAACCGAACTTCATTATTTTTTACCGAATAGCGGCAATTGATCTTTGTCTTGCCGGCCGGGCCAAACTGGTAGGTGTAGGGAGCGCCTTCTTTCATTTCGCCAACAGAAGTAGAAATAGTCAGTTCTTTGTTTTTTACCTGCAGATCATCCACTCCTTTATAACGAAGTACGATACGCGATACATCACCACCCGGTTTTACGATCAGATCATATTTGAGCATCCCGTTATCGGTATAATACCGGGCATCAATATTGGGATAAACATTTTCCATAGTAATACCCTGGAAAAGTCGGCAATTGCCTGCCCATCGGGATGGGTCATTGCCGATATAGTAGTTATTATATGTATTCAGGGGTTTATCAGGAATGAGCTTTGCCTGAAGGGAGGCTCCTTCAAAATCGATATCCCATGCATGACAGGGTATTTGTTGTGGCATACCATTTTTATCGGTGGCTGATCCCGGATCATCATGCAGTTTTTTACCGGTATTGGCATAGGCCACCGGGTCATACTGCAGCATGGTAATTCCACCGGATCGGATGAAAACGGCGCCGTTGCTGACCTCCCCCATGTATTGCACGCGGGAGTCCCACTGCCCTTTGTTTTCAATGAATTCAATATTGCGGTTGTTCTGCGCACCGGATTGCAAAAAAGCAATGATCAGGGTTAAAAAAAGAATGAGATGTTTCAGAGTAGTAAACTTTATATTAAAATAACTATAATTTGCGATAGATGGTTTTAAATCTTCTGTTAATAAAGCCTTTTTTACCGTCATGTGTTAGTCAAATGTTTTTAATCGCCGCACTCAGGAAATTTTACTCCACAAAACACCACTTTTTTGCTGCTGCAGGAAGTTCTTCAACTGCAAATTTTCTGCCGAAAGAAGGTCGGGGTCCTTTTCCAGCAGGGTACTGGCCGTATTTTTTGCCACTTCGAGTATGGGCCGGTCTTGGACTATACTGGCCAATTTAAAGTTTAATGCACCACTTTGCCGGGTTCCATCTATTTCTCCCGGCCCCCTCAGTTCTAGGTCTTTTTCGGCAATTTCAAACCCGTTTCCGGTTGAGGTCATTATCCTGATGCGCTCAAACGCATCTTTACCTAACCGGGAGCCAGATAATAATATACAATAGCTTTGTTCTGCACCCCTCCCCACCCGGCCTCTGAGCTGGTGCAATTGGGAGAGCCCGAATTTTTCCGTACTTTCTATTACCATCACGCTGGCATTGGGCACATTCACACCCACCTCTATAACGGTGGTGGACACCATTATCTGCGTATCGCCCTCCACAAATCTTTTCATGTTCATTTCCTTCTGGTCGGCGGGCTGCCGTCCATGCACCATACTGATCCAGTACCGGGGTTCCGGAAAATACCCTTTGATATTCTCATATCCCTGCATCAGGTTTTCATAGTCCAGTTTATCACTCTCTTCGATCAGGGGGAAAATAATATAGACCTGACGGCCTTTTTCGATCTCCGCTTTCAGAAAGTCCATTACCCGGCTCCGGTCTGATTCATAACGGTGCAGGGTGGTGATCGGTTTCCTTCCAGGGGGCAATTCATCGATTACGCTGTAATCAAGATCGCCATAGGCGGTCATGGCCAGCGTGCGGGGTATGGGAGTGGCTGTCATTACCAGCACATGAGGTGGTATGGTGGCTTTTTTCCAGAGGCGGGCCCTTTGTGCCACACCGAAGCGGTGTTGTTCATCGATGATGACGATCCCCAGATTTTTGAACTGCACCACTTCTTCAATCACCGCATGGGTGCCGATCAGTATTTTTATTTCACCTTCCTCCAGCGCTTTTAATATTTTTTTCCGTTCGGCGGTACGGGTAGAGCCGGTGAGCAAGCGTACAGGTATATCCATTTTTTCCAGCAGGGATTGTATGGTGGCATAATGCTGCTGGACCAGGATCTCGGTGGGTGCCATGAGGCAACTCTGGTAACCATTGTCTGCTGCCAGCAACATCACCAATACGGCTACGATCGTTTTCCCGCTGCCCACATCTCCCTGCAGTAAACGGTTCATTTGTTTTCCCCTTGCTGTATCATTCCGAATCTCCCGGATTACTCTTTTTTGTGCATTCGTGAGCGCAAACGGAAGGTGGTTGGCATAAAAATTATTAAACAAATCCCCCACTTTATCAAATACCACCCCCTGGGAATATCGGTGTCGTTGCGATCGGATGAGCTGCATCCGCAACTGAGCTATAAAAAATTCTTCGAATTTGAAACGCTTTACAGCCAGTTCATATTCCTGTGGTGATTGCGGGAAATGTATTTGCTGAAAGGACCTGAACCGGGGTGGTAATTTGAGTTGTTTCAGCAGGGAAGCTGGAATATTTTCTATCACATCCGTTTCCCGGATCATGCTCAGCAACTGAAAGGTGAGTTTGCTGATCTGCCTGGCTCCCAGTCCCCTCGCTTTTAATTTTTCGGTAGTGGAATAAACGGGTTCAAGAAAATTTTTGGTTAGGTTTTGGGGCGATTCCAGGGCTTCGAGCTCGGGATGAATGATCTGTGGTTGGCCGTTGTAAAAGCTAATGCGTCCGTATACCAGGTATGATTTCCCAGTTTCGATGGATTTCTGAACCCAATTCAATCCCTGAAACCACGTAAGTTCCAATATGCCGCTGCTATCTTTTAATCGGGCAACCAGTCTTTTACCCTGCCGTTGTCCCACTGTTTCCACATCGAGTAATACTCCGGCCACCTGTGCAAATTCTGTTTGCGGTGTAAGTGCAGCTATGGGTGTCACACGGGTGCGGTCAATATGCCGGAGCGGATAATGCTCCAGCAGGTCGCCGAAGGTAAATATTTGGAGTTCCTTTTTCAGTAGTTCTGCCCGCTGGGGGCCTACACCTTTGAGGTATTCAATAGGACTGGATAATATGTGAGACAGGGACGAAATAAGTTGTTGTTTGCGCACAAAAATAGTATTTACCCGCTGTGTTCGGGTGGGGTAAGTTGGCAAATCCGGCAAATGAAATGCCGGCAGGCTTTGTGAAAAATACGGCTCGCCTAAGCGTAAATACCGAAAAAATCTCCCAAAAACTACCTGATTTGCTTAAGATCAGGCCATTATTCAGGGATTTGGAAGACCCGGTCTTGTTTTTTTAAAGAGAAGGTCATAATTTAACTGCTGAATCCACGATCCATTTTAAGTTACGAATCATGAAAAGCCACCTTTATCTGCTCCAGCTTGACTGGTATTTATCCCAGTATAAATTTGCACTGCTTTGCCTGGTTACTGCTTTTGTGCTAACACTGATTACGATTCCACCCATCATCAGCCTGATCAAAAAATATAAACTCTATGATGTGCCGAATGCACGGAAGGAACACAGTACACCCATACCGACTATGGGCGGTATTGCCATCGTAGCAGGGATGGTTATCTCCTTATTCCTCTGGTTTCCGTTCAGCAATGCAATGGCGCAGGTGGCGTTCTTTTTTTCCATTGCCGTATTATTGGCCCTGGGTATCATGGATGATCTCAGGGACCTTTCCGCCAAATATAAATTCATTGTACAATTTGCCCTCGCCGTTCTGATCTGCCTGTCGGGCATACGCATCACCAGTTTTGACGGATTGTTTGGCATCTATGATATTCCGGTTTCCCTGCAGTATACCATTACCATTCTTGCCATTGTAGGAATAACAAATGCGTTCAATCTTATTGATGGTATTGATGGTCTGGCAGGTGGTATCGGTTTCATGAGCCTGATTACGTTGGGAATATTCCTTACCCTGAGTGGCGATGTGAATACTGCATTGATTGCTTTTGCATTGGCCGGTGGTATACTGGCCTTTCTGTATTTTAATCTCAACCCGGCGCGGATATTCATGGGTGATACCGGCTCGTTGATACTGGGATTTGTAACGGCCGTATTATGTATTCGATTAATGCAGGTCAATACCCTGGTGGAAGAACCGGTTTTGCCCCACGCCGCTGTTTTTGTAATGGGTATTGTGATGATCCCGGTATTTGATACAATCCGTGTATTTGGTGTAAGGTTGTGGAACGGCAAATCCCCTTTCTCTGCCGACAAAACGCATATTCATCACCTGCTTACCAATCAGGGGTACAGTCATGCATTTGCAGCCCGCCTTATATGCCTGCTTCATTGCATTATACTGATGGAAGTGTATTGGTTAAGAAATATACGGCAGGAATGGGTATTTCTAGTACTTACCGGGTTAATGATACTCACTACCGCAGCTTTAAAAAATCTTCGTTATTTCTCCCTGTTTAATGGTCGTAAAGAGTTGAACAAACAAACAACTAACCATTGACCCCGATTTAATCACACATACCCTTTCTTTCACATATGGTAATTACGGGTACCCGTATCTGAGATTTATACTGCTTATCGGCACATTCCTGCATATATGCTGTAATTAACAGCCCAACAGTGGTTTTATTTCCCATATATCCTATACATAATACTGCGAACAAATGAATAGCAAGACGTGAAAAGTAAGGGACTATGAAATATTACTTATTGACCTCTAAACATAATAAGTATTTCTCCAACAAATTGAACAATACCGGGGTAGAATATTAAAAAGAAATGCACCTTTAGGGCGTATTAAATATGGCTGATTGATTTGTTACTGTTATGTTGAAAATCCTATCCCGGGAAAACTCTATTACGACTGTATTATCTGAAAGGCTGGTTGATGGAATCCCCTGTATTACAGGGGATTTTTTAAAATGCTGATCTGATTTTTGCCGTTTAAAAAAAACAATTCAAACTTAAGAGCAAACACCTACAAATCAAACTATCGTTTCAATTGAATTATGTACCTTGTTCATTAATTCAAAAGAAATAAAAAATTGGCTCCTGTAAAAATTGTCTGTATGACAAAGCAGGCAGTAAAAACAAAACACCAACGATCAGGGTTAGACGCTAAACCATAAACCTTTGATTCCTTTAAAGAAGCCAATTGATTTCGATTGAAAACAGAAATATTGTAGTTACAGCCGCCATCTTACTTGCCACCGCGGGACTGCTCGTAATTTCAGGTTGGTACATTCCCATACCTGCATTTACCCGGGTATTACCGGATGCTGTGCCGGTGCGAATGAATGCTGGTGTTTGCTTTTTTCTTTCCGGCCTCACATTGCTGATAAGCCTGAAGGAATCCCCATACCCATGGCATCAAAGGGCCATTTATATTTTCAGTCTTCTTATATCACTTACCGGGTTACTTACGCTACTGGAATATATTTTCAACTTGAATTACGGCCTGGATGATCTGTTGTACAGGTTCCGGAATATACCTCCGGAAATCAATAGCTATAAACGTATGAGCCTTCCGGCCTCAATAGAATTCTTTTTACTGGGAATTTGCTTTCTGGTATTACCACAAAAGAAATACCACCCATTTCTTTTGACAGTGATTACGCTGGTAATGCTGAGTTCATTGATTACCTTACTTAATTACGCCTGTGGCACCGTATACTTCAGACAAGTGCTGCAGTTACTGTCTACCTCACCGCTGGCTGCGATTTGTTTTATAATAATTGGTGCGGCGCTGCTTCATCACCCGCGCATGGAACATATCCGCTTTTCCTTCCAGGCAAAAATTGGAATATTCTTTTTGATTGCCACTCTCGTTCTCGGCTTTTTGTTCTTTGCGCTCAGAAATAATAACAGCACGGCAGAGGCAATCGGACTCAAGACCAATGAAGCGGATACTATCATTTCTATGGCAGAATCGCTGCATACATCCGTAGAAATGATGCATAATAAATTTACCAGTGAATTAGTTTCCGGAAATACAGAAAATATGAATGAGCACGAAAACGCTATCCGGGAAATACTGGATCAGGCAGACAGATTAAAAAAACTGGCCGGAGGTAGTCAGCCCGAATTGAAAGAAGCCTTTGACTCACTGAAGGAAAAATTGTACAGCTATGCCAATACATTTCGGAAACTCACTACCTCATCTGCAAAGCTAAAAGTGGAACCCGGAGTGATGGAAAGCAATATCCGGGACAATAAAAATCAGATGGCAGATTTACGATTGATACTCATACGAATAAAAAGGTCTCATCGAAAATGGGAGGAGAAACTGCAGGAAGAAGAAAATATGTATCATCATAAATCGACTCGGATCATCCAATTGTCACAATGGTTTGCCATTTTCTTCCTGCTGCTGGCTTTTTTCATGATCTACCAGAATACAGCTAAAAAAGAAATTGCCCTGACAGCATTAGATGAGAAAGAGAAATTCCTGAAAGCGATCATCTCCAATTCGAGCAATCCTATTGCGATCAGAGATCTGAATGGTCAGTACCTGCTGGTAAATGACCGGGTGGAGGAAATAACAGGCCTGCCACGGGAAAAAGTAGTGGGTAAATCATTATGGGAAATACATGAAAAGGAACTGGCAGATTCCAGCAAGGCGATGGATGATGAAGTAGTGCGTAGCAAGAAGGTAATGATTCGGGAACAAACTATTCTGCATGGAGACACAAAGAGAAGTTTTGTGGTGAGTCGTTTTCCGATCTTGGATGAGTCTGACAATATCTATGCAGTGGGTAGCATTGGTACCGAGATATCGGCACTACGTGAAACGCAGGAACTGCTGGAGGAATACATGCATTTCTTCAACAACAGTAACGACCTCTGTGCTATTTGTACGATTGACAGCGAATTTAAGCAACTGAATGCAATGGTGCTCAGTACGCTGGGATATGCGGAAGCCGAAATGATCGGCAAATCCTTTATTGACTTTGTCCATCCGGATGACATTTTATTTATCGTGAAGGAAATCGAGCAAAGCCGGAAAACAGAAACCAGTACCATCAACTTTTCGCGTCGCTTTTTAAAGAAAAACGGCGACTATATCTGGATCAACTGGAAAGCCATCATGCATCCGGATACCGGGCATATATATGCAATTGGACGCGACATTACCGAGCAGAAAAATCTTGAGGTAAAACTCAAACAATTCAATATTGAGCTGGAAAAACAGGTGGAGGAAAAATCAAAACAGATCGCAGAGAAAGAGCAACAATACAGGTTTTTGCTGGAAAATATGCAGGAAGGAATTCAGTTAATTGACTTCAACTGGCGATACCTTTTTGTGAATAACTCGGTGGTGGGACAGAGCCGGTATGCCACGGAAAAAGAGCTGCTTGGGAAAACAGTACAGGAAATTTATCCCGGCGTTGAATCCACCGAATTGTTTAGTGTATTAAACCGTTGCATGAAAGAACGGGAATCAGTATCCCTTGAATCTCCGTTTATTTTTCCCAATGGAGAAATGGCCTGGTTTGAATTAAGTGTTCAGCCGGTACCGGAAGGAATTTTTATTCTCTCTTCAGATATCTCTGCCCGAAAAAAAGTAGAAGATAAACTCAGTAACTATACAGAAGAGCTGAAACGTTCCAATGCAGAACTGGAGCGGTTTGCGTATGTAGCTTCCCATGACCTGCAGGAGCCCCTGCGTATGGTGAGCAGTTTTATCAACCTGCTTTCCCGGAGAATGAATGACAAACTGGATGATACGTCAAAACAATACATGCATTATGCCACTGATGGTGCAGAACGCATGAAAACGCTGATCCATGATCTGCTGGAATACTCCAGAGTGGGCACCCAAAAAGAAACTTTTAAAGCGGTGAATCCGGCAGAAGTTTTAACATATGTTGTACGGGTATTGGATGAAGATATTCGTAAAAACAAGGCTGAGATCGACATACATCCCATGCCGGTCATCATTGCAGGCAAAACTTTATTCAGTCAGTTGTTTATGAATCTGCTGAGCAATGCACTAAAGTACCATGGAGATAAAATTCCGCATATTGAAATAGGCTGTACAGAAGGCGAAAACGAATATACATTCTACGTTGCTGACAACGGTGAGGGTATTGAACAGCGGTTCTTCGATAAAATATTTATCATTTTTCAGCGATTGCACAATAAAAGTGAGTACTCTGGAACAGGTATCGGGCTGGCTATCTGCAAAAAGATCGTGGAAACACACAAGGGCAGAATCTGGGTAGAATCAGAAAAAGGAAAAGGCAGTACATTTTATTTCACTATACCAAAAATCAACGTATGAAAATTGAAGAAGTTAAAATTCTGCTGGTAGAAGATAATGAAGGCGACATTGTGCTTACTCTGGAAGGATTGAGGGAAGCACGCATTTACAACCATGTACAGGTAGTAAAAGATGGGGAACAAGCCCTGCATTATCTCAGAAAGTTGGGAAACTTTACCGATGCAGAAACACCCAACCTGATCTTACTTGACATCAACCTTCCGCGGATTGACGGTAAAGAAGTGTTGATGGAAATCAAGAATGATCCTTTGCTAAAAAAGATACCGGTGGTAATGCTAACCACATCCGAATCGGAAACAGACGTGCTGGAGTCCTATAACAATCATGCGAATTGTTATATTACCAAGCCCGTTGATTACAGCAAATTCATGGATGTGGTGCATTCGATAAAAGACTTCTGGATCAGTATTGTACACTTACCCTCCTGAACATGTTGAACTATGCCGACATAAAATATCAGTTATTAGTGGTGGAAGACAATCCCGGTGATTTTACATTGCTGGAAGAGTACCTGCACATGAGTAAATTGCCCCTGGAAAAAATATTTCACTCCACGGATATGAAAGGTGCCCTGAAGATCGTGGAAGAAAACCGCGTAGACCTGGTATTGCTGGATCTTACATTGCCGGACAGTAATGGTACTGATTCAGTGATCAAGCTGGACCATATGTTGTCGGATACGCCTATCGTGGTCTTCTCCGGATTTGCTACAATCGAAATCGCTATGGAGTCGATTTCCCTGGGCGCACAGGATTATCTGATCAAGGGTGAATTTGATGAGCGGTTGCTTGCCAAAGCGATCCAATACAGTATTGAGCGTAAAAAAACACAAAAAAAACTCCGGAAAAGTATTGAATTGTATGAGTTTGTCAATAAGGCCACGCAGGATACCATTTGGGAATGGAATTTCAACACAAATGAAGGGGCATGGGGAGATGGGATCATCTCCATCTTTGGGTACACGAAGGAGGAAATAATATTTAATACAGACTGGTTATCCGTTTATATACATCCGGATGATATGCCTGCCATCAAACAATCGCTGGAAGATCATATTAAGAATGGCACTACCAATTGCGATGCAGAGTTTCGTTTCCGCTGTGCATCCGGCGAATACAAAGATGTGCATTGCCGGCTTTATATTCTATATGAAATGCAGGCTAAGCCGGAACGGATGTTTGGTTCACTGGCCGATATCACTGAACGAAAAAAACTGGAGAAGCAACTGGCCGATCAGCAACTGATTCAGCAACGGATCATTACCGAAACGACGATTCTGGCACAGGAAAAAGAACGTAATGAGCTGGGGCGTGAATTGCACGACAATATCAACCAGATACTGGCCACCGTAAAAATGTACCTGGGCCTGATCAGGGCGGGCAGAAAAACCGGAGAGGACCTGCTGGGTAAAAGTTATGAATATGTGGAAGAAGCAATGAGCGAGATCCGCAACCTGTCGCATTCACTGGTAGCGCCCTCACTTGGTGAAATGGGTATTGCAGAAGCACTCGACACTCTTGCCGGGAATACGAGAATGGCAAACGGGTTGCAGATCCAGGTACATGTGGAAGAAAATGTATTACAATTCGGAAAGGATAAAAATAAGGAGTTGATGATGTACCGTATTGCGCAGGAACAATTGAACAATATTATCAAACATGCCCATGCTTCACATGTAGAAATTTCACTGATCGGAGAAAACAACCTGATGGTACTCACGATTTCTGATGACGGAGTGGGATTTGACACCAGTCAAAAAGCAAAAGGCATCGGTCTGAAAAACATACAAAGCCGCGTTGAATTCTATTCCGGAAAACTATCTGTTATCTCTGCGCCGGGCAAAGGCTGCACGCTGCAGGTATACATTCCTAATTAAAACCTAAACACATGAAAAAGATTACAATTGTTGTGGTAGACGATCATAAACTGATCCGGGAAATGTGGACGCGTATGTTTTCAGAAAAGGAAGAAGTCGAAATTGCCGGAGAGGCCGGCGAATTAACAGAAGCCGTTGAACTGATCACGCGGGTACGGCCAGATGTGGTGCTGCTGGATATTAACCTGTTTGACAAATCAGGTTTGGATGCCGTACCACAAATAAGAAAGTTCTCACCCGGCACCCGTATCATAGCGGTATCCATGCACAACCAGCCCGCCTATGCCAAGAAAATGCTGCAATTGGGCGCATCCGGCTACGTGACTAAAAATTCTTCGCACTCCGAAATTTTCAAAGCCGTGGAAGAAGTGATGGAAGGCCGAAAATATGTATGTACCGAGATCAAGAATATATTGTCTGATCAGATTCTGGAGACACAATCAGAAGAAGGCGGTATGAAGGATCTTTCCCTTCGTGAGATTGAAGTAATCAAGCTGATCAATAAAGGATATTCATCCAAAGAGATTGCTTCCGAATTAAGCATTTCCGTTCGTACCATCGAAGTACACCGGCATAATATACTTAAGAAGCTGAAATTGAAGAATACGGCTGCTTCAGCCCCCTGTTGCTGAAAAAATTGCAAAGCCTGTTCCGCCATTAGTGCTGCTTCGGGAGTAACAATTGCTGCATTAGCCTTTATTCCAAAACGGTCGTTATAAATGATATTATGGATTACCGTATCCTGAAACACCGGATCAGGCATGATCACTTCAAAATCATCTGCAACCAACAGGTCGTAATACAAGCGTGAACGGTAGGTTCCATTGGTCGTCATCAATCCCACCTTTTTAATACCCGGATAATTGTGTTTCAGATACCGCACTGTTTCACCCGGTAAGTGTAGTAATTGTATCCTGCTCTGTGCTTTAGCCAGTTCGTCCTGAATTACATCATAGATGGCGGGTATATGTGATGAATTGCAGGCGATACCCGCCACTTCAGCACCGGCCTTTTCCAATTTCAGAATGATATCGGCAATGCGATATGCCGGATTGACTAATACACGTCCTTCATAAAAAGCTGTACGATCTTCGATTTGGCCAGGAAAGGACATTAGTATCACCGGCAAATGGTCCTGGTCAGTTACAGCGGGTGTATGTTTCAGTATATTATAAAAAAGCATGTTTCCTGCTTCGGGTCCCATACCGCCAACGATGCCGATGGTTTTGTGCTTTTGAGGTTTCATAATTTACAACGGTAAATTGCTGACATTCCATGTTTACATAACCGGCATTACGGAGAAGGCCGTATGGATGCATTACCGGGAATGCAGTGTCATGTATAGAAAAAGCAAAACATGCCGGTCTTTGACCAAGCAGTTTGCTTTTTGTAAACTGAAAATGCTACAGTGTTGTGCTGTTATTGCAAACCAGCTTACCTTAATATGGGCCAATTAATTGCGAATCCTGCCAGATTCTGAATCAGAGCCGGTAGAACGTTCTCTGGCAGCCTGTACTTCCGAGCGGCCAAAACGCCAGTTAAAACTTAGTCGTACCAGGCGGTTTTCACTCACATTTCGGAAAGTGAGAAAGGATCCGCCGAAATCGCTGGTAGAGCTATTCGGTGTGGTGAATAAAATATCGTTGAATGCCAATTTTACTGAAGCCGTGTTTTTAAGTATTCTTTTCTGAATGGCAAAATCAAAAGAACCATTGGATGACTCACGGAATATACCCCATAACCCTCCGCTAAGAAACCAGGCAGAAACTTCGGCCGAATATCCTTTGCCCAAATTAAGCGAATGCTGCATATAACCTGCAAAAGTGGTGAAGCCGATGTCTACAATTTTACCCGGGGCAATATTGCTTTGCAACCACTGTTTGTTGAGTCCGGCATAAAAATAACTTTCCAGCCATTTGGTTATGGGTACATTGGCGGTAATCACAATCCCGAGCATACGTTGTTTATCAAGGTTCCGCGGAGAAATGAGTACACCTTTCCGGTTGATGGTATCATTTATTACTGCTACATAGTTGCTGGTAAAAGAATAATTAATGGCCGTATTCAAAAAGTTCTTAAAAGTGTGGGTAAGCTCGGTACTGTTGGAGTACTGCGGTTTCAGAAAGGCATTCCCCTTTTCGTAAGAAAGCTCATCAAGCTTATTTTCAAAAGGATTCAGGTCCTGATAAGTAGGCCGGTTTATCCTTCTGCTGAAGGTGAGATTGAAGCTGTTCTTATCATTTGCTTTCCAGGTAATAGCCGTACTGGGGAACAGGTTAAGATAATTACGTTTTACATTGTCGTCTGTACCAGCCTGGCTGTTGTCATAACGGGTAAGTACACCTCTGCTGTAGGTATGCTCAAGCCGGAGTCCTGCCTGCAGATCCCATTTTTGTGAAAGGGATACAGTATAATTGGTATACCCTGCGTTGATATACTCATCGTAATTAAACAGATTACTTTTATCAGCCAGCAATTTCCTCACTGGGTATTCGTCAAAAAACTCGAATGTGTTGGCCGACTTTACATAACTGCTTTTAATGCCAAATGCAATCCTGCCTTTCTTGAGATTTGTTTCAAAATCCACTTTAGCGGTATAAATATCAATATCCACGGGTGTGTTGTTACTGAAATTTCGGATATACTTTACCTGTCCGTTTGCAGGATCAATGTAAGTATTTGGCTGAAAACTGGTGCCGGTGGCCCTGAATATCGCCCTGTCAATATCCACATTCACTACTTTTCCTGTGGTATCTGCAAATTTGTAATTGAGGTTCACATTGAGATTATTCAGATGGCTTTTTACATCATTCTCAGAATTGAGTATTTCTGAAATAGAAGCATTATTTACTCCCTTAATATTTGACTCTCCTTTATAAATTACCCTTCCGTCCAGGTAACTGCCATTGACCATTACCCCAATCGTATTTCTTGGGTTGATAAAATAATCCATCCCTGTTTTAAAATTATGGGTTTTCCTGTTGTTGCGGTTTGTATTATAAATATCATACAGGCTGTCTATCTGTATCCGATACCCTTCGAGTGTTTTGCGGTATATACCAAAAGAATTACTGTAAGATCCGAAAGCATTGATCTTTGAATTCCTGTAATTAAGATTAAAGGAATTGCTCGTTTTAGCTGTATACCACTGGATGTAGCCCAGTGAAAGAGAACCATTGAAACCCTTCCGTTTATTCTTTTTCATTCGGATGTTAATGATGCCGGCAGTACCACTTGCCTCAAAAGATGCACCAGGATTGCTGATAATCTCAATCGCTTCGATATTACCACTGTTGAGTGTTTTGAGGTACTCGATAAGCTGATCACTGGCAAGATTTGTAGGCTTACCATCTATATATATATTCACTCCGCTTTTGCCCTTGAGCGCGATATTATCATTGCTGCTTATAGTAACCCCGGGGCTTTTGCGGAGCAGCTCAAATGCATTATTACCTATAGCACTGATACTGTTCTCCACATTAAAGATCAGCCTATCATTCTTTATCTGTATAAGCGGCTTCCTTGAGCGAAGTACTGCTTCATCCAATTGTTTTGCCGCTATTGTCAACTGAATCGTTCCCATCGCAATTGTATCCCTATCCCCGAGATTAAAAGAGGATGTACTTAGCTCTTCATACCCAACGGATGTTATTTTTAACACATAGCGTCCGACGGGCTGGTTATCGAAATCGAAAAAGCCCTTTTCATCTGTAGCCGTAAATTTTACGGCTACAGAATCAATGATGCGAAACAAGACCACCGTAGCACGGGGCACTGCTTTTTCATTGTTCTTTATGTTACCGGACACATAATTCCTCTTTTCCTGTGCAGCCATACTTGACAACATAAAAAGCCCGAGCAATACAGCGACTACATTCTTTCGTAATAATATCATAATTTATTTTTTTAATATATTATAATCAATCACTTCTTGCTGTTTAAAAACGAAGCAAAAAGTGCTGCACAGGTTTTCCTTTGCTATACCTGTATATTTAAAAGTATAGCTGCAGTATTAAACAGGGGTGAAAAATGTCCCGTTATGATCGGGGCAGGTGTGGTCCGTGGGTGTCTACTCTCTTACAACGATTATGCCACGCCGATGTTACAATAATTTTGGATTATGCTGGTACATTTTTGGGTCAATTCATTGAGAATGAGATGCATTAAGAGTAATTATCTGTAAATATAAGTGCTTACCAGTAAGTAATCATTTCAGCTTTTCACGGCGAACGGTTATTGTTGCCTGAATAGTATTTTCTTTCAGCGAAATACTGCTACCCTGTGGGGGTCTTATAGAAACAATCCCAGTCAGGGCTTCCCGGCTCTCAGGCCTGTGGTAGGAACCGGATAAACCCAGCTTCTTTTCGCAATTCCGGAGCTGATAAAACATCATCGTGGTATCTCCCCCAAAATTCCGGATTGCATTAAAATACTTGTATGCGGAATCGAATTGCTTTTTTTCCATATAATAATACCCGTAGTCCAGATAACCGAATTCACGTTTCGGAAAAAGTGTAATATTCTGTGTAAAGAATTTGCGGGTCAGGTCCTCCTGCCCCAATCCATAAAAAAAATATCCCAATTCAGACAAAGTTTTGGGGCCCATATTCCCCGAGCTACTGAGCGTATCCAGTGAATGCCGGAACGGCTGCATTCCCTTCTGCCGGTACAGTTTCAGCAATGCCGTTGTATGGTCCGGGTACTGGTCTTCGAAATCATCCTGTAACAGACGCGGACTGATATCAAGGGATGTGGTTTCCCGGGCAATAAAGGCAGCCAATTTTTTACCCCATTCCTGATTGGTCATCAGTACAAAACCGCTCTTACTTTTAACGGAATAAAACATGATGTTTCTGAACCCTCCATTGGCTCCTCCGTGACAGATAAGCGTGTCATTGCCGCTGTAAATGATCTCAAAACCCGGACCGTAAAAAGAAATATCATCTTTCTCAATAATCCTTACGGCGGGATGGAGTAAATTTTCCAACGTCTGTGCGGAAAAATTACCGGGTCTGAAAAAGGCGGTGATCAATGTGGCATAGTCGTGTGCGGTGGTATGCACCCCTGAAGCAGGAACCGGTGTGCTGTTCTTCCATTTGTCTACTTTCTTACCAACCAGATCGTACCCGACTGCATAATTCACTGGAAACTTTCCGTCTTTCGAATAAGTAGTAAAGCTCCGTCGCAATCCAAGGGGTTTGAATACCATGCGTCTGATTGTTTTCTCGTAATCTTCTTTCATTAATTCCTGTATCACTTCTGCGAGATAATGATAGCCCTCACCGGAATAAACATATTGCGAGCCAGGGGTTGCAGTAATTTCAAGAGAGTCGGGATCATTCATATCCCGCCAGTTTTCAATACCCGATGAATGACTCAACAACATTCTTGGTGTAATGAGCCGGTAGCGTGGATCTCCCTGCAGGCTCTCATTCTCCATATACTGATACATGGGTTTATCCAGATCGAGCATCCCCTGTTCCACCAGTTTATGTGCCACAAATACTAGAAATGATTTACTGAGTGAACAGGCTTCGAAAATTGTTTCTTTATCTGCCCTGCTCCCGTTCTTTTGTTTGAAGCCAACTCCTTCCGAAAACACCACCTTGTTATTATCAATAACAGCCAGTGAAACTGCAGGAATTCCCAGATCCTGCATTGCCTTTATTAGCCTTGTATTGAACGAATTGATGTTTATCTTTCTGTTTCCGGAAATAAAGTAACCTGCACCCTGTCCGCTGACATTTGTATTTAACAGTACAATAAAGAAAAACAATAAAAGGAAAGGTAGCTGATGTGTACTCTTCCGGAATTTCCAATAATATTTCATACTACTATTTTTTACTAAATGCATTTGTAAAGAAAAAGACTGATCACTTTTTGCGTTCAACCAGCCACTTCAATTCCAGTTGATAGCTGTGCTGCTATGAAGGGCGTTTCATGATTATTGAGAAGACTGAAATGATCGCCACTCAAGCGAATAAACTGAACCGGGTTTTCGGAGATTGCAGCTACTGTATCCGGGGTGATGGGTGAAGTTGCTGCTGCTATATACAGTAATGGTGATGTGATCTTGCCGGTGAATTGATAATTATCCGATGCATTGATGAGCGTTCGCACCGTATTGAATGTACGAACCAATGTCCTGCTGTCCAGCCTTTCATAGTGCGGTAACAGTTGCAACAATTCCGGGGGTAATTTTGAAGCAATGATGTCCGAACTGATGCGCTGACGTTGTATTGCTGTCATTGCCTCTTTCCATATATCCTTAACTGTTGCTGCTCCTCCGGTTTCTGCACTTACACCAGTAAGCGTTGACAATACGCGACGTTCCTCTTCAGGATTAAATTTCTCCGGCTGCCGGGACACGGCTCCTTTTGCTGGCAGGATAATTTCTGTATCGATCATCAGTACCTTTGCAATGGATTCCCCTGCGCGTTCGAGTTGGCGGGCCATTTCAAAAACGATTGTGCCTCCTGTACTCCATCCTGCGAGGGTATAAGGGCCGGCCGGCTGAAGTTGTTGCAGTTGCTTCAGATATAAAGCAGCAAGTTCAGCAATGCCGATATTGAGCGGTTCAATATAATTGAGGGTCTCGCTCCGGATACCCCAGATGTTGTATCCGTGCAGCTTTTCAGCAAGATGCCGGTAAGCCTGAATATCACCCCCACCATCATGAATGAAAAAGATATTATTCTTCTCCCCAGGTGTACGATGAAGGGAAGTTAACCGCAGGCCGGTCTTCCACATATCGGCTTCGCTTCTTCGGATTGTTTCCGATAGAAGACGAATCGTGGGATACCAGAATATATCATTCAGGGATAAAATATTTTTATTGAACAGTTGATTGATCCGGTTGCTCAGCGCTGTGGCATTGAGCGAATGCCCACCCAATTCGAAGAAATCACTGTTTACGCTAATCTCGTGTTGAGGCATGCCCAGTACATCTGCCCATATCCTGCTGAGGTGCAATTCTGTTTCATTGCCGGGACCCTCGTAATTTTCTGTTGCGTGCAGTTCGGGAACAGGCAGCGCTTTTTTATCCAATTTTCCATGCGCGTTGTACGGTATTTCATCCATCCGTATAAAAGCGGCGGGTATCATATAATGCGGCAGCCTTGCAGCAAGAAATGTTCTGATACTGTTGACATCCTCGTCTTTTTCACTCACATAATAGGCCAGCAGGTAATCAGTACCGGCTTGAGTATACATGTCTGCCACAGCGGACCGGATATGGCCGAACTGCATCAGTTGTGCTTCAATTTCACCAGGCTCGATCCGTACGCCTCTTATTTTGAACTGATCGTCTTTTCTGCCCCTGAAGAGAACATTGCCCTCTTTATCCCATGAACCGAGATCACCGGAAAGATAAAGGCGCTCACCCGGCTGAAACGGATTCGTGATGAATTTTTCAGCCTGTATGCTTTCATTGTTCAGATATCCTCTTGCAAGCCCTTTACCTCCGATAGCGATCTCACCAGTGGTACCGGCAGGAACGGGTTGCTTATCCTTATTAAGAATATAAAGTTTTCTGTTGGCAAACGGTTTGCCAATAGAAAGGATATCCGATGTGTGACGCAACTGGTAAAAACTGGCGCAAACAGTGCTTTCCGCAGGGCCGTATGTATTATAAACAGGTATCATTCCAAGCGCACTGATATGAGAGGATTTTAATTGTTCGCCTCCGCTGATGATCACCCGCAGATTTCTTACTCTTGCCGGGTATTTGTTAATCTCATTCAGAATAAGTGGCGTGGTACTCAGTAAGGTGGCCTGTTTTTGTTCAATTTGCGCCAGGAGGTCATCAATATCTCTCGCACCCTGTGGTACAATTATCACAGAAGCTCCGGATATCAATGCTGGAAATAATTCTTCCACATAGGTATCAAAGGATAAAGATGATTGATGAATGACCCTGTCCATCGGCGTAACAGCAAAATACTTACGGAACGTGAGCACATAATCGGTTACACTTCCCTGCTCGATCATTACCCCTTTGGGTGTACCGGTAGTCCCGGAAGTATAGATAATATAAGCCAACTGATCTTCACGTACCGGCTTTGTTTCAGGTGTATTGTATTTAGTTTCAGGCTCTTTATTGATTTCAATACATGGAACACCAGACGCGGCAAAATTTTCCGGAGACCTGTCAGTTATCAAAAGCCGGATACTGCTGTCTTTTATCATCCAGTTGATCCGCTCTTCGGGATACTCAGGGTCAATGAATACATAGGCACTTCCGGATTGAATAATACCTAACAGCGCTGTTATCAACGCGATTGAGCGTGAGGCACAAATACCGATCCGTTGTTCCGGCTGTACCGAATAGTCCTGCAACAAATAATTGGCCCATTGTCCTGATCTGGCTGCCAGCGAATCGTAAGTCATCGTTTCATTTCCAAAAATAAGAGCCACTTTCTGTTTATGCTGTGCTGCAGCCTGCTGAAACAATTCCGGCAATGATAAGGGTACACCGTGATTGTACGCGGTGGCAGTAAGCGTATCTGTATAAAATTTTTCTTCCGTTTCATCCATAAAACGGATGGAACCAATTGAAGTCTCCGGTTGCCGGATGATATACCGAATGATATTAGTGATATACCGGCTGAAAGCCCCTATCGTTTCCTGCTCGAATAAAACAGTTGAATACTCAAAATTCAGTTGAAGGCTATCTGCACTCTCCGATACATCAAATGAAAGATCAAATTTAGAAATGAAAGATGCAAACGGGAAATAGGAAATTTCAACTCCCGGAAGCTGTGGGGTACTTTCCTCGGAATGATGATAGGAAATCATTGTATCGAACAGGGGATTCCGGCTGGTATCCCTGGTCAGTTGCAGTGCTTCAACGAGGTCTTCATACTGGTATTCCTGGTGTTGCAGCGCGGAAAGAAATTTTGTTTTCACAGCCCGTAAAAAGGCAGGAAAGGATTGTGTACCCTCCAACTGATTCCGCAATGGTAACGTGTTGACAAACATTCCGATCATTCCTTCCAGATCCGGATGTTCTCGTCCGGAAGTGGGCGTACCTACCACCACATCCTGCTGGTTTGTGATCTTTGACAGAAATATATTGTACACGGCCAGCATCACCATAAAGAGTGATGCGCCCTGATCTGCTGCGATTTTCTTTAACCCCTGAACGAGTTCATCTTCCAGGGCGAAAGAATGCATCATTCCTTCGTCTGTTCGCACTTGTGGCCTTGCATGATCAGCGGGCCATTGCAGGGGTGTTACTTCTTCGTTGAATTCAGCCAGCCAGTATGCTTTTTGTTTTTCAATTCTCGACTGCTCTGCTGCACTTTGCTGCCATTCCGCATAATCTTTATACTGTAGCTGGTTATCTGCCGGATCGTTAGCAGTATAAAAGGCGATCAGTTCCTTCATAAAACTTTCCGCTGCTATTCCATCCGAAATAATGTGATGCATATCTGCCATCAGTATATGATCATCCGGAGCTGTATATACGACTCCCATCCGGATCAGCGGGCCTTCGGATAATTCAAACGGGCGGATAAACTCCTGTACGATACGGTTTGTCTCATCCTCACGCTGTGAATGAAACTGTTCAATCTTTAATTCCGCTTTGGGAGCTATTACCTGGCACGGCGCATCATTGATGATCACAAAGGAAGTGCGCAGGCTCTCATGCCGCTGTATGATTTTATTAAAAGCCCTCTCCAGCAAGGGATACGCTAACGCCCCCCGTAACCGCAGGATGATGGGTACGTTATAGGTGGTGGAGCCGGGAGAGATCGCATCGAGAAAATACATACGCCGTTGTGCAGAGGATAATACATAATATTTTTTTTCCGCTGCCCTTGGTACTGGCAAAAAGGAAGACTGATGTGCAGCCGCTATCAGCCTCGCCTGGTTTTTAATATCCTGTTGCTGAAATATCTGTTGTACAGTAATTTCAATACCAAAATGTTTGGATATCCTGTTGCGCAGGGTAACCGCCCGTAATGAATGTCCCCCCAGTTCAAAAAAGCTCCTGTTCACACCGATCTTTTCTTCCGGTATCCGCAAGATTTCGGACCAGATAGCTGCCAGTTGTTTTTCAGTTGCTGTTTCAGGAACTGCAGTTTCATAACCGGTGAATAAATCCGGATCCGGCAATGCTTTTTTATCCAATTTTCCATTGTAGGTGAGCGGGATCTTTTCAATGCGGGTAAAAAATGAGGGCACCATATAATCGGGCAGCAGTTCCAGCAGGTATTTTTTCAATGCGGCCGGCTCCAGGTTCTCATCGGCAACATAATAGGCGACGAGGAATTTTTCAGCGTCCTTCCCTTTTACAGCTACGGCCGCATCGCGTATCTGCGAATGTTGATTCAGGTGATGATCTATTTCTGAAAGCTCTATGCGGAATCCTCTTATCTTAACCTGTTCATCCATCCTTCCCAGGTATTCCATATCGCCGGAGGGTAATATCCGTGCCAGATCCCCTGAGCGGTATATACGTTCGCGTGGGTTGTACGGATTGGGAATGAACTTCAGGCGGGTGAGTGAAGCATTGTTCAGATAGCCTCTTGCCACACCATCACCTCCGACATATATTTCACCGGGAGTGCCGGCAGGCACGAGTTTCTTATAGGTATCCAGTATGTAAATAGATAATGTTGGGATGGGTTTTCCGATATTACTTACATTGGTACTGATCTCCTGTTCGCCAATTTCTTTGTAGGTCGAATGCACAGTGGTTTCAGTGATCCCGTACATATTGATCAGTTTCACTGCAGGATACCTTTTCCACCAATGATAAAGCTTGCCTGGAGCAAGTGCTTCACCAGCGAAGATGATATAGCGCAGAGCCAGTGCTGTGTTGGGATGTAATAGTGCCTCCTGCGACAGGTTGTAAAATGCACTGGGTGTCTGGTTCAAAACAGTCACCTGTTCCTCCTGCAACAGCTCCAGAAATTTCCCGGTATCACGGGCTGTTTCTCTGGGAATAATGATAAGCCTGCCTCCGTAAAGTATTGCTCCATACATTTCCCATACACTGAAATCGAAACAATGACTGTGAAACATGGTCCATACATCCGTATGATTAAAATCGTACTGAAACCCGCTGTTGAATAACAACCGAACCACATTCCTGTGCTCGACCATCACCCCTTTTGGATTACCGGTGGTACCCGATGTATAGATTACATAACAAAGGTCTGCAGGTTTTGTTCCGGATTGCAGCAGTTGTGCCTGATGCTGCTCTGCTTCCAGTATTTGATTGAACAACATCACCACTCCGGTAAACTGCAATTCATCTGCAAGCCCCGGAAGTGTGAGCAGGTGCTTTGTGGCACTGTTCCCGAACATATATTCTTTCCGCTCTTTCGGGTAATCCACGTCAATGGGCAGATAGGCACCTCCTGCTTTTAATATTCCCAGCATACCGGTTACGATATCCGGTGTTTTGGGCATCATTAATGCAACAATAGTATTAGGCTTCACTCCCTGCTGCTGCAGTTGTATACCGATTTTCTCTGCCTGCTCGTTCAATGATTGGTAACTGATCTGCTGATCTCCCATTTTCACGGCGATGGCATCGGGTGTACGTGTGACCTGCTCTTCGAAAAGTGTTATCAGCGTTTTATCTTTTGGATAGGACACAGGAGCAATGCCATAAAAATCGAGGAGTTCGTTTTTCTCCTCTTCATCCATTACATCAATATCCATCAACAAGCATTGATTATCCACTGCGATCGTTTCGGCAATATGCTGAATGTACCTTCCAAAACGTTCGATCGTTTCCTTTCTGAATAAACAGGTCCGGTAGTCAATACACAGCTCTATGGTTTTATTTCCTTCAAAAACATTCAGGGTCATGTCGAATTTCGCCGCACCTGTTTCCACTGAATATGGCTCGACTTTCATACCGGGCAGATCCTGTTCTTCTTCAGTATCCCGGTGGTAAGAAATAAGTGCATCAAACAATGCATTGCGTCCGGTATCTCTGGGCACCTGTAATGCGTCGAGGAGGTCCTCGTACTGGTATTCCTGATTTTGCATGGCACGTAAAACTGTGCCCTTCACCTCTTCAAGGTATTCACTGAACGCTTTTCCACCCTCCGGACGGTTTCTTAATACAAGGGTATTCACAAACATTCCGATAATACCTTCGAGATCGGGATGGTTTCGTCCTGCTGTAACTGTACCCACCACGATATCGTGCTGATTGCTGAGCTTGGACAACAGGATGGTGTACACCGACAGCATTACCATAAACATAGAAGCCCCTTGTGAAGCAGCGATATTCCGTAATCCGGCGGTAACCTCTTCATTCAACAGAAAGTAGTGGTTACCTCCGTGCTCATCCAAGGCAGTGGGTCGTGGGTAATCAAGTGGTAACTCCAAAGAAGTTAAATCCCCTGAAAATTCCTTTAACCAGAAATCTTTTTGCGCTTCTTTGCGTGCCAATTCAGGTTCGCTTTGCTGCCATTCTGCATAGTCCTTATACTGCACCTGCATTGGCCGGAGTTCCTTACCTTCATACAAAGCAGTAAAATCCTGCACCAGCACTTCGCCGGATACGCCATCCGAAATGATATGATGCATATCCAGTGCCAGTACAGTTTTCCCATCTGTCTGCTCGATCAGCGCTACCCTGATCAGTGGTGCTTCAGACATCACAAAGGGTCTCACAAACTGCTGAACAAGGTTCCGTGTTTGCAGATCGCTATCACTCTGGCATACCTCAGGGATAAGCACAGCCTTTTCCGCAATCACCTGGTAAGGCTCATCATTCAGCATCACGAAAAATGTACGGAGACTTTCATGACGTTTTAACAACTGGTTCAGCGCATATTCCAGACGATCATACTCAATCCTGCCGGCAACTTTAAGCGCCTGAGGCATATTGTATGTAATTGTATTTGGATACATGATACTAAGAAAATACATCCGGCGTTGTGCGGCAGATAAAACATACTGCTCCTTCTTTCCTGCTAACGGAACAGGTTTGTAATTATTATTAACAGCAACTGCATTGAGCAATTGAAGTAGTTCCTCCTTATTGGTCCTTATATTTTCCAGCAGCTCTTCTGTCAGCGCATGTTCGGGATCATATATATCCAGTTCCGTTCCGGAGGTCCTTAATGAAATACGCAGTCCTGTTAATGTTTCTAGTAATTGCTGCATGTTTAAATCGTTATTTTATTTGTGAGCGGGTATTTCCCGGTTGACAGTGTTGTAATAAAAACAGTTTTGGCCATTTCACGGATAGTGGGGTTTTTAAAAAAATCCTCAATCCTTATCTCCGTATTTAATTCCTTTTTTACCCTGTTGATCACAGAAAGGGCGTTCAGTGAATGGCCACCCAGTTCAAAAAAATTACTGTTTACGCCTATCGCTTCGGAATCTGTTGAGAGTACTTCGCACCAAATGCGGATCAGCTTCCGCTCTGTATCGTTGCCCGCTTTCTCAAGTTGAGCATGTTCAGGCATAGTGGGAGCGGGCAAAGCCTGTGTATGTAATTTGCCGTTGGTAGTTCGCGGCAGCGATTCCATTCTGATAAAAAAAACCGGCACCATATAGTAGGGTAGCTCCTGTGATAAATGATTTTTCAGCAACTCCGAATCTATGTCTTCATTGCCGGTAAACCAGGCAGTGAGATAATCTGTACCGCCAATCCTTGTCAACGCTACCACTGCATCGTCGATACCAGGAAATTGTTGTATATGCGTTTCTATTTCACCGGGCTCAATTCGCATTCCCCGCAGTTTCATTTGCTGATCCTTCCGTCCCAGAAAACATAGATTTCTTTCGCTGTCCCATTTACCTTTATCGCCGCTGAGATACAGGCGTTCACCGGGTTTATATGAGTTGCTGATAAATTTCTTTTCTGTTAATACGTGGTCGTTCAGATATCCCAATGCCACACCCGTTCCACCAATAGCAATTTCACCAGATGTGCCAAAGGGCACCAACTGATGGTCTTCGTTAAGAAGATAAATACTGCGGTTAGGAATAGGTTTTCCGATAGTGCGGGTATCATTAAGATCGCGCAGTCGATGATAGGTAACACACACCGTTGTTTCAGACGGGCCATATGTATTATAAATCTCCATGCCCCCAAGATGGGTAATATAACCCGGCTTTAGTTCTTCTCCGCCACTGATGAGCAGACGTAAACTATTTAGTTGATCCCGGTGTTTGTTGACCTCTCCCAGCACAAGTGGCGTGGCAGTGAGTACAGTGGCTTTTGTATTTTCAATGGTTTCAACAAGGGTCTCCACATCTGTTGCACCATCTTTTACGATCACTAGTTGGCCTCCTGCAAGTAATACAGGATAAATTTCTTCCACACAGGTATCAAATGCGGGAGATGCTTGCTGTATCACCCGATCCTGCTGTTGAATATTAAAATAATTACTAAATGTATTTACATAATCACTGAGGCTTTGGTGTGCGATCATCACTCCTTTTGGCGTGCCGGTAGTGCCCGATGTATAAATAATATAGGCAAGATGTTCGGGGGTTGCAGGATACGCTGAGTATTCCTCACTGCATTGCATCCAGGGGCTGCTGCTGATGTCCACACAGGGAATAGTGAACGTGTTTTTTGTAAACGGATCTTTCTTATCACTGCAAAAAAGCTTTGCTTCGCTGTCGCTCAGTATCCATGCGATGCGCTCCTCCGGATTACCGGGCTCAATAAATACATAAGCACCCCCTGCTTTGAGTATTCCCACTAACAGAATAATAAGTTCCATACCACGCGAAGTACATACAGCAATCCTGTCGCCGGGTTTAACTGCATAATCTTCCTGCAACATACGTGCGCACCGGTCTGTTTGTTGTTTTAATTCTTGATAACTCATATTCTGGTTGCCACAACGAAGTGCTACTGCATCTTTATGGAGTACTGCCGATTGATCGAAACGGACGTGTACAGGCAGCAAGGAATCGGGAGATAGATTTATTGCCGGTGGATTGAGTTCTTCTGTCAGCAGCTTTATTTCTGCAGCAGGCAGCAGGCTGATGCGACTGATCTGTGAGCCGGGGTTAACCAGTATACATCTGATGAGTTCCAGGAAATAAGCGGCAAAGCGTTCGATCGTTTGTTGCCGGAACAATGCTTCTGCATATTCAAAATGAAAAGCCAGCTCCTCGCCCGAACCTTCAATATCCAGTGAGAGATCGAATTTTACCATTCCGGATGCCAGCGGCCAGGGTGTTGCTTTTATATCTTTCAAGGTTGCAGGTGCAGATGAATCCTGGTGATATGACAGCATAACATCAAACAGCGCATTCCTTCCTGTATCTCTGGGCACCTGCAATGCATCCAGCAGGTCTTCGTACTGGAAATCCTGATTTTGCATGGTTAGTAAAAAATTATCTTTTACTTCATTCAGGTAGCAGGTAAAGGTTTTATGCCCCTGCGGATGATTACGTAATACCAGCGTATTCACAAACATGCCGATTACGCCTTCCAGATCAGGTTTATTCCGGCCTGCAGTTACGGTTCCCACCACAATATCAGACTGGTTGCTGATGCGCGATACCAATATTGTATAGATAGAGAGCATTACCATGAACATGGATACACCTTGCTGGCTGGCCAATGCTCGTAATGCCTGCGTTTCTGTTTTGCTTATTGAAAAATAATAACTTCCTCCTTTTTCATTCCAAACCGGGGGACGGGGATAATCGAGCGGCAACTCCAGCGAAGGCAAATCACCGGAAAACTGACGAAGCCAGAACTCTTTCTGTGCTGCACGTTCCAACTGCATCTTTTCACTTTGTTGCCACACGGCATAATCCTTATACTGAAACCGTATGGGGGCCAATACTTCACCATTGTATAATTGAATAAACTCGCGGATCAGAATACCTTTTGAAACACCGTCTGTGATGATATGGTGAAAATCTATTGCGAGCAAGTGACTGTCTGCTGCTAACGGCACCAGGCATACGCGAAACAACTGACCGGCTGCTGCATCAAATGGCCGGATGAAAGAAGCAAGCTCTTCACCGGGATTGCCCGGAGATAATTCTTCAATCCTAAATTTAACTTCCTGTTCGGGAATAATGATCTGTACTGGCGCTTCATTGCTGAAAACAAATCGTGTACGCAGACTTTCGTGGCGTCTGATCAGTTGCCGGAACGTATTCTCCAATTTTTTCCGATCCAGCGGCCCATCAATTTTCAGTGCCAGCGATTCGTTGTAGTGAATACTTTGCGGGTTCATTCGATGTAGAAAATACATCCTTCGCTGAGCCGATGAAAGAGGGTATTCCGTTTGTACGGGAGCCACTGATGAATGACTTATATCCGAATCGAAGCTGGCCGCATCCATTACCGCTGCAAGCGTGGCCGCATTGGGATATTTAAACAGGTCCGCAACGGTAAACTGGTAACCGGTACGTTTATTAATCCTTCCGATCAATGTCATCGCTTTGAGTGAGTCGCCGCCCAGTTCAAAGAAATCTTCGGTGGGCGTCATTTCTTTTTTACCAAAAAAATCACTGAATATTCCTGTCAGTATCGTGGTATTATTCTGCGGGGATTGATCTGCTGCAGTACCATCACCGGCAACTGGCAGCTCATCAGTTTGCTGCTTTGCCTGCAATGCATATTGTGCCATTTCCAGGCCAATATCTTTCTTATTGATATAATATCCGTTGTCTGAATGGGCGAGGCAAAGATCAAATATGGCGATGCCTTCTTTTGCTTTTATGCCACCGGATCCGATGGCCCTGTTTACTTCCCGGATATCATCCAATCCCTTTTCCTTCATGATACTTCGTACACTCATTCCGGTATCGAGCCAGTCACACCAGTGTATGGTAAAAGCACGGGTTGCGTAGCGGGCTGCAGCATATGTTGCATACCCTGATAAAAACTCATTGGCCGTGTTATAAGCCACCTGACCGAATTTAACCTGGTGAAAGAGGTTTCCCATAGAAGAAAACAATGCGAGAAAGTCCAATTGATGTATATCCAGTTCCTGTTCGAATATGCACAGCGACTTTATCTTTGAATCGGTGTACTTCAGATAATCTTCTTTTGTGCGTTTGTAAATTGTTCCGCCATAATCAATTTCACCGGCGGCCCAAACGAGTCCTTTTACTACACCGGCTGTCTCCTGTATATCACGCAGGCAGTCTTTCACCTGTTGTGCATCCGTGATATCCACCCGGCATAGTTGAAGCTTACCACCAGCCGCGCGTATCTCTGTTAATTTTTTTAACTGAACAGATAAATTACTACCTTCTATTTCTTCTTTTAGTATATCCTGCCATACTTCTTCCGGAGGGAAATGACTTCTGTGAAGCACAAACACATTTGCACGGTGTTGCACAGCGAGATGCCCGGCGATTGTCAGCCCCATTCCACCGAGACCACCTGCCACCAAATAAACTTTTTCATCCGGCAGTACTTCACTGATTGACGGAGCTGTTCGGATATCCTGTTCTTTATAAACTGGTATCCACCTGTTGCCATACCTGTATGCCACCTGGGTATCATCCCAATGATGCTGCAATTCATAAGTCAGGATGCGGGCCCATTGACGCTTATCTGTGCCTCTGTCTTCAATACCAGCATCAATGATCTTACATTGAATAGCCGTGTATTCCACGGGGATGATCTTTACCGGCCCGAGAATACTGGTATGAAGCGGGTTTACCTGGTCTGTCTGAAATACCTGCCACAATTGATTGCTGACAACCAGCATTTTTGATTTCCCTTTATAACCGGCTTCCACAATGGCACGTGCCACATAACAGAGTGAGAGATAATGCCAGTCCAGCGAAGTTTTCACAACAGCAGCATCACGCATATCCGGAGTAGCAGAACCAGTGACCCATACTATGTTTTCCGGCGCATATCCGGACTGAAGGAGTACAGGCAGTAGTTGCTGCAGTTGCTCTGCATTGCCTGGTTCAATACCAAAGCTTGTTTCATTCCATTTTTCAAAACAAGTATGAGGTGTAATGGTAATACTGGCATAGCCGGCAAGAGCAAGTATATCCCGGTAAACAAAAGCTGTTTCATCGCTATCTGCAAAAAGCAACACGGTACTGTTGCTTAACGCAGTTGGTGTAGCCGGCACATGTACCGGAGCACCCTGCCATTGCAACCGGAAGATATATTCTTCCGGGTTGTTCCTTAACGGTGCAGTTCCTTTCATTAGTTCCCTACTGATAAGCTCGTATGCATCCACGTTGGCTGGATAACTTGTTTTCTCAAAACTGTATACAGGTGCGGATACTCTTTTGCGTTCTTTACCCTGATGGTAACTTTCCCAATCTGGATTCAAACCCCGGAGCCACAGGAGGCCTATTTTTTCCGTAAAGTAGCTGTCAT
The DNA here is from genome assembly GCA_026391455.1 of Bacteroidota bacterium. Taxonomy (GTDB): domain Bacteria; phylum Bacteroidota; class Bacteroidia; order Chitinophagales; family Chitinophagaceae; genus JJ008. The sequence continues at coordinate 109,031 of JAPLEH010000006.1, forward strand.
CTGTTACCTGTTGCCGGGCATGGCGTACCATGTTTACAGTGCTGTGTTCCGTACTATAGTAATTACTTTGTGCTGCATAATTACAAAGTGTTCTGCCAGGCCCGGCTTCGATCAGCACTGCGGGTCCCTGCTGTAGTATATTATCCATGCCTTTAGAAAACTGAACCGCATGACGCAGTTGTGCACTCCAATATGCAGGGTCATTGATTTGTACAAAGGAGACAAGCTCACCGGTTAGGTTCGAGATATACGGAATGGTTGGGGGATGTATTGCAATTTTTTGAAAAGCTTCTTCCAATGGCCGTAATGCTGATTCCATCATACGGCTGTGAAACGGATGAGAAGTATTTACCGGTTTGCAGGTATAGCCTTCTGTAGTTAATTTTTCCGTGAGCGAAACAATTGCTGCATCAGTACCGGACACCACCAATGAACCGGGACTGTTGATCACTGATATTTCAATATCCGGAAAACCCTTCAGTACTTCTTTTATTGCTGTCTCACTGATCTCAATGCTGAGCATACGGCCTGTACCTGCACTGCTCATCAGTTCGCCGCGACAGATAACCAGGCGTAGTGCATCTTCGGGCGAAAATACACCACTGATAGTTGCGGCCACATATTCGCCAATACTATGGCCAATCATTATATCGGGCTTTATACCATACGCCATCAGCGTTCGTGCCAGTGCGTATTCTGTAATAAATAAAAGCGGTTGCGTAAAAGCGGTGTTGCGTAACTGTGCTTCAGCAGTGTCATCGTCTTGGGAAAACAATGCCTGCTTCAACGGGAGCCGCGTGAATTGTGTTGCGATTTCCAGGCATTGATCCACTTCCCGGCGAAACAGTTCGTTAGCCTGGTAAAGCCCGCGGCACATGCCCGGATACTGACTACCCTGTCCGGAGAACATGAATACGGTTTGCTGAATTGCTTCCTTATTCGCAATTCCAGAATGCTGTTGCACATTTCCGGATTGCAGCATGGAAATAGCTTCTTCTTTGTCGCGGCAAACCAGAGCGAGCCTGTGTTGAAACCGTACTCTGCCCTGCTGCAGGGTGTAGCAGAGGTCGGCAAGACTTGTTTCATTGCGGAGCGAAAGATATTCCCGCATTGTTCCGGATATACGTGCAAGACTTTCTTTTGTTTTCGCTGAAAGCAGCAGCAACTGCGGTTCTCCGCTATCTGCGGATGCAGGGATACCGGGTGCTTCTTCCAGTATGATATGTGCATTGGTGCCACCAATACCAAATGAACTTACAGCAGCCCTTCGTGGCAATACATCTGTTTGCCAGGGACTGGTTTCTGCGATGACATAGAAAGGCCCATTTAAAAATGGTATCGCTGGATTGGGTTGTTTAAAATGGAGGCTGGCTGGAATAGTTTTATGCTTTAACGCAAGTAAGGTTTTAATAAGCCCGGCCACACCTGCAGCATTATCGAGATGGCCCATGGAAGATTTTACAGAGCCCAGTGCGCATTGTGCTTTGCCCCGGTTGGATGCAGTGCCATAAACCGCATTCAATGCTTCCACCTCTGCCGGATCTCCCAATACGGTACCGGTACCATGCGCTTCGATATAGGTAACAGAAGATGCGTCCACTGCAGCCATTTGCAGTGCTTTTCGTAGTACATCTGATTGTCCGCTTACACCCGGTGTGCTGTACCCCATTTTATCGCTGCCATCATTGTTGATAGCAGATCCCTTTATGATACCATAAATATTATCGCGGTCCTGTATGGCATCTGAAAGTCGCTTGAGTACTACCACACCAGCTCCTTCACCTGACACGGTACCACCGGATTCATTATCGAAAGCCCTGCAACGCCCATCTGGCGAATAGATCATTCCTTCTTTGTAGATGTAGCCCTTCCTGGAATTACTGATGGTTATACCACCGGCAATGGCCATATCACATTCGCCCAGCAACAGGCTGCTGCAGGCCTGATGTACAGTAACAAGCGAAGAAGAACAGGCCGTTTGCTGATACACGGAAGGCCCCCTCAGATTAAGCTTATATGAAATACGTGTGCTTAAAAAAGAGATGTCCTGCAGGTTAATAGCTGTAAAATGATCCACTTCACCCTGCCTGTTCATGTACTGTGCATAGAGCTGCCAGTTGATATTCGGGCTTCCTGCGGCAAAAAGACCTGTGCGGACACTGTCTAACAGTGATGCATAACCGGAATCTTCCAGTGCTTCCCAGCAACATTCATGAAAGATCCGCAACTGGGGATCCATCAGAGCCGCTTCGGCAGGCCGGTAATTAAAAAATGCAGCATCAAAGTATTCCTTGCTGTGCAGGTAGCCTGCCGAAGGCACATAGTGTTCATCAGATAATTCCTCCTCAGTAACACCACGGGCCAGCAACTCCTCGCGGGAGAAATCTGTTATACAGTCACGCCCGGTCCGCAGGTTTTCCCAGAAGGTCTCAATGGTATCAGCCATGGGAAAACGACCTGCCATTCCGATCACGGCTATTTCTAATCCTGTGTATTGTTCTATTTCCATGTAATACAGGTATTAAATGAATTCATAAAATGCCGCGGTTGATATAACACGGGCAGTTCAGTATGATTATTGCTTTTGTCTTATTTTCTGCAGCACATTCAGGGTATTCTTTACTTTTTCCCTTTCTTTACCGGAAACCGGCTGAGCGTTTGTCTCGTTCTTTCCGTTTATGTATTCAGCTATGCGGGTGATATACGGATAGTTGAATATCGCTGCCACGGTGATCGAAGTATTGAGTTGCGTGTTTATTTCATTCACCATCTGCATGAGTTTAATCGAGTTTCCACCAATCTCAAAGAAGTTGTCACGAATACTGATCATTTCTTTTTCAATTCCCAATATAGCGGCCCATATTTCGATTACTATTTGAAATACCTTATTATCCGGAACCGGTTCGGCAGTCACTTTTTTAGCGGGTGCCGGTGCGGGTAATGCCTTGCGGTCGATCTTTCCACTTTGATTGAGTGGCAATTTTTCCATTTGCACATAAAAGGCGGGCACCATATAGGCCGGAAGTGTAAGTGATAATGCGCCTTTCAGTTCATTAACATTGACCAGGGTGACAGCCGTATAATAGGCAACCAGGTATTTATGACCGTTTCTTTCAAGCGGCACCACTGCAGCCTGTTGTATGCCGTCGTATGCATACAGGGCTGACTCAATATCGCCTGTCTCGATACGGAATCCCCTTATCTTCACCTGTAAATCAGCACGCCCTATAAACTGAATCTCTCCGGACGGCATCCAGCGTGCCAGATCGCCGGTGCGGTACATCCGTTGACCTGGCAGGTAAGGATTGGGAATAAATTTCTCTGCATTGAGTGTTTCATTATGCAAATACCCTTTTGCCAATCCTGCACCTGAAATAAACAGTTGACCGGTACAACCAACGGGCAACAGTTGCAGGTGATTATCCAGTACATACAATTGCCGGTTAGCGACAGGTCTGCCGATCGAATAGCTATCCGTTGGTGCATCGGGTAATACTTCCTTCCATGTGGTCCACACTGAATCTTCCGTAGGGCCATACAAATTGTACAAATGGAAAGGTAACCGTTCCTGCATGGTATAATTGAAAACATCACCCGCCACATTCATCACAGTGAGTGCATGTGCTTCCTGCAGGAATGATTTTTTCTGCAACAGCATTTCCGCTATGGCGGGAGGCTGAAATGTAATCTGAATCTGCTGATCGAGGAGCCAGTTTTCCATCAGTGTGACATCCATTCTTTCTTCTGCAGGCGCTATATGCAAGGTTCCGCCTTTTGCCAGGCAGGGCCACATTTCAAAGGCCGATGCATCAAAAAGAATGTTTGCAATCTGGCTGATCCTTGTACCGGGAACCACATTAAATGCATCCGCATAAAAATGAATCATATTTAGAATACCCGAAGTGCGCACCTCCACTCCTTTGGGCATACCGGTGGTACCCGATGTATATAACAAATAAATAAGGCTGTCTGCGGGCGGCAACCTGTTGTATGAAACAGGCCTGGCTGCGGGTGTAACAGATGAAAGGTGTACCGGTATGATACGCGCTGCAGGCAAAGGCAGGTCTTCCGGATTAATCGTAGCTGCTGTATCACTGTGCAGCAATAATAAACGGGGATCGGCATCATTGCACACGGCTTTATTCCGTGCAGGTGGCGTATCCGGTGAAAGCGACAGATATGTGCATCCTAGTTTCAACACAGCTGTCAGCATCACCATCATTTCTGCAGAGGGGCCGGTCATAACTGCAATCACATCATTGGGGTGAATTGATACCCGTTCCTGTATCTGCAGAGCAAGTCCATCGGCCAGTGCGTTCAATGTATGATAAGACAATGACTGATCCCTGTATTGAACGGCGGTAAAATCCGGACGAAGCAATGCCTGTTGTTCTATCAGCTCAATTATACCGGTCGTAGTGTCATACTGCACGGGCGCAGGATTAAAACGGGAAAGTTCTTGTTTTTCTTCGCCTGTAATAACCGGAGTAGTTGTAACAATACGTTCCGGCTCGCGGCAAAACTGTTCCGTGAGGTAGCTAAGATGACCCGCTATTCGTTGTATTGCGGCTGCATCGAATACGGCCTCATTGTAGTGCAGTATGATGCGCAGCGATTTGCCGGGAATCATCATGACCGATAGGTCATAATTGGTTTGTTCAAATACTTCCAGATCTGTTATCGTATAGGGTGCAACAGTTTCATCACAGGATGTCATTGCTTCAGCCAGCGGGTAATTTTCAAATACCAGGATATGATTGACAAGCTCTCCTTTCAGTTCGCTCGTGGATTGTATATCTGCCAGCGGATGATAATGGTATGGTTCTCCGGCCATGGCATCTTCTTTCACACGGGCCAGTAATGTTGCGAAACTATCCTGTTGCTGATAGTTGATACGTACAGGTATGGTATTGATAAATAAACCCACCATCTGTTCGACACCCCTGATATGCGGAGGCCTTCCGGATACAACCGCACCATACACCGAATCGGACGTATTATTATATTTACACAACAGGATACCCCAAAGCGCCTGCATGACCATATTGATGGTAACACCGCCTTGTGTACTGATTGCTTTTACTGCGTCCGTCAGCTGCTCACCCAGTTCGATATGCATGGAGGAATGCTGGTCTTTATTATTGCCGGCAATTTTCTTTTTTTGCCCGGGAAATACGATCCGGTTTTCATAGCCGGATAAATAATGCTGCCAGTAAGTCCGCGATTGTGACTGATCCTGCTTTTGCAGCCATTCTATATAGCCGGCGTAAGGTTCGGTGTTTTTGAGTAATGCTTTAGTACCTGTAAGTTCCTGGCGGTAAAGGGCGGCAAAATCGTTAACAATCACTCCCATACACCAGCCATCCATGAGAATATGATGATGACTCCAAATAAAATGGTATTTATCTGCTGCAGAACGCAAAACTGTGAGGCGTAGAAGTTCCGTACCACTAATGGCAAAACCTTCTTTTCTGTCTGCAAGCTGGTAACCAACAATAGCAGCGGAGCGGGAAGCCTGATCTTGCTCCGGAAGATCAATAAAACGAATTACCGGTTCACGGTGTTTCCAAACCACCTGTAATGGCCGGGACATTCCTTGATGCACAAAGGATGTACGCAATACTTCATGCCGATCAGCGAGTTGCTGCATGGTTCGTATCAATGCCTGTTTATCCAGTTTCCCTTCCCAGCAATATGTCATTTGCTCGAAATACGCACTGCTCTCTTCGTTTACCAATGATTGAAAGAGCAACCCTTCCTGCATGGGTGTGAGCGGGTAGATATTTTGAACAGGTGCCTGTTCCTGCAAATGATCCAGCTGGCTGATGGTAAGTTTCTTAAAGATCAGATCCGAAGGAGAGAGTACGCTGCGTTGACACGTGCAGCAATAATCAATTATTGCTGTCAGGTTATGCTGGTATCGACTGAGCAATGCAGCTACTGATAGCTGATCAAACCGTTTACTGTCGTAAAATAACTGAAGCCTGAATTTTCCGCCAGATATCAATGAAGAAAACTCGAGCAGGTATTCTGCACTGCTTTCCTGTGATTTATTATGTCCATTGAACTCATCGGCTACTACAAAATCTTCACCGCTGATATCTGCATCAAACTGTCCGAGATAATTAAAACAAATTTCCGCTTCTGCCGGTTTTATTTCCTTTTGCACAAAGGCAGCCAGAAGATAGTCCATTCCTTTGTTGGGAATCCCGCGATAGGCTTCTTTTACATAGCGAACCCAACCTGCTAAACTGTCATCAGGGACCGGCAAGCGCATTGTGAAGGGAAAAAGATTGGTAAACCAGCCAATGGTACGATCCACCACTGTATCACCAACTACTTCTTCACGGCCATGCCCTTCCATGACAATTGCTGCAGAGGGTAACCTGTACAGCTCGTGCAACGTTTGTAACAACGATACGAGTAACAAATCATTAATATTGGTATTGAATGCCTGATTTGCTTCTTTCAGCAGGCGGCTTGTGACATCAGTACTGAGTTCAAATGATTCTCCATTCAGATCGTGCAAAGTGCCTCTCTGTGTGGTAAGAACGGGGATACTTGCCGAGGGTTCGTTGAGTATTTCTTTCCAATAGGTAAGCCCTTCTTTGTACGCTTCCGTTTTAATGTATTCGCGGATGCCCGAGGTCCATCGCTGGTACGAATCCGTTTTGGGTGGCAATCGTAATGCTTCGTTTCGCTTCAGGCCGTTATATAATGTCTGAATATCTTCAAAGAGAATTCTCCAGGATATACCGTCTATAACAAGATGGTGAATAACGATGAGCAACCGGTTACCCTGCTCTCCGAGCCGGAATAAGGCAAGTTTTACCAACGGTCCTTCGTGCAGATTGATACTTTGCTGTATGCGTTCGCAATGAAGCTGCATCACAGCAAGCGGATCAGCTTCATCAGACAGATCCTGCGTATCAAGTGTATACAGTGTGGCGGTTGTATCGTTGTATTTCGCCTTCCAGCCTGTGATATCCTGCTTAAACACCATCCGGAGTGCATCATGGTGCGAAGTAAGTTGCTTAAAGATCTGTTGTATCCATGCGGCGGATATATCCTCATTGAAACGGAGTAACACCGATTGGTTGAAATGATGATAATTAGGGCGGGGTGTGCCAAAAAACCATTCTTGTACCGGACTGAGCAATGCCTCGCCGGATACCATTTCCTGTGAAGCCACAGACCGCAGCGGTTTCATGACTCCTGCGAGGTACCGGATCGTCTGGCTAACAAATATGTCTTTTACGGTAAGCGCATATCCCGCTGTGCGTATCCTTGCAATAATCTGAATGGATTTAATAGAGTCACCACCGGCTGCAAAAAAGTTATCTGTTACACCAGCTTTTGTAAGCCCTAATACTTTTTCCCAGATATCAGCCAGCAATCTTTCTTCGGCGGTTTCAGGGGCCACATATTCATTCTCTACTGTTGCTTCCGGTAGCGGTAATTTTTTTCTGTCTACCTTTCCATTTACATTCAAAGGTATTGCCGGCACCTGCATAAAATAAGCAGGTACCATATATACCGGCAACTGATGCTGCAGGTATTCTCTCAGTCCTGTAATATCGGGTTTTGCAACCGCAACGAAATAGGCCACCAATTGTTTACTCCCATTCATTTCCGGCGCTAGTACTATAGCTTCCTTTACACCCGGAAAAGAACGTAGTCTGTGTTCAATTTCACCCAGTTCGATGCGGTGTCCCCTGATTTTTACCTGGTGATCCATTCTGCCCAGGTATTCAATATCCCCCTCGGGAGTTATTCGCCCGAGATCTCCCGAACGGTATAATCGTTCGTTTTTACAAAAAGGATTGGTGATGAATTTTACAGCATTCAGTTCAGGTCTGTTCAGATATCCCCTTGCCACACCTCCGCCGCCCACACATATTTCACCAATGGTACCGCGTGGCACCAACTGTTGATATTCGTTGAGCAGGTATACCGCCAGAGTGGGAATGGGTTTTCCCACATTACTGATATTGCGTGCAATCTCTTCTGCACCGATCTCTTTATAGGTTACATGCACAGTGGTTTCGGTAATACCGAACATATTGATCATTCGCACGACAGGAAAACAATTGACCCACTGTTGTAACTTACCAGGGCTTAATGCTTCACCACCAAATATTACATAGCGCAACGATAACTTTGTGATACCTGACTCAAATATTTCTTCCTGCAACTGGTAAAATGCACCCGGTGTCTGGTTAAGTACAGTTACATTTTCATCCGCAAGCAACTGTGCGAAAAGGTTGGAGTCACGCGCGGTCTCTTTTGGAATCACTACCAGTCTTCCCCCATACAACAGTGCCCCGAAAATTTCCCACACACTGAAATCAAAACACTGGCTGTGAAAGAGCGTCCATACATCCCGGTCATTGAAATCAAATTGAAATGATTCATTGAAAAGCAAACGCACTACATTCCTGTTCTCGATCATCACACCTTTGGGATTGCCGGTAGTACCAGATGTATAAATAACGTAAGCAAGATGATCCGGCTGATATTGACGAACCAACTTTGCCGGCTCTGCCTGTTGCAATACAGTTTCCGAAAATGGTATCACCGCACCTTTGAAAGCATGTACAGGCTTTGAATCCGCATCGGTGATGAGTGCGGCTGCATTACTATCCTGCAGCAGGTAAACAATACGGTCTTCAGGATAGGCTGTATCCATTGGCAGATAGGCTGCACCGGCTTTGAGAATACCCATAATGGCGACTACCATATTGACGGACTTTTCCATCAGCAATCCAACCAGTGTATCCGGTTTTACACCCTGTTGCTGCAATAATACGCCCAGGCGTGCCGCCTTCTCATTCAGTTCACGGTAGCTCAGTTGTTCGCCTCCCATGGAAAGGGCAATGTGAGCGGGTGTCCGGGCCACCTGTTCTTCAAATAATTCAACTATAGCTTTATGATCGGGACTGTTCACTTTTGTATAATCCAGCAGGGAAGCGATATGCTGTTCTTCGCTGTCACTCATTACAGGGATAGCATAAATTGGCCTTGCAGCATCAAGTACTATTTCCTGCAGGATCCGTTGATACCCTGCTGCAAAACCGGCTATAGTTTCTTGTTTAAATAGCGCTGTGCAATATTCAAAGGTCAGGTCAAGTCCCTGAGCTGCTTCGGCGGCAGTCAGCATCAGGTCAAATTTGGCCATCGTGCTGCCTGTTTGATACCCGGAGATGGAAAGACCGGGTAATTCAACTACCGGCGCATCTGCATTTTCAAATACGAACAGGGTGTCAAAAAGTGGGTTACGCCCATTGTCTCTTACCACCTGCAATTCGTCCAGCAATTCATAATAAGGGAAGTCCTGGTTATCTATCGCAGTGAGTGTTTTTATTTTCACCTGTTGCAAAAACGCTGTAAAATGTAATTCCCCTTCAGGAAAATTGCGTACAGGCAGCGTATTGACAAACATGCCCATTACCTGCTCCAGGTCAGCATGCTCACGACCAGAAGTAACCGTGCCCACCACGATATCTGTGTTGTTAGCTAATTTTGAAAGCACCACATAATATGCCGCATACAACAGCATAAAGAGCGATGTATTTTGTTGTGCAGCATATTGCCGCAGTTCTTTCACGAGGTTTTCAGAAATCGAACAGGTAAAGAGGGTACCGTCGTAACTTTTGATGGACGGTCTGGGAAAATCATACGGCAGCTCAAGGGGAGACACTTCATCCGAAAACTCCTGTATCCAGAAATCCCTTTGTGCTGCCATTCGTGAACGCAGTGCTTCCGTTTGCCGCCACTCCGCATAATCTTTATACTGGATCCGCTGTTCCGTCAGTTGCTCTCCGCTGTATGCTTTAATAAAATCATGGATCAGGATTTTAAAGGAGATGCCGTCTGTTACAATATGATGCATGTCCACCACCAGTATGGCTTCTGCTGATGATATCCGGAATACTCCGGCACGGATCAACGGAGCCTGTGACAGATCGAAGGGGCGGACAAATGTTGTAATAGCCTCTGCGGGTGAATTGCCCTTTGAGGGTATTTCCTCCAGTTCAAAAGAGATCGCTTTCAGTATTCGCTGCCTTACCTCCCCCTCGTGTGTTACTATGGCAGTGCGAAGTATTTCATGCTTTTGCAGCAGCTGATTAAAAACATTGTTGATTTTTTCTTCCGAAATTTCACCTTTCAGTAATACAGCGTGCGTAAGATTGTAGGCAGTTGATTCATTTTCGAGTTCCTGCAGAAAATACATGCGTAACTGTGCAGGACTGAGTTGGTAAACTTCTTTTTCTGGTGTGTTGGGCAGCCCATTTTCGGTATCAGTATCCGGTTCCTGCACGTTGCCTTTTTGTTCCTGTATCTTTTTACAAAGCGATGCTATGGTGGCATTTGCATAAAAATCTTTAATGGAGATATCAATATCAAATGTTTTTTGTATTCTTTTCAGGATGGTCAGTGCTTTGAGTGAATCGCCTCCTGTTTCAAAGAAATCATCCTGTAAACCGATCGTATCTTTTCCAAAGAATAGTTTCCAGAGCCTGAGCATTTTATCCTGTACCGGATCCTGTATCTGTTGAAGTAAAGTTTCCCTTTTATCCGCCGGCAGTATTTCGGCGTTCTGCTCATCCGTTGATTCATTGGGTTCAGCACGGTTGATCCAGTTTTGTACACGTGTTTGCAAATCCCGGGTGGAAATGACCACCTGCCCCTGTTGCAAACAGGTAATCGCAAGTGTTATGGTATCGATAAGTTCTTTTTTACCGATCAGTACCGGAGCACGGTCATGCTCGGGATCGAGTCCGTCAAGATCGATTGACAGCCAGTTTTTGCAAAGACCTTTGCTTTTCCGCTGCGCAACAAAATAATCCATATAATTATTGGCAGCCGCATACGCACCAAATCCGATACCACCCAGTTGTGTGGCAATGGAAGAAAACAACAGTACAAATCCGGTAGGAATATTTTCCAGCGCCCTATACAAATGATGTACACCAGTTGTTTTGGCTTCGAAATAATTGCGGATCTCTGCCAGGCTTTGTTCCGTGCATAAATGTATTTCATCTCCGGGCTTTTCACCGGCGGTATGAAATACACCGTCAATTTTTCCGCTGATTTTTTCGGCTGCAGTTACCACTGCGGTCAATTCAGTCAGGCTGGCCATATTACAGGAATAGTAGTGAACCTGTGCTGCATTTTTTTTCGCGAGTTGCTGTAATTTTTCCCATTGCTGGTAAAGTTTACCCCGCGTTCCGGTATTGTCTTTTAATGCCGGAATAGTTGTTCTACCGCAAAGCACCACCGTTGCCCGGTACTCCTCTATTAAGTGTTCAGCAAGCAATGATCCTGCCATACCCAAACCGCCCGTAATAAGGTAAACACCTTTTTCTATAAAAGGCTTCCTGACAGCCTGTACGTTTTTCGCTTTATAAAAAGAGCGCTCCCATTTCCTTCCGTGACGGTAAGAAATTACCTGACCGGTATTAGCGGAAAGAATTTCGAGGCAGGCATCTGTTGCGGTTGCTTCATCGGTTGTTGAATCCGTGCTGATATCGATATGTGTGGCGGAAAGCGAGGGATACTCTTGTGGCAACACTTTCAACGCGCCTGACAACAGTGCGGAAGAAACACCCTGTATTGAATGATCCAGCACCGGATGTAAGTCTTTTGTCACCAGTACTATTTTCCTGAGTACCGATCCGGATTGCTGCATGGCAATTCTGATCATTTGCAGGAAAAAATAATACTCCGCTGCAATATCCTCCTCCTCTGGTAAACTGTCATGCTGCTTCATTTCACCGGCTACATACAGGAATAAATCAGGCATAAAATTATCCTGTGTGAGTGACCGGAATAATTGCACAATCGTATCTGGTTGATGAAGATTAAGCTGATAGCACAATGGAGCAGACTGGTCAAATGCTGTTCCGCTGGTAACTACAGCTATTTCCCCTCCCAGTTGTTTCAGTTTCTCCACAATGTTCACTGGCAATTGCATACCAGAATGAAACACTATTGTTTTGGCTGGCTTATATTCTGCATCTTTCGTAGTGAATGTTGCCATCTCCCAGGAAGGAAAATAGAACCAGTCTTTAACTGCGGGCGCTTTCTGATCTGTTCGTTTGCCACCTAACTGCGACAGCATCTGCTCCATATTCACATTCACCGGATAGGTCACTTGTAAAAAACAATATGCAGGAAGCGGAATCCTGTTGCGTTGTTGTGCAGTGTACAGGTTATTCCAATCAACGAATGCGCCAGCTGTCCATGCTTCTCCCAACATCCGGTAAAAAGCTTTCGTATCACTAACGCCTTCTTCCTGACTGTGCCTGCCTGCGTTGATGATAATGTGTGCCGGTTTGCGCTTCTCGTGTGAACGGATAAAACCAGCAAGCGCCCTCCCCGGCCCCGCTTCGATGAAAAGAATATCTTCCTCTTTCATTATTGTACCTGCACCCTCACTGAAGCGGACAGTCTCCCGCAAATGACGGCTCCAGTATGCAGGATCAGTGGCTTCCTTTGCAGTAAGCAATTCACCGGTGAGGTTGGAGAACACCGGTATGAGCGGCGCATTCGCGTTCACACCCTGTACCATTCTGGTGAATGCTTCCAGTATACCATCCATACTGGCAGAATGAAAGGCGTGTGATGTATTGAGCAACCTTGCGGTAAATCCTTTTGCTATAACATCCTGCTGCAATTGTTCTATCGAATCAGAAGCTCCTGCAAATACCACCGCATTACTGCTGTTCACTGCCGCAAGCGATACAGCGGGATGTTTTTCAAGAAAAGAACGGGCTTCTGTTGTATTAGCAACAACACTCAGCATCGCACCTTTTGCCGATTGCTGCATTAATTGACCTCTTTTCATAACCAGTAAAAGGCATTGCTCACGTGTGAAGATGCCACTGATACAGGCAGCAGTATATTCACCAATACTGTGGCCGATCATTGCATCGGGTTGCAAACCATAATGCATGAGCAAACGGGCCAGTGCATATTCAACTATAAACAGACAAGGCTGTGTATATTCCGTCTGGTGAATCAACGCGGACTGAGTTCCAGTGGGGAATAATACAGGCGCGAGATCTGTTCCAAGCTGATCATGGACCCAGCTGATGCATTGCTGTACTTCATTGCTGAAGACGGGCTCATCACGATATAGTGCTTCAAACATACCACTGTACTGTGCACCCTGTCCGGGAAACAGAAAAACGATCTTCTTTTTTTTGCGTTCCGAAACCGGTGAAATTGTTGGCGGTACTTCATAGGCTCCCAATGCGGCAATCAGCTCTTCTCTGCTGTTGCAGGCAAATGATTTGCGGTAAGGAAATGAAGCACGTCCTGTCTGCAGTGTATAGGCTGCATCTGCCAGATTTAAATCCGGAGTGGAAATGCAATACTCCCTGAATTGCCTGATCTGTTGTTGCAGGGCGTCCGGTGATTTCGCCGAAAACACCATAACCAGTGTTTCCTGTCCGGGCGATGAAGCTGTTCTCACGGGTGCTTCTTCAAGTATCAGATGCGCATTGGTGCCACCGATACCAAACGCACTCACGCCTGCTCGTAACGGGTGATCCGTATGTTTCCATTCTTTTAAAACTGTATTTACATAAAGGGCACTGTTTTCGAAATCGATAGCGGGGTTCGGAGACTGATAATGTAAGGTGGGAGTAAGTTGCCGGTGATGCAGCGACAATGCGGTTTTGATAAAGCCTCCCACTCCGGCCGCAGCATCCATGTGACCGACATTACTTTTCAACGAACCAAGGGCGCAATAAGGCTCTTTACTTTTCCCTAATATTTTATTGAGCGCATCCACTTCAATGGGATCGCCGAGGCTGGTTCCTGTGCCATGAGCTTCTATAAAGGAAAGAGTATGTGGTTCAACCCGGCTTGTTTTCAGCGCTTTGGCAATTACTTTATACTGGCCATTTGCACTGGGGGCAGTAAAGGATACTTTTTCATGTCCGTCATTATTCACCGCACCACCTTTTATGACTGCATAAATATGGTCCCTGTCTTTTATTGCATCATCCAGCCTTTTTAATAATACCACTCCGCAACCTTCACCACCCACTGTACCACTTGCTTCCCGGTCAAATGGCCTGCAATGACCATCGCGTGAATAGATCATACCTTCCTGGTATTCATATCCTTCGTATGTATGATTATTGATTGTTACACCTCCGGCGAGCGCCATTTTACAATCACGCAACAGCAGACTCACACATGCTTGTTGAATAGCTACTAATGAAGTGGAACATGCAGTGTTAACAAAAGATACCGGGCCTGTTAGATTGAGCTTATAAGCTACCGTAGAACAGAGATAATTGATATTCCGGAGAAGAGAACCAGTGAAGGCATCCACTTCATTATTCCGGTTTTCAAATGCTGAGAAAGCCTGCCAGCTCAGGTTGGCATTACCCCCTGCGAATAATCCTATCTTATCGGCATACGTCTCCACATTATAACCACCGTCTTCGATTGCCTGCCAACATATTTCATGGAATAATCGAATCTGTGGATCCATCAGCGCGGCTTCTTCAGGCCTGTAACCAAAGAATGCTGCATCGAAAAATTCTTTTCCCGAAACAAATGAATTGGCCTTTACATAAAACGGACTGTCCAGTCCACTTCGGTTCCCTTTCTCCCCGATGATTGCTTCTTCTTCCAATGCAGTGATCGATTCCACACCATTGGCCAGGTTCTCCCAAAAAGAACGCACATTCCCCGCACCGGGAAATTTACCCGCCATTCCGATTACCGCTATTTCCAGACCTGTATACTGGCTCATTGCTGTTTATTTAGTCATTGGTGAAAAGATTGATCGCGTCGTTCATTTCATCTGCTTCGCGTGAAAGTTCTTCCTGATAAGCTTCCTGATTACTGTTATGCCCATTGAGAAATGAAGCAAATGATGCAATGGTGGGATGCCGGAATACATCCGCTGCTGTAACCTGAAGGCTCATTGTTGTATTGATCAGTCTTTTCAGGTTTAGTATACGGATGGAATCACCTCCCACTTCAAAAAAATTAGCGTGTATGCTTATCTTTTGCGGATCTGTTCTTAATACGATCCCCCATATCTCCAGCAGTTGCAGTTCCAATTCACTGAATGTTTGTGGCGATTGTATTTCCGAAGTTAGCATTGGATCAGGCAATGCATTACGATCCAGCTTCCCATTGGGCGACAACGGGAATTCATTTACATGAACAAAGAAGGCGGGTATCATGTAGGATGGTAATGTTTGCATCAACGCATGCCTGAGCTCATTACTATCAAAGGCCTTTTCTGCAGCGTAATATGCACACAACCATTTTTCTTTGTCTTTTCCTTTTGCAATCACATGGCTTCGCTTAATACCTGCAATAGCTGAAAGTGCGAATTCGATCTCATCAGTTTCAATACGGAAGCCCCGTACTTTCACCTGATGATCAAGCCGTCCAAGGTATTCGATATTGCCATCTGGCAGCCAGCGGGCAAGATCACCTGTACAATAATACCGTTGCTCATTACCCAAATAATGATTTCTGAATTTCTGATAGGTTGACTCAGGATTATTGAGATATCCTCTCGCAAGCCCCACTCCTCCTATACATAATTCACCTGTCACACCAACAGGCATCAACTGCATATTTCTGTCACATACGATTAACGTGGTATTGTATACCGGCTTGCCTATGGGTATATTTCTAGGGATTGTTTCTTGAAAGTCACAATCATAATACGACACATCCACTGTGGCTTCTGTAGGACCATAGAGATTTATGAGTGCTGTACCTATGTGTTTAAATAAAGTCTCCCCAAACAGACTTACCTGATCGGTACGTATTGACTCACCACTAACAAAAACACGTTGCAGACTTTTTA
Organism: Bacteroidota bacterium; assembly: GCA_026391455.1. Taxonomy (GTDB): domain Bacteria; phylum Bacteroidota; class Bacteroidia; order Chitinophagales; family Chitinophagaceae; genus JJ008. The sequence continues at coordinate 124,884 of JAPLEH010000006.1, forward strand.
TGGAAGCATAATCGTATTGCACTGTTAAATCGGACATGTATTCTGACAGCATGGATGGAACAAAATGGATCACCGAAACATTGTGTGCTGCAATGGCCTCATTGATTTGTTCAGGAAATTTTTCTGCACCGGGTTCAGGCATGCATAATCCGGCGCCTGTTTGTGACCACCAGAATAACTCCCATACCGACACATCAAATACAAGGGGTGTTTTTTGAATTAATACATCTTTATCCTGAAGCGGATATTTCTTTTGCATCCAGCAAAGTCTGTTTACCAGCGAACGGTGTTCTATCATTACTCCCTTTGGCTTGCCGGTTGTCCCCGATGTATATATCACATAGGCAAGATTACCTGGTATTGCGTCATGCTTACCTGCAGGCAATACTGGTTTCATAGCAAGTATTTCTTTCCACGTTGAATTCAGTGAAACGACACGGCAGTTTGCGGGTAATATCAAATCAACGGGATTTTCAGATGCGATGATGGCCCTGACCGCAGCATCCTTGAATATTACCTCAATCCGTTCTTTCGGAAAAGAAGGGTCTGCCGGTACATATGCAGCTCCCGCTTTGAGTATACCAAACAAAACCGGAATGAGATATTCATTCCGCGTCATCAGCACACCCACTAAGTCACCGGGTTGTACATGGCATTTATTGCGTAAATATTCCGCTACTGCTGCTGACTGCAATGAAAGCTCCAGGTAACTCGTGCTTTGGTCTTTATATACAAACGCCATATTGTGAGGGGTCTTGACCACCTGCTCTTCAAAAAGGTCCACAACTGTCGCCTGATCGGGGAATGCGGTTGCTGTATTATTGAAAACTTTCAGTATTTGTTCTTCCTCACCGGCAGTGATTAATTGTATTTCATTCGCATGGCGCTCCGGATGCTCCAGCACCTGCTGCAGAATGTGCAGAAAATGTTCCTTTATAACGGTGATCTTTTCATGCGCATATACGTGACTGTTATATTGTATTTCGATTCTGAAATCTTCTCCCGGTGTGATGAGTACTGCCAGGGGGTAGTTGGTATATTCTGAAATAGCTGCATTGGTAACCCGGTAAAGGTTTTCACCCTGCGCCTGTGCTGACTGAATTTCCTGCTCTACCGGATAATTTTCAAACACGAGAATATGAGAAACGAGATTTCTTCCGGCTTCACTTTCCTGCATGATCGCTGCCAGCGAATGATAGTGATACGGCTCGCTTTGCAGGGCTTCCTCTCTTATCCGCGTCATTAGTGACACCACTGTATCACCGGCATTGTATTGCACGCGCACGGGTATGGTATTGATAAAAAGTCCCACCATCTGCTCCACTCCTTCCAGCTCTCCGGGTCTGCCCGATACCACCACACCAAATACCACATCGCCTGTGTTATTATATTTACTTGCCAGCAATCCCCATACTGTCTGTAATACGATATTGGGTGTTACAGCATGATGGGCACACAAAGCATGTATCTTTCCCGTCACATCCCGACCGGGTGAAAATTTGACTGATTGCTGTTGTGTACTCTCCGTCTGCTCCGGCTGCTGGTCGCGTTGCGGAAATACAATCGCCTTGTCATACCCCTGTAAATAATTCTGCCAATAAATTGCAGATTGTTCACGGTCATTTCTTTCCAGCCAACGGATATACTCGCCATAATGTTTCACTGGGGGTAATGCAATCGGCTGCTTCCTGCATTCAGCCTGGTACAATATTCCAAAATCCCGAATCACCAGCCCCATACACCAGCCATCCATAATAATATGGTGATGACTCCATAAAAATTCCCAGGTTTCTTCACCTGTACGTAGTATCCATACCCGCATGAGGCCGGGTTGAGCAGTATCGAATTTAGCGGAGCGGTCTTTCGTTCGATACTGCTGTAACAATTCCTCCCTGTTATTCGCCTGCATTTCTCCCCGTATATCATCCATGCGACAGGTCAATGTTGTATGTTTCACCACCACCTGCAGGGGACGTGGGTGTGCAATATGTACAAATGCTGTGCGTAATACCGAATACCGTTCCGCCAATTGCTGCAGGGCAAGTTGTACTGCATCCATATTCAGCGGGCCTTCCCACGTAAAAGAGATTTGCTCAAAATAGGTATCTGAGTGTTCATCCACCTGCGAATGAAAGTAAAGCCCTTCCTGCAGGGGCGACAACGGATATACATCTTCCACATCATACTGTTGCTGCAACTGCTCCAGTTCTTCCGCAGACAATTCGCCATAACTGAGGTCAGCCGGAGTCAGTTCATTTTTCTCATACCCGATGCAATAATCAATCAGTGTTTCCAGATTCGCTTTATATAATTGCAGTAGTTGTTCAGCATCTGTTGTGTCATACTGTAGATCTGAATACCCGAGTACCAAACGCAATTCTCCTCCGGATACCAATGCAGCAACTTCCCACTTATACAGCAATTCATTTTGCAGGGATTGTACTTCACCCATTTCTCCGCCTGAAATCCGGAAATGTGTGGCCTTGGTATCTGTATCGAACTGACCGAGATAATTAAAACAAACTTCCGGTGATGACTCCCGCAACGCTTCCTGTTCATTGCTGAATTTCCATAACAGGTAATCAAACCCTTTGTTGGGTATTTTTCTGATCAGCTCTTTTGTACGTTTGATACGGCTGTTCAATAATTCATTTGCATCGCCTCGAGACAGGCATACCGGGTATATGCTGGTAAACCATCCCACGGTTCTGCTGATATTGATGCCTGGAATGACCTCTTCGCGTCCATGTCCTTCCAGTGCAATGCAAACTTTTTCAACGCCAAACATTCTTTCCAGGCTCATTTGTAATGCAGTAAGAAGAATATCATCTGGCCCGGTACCAAAACGATCGTGAATCTGTTTGAGAAACTGATTCGTATGTGCAGCGTTCAATGCTGCTGTAACGGTACGTTTTGTGCTGATCGTAACCGGGGTGTTGTTGCTTTTTGCCGGTAAGGAAGGCCATATGGCAGACGCTGTCCATTGTTCCCAATATTTAATAGCTTTTTTGTAATCCCGTGTGTGCCTGTATTGCTCCAGTTGTAATGACCATTGATGAAAGGAATCAGTTTTGGGAGGTAATGATACCGGTTTTTCTGACCGAATTTGTCCCAGTAGGATATCGATATCTTCCAATAGTATACGCCAGGAGATTCCATCCACAACCAGGTGATGTATAACGATCAGCAGGAGATTGCCCTGTTCAATAGTAAAAAGGCCCATTCGCATCAGCGGGCCTGTTGAGATATCCACACTGGATTGAATCAGGTTACAGTAATATTCAGTTTGTGCTGTATCTGAGCCGGAATGCAGGAGATCAACTTCGGTGATACGAACAGGGAAATTTTGTGCAGGCAATGTTTCCATTTTCCACTCGGCACCCTGTTGTGTGAAAACCATACGCAGCGCATCATGATGTGCCTGTAATTGTGTAAAAATGCGTTCTGTTTCTTTAAAAGAAATTCCTTCGGGAAATTCAAGCAGTATTGACTGATTAAAATGATAGGTATGCTGCAGTTTTGTGGAAAAGAACCAGGACTGTACCGGTGAAAGTAATCCGGCTCCACTGATCTCAGACTGGTCCGATACCGCATGCCGTTCACGCATTGTCGATGCCAGCGAACGGATTGTCTGTTGAGTAAAAATATCTTTCACCGAAAGTTCATATCCTTCAGCCCGCATCCGGGAAATGATCTGAATTGATTTTATCGAATCGCCACCTGCGGAAAAGAAATTATCCGTGACACCGATACGCTCAAGCCCCAGTACTTTTTGCCATACTGCACACAGTGTGGTTTCCTTTATTCCTTCCGGTGCCACATAGTCATCGGTGATTGCTGCTTTCGGTGCGGGCAATGACCGGCGGTCGAGTTTACCATTCGATGTAAGCGGGATAGCCGCGAGTTGCACCAGAAATGAAGGCACCATATAATCCGGCAATTGCGCCTGCAGGTATTCGCGCAAAGCAGTACCCGGGAGCGGTGTATCAGCCACAAAATATCCGGCAAGGTATTTTTGCCCGTCTTCTTCCCGTGCAATCACCGCACATTTTTGCACTCCGGGATAGTGACTGAGTTGGTATTCAATCTCACCCAGTTCAATCCTGAATCCACGAATCTTCACCTGTTCATCCATTCTCCCCAGATATTCAAGATCGCCGGATAATAACATACGGGCCAGATCTCCCGAACGATAGACACGCTCTCCGGCTATATAGGGGTGCGTAATAAACTTTTGCTGTGTCAGCTCTTCTTTTCCGAGGTATCCTTTCGCCACTCCGGCTCCGCCAACATATAATTCACCGGCACAGCCCGCAGGAAGCAGTTTACCAAAACTATCCATAATATAAACTGCCAGTGTGGGAATAGGTGTACCTATATTGGAAATATTATGTTCAATCTCGTACGCACCGATTTCTTTATACGTGACATGCACGGTGGTTTCAGTAATACCAAACATATTGATCAGCTTTACTAACGGGTAGTGCTGTCTCCATGATAAAAGCTTTGCCGGACTCAGTGCTTCGCCCCCAAAGATCACATACCGGAGCGATAGTGTGTGAATTGCGGATGTCAGTTCTTCCTGTACGAGGTTATAAAATGCAGATGGGGTCTGGTTCAGTATTGTTACTTTTTCATCGCGGAGCAACTGCAGAAATGCTTCCGTATCCCTGGCGATCATTTTAGGAATGATAATAAGCCGGCTGCCATAACAAAACGCACCGAATATTTCCCATACACTGAAATCAAAACAATGGCTGTGAAACATCGTCCATACATCTGCCTCCGAAAAATCAAACTGCATCTGATCATTAAAAAGAAGACGCACCACATTGTAGTGGCTAATCATCACACCTTTCGGATTACCTGTAGTGCCTGATGTATAAATAATATAGCAAAGATCATCGGGCGTGTTTACAGCGGGAGGGTTCTCTGTTCCGTACCGGCCTAAGTCCATTTCATCTGTGTAAAGGAATAGGTTGGACTGTTGCAAACCAACGGAAGCGGCCCGGGTGGTAACCACACAAGCTGTCTGACTGTCTTCCACGAGGTAGTTTTTCCGATCCACCGGATAATCCGGATCAATTGGCAGGTATGCACCACCCGCTTTCAGGATTCCCAGCATGGCCACCAGCATCTCCACATTACGGTCCATCAGCAATCCAACTACCTGGTTAGGGGCAATACCCTGTTCGCGCAGCATGGCAGCAAACTGGTTGGCCCTTGCATTGATAGCACGGTAGGTATGATGGCTTTGTTCAAAAGTGATAGCTATATTGTCAGGCAAAAGGGCTGCCTGCTTTTCGATAAGGGAAACCAATGTTTCATTACGTGGCCAAGCCACCTGTATATTATCCAGCCTTGCCAGTAATTCCTTTGTTGCAACATCTCCAATCAGTTCATAACTGTCTGTCCGGGCATTCATATCCGACAACATCGACGTGAGCAGTTGCAGGTATGATTGCGCCAGTGTATGTATCATTACCTTACTGAACAAAGCTGTGTTGTATTGAAACACGAGCAGACCGGTCTGAACGGTTTCATAGTACAGGATAAGACCGGGAGTTAGATGTGCAAATGAATCAGCACCGGCAAAATGAAAGGGCATCGCAGCTATTACAGGGACAGCTTGAATTTGATCTGTTGTTAACTGTAGTTTTTTTGAAAGTGGATAGCGGGCATGGTTAACCGCATTTACAAATTGTTCGCGCATTGCCACAAGATATTCGCGGCCGCTCATGCTTTGTACAGCGCTGATTCGCAGCGGTAATAATGAAGCAGTATCCAAGGAATTATCGTCCTGGTCCGGGTCAACAGTGAAAATCACCGGATCGCCGGCCATCGTAAACCGCGAGGCGAGGAGCCCCATTGCTCCCAGAAGCAGCACATGTACCGCTTTTGCAGAAGGAGCGACTGCATGCAGTTTATCTTTTATGGAAACGGGTATGGTGAATTCAATTCTATCTGTGTTATTTGTTTGAATATCATTCGATGTACCTGTAATGCAACGGTCAAAACAAGGAATGAATGAAACACCTTTCATCTGGTCATTCCAGTAATCCCTTGCCTCCACATTCTCATGTGCCTGCACTGCTTCTATATTCAGGTATGATGTTGTTGCTTTCATACTGAAAAAATATTATGAATGAGAAATATAGTTGTACTGTCAGAAATTAAATACGATATCTTCTTTACTGGCTTTTCGGGTGCTATCCTGATTCACACTTATATAATGCCGGATCTGCTCATGTGGGTTGGTGGCTACATTCCGGATGAGTTTCTCAAAACGGGATGCCAGCAATTGAATATCATTCCGGGTAAAGTAATGTTGCGAATATTCAAACCGGAAACCAAACTGATCCTTTGCTTCATCAATGACAAGGTAGAATGGGAATTTTGCTTTCCCGGTATGAATGTCTTTGTGCCTGAAAGCCTGCTCTCCGGCCTGCTCCCCAAACACTGCAAAATTATTCAGCGCGAGTACGGTGCTGAACAATTCCCGCTTTTCACTTGTTTGCTCACCTGCGGCAGCAGCTATGTCCGCCAGATCGTAGGCCTGGTGGTTATACGCTTCCAGCAGATAATATTGTAATGCGGAAGCAAATTCTGCAAAAGTCAGGTTTTCGTCAATCCTGTATCGGACGGGTAAGGTTTTTACAAACATACCCACCACGTCCTTTACTTCATGCTGCATTCTTCCGGAAGTGGCCACACCGATTACGAAATCATGCTGACCTGTTATCTGTAACATGTATGCATAATATACCGCGAGAAATAAGGAATAGAGTGTCATCTTATCCGTACAAAGATCTGTGAGTCCGCGAAGGCTATCTTTTTCCATTACCAGCAACCACTCCTCTCCTGCTGCGGTTGAAAGCCCGTCACCATTCCGTGTGGTGGGCAATTGCAGTACTGGAATGCCACCGGCAAAATTCTTTACCCAGAAAGCCCGGTGTTGCTGGTAGTCTGGCCCCATGCGATAAGCTTGTTCCCATTCTGCATAATCTTTAAACTGATATTCAACAGCCGGCAATATTTCGCCGTTATACAATCGTATGAACTCATCGCTCAACAGGCTCTGGGATATTCCGTCACTGATAATATGGTGCATATCAATCAGAAGGGTGCGTTTACGACCTGCATGTTGTACGATCACTGCACGTATAAGGGGTGGTACGCTTAGGTCAAAAGGTTGTACTGCCTCCTGCAGTGCTTGGCCCGAATCAGATGCAGGGGCTTCAAGGGTGCTTATGACCGCTTTAGCGTGCTCGGATATCTTCTGTACAAGAGTGCCATTATCGAGATGAAAACTGGTACGCAGGCTTTCGTGCCGGTCAATAAGTTGCTGAACAATTTCCTTTATACGTTCCTGTGATACGTCTGCGCTAATTTCCCACGCCATCGGCATATTGTACTCCGCACTGTTTCGATCCAATTCATAATTAAAATAAAGCCGTTGCTGAGACGCAGCTACAGCATACATTTCTTTCCTTCCCGCAGGATAAATCTTCAGGGAAAGCTGTCGTGCCGCGTTATCGATCAGTAATGCTTGTTTGCGTATAGTGGAATTGCTAAAAATTTCGCTGAGTGTAATGCGAACCGAAAATTCCCTGTAAATACAACTGATAAGCCGCATTACACTGAGGGAGTTGCCGCCGATTTTAAAAAAAGTATCATGCACGGAGATTTCCTTATCACCAATTATTTCTTTCCATGTACTGTGCAGCTTCTCTTCAGTCGGTGTTGCTGGTGGCTCGGTTTGGGCTACAAGCAGATAATCGGGAAGTTTCTTCAAATTGATCTTTCCATTTGGAAGCAAAGGCATAGCATCCATGGCCACCACACAGGCTGGTACCATATATTCAGGCAACCGCTCCCTAAGATATTTCGAGGTTTGCTCCTGCAATGCTGTTAATGGCAATTCACCTGTAGCTGAGCCCGTGATAAATGCTGCCAGTATTTCATTGCCCAATTCATCAGTATGTTTGATCACCACAGCCTGCGATACACCAGGAACAGCGAGCAACTTATTTTCGATTTCCTCCAGTTCGATGCGTATACCGCGTAATTTAATTTGCCTGTCTTCCCTGCCCAGCAGATCGATCGTGCCATCCGGTAGTTTACGTGCCCTGTCGCCGGTATGATACGCTTTTCGTTGCACTCCCGCATCGTCGGTCAGTGAGATGAACTTACTTTGTGTAAGTTCGGGTTCACCCACATAACCTTTGCTGATAAAATCAGAAACGATATAAAGGTCTCCGGGTTCCAGTAATTTACAGGGCTTCATCTGTTTATTCAGCACGGCCAGCCATGTATCATCGATCGGTTTACCAATCGGGATTTTGGCTTTATGTGCATCTTCGGGCTGAATAAGATAAGCGGTGCGCACCATAGTGGATTCAGTTGCGCCATACAGATTTACCAGTTGTATACGTGAATCAAAAACGTTATACCAGTTCACCAGTTCAGAAGGAACAATTCGCTCACCGGACATGAGTACATAGCGTAGGGAAACAAACATCTCCTTATTCAGTCTGTTGCCATTCAGAATGCGAAAAATACTTGGCACACAGTGTATCCAGTTTATCTGATTTTTGTCCACCCAATCAGTTAGTTTTTCTGTTGTAAAAAAATCATCTGCTACAGGAGGTATACAAATGGTGCCTCCGGATAACAAGGGTGTAAAGACATCGCGGAGAAATGCATCGAAATAGGGGCTGATAAACTGACTGAAACGGCAACCCGGCTGTATCGCAAAATGGTTGATTTCCCATTGTACGAACTGCAACAAACCCGCATTTCTACCCACAATACCTTTCGGCACACCGGTGGAGCCGGATGTATAATAGATATACAAACTGTCATCGGAATTATACCGGGGAAGTGTTACCGGGCTTTTATCAGCAGCGGCAGATTCAACTATTTCTTCCAGCAATGTACAAACCACCGGTAATGCAGAAAGATTCGATGTCATCCTGTTCCCGCATGTGATCACCTGCTTTATTCCCGCACGAGAGACCATGGCATGCAGGCGTTCTACCGGCAAAGCAGTGTCCAGCGGTACGAACACCATACCTACAAGAGACACACCTGTAATCGCTTGAATGATGGATGCCCGGTCATCCATATAAATACCCACCGGGGTTTGCAAAGGCAAATCGTTGTTCAACAACCAATCTGCTACTGAAAGTGCTTTGGCGTACAGGGTCGCATAGCTCATATGCACATCACCCTGTTCAATTGCCGTACGGTCGCTGTACATATTCAGGCTTCTTTCCAGTTCGTGCTGAAAGATCATATATGTTCGTTTAATCGTGTTTGTGATTACTTGTATTGCTTCAATGAACTGCTGAAAAAAGTATCCAGCAGTATGCCAAATGTTATTACTACAATAAGCAGGTCATTTTCAAAAGGCACATTTACCTTATACCCCGGTTGCGAATAGATTTTTTTCAACCGTTCCACTTCGTCGGGGTTAAAAAATCCCTGCCGCTTTATAAGATCGTAGGACAGCAGGTCATTGATGTACTCGCAATGATGCTGTAGCAGATATGGGCTGCCGGGTGCAACGAAGCCGAATTTTTCCCGTTCCACGATTGCGGGTGGAACAAAACGGGCGGCCATTTTCTTTACAATATACTTCTCGGTAAAATCATTCAGCTTAAGGTCACAGGGTACGGTAGCGGAAAATTCTACCAGGTTTATATCCAGAAAGGGATAACGCACTTCCACCGAATTGGCCAGTGCCATCCTGTCGCCATGATCGGAAACGAGATGATCCACCATGCGTGTTTTATAGTCGATATAAGAGCGCTTCTGCAAAGTGGTGAGTCCGTTTAATTTTCTTTTGTCAATAACAGGATGATTCAGGCAATCTACCTGATCGAAAATATCATTGACAGCGGTGGCATATAAGTTTCGTTTTTCTTCGTTGAATGCTTTAAAATTCCGTTCGTAAATAAATTTCCGGTCGCCCCATACCCGTTCGCGGATATCCTCTTCCGCTGCACCCGCTTCATCAGTAAAGAAATTCATTGCCCGCATTTTATCGAAACGGTATCCAACATAACCTGCAAAAAACTCATCGGCACCTTCTCCCGACAGAATCACTTTGATTCCCGCAGACCGTACTGATTCAGATAAGGCAATAGAAGCAGTGTTATAAGTTTCCTTGATAGGGCATTCACAATGGTAGATCGCTTTTTGCAGGCGTTCACTAATATCGTTGAAATGAAAGGTTTTGGTATGATGTACAGCATTCGCTGCTTCTGCCACTATAGTCTGGTATTTCGCTTCGGAAATCTCCGCATCCGGAAATGCGATGGAAAAAGCATCTTTACGGACAGCCGGTTCAAGCTGGTGTATTTTCATCGCTATCGCAGATGAATCCAGTCCGCCGCTCAGGTAAAATCCAGTTGTAACATCTGAGCGGAGCCGCAAACGAACAGCCTGTTGCAGCAACGCTTCCAGTTCATCGATATAATAAGATTCGGGAAGGTTGTTTTCCAAAGGGCCAGGATACAACAAATCCCAGTATTCATGATCTGACACTTTTCCATCGGCATCCACTTCCAGGTAATGTCCGTTTTCAAGACTTAATATATTTTTAAATGAAGTCCGAGGGCTGATGAGGCCCGGGAAAGTCAGTACCTGGTCAAGCCCGGTAAGATCTACTTCTCTTTTCACTGCGGGATGTTCGAGAATGGCTTTTATTTCCGACGCGAAAATGAATGCTTCATTGCACCGGGTATAATAAAGGGGTGCAATGCCCATCTGATCGCGTGCACAAAAAAGTTTCTTTCTTCTTTTATCATACAAAGCAAATGCGAACTGGCCGTTGAGCTGATTTAAAAAATCCATCCCCTGATCTTCATAGAGATGTATGATCACCTCCACATCAGAGTCGGTTCTAAATTCATGCCCTTTTTTTCGCAATTCTTCCCTGAGTTCGATAAAATTGAAAATCTCTCCATTACAAATAAGGAAAAGATTCTCCTCTTCATTGGTGATGGGTTGCATACCGTTTGACAATCCGATAATGCTCAGCCGTGTAAAGCCAAATACGACCTGGTCAACTGTTTGAACCGTATTCGCATCCGGGCCGCGATGTACGAGTTTTGCATTCATTGCTTCCGCAATACGCGTATCTTCTTCTGAAACACTTCCTTTCAGTTTAATATAACCGCTGATTCCACACATAGATATTTATTATTGTCTTCGGTAAATGACTTGCTGTTTCAGGAGGCCGCACTGTCCAGGGAAGGTTCATCCTGCATCACGTCTGCATCGGCCAGTTCGATTTCACCTATTTGTAACTGGTAGTTTCCTGTAAGCTGAACGATGATCTGTTTTAGTTGGTGCAGTATAACCCGTACTGTAAGCGGTTCATACCGGCGGGCATCGTAATCCATCCTGATGGTGAATTCCTCACCCGGAAGAATAATAACAGCACAGGAAAAATCAGTTTGTTCAAACATTTCAGCATTACGGATGACGATATCATCCGCTGTTACTGAGGTTTGCTGTACTTCTTTTGCCACGGGATAGTTTTCAAAAACCAGGATATGGTCAAAGAGTTCGGTATCGGGTATACTATACGACTGCACTTCCTTCAATGAATGATAATGAAAGGGCTCTGCTTCCACTGCTTCTGCCTGCAAACGCTGCAATAATGCCGACACAGGCTCATCTGCATCGAAGCGCACCCGTACCGGTATCGTATTGATGAATAAACCCACGATCTCTTCCACTTCTGGAACATCTGCCGGCCTGCCTGATACCACCGACCCAAACATAGCATCTGTGGTATCATTATATCTCGATATCAATATTCCCCAGGCTGCCTGTATCAGTGTGTTGCTGGTGATTCCCAATGAAACCGTAGTTTGCCTTACAGCCGCAAGTATCTCCCGTTCCAGTATAATTTTTTCAGAATACTGGAGATAGATACCTCCCACTGGTATTTCTCCGGGTAGACCAGTGGGCATCTCAAATCCATCAAGATATTGTTTCCAGAAATCACGACCCGGTTCGGGATCCCTGTCTTCCAACCAGCGGATATACCGCGCATATGGAATTACAGGAACAGGTTCCAGTACCATTCCTGCTGTAAGATGTTTGTACATCGTATTGAAATCCCGGATGATGATGGCCATGCACCAGCCATCCATGATGATGTGATGAAAACTCCAGATAAAAGTATATTCCGAAAAACCAGTCTGCACGAGCGTTAAACGAATCAAAGGATCCCTGCTTAAATCAAATTTCTGCTGACGGTCTTCTTTTTTAATCGTACGGATATAGTCCGCACTATTGTTGCCCTGTTTATCACGCGTAAGATCTGTATAACGGAAATCAGCTGCGCGTTTTTGCAATACCACCTGCAGCGGTCGTGTATAGCCTTCATTGAGAAACAACGTTCGAAGCACTGCATGCCGCTCCACCAGCCACTCCATACTTTTCTGTACGGCAGAAACATTCAAACTACCGACCAGTTCATAACTTAATTGTTCAAAATATCCCTCACTGTCATGCTGCAGTAATGCATGATACAACATCCCTTCCTGCAAAGGCGACAGCGAATATACATCCTGCAGGGCGTATTGCCCCTGCAACTGATCCAGTTCTTCCATACTGATCGCTGCATAACTTGTATCCGATGGCGTCAACTCACGATGTTCACAGCCTGCACAATAACTGATAAGCGTTTCCAGGCTCTCCCG
>JAPLEH010000022.1 GCA_026391455.1 Bacteroidota bacterium
TAAAAGGAGAATCTTTACGAAAGAAATAGTATAACCCTATTTTTGTACAACAGCTCTTCGAAATAATTACAGAAAACAACCCCAAATCTAAGGGATGGTCAACATCGCAGGATTGGTGGTCAGCATCACAGGATTTTACAAATATTTCTATATCGTCCTCATTCGTTAATTCCATTAGCCCCCTAATATAATAAATATGACCCACTTCAAAAGCCTTGCAGACGTAGCCAACTACTTTAACCATGAGGATAAAGCCCGTACATTCTTAGAGAAATTGCGCTGGCCGGATGGCCGGATAATATGCCCTATTTGCGGGGTTCGTGGTGCTTATCGCATGGGCGATTGCAAAACATATAAATGCAGGGATAAAGATTGCAAAGCCCGATTTTCAGTAACCAAAGGCACTTACTTTGAAAATACAAAACTGCCCCTTGCTAAATGGTTCATGGCTATCTACCTTGTATCTGCACACCGTAAAGGTATTAGCTCCTGCCAGCTTGCCCGTGATCTGAACATAGGACAGAAAGCCGCCTGGTTCGTCCTGCACCGTGTCCGTGAAATGCTCAAAGATGGCTCAGGCACATTCTTAACCGGACTGGTCGAAATTGATGAAACTTATGTGGGCGGAAAGGTTGCCAATATGAGAAAGACAAAGCGCAAACAAATAACCGATGCCGGAATAGATAACAAAACCCCTGTAATGGGAATGGTGCAACGTGATGGCAAAGCCAAATTGCAGGTAATAGGCAAAAACTCATTTAAGACCGTAATCCACCAAAACGTAAAGAAAGAGGCTATTCTTATCACTGATTCACATACAGGCTATCAGGGATTAGTAAATGAATATGCCGGACATGAAGCCGTAAACCACTCACAGCTTGAATTTAAACGGGGTATCTACTATACCAACTCCGTAGAAGGGTTTTTCAGCACCTTTAAACGTGGTATAATCGGAATTTACCACCAGATAAGCCCCAAGCATTTACAGCGGTATTGTGAAGAATTTAGTTATCGTTTCAACTTCCGCAAAATAAAGGACGGGGAAAGGTTTATTAACTGCTTTGAGAACATACAGGGAAGGCTTACCTACAAACAATTAATCGGGGAAGGCAGGGAGCCAAAGACTAAGGGCATAGAGTTTATAAACGGGGAATAATTTATCTTTATGGGATGGCAACTAAAAAGAAAGCAGCTAAGAAAAAAGGGAAATACAATATTACCATCAAAACGGATTTATCCTTTGAACAGCTTATGCAGCTTGCTATAAATAAACCTCCCAAGAAAAAGAAATGAATATACTCTGTATTGTTAAAACCTATGAACAACAAAACCAATTTGAGTATGAAAAGCTTTGCGAGGAATTAGAACACGTTCCAACGACCGGCTCTTTTATTAAAATAATTTTCTGTAACAAGGAGACTGGCGGCAGCCATGAACAAGTGTTATTTCAAGTCAGTAAAAGAGCCATAATGAACCCAGTAGATTTAATTAACAATGAGTATTTCACTAAAAGCAAATGCCATTTTACCTGTATATTAAATGCGGTTCCCGACAGTAAATTTTACCGAAATGTTGATTTATTGTTAAGCGGATATTTTGTAAACGGTTCACCAGATTTTAGGCAGAAGCTAAAAGAAGAAAATACATTTTATATTCAGCCATCACATAGAGACAGCCCGCCTATTGAATATGTATTAGGAACGTCCCCGGTAAAAGGTGATGTAATAGAGTGGAAAGGCGGATGGGCATTAGTGGAAGCGATAGAACAAAGAGACAAGAAAACAATAGTGTTTATACAACAGTGTAATTTACCGCTTTTGCAAGTTGAAAGTAAATACCCTACCAACTTTTAGTATTGCTATCCAGTTTTTTATAGAAGTCCATGTGAGCCCTCACATACAAGTCAGGGACTTGCATAAACTCCAATATATCAGACCAGCGGTATATTAATTCAGGATTTAAAACAGGAAGGCTTATTTCCTTTGGTTGACAAGCTATAAGCTGCTCTTTAAGGGCAAGCAATTCTTCCTTAGTTGCAAACCGCTTCCCCTCTACCCCTACTTCTACCATTTTTCAATTCAATTGAAGTTATTAGTCCTGATTTTCGGATTCCCAGGATTACACTTGTTGTTGAATTTCAGACGCTTTGGAGTGTATTATTGAACTTGCGTATTATATATACACATTGATATGTGTACCCTACTTATATATTGAAATTGCGTTCCGCATGAAAATATATAAGTAGAAGCTTTCCAAATCTTTCTTTATTCACAACTAACTACGAAAAGCAAACCCCGCTATGCAACAAGTGCAAAACGGGGTAAACTTTTCATTATCTTCGCTACGTCCTTTGCGAAGGATAGATTTAGGGGAGAAATGCTACTAAGGAGTAAGCAATCCAACACTGTAAATCTGATGACGGGCAAAGTATCAATCCTAAATCGGCGGTCAGGTGTTAACAGCACTTGACCGTTTTTTAAAAATCCGCCGTGACACAGGTTAACGGTTTCCGAGACCGGGGCAGCAACTTTGCTGCCTTTCCTGTTTCTGCCCTAAAATTAGGAATAAATACATCAATTCCCAAATTTATGAACAAGTGAAGTTTGCCTGAAATTTTACTTTAAGTAATCCCGGTTGGCGCATTACAACTACATGGTTTTCACCTTTATACCAAACCCTATCACCTGTTAGCCTGTATTTTTCTTTAATACAACTCCTATTTAAAGGAATGATTAAGAGGGGATTGGTATATGTGGGAAGTAATGGCCACCTACCCTCCTGTTCTGCGCCCCCATTTATGCGCCTAACCTCCCCTCCCCCCCTATTCCCCTTCCATTGCTTTTTGTTATTACAAATGTTTTAACCCCGTCTCAACAACCCCTTTCTTATTTTGCACATCCGATGAATATGATGAAAAAATTCAACCTGATCGCCCTCCCGCTCCTCCTGGTCATTTTCCTGAGCGCCTGCGGGCATATCCGGGAGCCCGAGTTCAAAGGGATCAAAAACGTGAGCACCGACCACTTCAGTTTTCGAGACCCGCTGCTCCGGCTCGAACTGAGCTACTTCAACCCCAACCGCTCCGGCCTGAAGATCAAATACGCCGAAGGTGATGCCTGGGCCGACGGTGAATTCATCGGTCATTTTACCATGGACACCCTGGTTCGAATCAGCGGGGAAAGTGATTTCATCCTGCCCGTGCAGTTCAAACCCGACCTGAAGCCACTGCTCAAAAACTCGCTGCAGACACTGCTGGGTCAGGCCGCTCAGTTGAAGATTGAAGGGAAAGCCCGGGTGGGGAAAGGAATGATCTATGTGAACTACCCGATACGCTATGAAGGCAAGCATAGCCTCAGCGAACTGCTCGGCCACAGATGAACACAGATAGACACAAATGAATACATTGCCTGCGGCAAGGATTTAAGCCACTAATGACACGAATGGCACAAATAAGGCAAATGCCTGCCTGGCGGCAGGGAATTTAGCCACGAATTACACTAATTGCGCTAATGAATACAGCCGAAGGCTTTATTGCTCCCAAAGCTCCATTCCTCAGCGTGACCAAAAAATCCCCAATAAGCGCTGATTTAAAAAAATGAAATGGCTCATCATAGCAAATAAAAAAGCGACAGGGTCACTATCGCTTATTAAATTCTATGTTTGAAAAATTGCCTTTGAGTCAATCTTTACCGCTTATTAATTCCCATTTGGAGCGGGAGCCGGGGCTGGCGGCGGAGGGGGTGGTGTTTTGGGTTTGGGATGTCCTCCCCCGTCCTCATACTTTTTACAGGTCTTCGGCAGGCGGTTATACGCATCTTCTGTAGCCGGCACATCATCTGCATCGTAGCCGCAGTTGGCAATCGCCGTCTTGATCTGCTCAATATCCGTACGGTCGGTGAGGTACTTTACTTTGGTCTCTCCCTTCCGGTAATTGACATTGATCTCAATCACCCCATCATAGCGCTTCAAATAGGTCTCGATCCTGGTCTTACAGTTTTCACATAATGCATTGGGCGTTTTTATGGTCGCGGTAAGGATGGCCTTGGTCTGGGCCTGCGTAGCCACCGATAAACCCAACATGATAAATGCTGCTACAAGTATTTTCTTCATCCGGTACTATTTATGTCTGTAAAATTATGCCTTCCACTATTTCATTATTCCGGCGATACCCATTTTAGCCTTTTTTTAATCGCTCATTTTGGCCCCTGCCATCCACCGGGATCTTCCCGCCATTGCATCAGTAATTCCTGCTGCTCTCCGGTGATCATCCCTTTTTGCACGGCCAACGTGAGCAAGGATGGATAATCCGTAAGTGAATAATAAGCTAATGATGCAGCTTCAAAGGTTTCGGTTGCAACCGGGAATCCGTACGTAAAGATGGATACCATGCCCACCACTTCCAGCCCCGCAGCCTTCAGCACTTCCACCACCTGCATACTGCTCTTGCCGGTTGATACCAGGTCTTCCACCACCACCACTTTCTGACCGGCCTCATACGCCCCCTCTATCTGATTGCCCAGGCCATGTTCTTTGGGTTTGGGACGCACATAGATATATGGCAATTTCAACTGATCGGCTGCCATAGCCCCCCAGGCAATACCGGCCGTAGCCACACCGGCCAATTTTTCCGCATCCGGAAATTTTTCAAAGATCACATTACACATTTCCGATTTAATATAATCCCGGATATAAGGAAAAGACAGCACCTTACGATTATCACAATAGATCGGGCTCTTCCAGCCACTGGCCCAGGTAAAAGGCTGATCCGGACTCAATTTTACCGCATTGGCCTGCAATAATTTTCCGGCTACAAGTGTTGCATCAGTCATGCTGCGAAGGTAGATAATTTGGTATATTGCTGGAGAAAAAGGATGTACGGGGTACGAGGTACGGTGTTAGATGTACGAGGTACGATGTTTGGTGTTTTCGGATTTCGGTTTTCGGTTTTAGATTGGCTTTGATTCAGAGAGGTAGCGTTGAAGCACCATTGACATTTCACTATTGACTATTCACTACTCTATAACTATCGGGTCATCATTGACAATTCACAATTCACTATTCACTACCCGATAACTATCGGGTCACTATTCTCTCAATATGCAAATAAAAATATTTTTCGGAGACAAGCCCCTTTTCCTTTGTGATGAAGTGGACAGCAGCATTGAGCCTTTTGTACACCATGATGATGCCATATTCATTGACGAACTGGATGCACATACGGTCAAATCCATGATCCATGAAATGCAACTGGAAAAGATTCATGCCGGGGTATTCCTGCACCCGGACCTGGAGGAATTGAAAAAGGCTTTCTTTAAAAAGTTTACCCTTATTCAGGCAGCGGGCGGGCTCGTGTTCAATGAACACCAGGAGCTTTTATTAATCCATCGCATGGGTAAGTGGGACCTTCCCAAGGGAAAACTGGATAAAGGGGAAAAACTGGAAGCCTGCGCCATCCGCGAAGTGGAAGAAGAGACCGGTCTGCGCAATATCACTTTGCTGGCGCCCCTGCTCATCACCTGGCATACCTACCATGAAGGCACTAAATTCATATTGAAGGAATCACATTGGTATAAAATGTCCGTAAGCGGCCCTCAGGAACTGGTGCCCCAAACGGAAGAAGATATTCACCTGATCAAATGGGTGAAAAAAGAAGAACTTGCCCCCTACGCAGCGGAGGCCTTCCCTTCCATCAGAGATGTTTTAGAGGCTGGCCTTTACAAATGATTCTTTGCGTGGTACCACCGCCACGGTAAGCCTGCTTACACATACCAGTTTATCCTGTTCATCATAAATTTTTATATCCCACACATGGGTATTCGCTCCCAGGTGAAGAGGCTTCGCAATACCTGTTACAAATCCTTCGCGGGCACTGCGCACATGATTGGCATTGATCTCCATGCCTACACAATAGAACCGGTCGTGATCCACTACCATAGCGGCCGCCACACTCCCAATGGTTTCCGATAATACACAGGAAGCTCCGCCATGCAATAATCCATACGGTTGACGGGTACGATGATCCACCGGCATTTTTGCCTTTAGATAATCTTCGCCCAGTTCTACCCATTCAATGCCAATATATTCCCCCATGGTTCCTTTGCCCAGATTGCCAAAATCGGATAAGGTAAGATCTTTCTTAAACCAGATATTCATAGTTCAGTTTTATTATATTCAAAAATCACCGGAGCATTCTCCAAACTGTACCGCTCATTCAGCACACTTGCATTAATATACGAAGTGTTGCCCTCTTTTATCAGACCATAACCTTCGTGTATATGCCCGAATATATGAAATGCGGGCTGAACTTCTTCCACCCGTTGCAAGAGATCAGCGCAACCGGTATGTAAACCACCCGCCACCTGATCCAGTTTACCCAACGGAGGTCCGTGTGTAACCAATATATCCGTTTCGGCTGGAATCATATCCCAGTGCGTTCGGATATCCATCCCCCGGTTTCGGTTGAATGCCCAATTATTAAACCACGGGGTGATCGGTGACCCCCATATATGAATTCCTTCCAGCTCAATTCCGGTGTCATTGAGATAAATAATGCTATCCGGGATCAATTTAAATATTTCTGCGTCACTGTTTTTTTCAAAATAAAAATCATGATTGCCTGCGATGAATAGTTTATACCGGTAAGGCAAACTTTCAAACCATTCTAGGAAATACAGAATTTCTGATCTGTTTCCTCTTCCGGATATATCACCGGCATGAATAATCATATCAGCTTCCGGCAACCGGAGTGATGTATGCTTTCCGTGCGTATCGGAAATAGCCAGGAATTTCAAGGCTGATTACTTTAAAAGGGAATTAATGACCGCTTCCGGAAGAAAAGGGCTTGCATCGCCTCCGTTTTTAATGATATCGCGTACGATGGTGGATGCCACGGAAGTGTATTTGGGTTCACCGGTGAGAAAAACGGTCTCTATCGTTTTATCTAACGTGCGGTTGGCATCCGCAATGGTTTTTTCATATTCAAAATCACTCACGTATCGGATTCCCCGCAGTATGAAATTGGCCCCGATCTTTTTGCAGAAATTGATGGTGAGTCCTTCATACACGGCACCTTCCACCCGCTCTTCATCTTTATATATTTCTTTTATCCATAAGGCCCGCTGTTCGGGGGTAAACATGGGCGTTTTAGAAGTATTGATACCTATTCCCACCACGATCTTATCAAACAAAGGGAGGGCCCGGTTAATGATGTCCACGTGACCGAGTGTAACAGGATCAAATGTACCGGGGAAGAGACATATACGCATAAAGTTATGTTAGATGAGCGATGTTAGATGTACGATTTTAGAAGTACGATGTTATTTGTACGATGTTATTTGTACGATGTTGTTGTCGTATGAATGATGATTTCAGGCACCAGCCATTCTGGTCTGCCGGATATCGAACATCGTACATCAAACATCGTACAATATTAGTTATTTCTGCCCGACAAAAGATACAGCACGGCCATTCGCACGGCCACTCCATTTTCTACTTGTTGGAGAATAATGGATTGTTTGCTGTCTGCCACATCACTGTCGAGTTCCACGCCCCGGTTGATCGGCCCCGGGTGCATGATCACGATCTCTTTATGCAGACTATCGAGTAGCTTTCTGTTGATACCATAAGCCAGGCTGTATTCGCGTAGCGAGGAGAATAATACCTGGTTTTGACGCTCGAGTTGTATACGGAGTACATTGGCAACATCGCACCATTCCAGTGTTTCCCGGAGATGATAACTCACATTTACTCCCAATGCCTGCTGTATATATTTGGGGATCAGTGTGGGAGGTCCGCATACCGTTACTTCTGCTCCCATTTTTTTGAGCAGGTAAATATTGCTTTGCGCCACCCGGCTGTGCATGATATCGCCGATGATTGCCACTTTCCGGCCTTCCAGTCCCCCGGTCTTTTCCTGTATAGAAAATGCGTCGAGTAAGCCTTGTGTCGGGTGTTCGTTGATTCCATCCCCGGCATTGATAATGGCTGCAGGGATATGCTGCGATAGAAAATGCGGGGCCCCGCTGGCACTGTGCCGCATCACCACCATATCCACTTTCATGGAGAGGATATTATTGACCGTGTCGAGCAGTGTTTCGCCTTTGGCTGCGGATGAACCGGATACCGCAAAATTGATAGTATCGGCACTCAATCTTTTTTCTGCCAGTTCAAAAGAAAAACGGGTTCGGGTGGAGTTTTCGTAAAACAGGTTAACAATTGTCACATCACGAAGGGATGGAACTTTTTTAACCGGACGCTGTAAAACTTCTTTGAATTGGCTGGCAGTGGACAGAATGATGGAAATATCTTCCCTGGTGAGATTTTTAATGCCGAGCAGATGTCGAGTAGATAGTTGCATTAAAGGTCGAAGTTATGGGAATTTGGGCATGCGAACTGAAATTTCTTCCAACCGGGTTCAGGAAGGCAATAATACAACTTCCAGGTCACCGGTATCAGTTTGCCGGAGCTTCACTTTATCGGTTTTTTCTGTTTGAATGGTGGTGCCGACATAATCTGCCTGAATGGGAAACTGGCGGTGTTCCTTGCGGTCTACCAGTACACATAATTCAACCTTCGCCGGGCGTCCATAATCGAGTAACGCATCCAGTGCTGCTTTAATGGTACGGCCAGTAAAGAGTACATCGTCGATAAGTATGATGGTTTTGTTTTCGATATCGAAGGGAATATTCATCCGGTCGGGTGCGAGGATCTCTTTGCGGATATCGTCCCGGTAGAAAGTAATATCCAGTTGACCGTAAAGAGGCTGTTTGCCGGTTAACTCCTCCTTCAATTGATCCATGATCCGGTCGGCCACCACTACTCCACCCTGCTGGATGCCGATCAGGAGCAGGTCATTCGCAGATGCATGATGCAGTTTAATATCCTGTGCCAGCCTGCTGATGCAGTTGTTTAATTGTTCCCGGGTAAGCAGTACTTTCACTTTATAGTAGGTTTGATATTATTTATGTATACAAATTTACAGTACAAATTACATAATTCGAAGGGATAAAATGCACCCGAAACCGGCTGAAAAAGAAAAAGCCACCGGAATAACCGGCAGCTTTCTTGATCATGACGTAAAATAATTATCAGAATTTAATAGCAATACCACCCTGGAAATAAGAACCGGTTACATAACCGATCTCTGCATACAGGCCGATATTTGAAGTGAAATAATATTTAGCACCCAGTGCACCACTGTAAATGAAAGCAGAGGGAATGGATACAGCACTGTTGAAACTGTAATTCGCATCATTATCAGAGCTGTTCAATTTGAAGTTACCATACCCCAGACCGAGGCCCAGATAAGGGTCAAATTTTTCAGACTGACCGAAGTGATAGTTACCGCGTGCAAAGATCTGCAGCGATTTCAGTTCTTCTGTAGTGATCAGATCACCACCATTTGAATTGGCACCGGGATCAGTAGATACGTTCTTTACAGAACCATATCCCAACTGTACCCCTACGCCGATTTTTTCGGAAACACCATACTCAAATCCTACAGCATACGGACCTACCGCTGTGGTTTTGCTGTTAGTGAATCCTGCAGATAATTTAAAGAGAGTTTTCCAGATGCTTCCCACCCCGTATCCGAGGTTAACCACCTTTGTACCCTGACCGGCCCAGGCGCCGTCGCCTTCCTGTGCCTTGGCAATCATCCCTGCGAATGCGAATACCGCTACTAGCATTACTTTTTTCATAATGTGAAGAGTTTAATTGTTAATCATGACCGCGGCAAAAATAAGTATTAAGCATTATTTATCCCAATAAAGAGGCACTGATTATTATCACTGTTATAGGTGTATTTAACAAAATGTTTGCGAAATAAAAAAGCGCGGAGACCTGTATTGATTACAGTTTCCGCGCTTAGTTATTATGCCTAGTATTACTATTTTTCCTGGAGGAAAGGATATCCGTAATGTAGCGGAGGATTGAATGTTTCTTTGATCGTGCGTGCGCTCAGCCAGCGGTACAGATTGAGTATAGAACCCGCTTTATCATTGGTGCCGCTGGCCCTTGCCCCACCGAAGGGTTGTTGTCCCACCACTGCACCGGTGGGTTTATCGTTGATATAAAAATTACCTGCTGCATTCCGAAGTTTGTCAGTAGCTAATTCTACAGCCGTTCTGTCCTGTGCGATGATGGCCCCTGTTAATGCGTAGGGGGATGTATCATTCACCAACTCCAGTGTTTTTTCAAAACTGTTAGCAGGATATATATATACGGTGAGTACCGGCCCGAATATTTCTTCGCACATGGTTACATAATCGGGTTTCTTAGCTTCGATGATCGTGGGTTGTACGAACCAGCCGTCTTTGCTGTCGCACTTCCCTCCCACCCATATCTCCGCTTTGGGATCTTTCTTCGCGTTGTCAATATACCGTTTGATATTGTTGAAACTTTTTTCATCAATTACCGCATTGATGAAATTGGTAAAATCTTCCACACTGCCCATTTTAAAACTCTTTACCCCGGCAATCAACTTTTTCTTTACTTCTTCTGCCATGTTTGACGGAATATATGCCCGTGAAGCTGCAGAACATTTTTGCCCCTGGAATTCGAATGCGCCACGCAGCAACGCCGTTACCACCACATCGGGGTCGGCACTCTTATGCGCAATCACAAAATCCTTACCCCCTGTTTCACCCACAATACGCGGGTAGGATTTATAGTTGGGCATATTCTTACCGATCGTCTCCCACATATTATTGAATACACCTGTAGAACCGGTGAAATGCACACCGGCAAAATCGCGGTGATTGAAACATACTTTTCCGATCGTGGGTCCGTCTACGTAAATCAAATTGATAACGCCATCAGGCAGACCTGCTTCTTTCAAAATACGCATGGTCATTTGCGCGGAATATACCTGTGTATTGGCGGGCTTCCATACCACTACGTTTCCACACATGGCTGCGGACGTTGGCAGATTTCCACCGATGGCGGTGAAATTGAATGGCGTTACAGCCAGTACAAATCCTTCCAGCGGGCGATACTCCATCCGGTTGTGCATGCCTGGTCCGCTGATGGGTTGTTGCTTGTATATTTCCGAAAGAAAATGCACATTGAAACGTAAAAAGTCGATCAGTTCACAAGCGGCGTCGATCTCCGCCTGAAATGCATTCTTACTCTGGCCCAGCATGGTGGTGCCGTTCATGTACGGGCGGTATTTGGTAGCCATCAGGTCAGCCGCTTTCAGGAATATACCCGCCCTGTTTTCCCAGCTCATGGCTGCCCAGCTTTCTTTGGCTGCCAGTGCGGCTTCTATGGCCTGGTGTACATGTTTTTCTTCACCGGCATGAAAATAGCCAAGCGTATGTTTGGTTTCATGCGGCGGATGCATGGCCACTTTTTTACCGGTCCTTACTTCTTTGCTGCCGATATACATGGGCACATCCACTTCCGTTTTCTTCAATTCAGCCAGTACTTCTTTTAATCGTTTCTTTTCGGGCGATCCGGGGCCATAACTTAATACCGGCTCATTGACTGGCATGGGGTAAGAGAAGGTTCCGATGGACATACAGGTAAATTTTGAAATGCAAAGGTAGGTCTGATCGGGCAATAAAAAAACCAGCTTACGCTGGCTGGATTTTCACTGAAATTCCGTTCATTAATCTGCTTCATCCACCGTATAAGTGATACGTGCATTATATATCCTGAGATTTCCATTGAATTCAATCGTATTGAAACGTAAAAAGTAATTCCGCAACTCATTTACTACAATATTCAATCCGGTAACGGCAATATTGGTATCTCCAAAGTTGGCCGCTGCACCGGTGCCGGGTACACTGGCCAACACGGATGGTAAAAAACTACTTACCGATACC
Source organism: Bacteroidota bacterium (assembly GCA_026391455.1). Taxonomy (GTDB): domain Bacteria; phylum Bacteroidota; class Bacteroidia; order Chitinophagales; family Chitinophagaceae; genus JJ008. The sequence continues at coordinate 11,826 of JAPLEH010000022.1, forward strand.
AGTTCGGCCGATACTTCGTAGGTACCAGAAGCGTCCCGCACATTCAATGAGATCCCTGTAATGATGGCACCGGCGGGTAAATATACCGGTGCTTCAAAAAAAGCAGCAACACCTGCTGTTCCGCTAACCAGGGTTTGACCGCCGGAAATGGTAGTGGAATTAATACCTGCGGTGGACGTACCATTGACGGGCATTAATTGAAAAGCAGCAGCAGGCAATGAAAGGTTTCTGGTTTTAGGCGTCTGATAGGCAAACGTACTTGCATTGAATCTGGTGGCGTTCATTTGTGATGCATTAACAACGAAGAGATCAAGGTTATTATCCCAGGAGCCGTTGCCATCTGCATCGCTTACAAGTACTTTATTCAAACCGGCGCTACCGGTTATTTGCAATGATGTGGTTACCGTTTTACCACCTACTTTGAGCCGGGCGTTTAGTTCAGGCGGCACTCCGATACCGATACCGTTAATACCATCGTCCCTAATCAAACCATTTACCAGACTGGTGCCATTCCAGCGGGGAACTGCATTTAAAACGGAAACTAGTACGGATGGATCTGACTCAGGAACGTTGAATATAGAACTGCTTACCCAACTGGCATTTCCACTGCCATCGCAGCGCAGAATATAGCCATTCAAGGCACCATTGGTCATTTGAAAATTTGTAGTAGCCGTTTTACCATTTACTGATAGTTTATTTCCCAACACTGGTATTGTGCCGATACCAACATTGGTCGCATCATCCTGAATGATGCCGTTTACCAATGCGGTACCGTTCCACCGGGGTACAAAATCCTCCGTAGTTGACTGTACTTGCGGATCGGATTCAGTTATCGACAACGAAGTACTGTTTACCCAGCTCGCATTTCCCAGTGCATCGGATTGTAATACCCTGTTGGTGCCGGCTCCTGTAATTATTTGGAGGCTGTTGACAGCAATCTTTCCATTTACGGTCAACCTGTTTGATGCCCCGGGTGCTGTGCCAATACCGATATTCGTGCCATCATCCTGTATCACTCCATTTATTAAAGCGGTTCCGTTCCACCGGGGTATATAATTGCCCAGGGAGGAAAGTACTTTGGGATCTGATTCTGTAACTGCTAAAGAGGTACTGTTTACCCAGGTGGCATTGCCATCAATATCGCTTTGTAATACCCGGTTTGCAGCAGCACCGTTTGTTAGTTGAAAAGAAGTGGTAGCCGTTTTGCCATTTACAGTAAGTTTATTACCTGGCAGCGGAGCGGTACCAATTCCAATATTGGTGGCATCATCCCGTATCACCCCGTTAGTCAGTGCTGTTCCATTCCACCGGGGAATAGCATGCTGTAGTGAAGAAAGTACTTTGGGATCATTCTCTGATATGGCCAATGATGTTGTAGTTACCCAGGTAGCGTTACCATCTGCATCACTTTGTAAAACCCGTCCTGCAGCCGCGCCATTGTATAACTGCAACCTGTTTGCCCTTACTGTATCGGTGAGTATATTTCCATTCACTTCCAGCAATTCGACCGGATTGGAAGTACCGATTCCTACTTTACCATTTTTCAATATGGTCATCGCGTTCTTACGGTTGCCCAATGAGGTGCCATTCCCAACCATAAACAAAGCGTCCCCACCCACCCAGTTAACCGGATCAGATATGCCGATATCTACTTCATTAAATCGGCCAATGGCAAGCGCAGCAAAACTTCTTGCTTCTGTGAAATGTCCCAACGCCGTAGCATTGTTAGCTGTAGCCATTGTCTGCGATCCTGCGGTAAAAGCAGATGCACCCGTAGCTGACGTATTATTACCTGTAGCCACTGCACTGTATCCCGCAGCCAGCGAACCATTGCCAAAAGCGGCGGAAGAACCACCGGAAGCGGTGGTAAATGATCCCATCGCCACATCACTCGTACTTAATGCATTTGTACTGTTACCCATGGCCACTGAATATACGCCGATCGCTTTCACCTGTTGTCCTGTTGCCATGGAATAAATACCGATACTATCTCTGTCCCATTCAGTATTCACCGCTCCGCCAGATCTGAATGCCGCTTTATCTGCATACCACATCATACGATGGCCGGCACCGGTTACAGGTGGAATACCAGGACTGATCGGTAAAACGGACGGAGCCGTAAACAATACGCTGCTGTCCTTTACATGCAGCATGGCGGCAGGATGAATCGTATTGATACCTACTTTACCCGTTTGTGCGTGGGCGCTTGTCACTAATGCAATTATGAAGAAACTAAATAATACCTGTCTCATCTGAGTTTATGGTTTTATGTGTTTTCTGTTTCTGAAAAAACCTGGTGCGCTGGTTTATCTGAGCCGTTTGAATGTCAGGAATAGCAGTTGCAGATAAAGCAGATTGCACGGTGCATCAAAGCTGAAAAAATTATCGCGCCCCTGTATCCGCCAAAAGGATGATTTTAAAAATCAGCCAAAAGGTGGATAAAAACGGAAAAGACATAAAATAGCTTTACGGCATTACTCACTCAACTTATTTACATGAAAAAAATAACACTTCTGTTGCTGCTGGTGGCACTGGCCGGCGCAGCCTTTTCTCAAACCCTTTCTCCGGAATCAAAGCTGGCAGTGAACACTATTTCCGGACTGCTGCCCCGCCTGTATATTAATGAGCAATATACCCGGCCCATTGGCATTGAGGAATTTGCCCGGGTAAGGCAGGACTGGGATATCTATATGGAGAATCATAATGCGGCTGTTGCGGCCTGGAATAAAATAGCCCGGCACGAATTACAACACCCGGAAGTGATCGCTATACGCAAACCGCTGGCAGACAGGATTACTTTCTTTCAGCAATGGACAGCACAGTTAAAAGCTACTCAGAAAATAATCAATGACAATCCGGCCGCTTTCAGTACGCCAGAAGCAGTATTATCCGAAACAAGCCGGGAAAAATTGAAACAAATAGGTCCATTACTTGCCGGCATTGAAATAAAACCGGAGTACAGCGGTGTGTTGCTGCCATCGCAATATGTACCAGCTGCCGAATGGTTTTTGAAGATAAAAGGCAATTATATTAAAGCCACAGGCCTGCTGGCATCACTGCAAAAGATCGAACGCCCCCACCCCGATGCCATGAAGGAGGAGGAGAAACTGCTGGCCATACAGGCTGTTTATTTGAATGTAGAGAAACAATTAAAGGCTGCAGGCAATGCCCAAACAAATAGCGGTATCCGAAAAATGTGGGCCGATGATGTATCGAAATATAAAGACGCCGTACTTATTTTCGCCGATGTATTGGGTATTGATTTACCACAAAACACAAGTAATTCCAGAACATTATTTGAATTAACTCCCGACAACTATGACAAAACCCTCAAAGACCTGGAAGCTTTATCTATGCTGATGACTGGGAACTATAAAGATCTGGTTGATAATTTTTCCCATGTCTTTCCAACACTGGAAAACTCTCCCTGTGTATATCGTATGGTAGCAGTAAACCGGAAAGCGCTTATACCGGAAGTGGTAAAACTATCTGCTTCCCGTTTTATGGCCAATGCGATGCATGGAGCACCGGATATCACAGACCTGGAAAAACAGGAAGGCTGGATGGACGGAAGTTTCACCCCTGCTGAAAGTAAATTAAGATTGACCGAAATAAAATCCAGGTTCCTTCCTGTATTGAAGAAAGCCGGTATCAGTGAAAAAGAGGCCGGACTTGACCAGTTAGATACTGCCTATAATACCTATTGGAGAAAAGCAGAAGAGTTGGCACCGCGATGGGCATTTCCAACTGATGCGAATGCGAGTGGAGATGCCAGGGCAAAACTTCTGTTTACGAATAATATTAAATCGGCCTATCCCGGTGTGCAGATCATTAAACTGGGTTTTGCCTATGATGCCAAATGGACCGTTTATATCAATGAATTCAACCAGCCCCGTCACCGTACCATCGGCACCACTGCATTGATCAAACTACCGGGAGAGAAATATTATACCGCCTGGCAATTACTGTTTAATGAAGACTATGCCGGAGGGGGCAAATTCTCGGGTGGTTCGATACAATGGTTAAAATGGAGATGGCAGACAAATAAATAAATGTAAATGAGCATCCGTTAAATAGTCTTCGGACTGTTTAGCGGATCTTTTTCTTTAGCTATTTCATCGCATCATTTCACGGATACGGGCTACCGCTCCTGTACGCGAATACACATCTAATTTCAGGTAAATATTCCGGATATGCGTTTTAACTGTACTTACAGCAATAAATAGTTGCGCAGCCATTTGTTTCGTGGTGAGTCCCTCAAATATTTTTTCGAGCATTTCATATTCCCGTTCGCTCAATGGAGAAGCTAATTTTTGATTGATCCTGTTTATTTCAGGAAGCAGAAACACATGCTTCATTTTTTTTCCAAATGCAAGCAAACCGAGTTGTAAAGCGGCGAACAGGTTCTTTTCGGTAAAAGGTTTCACCAGGTACCCTGAAGGTTCGGTATGCTGAGCCATTTCAAGTGTGGCTTTATCTGAATAGGCAGTAAGGTAAACAAAGGGAATATGATACAACCTGTTTATTTCTTCAGCAATATGAATCCCTTCATTTCCCTTTTTTAAGTTAATATCAAGTAATACGATATCAGGCCGGTTCTTTTCCAATTCTTCCAACGCCGCTTTTTCAGTGTACACTACTGCAGAAACCCTGAAGTCAATATTATTAAGTGCTTCCGCTATATCCTCGGCCACCATGGGTTCGTCTTCCACAATTAATACGTTTATTTCACTCATACGGTTTCGTTTTTTGTGGCCGGAATGTACAATGAAACCACCGTCCCGTTTTCAATATCAATGGTCAGTTTACCTTCCAGTTTTTCTGTAAATGCCCGGATCATCCGGTACCCGAATGAACGACTTTTCTCAAGCGTAAGTGCTTCAGACATACCGGCCCCGTTGTCGGCAACGCGTAACAGATAACCACCTGTATCCGCTTGCCGGGTGAAACTTACCCGGATTATGCCTTCTGATCGATCCGCAAAAGCATATTTGTAAGCATTCGTTACCAATTCGTTGATGATGAGACCGAGTGGTACTACAGTGTCAATATCCAGTTCCACATCTTCCACCTGCTGGATTATACTCACTGAAAGCGTTTCCTTACTATTGGTATCTTCCAGATAAGCCAGCAATTCCCTGATATAATCTTTAATGCGGAGCGAAGTAAGGTTGCTAACATCCCGGTACAAAAACTGGTGGATCAGCGCCATGGATTGAACACGGCTCTTTCCCGCCTGTACAGCCGAATATGCTTTTTCATCACTAATATAATGCGATTGCAGGTTAAGCAGGCTGGTCACCACCTGCAAATTATTTTTTACACGGTGGTGAATTTCCCGCATCAGCACTTCTTTTTCTTTTAATGCATTTTCAATATCCTGCTTTTGCGTAATGAGTATTGCGTTTTTACGTTTATTGATCACATAGGTATAAAAAATCACTCCGGCGAGCAATAGTCCCAGTACCGTGGATAATAAAAAGAAAACCAATAACTGTCTGTTTTTTTCGGCTTTTTGTTCGGTAGTGGAAACCTGGTTGGTGAGCATGCCTATTTGCTGTTGTTGCTTTTCTTTTTCGTAAACAGCATTCATTTCATTTATCTGTCGGCTGTTCTCTTCATTGAGGAGGCTGTCTTTCAGCAGTTCATACCGGCTACTGAATTGATAGGCTTTATCGAAATCATTTTGCCGGGCGAATGTTTCTGCTAATAATTTATAAAAAGCGGCCACACTTTCTCTGTCATTATACCGCCGCGCATATTCCGCCCCTTTTGTAAACCATTCGATGGCCTGTTGTATTTTCTTTTCAGCACTGGCTATCATGCCTAAGCCCTGATGGCAACTGATATAAGCAGCCTGCTCTTCTGCGGTATTTAATTGTGGTAACAATTCATTGAAAATAACTTTTGCCTCATCAAACCGCCTGAGTCCCAGTAATGCGGTGGCGAGATTTGCTTTCCCTTCATGAATATCCTGTGGAACAAATGCATCCTTTTCCACTTTAACAGCATAATGCAATGCACTGTCGTAATTGCCCATATACTGATAGCAGGACCCGATATTGATACTGGAATTGATGATGCCCTGTTTATTATTCAATTCGGTTTTGATCTGCAGGGATAGCTGGTTGTATTTTACTGCGGCTGCATATTCTTTTCGGGAACGATATATCAACGCAATATTGTTATATGACTGCGCTATTTCCTTTCTGGCTTTGTATCCCTCTCTTAATTGCAGTGCTTCAAAATGGTTACGCAGGGCCAGTTCATATATACCAGCTGCATACCATGCATTGCCAATATCGGTAAGAATGTTTGCCTGAGAAGGATGTAATTGATGCTTTCTGGCCAATACCAGTGCTTCCGTAAGGTATAATATGGCTGAGTCTGTCTTCCCCCAGATATCATAGCAAATTCCAATATTTTTTATTGCCCTTGCTTCCTGCCGTACACTTCCTGCTTTGATAGCCATTTTTCGGGCTTGTGTGGCGAGTAAAACGGAGGAATCCACATTATAATCAAACATATAAAAAGCCAGCTCATTTAAGGCATCGCTTTTTACAGAATCTGGTACGGAAGAGCTGATTACAAGTAGTAATGAATCTTTTTCATTTTCCTGCGATTTCGCGGGGGAAGAAAAGGACAGGCAGCCTAATAGTATGAATAAGCATCTCAAAAGAATCATCTTAGCAACAAAACTATTGATAATAGCTGTTCCTAAGATAGTCCTTTTGGATGATTTTAGTGTTTGAAAAGGTTGGTTCTGCGGCTGTCAGTCACCGTACTTGTGCGGAGAGGTTTGATTCAGTGAATGGATTTATCCGGCTTCGCTTTCTTTCTCACTCATCAAATAGGCTTTAATAAATCCATCCAGTTCTCCATCCATTACGGGTTGAACATTACCCACTTCAAAATCGGTACGATGGTCTTTGATCATTTTATAGGGATGGAATACATAAGAACGTATCTGGCTGCCCCATTCTATTTTTTTCTTTTTGGCATTGTTCGCGTCTTTGATCGCGTTACGTTTTTGCAATTCCATTTCGTACAACCGGCTGCGGAGCATTTGCATGGCCAGTTCCCGGTTGCCGAGCTGGCTCCGATCCTGCTGACACACCACCACGATACCGGTGGGAATATGCGTTAACTGCACTTTGGTCTCTACTTTATTTACGTTCTGACCACCCGCACCCCCGCTTCGTGAAGTTTCCATTTTTACATCGGCGGGGTTGATCTCAATTTGAATCGTATCATCTACCATGGGATAGGCATACACACTTACAAAAGAGGTATGTCGCCGGGCATTACTGTCGAAGGGAGAAATGCGTACAAGGCGGTGTACCCCGCTTTCGGCTTTCAGGAAGCCATAGGCAAATGGACCTTCAAACTGGAGGGTACAGGTTTTGATACCGGCACCATCACCCCATTGCCAATCCATTTCGGTTACTTTCCAACCCTGTTTCTCACCATACATGCGGTACATACGGGCGAGCATTTCGGCCCAGTCCTGGCTTTCCGTACCGCCGGCGCCGGAGTTGATCTGCAACACAGCGGGCAATTCATCTTCGGGTTCGTTGAGGGTGGCTTTGAATTCGGCTTCATCCAATTGGGCAATTGCCTTTTCGTATGCCTCTTTGGTTTCCTCTTCGGAGGCATCGCCCCCTTTCCAGAACTCAAATAGCACAGCAAAGTCCTCTACGGCCGTTTCAGTGGTCTCATAGAGTTTCACCCAATATTCATTAACCTTGGCGTTTTTGAGAATTTCGGTAGCCCTTTTGTTGTCATCCCAGAAACCGGGACTTAACGAAAGCTGCTTGTCTTCTTCGATTTTATATCGTCGGTTCTCGACGTCAAAGAAACCTCCTTATCCCGGCAATGCGGGACCGCATATCCTGTAATTTTTCGATTGTCATGCTGCGAAGGTAATGAAAATAAAGGAGAATAATTTCAACTACCTGTCAACTGATTTATCCTATTTTACAGGCAGACAATTGACCAGATCAAGATCAAGCTCAACATTCATACATGTATACACCAAAAAAATCGCTCCTTCTGCTTCTAAAAGCATCGTTGTTCATTGCGTGTTTTATCGGAGCCTATTATTTGTTTTCGGCAGTGTTCTCATTGGCACATTTGCCACAAACGAAATGGGTGCAGGCCATTTCGGGTACCACGGGTGCCTGGCTGGTGACCTGGGCATTCCTCCGGTTTGATAAAAAGAATTTCGCTTCGATCGAACTCTGCTGGGCGCCCACTACCCTTCGGGATTTCTTCAGAGGAACGGTTGCAGGTCTCATTGGCATGGGTATTTTATCTGTCGGGGTCATTTATTTATCCGGTTTTCATCTGTTGCTCAATCCCCGCTTTAATATTGGTGCCTTTGCAGCCACAAGCCTGGTCATCTGGTTTCTTGCCTGGCTGGAAGAGATCAGCTTCCGGGGTTATCCGCTTCAGTTGCTTAAAAACAAACTACACCCCCGGTTGGTAATCTGTTATATCGCTTTGCAATTCGCATTGTATCACCTTGTTTTTGGATGGCCATTGCAAACAGCGCTGCTGGGGGCCGGGTCATGGGGCATCATTTTCACCACAGCGGCCTGGTATTCAAATGGAATTGCGATGGCTACCGGTTTACATTTTGCCGTCAACCTGGTGCCGGGAATGTTTGGCACCGCTTCTGCCGAAACGAATATCTGGGTATTTTCGATAGATAAACTTCCATTCAGTGCTAATCCCGCATTGGAAAAAGCGCTGATCTGGGTTCCGCAGGTAATCGTGCTGGCTACCGGTATTTTTTTAATGGAGTGGTTGGTGAAAAAGAACCGGCGTAAATCAAACACATCTGTATAATTTGCAAGTCATGACCATTCAATACAAAGGCATCATCTTATTTGTTCAGCAAGTACAAGAACTGGCCCTGTTTTATACCCGGTACTTTGGGTATCAAATTACTTCACCGCAGGATGATAATTGGATGTTATTAACAAATGGAAATGCAGAACTGGGCCTTCATCGTATGGGTGAAGATTTTCTTTCGCCGGAACTTACGAATAGTGAAACCAATACCAAGCTCTTGTTTGAGATCAATGACGGAATTGAAGACCTGCATACGATACTGCTGCAATCTAATACTGAGATTGGTGCGATCAAGAGCTGGGATAACTACCCCTATCTCCTTTTTGACGGAAAAGACCCTGAAGGAAATGTATTCCAGGTACGACAACCGAAATAATTAACGGCACAAGTGAAGCCGTACAACTAACTTACAGCCTCAAACAAAAACCATCGTATGTGTTTTTCTGCAACTGCAAGTTTTGCGGCCGGCGCTGTATTGGGAACGGTTGGTCTGATAACTGTTTCAAAAGCTAAAACTGGTCCGCAACGGGCTTTCGCTTCCATCCCATTGATCTTTGCGGTGCAGCAATGTACAGAAGGGTTGCTTTGGCTATCGTTGCATCATTCAACACTTGCTTCGTGGCAATCGTTACTGACCTATCTCTTCCTGATTTTTGCAATGGCTGTCTGGCCATTTTGGATTCCCTTTACGATACATCAACTGGAAAAGGACAAGCGGAGAAAAAAGCGTTTACAGTATTTTGTATGGACAGGCGCAACGGTAGCGATAGGTGTACTGATCATTTTATTCAGTTACCCGGTAGAAGTGATTACCCCCTATTGTCCCACCTGCCCTTCGCCGCGTACACCGGCGCCCCTGCATCACCTGCATTATGAATTTGCCATACCGCTCTTTGTGAAAAAGCTGATAGCGGTATTCAGTGTTCTTTATATTGCGGCCACGATCATTACTCCGTTTCTTTCTGGTATCACTAAAATGAAATGGCTGGGGGTGGTATTTCTGGCTTCTTATCTTTTTGCCGTACTGTTTTACCAGGGATTTGTAATTTCTGTCTGGTGTTTCTTTGCAGCTATCCTGAGCTTTGTGGTATGGTGGATTATAGCAGACGAAACCAAATCGAAAATGGGGCGGTACAATAATTTTTATAATAACCTGCCCTGATCAGTATGGCGCCTGCTTATAACCGGTCTGTCAGTAATCCTGGGAAATCACTACTGGTTTGCGCCAGTGTCATCATATGTTCTTTCTGGTGCTGCGCTTCCTGGTTGAATATGTACGCTTACCAATTGACCGGTGTATTCGCAGAAATAGCCTGGTTTCCATCTATTATTATTTCCCTCTGGCTGGTGATAACATGCTGTATCCGCTGGGCCCATCAAAAATTCAAGTTGGCATCCCTTTACCTGTTCTGTATCTTACTGTTTACAGCTACTATTCTTTCTATCGTATTATTATAATAAAAACGGGCCTTATCATGCCTGATAAAGCCCGTTGAAAATAGATAAATGCGTTATTCCAGTTCGACGTTGCTATTCTTATTGATCTTATTTACTTTGATTACGCCGGTCCAGTTTAAAAACAGGATCACCGGATAAGTCGGATCAAATTCATACCAACGTTTGCCGAAATTGATCGCGGACGGTGTTTTGTGGTGATTATTATGATAGGCTTCCCCCATCAGCAAGAGGTCCATGGGATATAAATTCTTAGACGTATTGTTCATGGCAAAATTCACGCTGCCATATTTATGTGCAAACCAGTTGATCACAGCACCATGCAAAGGCATCATCACGATGTGGATGGGTATAAGCAGGTACCACCAGGCCGATGGCGCAAACAGTACATAGAACGTAATATAAAAGGCGATCCAGCCCACCCTCGATAACCAGTTATGGGCAATACGGTCAAGCGCCGGCCAATCAGGAAGGTTTTTTAAGAAGCGTTCTTCGATTTCAATTTTGTTGTTGAACACTCCGGAAGTGAAGAGGCGGCTGCGCCACATCATAATCCAGAGATTATCATCAAACTTTGGTGAATGGGGATCTTTTTCTGTATCCGTATAGGCATGGTGCATGCGGTGCATGATGGCATACACTCTCGGACTTACATAGGAAGACCCCTGACCGATATAGGCAATCAGGTAAAAAAATCGTTCCCAAAATTTACTCATACTGAAGGCAGCATGAGATGCGTAACGGTGTTGGAGAAAAGTTTGTGAAAAGATCGCCAGGTACCAGTGACACACAAAGAACAAAAGTATTATAAGCATTAAATCAGAGCGGGGATGAATAAAGAACTACGATGTTGACCTGAAAGATAGGTTTAATACTTCATATGTAAGCCATATTCTTTGTTAATGCTCATAACTATTTAGTTGTAATTGTAACAGTTGCAATTACTTTATTTCATGTATACGATTGTACAACTATATGGTTTCATGGTGATGGAACCGTTCAACGGAATATCCTGCATCCATTGATTGTTCTGAATGGCCACCTTCCAGATTCCCTTGCCAGGTGATATTATTCTTGATTGTCCGGTACCATTAAAATACACGTTGATCCTTTTCCAGCTATCACCTGTCTTTTTACCATCGAGTGTATAAGCGACCAATCCTTCGCCTGTAGTCTCATCAAAATGCAGATATCTGGCAATTGATTTCGCAAGAGTAAGCCGGAAAGCCGGATGTGCTTTCCTGAGTTGAATCAGTCCTTTTACATATTCAAATACATCGTAGTGCTGTGTCTTCAGATCCCAATCAATGGCATTGATGCTGTCAGCCGATTCAAAAGAATTCTCCACTCCTTTTTTTGTCCGTAAAAATTCGGTACCGGCGTGTATAAAGCTGATACCCTGCGACGTGAGTACGATGGATAATGCCAGCTTGTGCATATTCGTTCTTTCTTCAAGGGTGGCATCCGGCGCTGAAATACGGAGTTTATCCCATAATACGTGGTTATCATGACATTCACAATAACTGATCGTTTGCCAGGGCTCTTTGGCGTAAGGCTTTTTGGAATAATTGACTTTTGCATAATCCACCTGCGGATGTTTACAAGCCGCCACTACGCCAAAACGGATGCTTTGTTCCATACCCGGTTTACCGCTGGCAAATCCCCTGTCTTTATGATCGAATACGCTCCCTTTGATCCCATCCCGAATATCATCGCTGAATACCGCAATACGGTCCAATTTGGAAACGTTTGCTTTAATAGCCCGCAATGAATCAGGCAATGGCGATGCCCCGGCCGTCCACCCTTCCCCATAAATCAGGATATCTGGCTTTATCTTATGCAGTTCTTTCGTAATAAGATTCATCGTTTCTATATCATGTATACCCATCAGATCTACCCGGAACCCGTCGATATGATATTCCTTTACCCAAAAGCGCATCGACTCCAGCATAAACTTCCGGAACATGGCCCGCTCACTGGCTGTTTCATTGCCGCAAGCAGATGCGTTAGAGAATTTACCTTCTTTGTTTTGCCTGTAATAATATCCGGGCACCAGTTGGTTGAAATAGGAAGAATCCGTAAGCGCTGTATGGTTATACACCACATCCATCACCACCCGCAAACCATGCCGGTGAAATTTATTTACCAGTTCTTTGAATTCACGGATTCGTGTAATTCCATCATAGGCATTCGTTGCATATGAGCCTTCCGGCACGTTATAGTTGAGCGGGTCATATCCCCAATTGTATTTCAGATCCGGTTTGGTTTCATCTACCGAGTTATAATCAAATACGGGCAACAGGTGTACATGCGTAACGCCCAGTTCTTTAAGATGGCTGAGGCCTGTACTGTGTCCGGCAGTATTTCGTGTATTCAGCTCCGTTAGTCCGATGAATTTGCCTTTAGCCCTGATGCCCGAACTGGCCGATATGCTTGCATCCCGTACATGGAGTTCATATATAATGGCATCTGTTTTATGTTGAAACGGTGGGCTTTTGTCTTCGCTCCAGCCCGGTGGATTGGTGAGTGAAAGGTCGGCGATCATCCCTCTTTTTCCATTGATGCCGGTCAGTTTCACATATGGATCGGCTACGGCAGCCGACCATTTACCCGTATTCATGGTTCGAAAGGTATAAAACTTACCGCTGAAATTTCCAGCAATTACCGACAGCCATGTACCCGATACAGACTGTTTCATTTCATAGGTGGCAAAAGGATCACCTCCCATGCCTGCTTCATATAAAAGCAGTTGTGCCCTTTCGGCATAGGGCGCCCAGATACGGAAACGACAACTGGTATCACTGTATACCAAACCGAGGTCATCCCCTTTGTATTCCGGATACCGGTCGTACAAGCCCTCCTGCCCTTTCCCTGAAAAAAATTGTGCGAGGAAACTAAACAGCATCATCATACGCTTCATGAATAAATCGATTATATCCTAAATATAATGAATTGCTCGCACCTTTATTTTCAATGGCCTGAAGGCCATTGCTATGCATGAATTGGGGAAGGTGCGGGATTGATTTCGGGAATACTTGTTTTGCTTATAGCCATACTGCAAACTACGCTAGCCATCAACCATTCCGCAGGTTAATGCATAGCAATAGGTTTCAAACTATTGTCCAATGATAAACGGCGATGCGGAACCCTTTAATTTGGGGCGGTGCGTGATTGAATTTGGTAGTACCCGTATTTCGACAGCACTAATGAAGCATGCTTATCAATCAACCTTTCCGCAGTTTAATGCATAGCAATAGGTTTCAACCTATTTAAAAAAAAAACGGCGATACAGAACGATTTCTTTTCAATGGCATGAAGGCCATTGCTAGGCATGAAATTGCGGCGATGCGGGATTGAATATGTTATTTCCTGTATTTCGACAGCACTAATGAAGCTTGCTTATCAATCAACCTTCAATGGCCTGAAGGCCATTGCTAGGCATGAATTGGGGGCGGTGCGTGATTGAATTTGGTAGTACCTGTATTTCGACAGCACTAATAAAGCATGCTGATCAATCAACCTTTCCGCAGTTTAATGCATAGCAATAGGTTTCAACCTATTGTCCAATGATAAACGGCGATGCGGAACCCTTTAATTTGGGGCGGTGCGGAATTGAATTTGGTAATACCTGTATTTCGACAGCAAAATGAAGCATGCTGATCAATCAACCTTTCCGCAGATTAATGCATAGCAATAGGTTTCAACCTATTGCCAAAAAAATGCAATAACATGAAACACCGATAAATCAATCAAGTACCGGGAAATTTATTGAATCGTTGCCCCCACCAATTCCAAACCACGGGCTGCCAGCAAAAAGATTTTGCCGTCTTTATAGCCGGAAGCCGTTGAAGGAATGAAAAAGTATTCCCCCCTTTTACCGCCTATACGCTGATCGGTAATTACCGATTCTGATTTGAATTTGCCATCCATACCAATGGTATAAATCAGGTTGATCCAGCGGGTGCCAAACTCCACAAATTGTCTCCTTCCATCATGGCGTGACCATTCATCGAGGAAAAGCAATTGAATTTCGTTGCCTTTCAACCAGGTAAAAGAACCGAGGAAGCGGCCACCGTCGCCGGCAGATTTCATATCTCTTTCGGCTTTATAATTCCATTGTAAGGCTCCGGCCGCATCCATTTTGGTATAATGAATATTGCCGCTTTTATAATCGTAGTTATATTCAAAAGGTGTCCCGGGCTTGGCTGTGGAATTGGTGATTAACGACTCCCCCACCAGCAATAATCCATTGTCAGGCATACGCAGCAATTGTGTGGCGCGAATCGTAGCCGACCGTACCATATTCGATTTTGAAGCGAGGAGATCACCGTTAGCAGCTTTTACATCAAGGAAAAATGTTCCATCGGGTGTTTCCACATTGATGCCTACTTTTTTATCCATATAAAAATAGCCGGCAATTTGCAGGTCACCAGCAGTGGTGAAAAGATTCTTCCAGGTTGAGATGGTAAAACCGTTTTCGAGCTCAATTTTCTTTTCTATCACTTGTGCGCCATTGTTACCGAATGTAAACACCGAAAACTGATCGAATGCTTTTTTAACGGCAATGCGTTTCAGAATAAATGCGACTCCTTCATTATTGACAAATATTTCGTTTTTGGGTGCTTTTGCCGATTCATATGGGAACGTGTATTCTTTCTTCCAAACTTGTTTAAAGGATTGATCGAAAACAGTAATCACACATTTTTCCATTCCTTCTTTCTCGTATGGCAATTCACTGATCACGGCTACTTTGGTTCCATCCGGACTTACATTCACCCCGAAATTACCTGAGTTGGCTGCTGACTCCGCATTGATAGTCAGCAAGGATTGCTTTTTCTGACGTTTTCCGGTCACATCGAAGGGATAGTACCAGAGATAGCTCATTTTACTACCGGATGCTTTGCTGAATTCGGACTTGAACATGACCAGTTTATCCTTCAATGGGAAAATACCTTCATAGATATTGGCATCGCCCATTTCTAATGTCTTATCCAGTGTATTGGAGCCGATTGGTTTGCGGGCCGCATCATAGGCATCCAGTTGCAGATCGTACATGACGGGCGCCATCAAACGAAACCGTTTTTGCAACACATAATAATGATCCCCTACTGTGAAAGTGGAGAACTCTGCTTCCGGCACATTCTGTACATTCCGGGGTTCAATGAATTCGATGGTTTGTGAACGAAGAAACAGGACTTGCATCAATGCAAGACAGAAGAGAATACCTTTTGTTTTCATGGTTTATTTTTTATGTTTGGCGGCATACCAATCGTTGTACTCAGCAATAATGGCCTGGAGGTTCAGCATGCCATAGCCTTTTTCTTTACCGGTTACTTTAGCAGATAGTTCAGGATAATCCGCCAGGTAACCACCCAGCTTCTTTGCAAAGGCCAGCCCAAAATAGGTAATGGAAATGGGTTTGCTGTTCTCCGGATCATGCGGTTTGTGATAAACAGGCTCCGGTGTTGCATTTCCATCTTCCGAATAAAACACATATTCCGTGATGGCACCGTCTTTGGTGACGAGATTGAACCGAAGGGGTTTAGCCATCAAACCACCACTGTAGTTGATCGAACGGTACAATTTATCTGCCACTTTATAACTCTTGATATCTTCGGGTTTGAACTCAGCGGAAGGCTTTCGGTCCATTTCATTGGTATAAAAGAAACATTTTTTCTGATTACCGGCCTGTGTGCCATGCTGAAAATAGCCATACACGGTATCATTACTGTTTTTTACATAATAGCCAGGGTATATTTTACCCACCTGATACACCTGCCCGGTCCAATCCTGTGCGGAGGACTGCAATCCCATGGCAAAAAGACAAACAAGCAAACTGATTCGGATCATGTTGAATAGTTAGAGCGTAATAAAAAAATCGGTTACAGAGGGCAAATGTACAAATATTACGGCTTGTGATGATATGGAAAGTATGTTAAGATTTTTTTGGTAAAGCACTGATTTTCTAACTCCGATTGCAGTATATTGAACATTCATTTATAACCATATGGGAGATATTCAGATCAAAAAAAACAGTAAGAAATACGATGCCGTGATCGTGGGTTCGGGCGCAGGGGGTGGTATGGCTGCATATATGCTGGCAAAAGCCGGAATGAAAGTGTGCCTGATAGAAGCGGGCTATATGTACGACCCGCAAAAGAATATCACGCAATTGAAAAATCCATGGGATTCTCCGCGTCGGGGCGCCAGTACCAAGATCCGCCCCTTTGGGGATTTTGATGCCTGTTATGGTGGCTGGTCGGTAGAAGGCGAACCTTTTACCAAAGAGGAAGGTACCGACTGGATGTGGTGGCGGGCCCGTATGCTGGGGGGACGTACCAATCACTGGGGACGGATCTCCCTCCGCTTCGGACCAAAAGATTTCAAACGTAAAAGTATTGATGGCCTGGGCGATGACTGGCCGATCGGGTATGATGATGTAAAGCCATATTACGACCGCGTGGATAAACTCATTGGTGTATTTGGCACCAATGAAGGACTCGAAAACGATCCGGATGGTTTCTTTTTAAAACCACCAAAGCCCCGCCTGCATGAACTATTCATTAAAAATGCGGCTGGTCAGGCTGGGGTAAAAGTGATCCCTTCCCGTTTGTCGATCCTTACGCAGCCGATACAAAATGACGCGGGCCGCGGTGCCTGTTTCTTCTGCGGACAATGTAACCGTAATTGCAGCGTGGCCAAAGCGGATTTTTCTTCTACCAATGTGCTGATCTACCCGGCTATGAAAACCGGAAATATTGATGTGGTGGCCAATGCCATGGCGCGTGAAGTGCTGACCAATAGTGAAGGGTTGGCTACAGGTGTATCCTATATCAGCAAAGATGATATGATGGAATACCAGGTGGAAGGCCGTGTGGTGATTGTGGCTGCCAGTGCCTGCGAAAGTGCCCGCTTATTGCTCAATTCAAAATCACCTCGCCACCCCAACGGGCTGGCCAACAGCAGCGATGTGGTGGGCCGCTACCTGCATGATTCCACCGGTGCTGCATTGGGTGGAGTGCTGCCAGAACTCTTCGACCGCAAACGATACAATGAAGATGGCGTGGGCGGTATGCATATCTATTCACCCTGGTGGCTGGATAATAAAAAACTGGATTTCCCCCGCGGCTACCATATTGAATATTGGGGCGGCATGAGCCAGCCTTCCTATGGTTTTAGCTGGGGTATTGAAAACCTCAATGGCAAATACCTGGTAAAAGGCAAACAGAAAGAAGGTGGTGGCTATGGGGCTTCACTCAAAGAAGATTACCGTTATTTCTATGGCTGTGGTGTAGGTATGGCCGGTCGCGGCGAAGCCATTCCGTTGGCAGATAACCGCTGTACCATTGATCCCAAAGCGGTGGACAAATACGGCATCCCCGTACTTAAGTTTAATGTAAAATGGAGCGAACATGAAGTGAACCAGGCCAAACACATGAAGGAGACCTTTAAAGAAATCATGCACAATATGGGTGCGGTAATCACCTGGGGTGGAGATGATGATGAAAAGAATCAATGGGGCCTTTCCAAACCCGGCGAGATTATTCATGAAGCCGGTACCGTTCGCATGGGCGATGATCCGAAAAAATCCGCACTGAATAAATGGAGCCAGGCTCATGATTGTAAAAACCTGTTCTGTGTGGATGGCGGACAATTTGTAAGCCAGGCGGATAAGAATATTACCTGGACCATTCTTGCATTGAGTATGCGGGCCAGTGAATATATTATGGAAGAAATGAAAAAGCAGAATTTGTAAATGATACTTTCTGAAAACTAAAGTACCGTGTTGTAAAATTTCAATTGTTTTACTCACACACTTTAAATAGTTCAACAAACGAATAAAAGTCAAAACCTGCAATATGGACAGACGTAAATCCTTAAAACTTATCGCCACCGGTGCCATTGCCACTCCTATTGCCATTGCTGCCTGCAAAACAGGTGATAAAAAAGAAGGTGCGCAAGGAAGTGATGCCACTTTCAATCTCGACCGTAACCCGGACGAATTGAAATATGAAAAGAAATTACTGGCGGAGGAAAAATTCTTCAGCCCGCATGAAATGGCTACCATTACTGTGCTGGCGGATATCATCATACCCAAAGATGAAGTAAGCGGCAGTGCCAGTGAAGCCAAAGTACCCGAATTCATCGAGTTCATTGTGCATGATATGCCTGCACACCAGATACCGATGAAAGGAGGTCTTCGCTGGCTGGATATGCAATGCCTGAAGAAATACGAAAAAGCCTTTAAAGATTGTACACCAGCCCAGCAAATCGAACTGGTGGACCAGATCGCCTACCCCAAAAAAGCCAAACCCGAAATGAGCCAGGGAGTGGAGTTTTTCAGTCTCATGCGCAACCTTACTGCCACGGGTTTTTATACGTCGGAGATCGGCATTAAGGATATTGGCTATGCGGGCAATCAGGCAAATCAATGGAATGGTGTACCTGCTGAAGTGTTAGCACAGTACAAACAATCTTATTCCGAGAAAGATCTGCAGGATTGTGTGAGCTTTGACAGTAAATAAACCTGCAAATTTCACTACCTTACAGGCGATTATACACCACTAACCTTTTTACCATGTACAGAAAATTATTTCTTCTGTTTAGTCTGGTATGTATGACTGCATTCGTACAGGCACAGAGCTACGTTACCCTTCATGAGCATTGTAACTATAGTGGCAAGAGTTACACACTCGCACCCGGCACCTATGCCATGTACCAGATGCGCATCGGAAACGATCAGCTTTCGTCGCTACAGATGCCTGACGGGTTTAAAGTAACGCTATACGAACACGATAATTTCAAAGGGAAATCCAAAACATTTACCGGCAATATTACTTGTCTGGAGGCTGAGTGGAATGATATGGCCACTTCCATCGTTGTAGAAAGCAGTTTTAACCCTGGCTATGGGCAAAATGATTATGTTACGTTTTACAACGACAGTTATCATCGCGGTTATTCCAAAAGCCTGCGCATCGGAAATTATAACGGTGCCCAGTTGGGAGACCTTCGTTATAATATTTCCTCATTGAAGATAAGTGGCAATGTACGAGTACGGGCCTATATCAACAATGAAAACATGAATGGGTATTATGTAACCTATGATGCCAGCCAGAGCTCGCTGCCTGATAACCAGAATGATAAAATAGGTTCACTGGTGGTGGAATATTATAATGGCCCCATTACGAATCCCGGCGGTGGTAATACCGGCAATGGAAGCTTTGCCACTTTCTTTACCGATTGCAGTTATGATGGCAATTCCATCCGCCTCATGCCCGGCTATTATGACGGGCAAAAACTCGGACTCTTCAAATACGGGATTGCTTCCATGCAAATTCCCTCTAACCTACGGGTAAAAGTATTCAGCAATGATAACCTGTATGGCTCTTCTTCCCTGCTTACCGATAATATTTCCTGTCTCAATTATGACATGAAAAACAAGATTGGATCGCTGGTAGTAGAAGAAAGAGGTGGCTGGGGAGGCGGTGGTGGTGGAAATAATCCGCCGGGTGGAAATGAAGCCGTGATTATTTATGCGGATGATAATTACCGGGGGCAAGCTGCTACTCTACTCCCCGGTACGTATAGCACCATGGCCCAGGCAAGTGGTTTCCCGGACAATGCACTCAGTTCTCTGCAGGTGCCCGCCGGCTACCGGGTAGTATTGTATGAGTTTGAAAATTTTGGAGGCAAATCATATACCGTGACTGCATCCAAAAGCGGGTTCAGCTTTTCCGGATGGAATGACAAAGCTTCGTCTGTGAAAGTATACAGGGATTAAATAGTTTATTTACATATTTTTGATAGAACCCCAAATACATTAAGGAGACCGTTTCAGCCATTGTGTTTCAGCTGCGGAAAGCCCTCGCAGCTTATAAACCATTTTTTTTACAATAAAATCTTTCAGCATACCCGATGAAAAATCAGGCTGTTCATTGTTGTCAGTCTTTAACAAAACGAGGAGCTCTCTACCCTTTTTCACAGAAGTCGCTGCTTTTTCCTTCAAAACTTGTTTAACCTTTTTGGCTGCCATCGGGAGTACAGGATGTAGCATTGACTCATTACTTATTCCTCCATTTATCAGGTAAAAATGATGCGTGTTTGTAACGCATACAGTAACCGTATCATACTGCTGGATAGTTTTTGACCGATAATAGATATCATTATTCTGCTGAATCTCCCGTTGCATCAGATAAGCTTTATATTCGTCAGGTGGCCGGGCCGACATAAGGCTAAGATTGAGCAAAGAGCAGGTTTTAAACAACCGGAATTCCTCAATATTGAATTTATTCATCAAATAGATGGCCAGACTTATGGTGACTGGATCTTTACGCCCTTTTACAAAACCCGGATATACCGCCCAACCAGAATAAACATTTTTATTATGGATATCATGATACGAAAGAAACCGGTGTACCAAAAGATAACGGGCCGTATCCTCTCCCAGTACGCAGGTATCATATTGATCGATAGTAATCGATTTACAATTAAGATTAATTATTGTATCCTGTATGTCCTGTGCCCGGGACTGTAAAACCACCAAAAAGAGAAAAAGTAGTAATCGAAAGTGCATATGATAATAATTCAGATGAAAATTACAAATCATTCTTGATTAATACTGCCCATGCGGAGACAAGGTTATCTTTTAGCTTTTATCTTTTCACTTTTTTCCTGGTCTCTCTGTTCGTCGTCAGGTTAATTCCAAGATCAAAAAACAGCAGGTGACTGTAATTCAGTTGTAATGGCCCTTTATACCAACCGGCCAGGGAAGGATAATAATGCAGGCCAAGATGGAAGGTATTGGACACCCGAAAGTATCCGGAGAATGCAAACCCAATGGAGTGCTGGTATGTATTGAAAGAAACCGTATCGTTGAGTGTTGGTGAAATGGGTGTGATTGTTTGCTCAAAATAATTGGTTCGCGTAAACTGCAGTCCCAGGTTGTATTGAAATCTTTTGTACGTGGTACCAATCTGAATGTCGGTAAAGAAAGCCCGCGTGCGGTCGTAACTGCCACCGTAATCCACCGTTGCCGGCAATGGAATAAGATTATCGATCAGCAATCCGGCATCCATATTTATACAATGTTTGTTACTAAAAAAATAATCGAACCCGCCGGTGATACCGAAAAACCCGGCGGCCGGCCCGTACTTATTCCCTTTCTTCACATAAAAATGATTGCCCTCCGGAATAGATAATTTCACAGCGAAATATCCTTTTGATGGAGAAAGATAACGTTTGAAATTCCGGTTGGTTTTGCGAACCGTATCCGTCAGCGGTACCATCAGGTCGTAGGGATACGAGAACCGTTTGGGGCTTCTCAGGTCAATGATATAGCCGATAATTCCGGCACCAGAAAATAAATTTCCCAGCCAAAATCCAGACGACAAATGGCTTTTAATGGAAACCGTCCGGTTGAGGCTATCTTTTTGTAACGTTACCATCAACGGTTTCTCAGAACGGGGCACGCGAACGGTTTCGGGTGTGGTATGCCAGCCCGCGCTATCATATTGTGTTTTGAATTTTACTGAATCTGTATCGGAATGCACCCTTACCGCTACTGTTTTTTGATGAACAATCGTAGCACAGGAAGAAAGCAGGAATGTACCGGTGATGATGACAATAAGATATCTAAATGGCTTACTGATTAACATGGCTATAAAGAAAGCATTCGTTAAGATACGAAATACCGTTGAAAAGATACTACAGGTGCAGGATGCAATCGGATGTTGTTGGCCTGATAATACCAGCAGATCAGAACGCCTGCTTAAAATTTAAAATTCCAGGTTACCGCCGGCAATACCGGGAATAATGACACCTGTCTCGCTTCCACCTTCAAATCACCATTGAGGGGGCTTCCGGTCTGATCAAAATAAATGAAGTAAGGGTTGAGACGACTATATACATTATACACGCTGAATACCCAATAGCTGCTCACCTTACGTTTCTTCTTCGGCACCGGTGTATAGGTAGCAGAAAGATCGAGGCGGTGATAGGGTTTCATCCGGTATTGATTCAACCGGCTGTATTCCTGCGTCAATACGCCATTGATCACATAAAAGCGCTCCGGAAGGGTAATGGCATTACCGGTGCCATACACAAAAACACCTCCGAGTTTCCATTTGCGGTTTAGTTCATAATTGCCCACGACAGAAAGATCATGCCGGCGGTCATATTTGACCGGGTATCTTTCGCCTTCATTCAGCAAGGGAAACTTCCGCCAGGTCCAGGATAAGGTGTAGCCCACCCAACCCGTGAATCGTCCCTTCAGTTTACTAACGAGTAATTCTGCACCGTAGCTCCACCCTCTACCAAATACAAATTCCTCCTCGGGGTCGGCCAGCGAAGGCGTGTATCCTTCTTTATACTCCACCTGGTTCTGCATGTCTTTATAATACACTTCCAGCGAGGTTTCGTAGGTATTGTCCTTAAAGTTTTTAAACAAACCCGCTGCATACAACCAACTGATCTGCGGCTTTACAAGATAGGTACTGGGTACCCAGAGGTCGGTAGGCAACGTGGTTCCGGCATTGCTCACCAGGTGAATATATTGCAGGTTTCTGGTTACGGCAGCTTTAATGGAAGTTTCATCATTTACCGCATAGCGGATGGTGACCCGGGGTTCAAACCCGCCATATCTTTTTACTGCCTGAAAGCTTTTGTACGCTGTACTATCCAATTTATTACCGTCGGCATCACGGGTGAATAAATTATAAGGGCCTATCTGTGTAAAACTGCTGTAACGAAGCCCATAATTCACTTTCCATTTGCTGCCGATCTCCCAATCATCCTGCAGGTAAACCGCTGTTTCCATCGCATATTTGCTTCCTTCGTTATTGGGTGTAAATATGATGGAATCCTGACGGCCGCTTACCACGTTGGGTACGAACTTATGATAGGTAACGAGCCCGCCAAACTTTAATTTATGATCGGGCAAGGGGTAATAATCAAAATCAGATTTGAGCGTAATATCGCGGATACCAGAAGATAATCCAATTTGAAAACTCTCCTGGGTGGCGTTGAATTTAAAATTATAATCGTTGTACACCGCTGTGGTATTGGCAAACAGTCTGCGGTTGAATACGTGATTCCAGCGCAGCGTACCGGTGGCATTGCCCCATGGCACATTGGTTTTAAAAGAGCGTTTACTATTGGCAAAATCAAATACATCGCGGCCAAAATATCCACTGAGGTACAACCGGTCTTTTTCGGAAAAACGATAATTGATCTTGGCATTTACATCATAGAAATAATATCCGGAACCATAAAAGCTGCTTGATTTCTTAATGGCCGGCTTCACCAATGCATCGATATAGGTGCGGCGTGCAGATAAAATGAAAGAGGCTTTATTCTTTTTCAACGGTCCCTGTATGGAAAAACGGGACGCGATCAATCCAATACCGCCATCCATCTGAAACTTATTCATGTTGCCCTCCTTCATGGTTACATCCACTACAGAAGATAAGCGGCCCCCATACTGCGCAGGCATACCCCCTTTAATGAGGGATACGTTTTTAATGGCATCTGAATTAAAAATGGAAAAGAAACCGAACAGATGCCCGGTATTATACACCACCGCATCATCAAGCATAATCAGGTTTTGATCCGGCCCTCCTCCCCTTACATAAAAACCGGCATTGCCCTCTCCGGCATTGCGCACACCGGGCAGTAATTGTATGGCCTTAAGCAGGTCTACCTCGCCCATAAAGGCCGGAATATTGCGGATCTGCGTCATGGAAAGATCCACTTTACCCATTTGGGCATTCTTTACATTCCCGTCGCGGCGCTTGCTGTACACCACCACTTCGCTGATGGCGGATGATTTTGAATAGAGGTCGAAATTAATGGACTGGTTACTGTCGAGGGCTACGCTCAGCGTTTTGCCAAAATAGGAAATATGCGAAACATTGATCGTGTAGCTGCCTTTGTCAAGGGTAAGGGAAAAGAAGCCATATTGGTTGCTCATCACACTGCGGGCCGCGCCTCCGGGCATATTTACCGATACGGTGGCCCCAATGATGGATTCACCGGAAAGGCTGTCTTTTACATATCCATTGATGGTGGCACGTCCGGCTTTATCAGCATTGGATTGTGCCATACCGGCCATGGTCAACAATAACGAAAAGGTAATGGCTATAAACTTTCCCATACGCTGCAATTACAATCAACTGATTAATTTGTTGGCGCTGCTGCCGGCTTCTGCGTGGTATCAGCAGGTATATGATCGATCTTATCTTTCATTTCAGTACAATCTTCCTGTCCGTAAGGATTGGTACCTTTTTCGGTTTTACTGATCCAGTTGCCCGGTTTGTCTTCACCAAATGCCCGGGTACATTCCAGCCAGAATAAACGGGCCTGGTCGTAGCGGGAAGCACTTAGCAGGGCGAATAATTCATTCGAGAAAATATTCAGCGAACTTCTCTTTTCAGCCAGGGATGGGTCACTAAGAATGGAGACCAGTTCCGATTTGGTATTGGAATAAGGCTGTAAAGCAGTTTCATAAATAAGCGTATCTGCTTTCAGTTCTTCAATTTTAAAGCTGTCGAGGGCGGTTTTCAGTTGATTGCCCTGCTGACCGATGGCAGCAGTATCCCCTTTGGCAAAGGCTTCCGTCATGCTGAAATAAGAGGTCAGCACTTTTTCAATCGATTCGTTGAAAAGGGCGCTGTGCTTGCTTACCGAAAGTGGCGGAGGCTTGGGGCCGCTATTGTTGGAGCCACCGCCCCCCCAGGGGACGTAAAAGCGCACCAGCCCGATCAGGAGCAACAGGATGGCAAAAAGCATGGTCAACCCGTTGACACCTTTTGTCTTTTTCACAAAAACACGGATAATGCCCAGAAGAATAATCAGCGCAGGCAGCAGAATGGCCAGTAGGTCGACTATTTTCTTAAAATTCATAAAAAGTTTTCGCAAAGATAATCGCTGGCATCGGCAACTGGTAATACATTATTTTTGCAAAATGTGAATTGTGACAGGTGAATTGTGAATGGCGTGTTAATTTGAAGTATACAATGGCCTTGCAGTTACCCTGAAAACAGTTCATAGCATTACGGCATTATTGACTATTCACCATTCACTATTCACGAATCATGCTCGCGGGATTTCAAAACGTAACATTCGAATTTGGCGCAAGAGCCATTGTGGAAGATGCCACCTGGCATATACAACCCGGGGAACGGATCGGCCTCATCGGCTATAACGGTACCGGTAAATCCACCCTCCTGAAACTATTAGTAGGCCAGTATGTGCCCTCCGCCGGCACGGTGGAGCGCAGCCGCACCACCTCTATCGGGTACCTTCACCAGGACCTCCTCAGTTTCGATACCGAAGAATCCATTTTGCAGGTAGCCATGGGTGCTTTTGAGCGGGTATTACAACTCGAAAAAGAGATCGAAGAGATCGGCAAAGAACTGGAACGTACGGGCGATGAAAAGACCCTGATCGAATATACCGACCGCCTCCACGAACTGGAAACGCTGGGCGGGTACAATATCCATCACAAAACGGAGGAAGTATTACAGGGGCTTGGCTTTTCCAATGCCGACCTGCAGCGGCCTTATAAAGAATTCAGCGGAGGCTGGCGTATGCGGGTATTGCTTGCTAAAATGATCCTGCAGCAACCCGACCTGCTCCTGCTCGATGAGCCGACCAACCACCTGGATCTTCCCTCTATCGAATGGTTGGAGAAATACCTGCAGCACTACCAGGGCTCGGTGGTGATTGTGAGCCATGATAAATATTTCCTCAACCGGATGGTGACCAAGATCGTGGAAGTATATCAGCAGCAATTGCACCAGTACAGTGGCAATTACGATTATTACGAAAAGGAAAAGGCCATTCGGGTGGAAATGCAGCAAAAGGCCTATGAGAACCAGCAGGATTATATCCGCCAGAATGAAAGGCTGGTAGAGCGGTTCAGGGCTAAGGCCAGCAAGGCCGCCATGGCCCAGAGTATTATGAAAAAGCTGGACAAACTGGAGCGGATCGAAGAAGCCGAAATAGAAAGACCCGATATACGGATCAATTTCCGGGTGGATAAAACGCCCGGTAAAGTGCTGGTGGAACTGAACAATGTGTCGAAGGCTTTCGGCGATAATGTGATCATTGAAAATTCCTCAATAGAAATCGACCGGGGAGATAAGATCGCGCTGATCGGGGCCAATGGTAAGGGAAAGACCACCCTGTTGCGGATCATTGCCGGTATTGAAAATTTTTCGCAGGGCGAACGTAAATGGGGACACAACGTAGAAGAGAGTTTTTATGCCCAGCACCAACTCGAAGCACTGAACCTGAATAATACCATTCTCGATGAAATGCGGGAATGCGGCAGCCAGATGACCGATTTGGAACTGCGCGGCCTGCTCGGATGTTTTTTATTCAGCGGAGATGATGCTGATAAAAAGATCAAAATATTAAGCGGAGGTGAAAAAGCCCGAGTGGCATTGGCAAAAGTAATTGTGAGCAAAGCTAATTTCCTGATGCTGGACGAACCGACCAACCACCTGGATATGCACAGTTGCGACCTGCTGATTGATTCGTTGACGAAATACGAAGGCAGTATTATCCTTGTAAGTCACGACCGTTATTTTGTAGCCAAAACGGCGAATAAGATCTGGGAGATTGTAGACAAACAGATCAAAGAATTCAAAGGCGGGTATGAAGAATGGGTGGCCTGGAAAGAACGCATGGCCAAACAGGAAGCCGACCGGCAAAAAGAAGCCGCCAGAGCGGAAAAGCAGGATGGTAAAGAAAAGAATAATCCCCCGGTAAAAGCAGAGAAAAAAGAAACAGCACCTCCCCCGCCCAAAGCGGTAACCGGTACGCCGGTAAATAAAGAACAGAAAAAAGAATTGCAGAAAGTGCAACGCCAGTTTCAGCAGGTGGAAGAAAAGATTGCAGCGTTGAATAAGCGTATCGTAGAACTGGAAGCGGCATTGATCGATCCGGCGGTGTATTCAGATAAAGGAAAATTCGTAGCCGCCGAACAGGACTTTAAGAAGGCAGATGCGGAACGGAAGCAATTGAATGCAGAATACGAAAAACTATTTGAAAAGATCATGGAGCTGGAGCAGTAGCACCGGGTGTTTTGCCTCTTATTTCCAGTGTAAAATAGTATTTATTCCCCTGGGGAAATTCGGATATACGGAAGAGTGCGGTCTTCTTATCGGTATCCGTTTCTTTTTCAAAAAACCAGGTGTCGGTATATACATCATTCCCCACTACGCGTGTTTCCGTTTTGGTGAATAATATTTTCCCATAAGCGGTACCGATAGCCTCCCGCAACCCGAGGGCCCGCTGATCAGACTTTAACCGGGATTTGGCGGGTTCAAAATAATAAAGGGCATAAGGCAGATTATTATTCTTTGGAAATACAACTCTGCCTGAATCAGCCTGCGGCAAATTCAGTTTTGCTTTGTATACATCTGTCAATTCCGGAAAATCAGACAACGTTTTGGCACCTTTATTCAGCATAAATCCCTTTTGTGCATCGGCATATATTTTTTTGAATTGATTATAAAATGCAGTGGCGGCAAATTCATTGTCGCCCTGGGCAAATAATCTTGTACTGTAAAATAAGATGATCGCAATAAACCCTGCTTTCATACTGGAATAAGTTTATAGAATCCGCCGAATCCTGCTCAGGTTATGAATGCGGATATGTATTCGATTGATTTCTTGTAGTTAAGATACACAAAAAGCCTGATTCGGGGTTATTAATCTGTAGAAACTGTTTACCAAAATTTAATTCGGAAAAATCGCAAACGGAGGCCCAAAAACGCTTTGGCATGGATATATCAATTACCTTTAACACATAACAGTTTTCATCACTTAAATAAAAACGTATGAAGAAACATTTCACATTCCTCTTAATGATTGCTGCTATTACGATCGGCTTTACCGCTTGTAAAAGCAAACCCAAAGATGCTGATATTAAAGCAGCCGTAGAAAAAGCGCTGTCTGCTGATCCCATGTCGGCTGGCACTACAGTAGCCGTGGACAAAGGTGTTGTTACGCTGTCCGGCGAATGTAAAGATGAAATGTGCAAAAAACATTGTGAAGAAATGACCGCAGCAATTAAGGATGTAAAATCGGTAGTAAACAATTGTACCGTTGCGGCTCCTCCTCCCCCACCCTCACAGGAAGCTAATCCGGTAGTGGCCAATGAACAGGCTATTATGGATGCATTAAAAGATCAGCCCGGATTGAAAGGCATGATGAAAGATGGCAAAATTGTACTGAGTGGTGAAATCGCCAAAGCCAAATGGCAGATGCTGAAACAAACATTGGACAAACTGAAACCTGCCGGATACGATCTTACCGGATTAAAAATTAAATAATAAACGCTTATCAACTGAATAACTATGCCAGTACAAGATAAATACCAGGAATTGTTAACTGCCGCCACTCAGGCCGGTGTAACAGATTTAAAAGTAAATGAAGAAAACGGCGTATTGCACATTGAAGGTGTGGCACCAAGCGGCACGGTAAAAGATATGCTCTGGGCCACTTACGATAAAATAGATCCCAACTATCTCTCCGGTGATCTCGTAATGAATATCTATGTAGATGCCGCTGTACCTGTTACCTCAGCGCTGGTAACAACCGAAACATCTAACCTGAATATCCGCAAAGGACCGGGAACGGATCAGGCGATTGTTGGCAAAGCCGCCCATCACGAAATTGTGACCGTAATCAGCCAGACCAACGAACTCTGGTGGCTGATCAAAACAAAAGACGGTGAGGAAGGCTATGCGTATGCGCAATACCTTACGCCGCAAACAGAAGTGAATTAATTCGCTTTTTGTTCTTATACATTACACGGATCAGACGGGTGAATAGCCGATTTTACCGGATGAAAACATTCGGGAATCAAACCGGCAAACCTGTCTGATTCGTGTTCTTTTTTCCCGCTCATATAAGGACTGCGAAAAATACTTTACTACCAGATTAACTTTCGTTTTGCAAACAGCTACATGGTTTGCAAGCAATCTTACTTACAAAACGCTAATCGGAAAAACTGGCTCACGTTGTTTTCTATCCTTCCGTGTTTCTCGCTTTTATAAAATCGGTAACCAGATAGCTGATCAGTTTACCACTGGTAGCATCCGTACGACCATCGCTGAGGCGGGTGGCACCTTCACAGATATGCAGGTAGGCGGGCTTGGTATCAGCAGCCGCAAAGCTTACATATTGGCGGGCATGTACGGGCGTTATGCCCACCGGGGTCATGGCGCTGCTGAGCGTATTTTGAATGGCGTCGAGGTCAAGGTCTATACCGGTGAGGGTATCTTCGGTAAAACCGGTGGCATGGGCTACGGATTGCAGGAAGGTCCTTTTTTCGTGTACGAAAATATCTTCAAACGTGATGCAGTCAATAAAGGGGTTGTTTACTATATCGATCCATACGTTTTGCGGCAGATAGTTTTCGTGCAGGCCCACCACACAATATTTCTGCAGGTAGCCATCCTCTTCGGCATAGCGAAAAGCATTACCACTGTGTCGTCCTTCCATGGGTCGGTAGTCTGCATGGGCATCCAGGTTGATGCAATTGATCTGAGCCAGTTGGGTAACGCCCGCCTTATGCCAGCCCTTGGCGGCCCCTTTTATCAGCGGATAGGAATTATTATGTCCGCCACCGATAGCAATAGGAATCTTTTTGGCCGACGTAATGATCTTCACCAGGTGCTCCACTTCATCGTCTACCGTATTTACGGCATGGCGATAGGCTTCGGTGCGTTCTTCATCGCTTTTGGCGGTGGTATCGATCAGGTATTGAATATCTCCAAAATCAAAATGGCCCAACAGGAGTACATTGGAGCCATCGAAAAAGTCGTTGCTCTGGATATTGAGAAAGCTTTGCAGGAAAGGGATCCAGAGGGTATCTGCCCCGCCGAGGCCGAAATTGCCCCGGGCTCCCAGGTCTTCCGGAATGCCAAACAACACGTATTGGGCATTGGATTGGGTGATCATTTCTTCCAGGGCGGGTTCTTCTTTTATGTATTGTACCTGCTCCCCTGCCTTGGTTTCGAAGCGGCGGAGTTTGGTCAGGGAGAGGATATCCTGTTTGGAATAAACTTTGAGGTGTTGCATGACGGTAGCAATCGCGGGTGATTCCATATTGGTTTTTTTTTGGATGGTTGGTTTAAAGCTAGGGAAAATATGGGATTATCGGATAGGGGGAACTTAATATTTATTTCATAAAAACACAGGTTAAAACCGGAAGCAGGAAATCATGTCATAAACGAACAACATCGCCGGATCAGATTTCCAGTGTATCAATAAGTACGGAATGGATTTTCAGGATTTCTGTATGATCTAACCGGTTGCGTTTACCTTTTATCCTGTCAAACGAAATTGTTCTGATCTGGTGACAGAGCGCATAGCTGTCTGCCGTAAGGCCAGCCGTGCCTTTCGGAATTTTTACAATCGTATAAAGGCTGTATTTGGGTTCTTTACTCGTAAGAGGAACAACAATAGCCAGTTCAAGATTATTGAATGATCTGATTACGATACATGGCCTTTCCATACCCTGTTCGTGGCCTTTTACTTCTTTAGGGGGATTGCCAAGGTTGACATCAAGGATGTCTCCTTTGCTGAAATTTTGCACCATTTAATTAGAGAAATTTAAAGCAAAATCATCCAGGCCCAAATCCGCTATGTTTTTTTGTTCCCTGATAAAGCTATTGTCAAAAGAAAGATTAGTAGAAGAGGCATTCCCTGAGTTGGACTTTAGAAAACCCAATTCAGCAGCCAATGCTGAATACTCCTGTGCAGCATCGGCCACCATAAATGCAAGCTGGCGGATCGTATTGTCAGTTACTTTTAATTTTTCATCAAAGATGATATCTGCAGCTACCAATACAAATTCAATATGCAGGGAAGCGTTGGTCCAGTCAACTAATTTGTGAACGGTTTCGTTTCCAAGATTGGCATAATTCAGTGCTGCAATGAACTGCGGGTAGGTAATATCCGGCAGTTGTGTGAAGTCAATATCCTTTGTGTTAAGCCCAAATTCTTTATTATTAATAACCGAATCTAATACCCTTTGGTTGCAACGAAGGGCAAAGAGGATATTTTCAGTTAACACTTCAAGCCTTATATCTGATTTTAATTCTTCTACACGCACGAGTATCTCCCTGAGCATAGCATTGATATCAAGATGAGTATCTGCCGACAACCATTTCACGGCCTTAATGCGCAAATTAAATACCTGGCTAAGCAGTTCGTTCGAAGGAGTTTTTACTTTTTCGCCGGATAAGATAAGCGCCCTGATATCTTCAGAAAGACGATTCAGTTCTTTTTTCATGGGGCTTTTCAGTTGAGTGTAAAGGTTCTTTCTCAACTGGAAGCAGATTGCATCAAAATTTTTGGGGGCCGCTACCATTTGAAGCAAATTTAGAACAAATTTTCAGCAATTTCGAACCGCAAATGGTTAATTTATTGTCAGTTAGCGCTGGCCGGGAGGCAACGGCGGGCTACACTATCTGGAATACGGGCAAAGACAAAAAAAGTATTATAAACCGAGTTTTTATCTTTCATAGTTAAAAGTGGTATCCACCCGCTTAAGTGTATGATAGTTGAAAAGCCTATTCAGAAACCCGGTTAATGGCCGGCTGATGATGGGCACACAGGGAGCATTCATCTTAAAATAGTAACACGTATCATGTTGGTAGAGTATCAGCGTCAGGTCTGGCGCGTCGAAACATTTACGATGATATGGCCATTCAAGCGTTTTTAATTGCGAGTACTTCAAAATGTTTTTGAGCCTCTCCAGATCGTTAAACGATACTTTTCCAAAGTAATTATTGTTGCGGGTGGTATCCTGACACCCTGGTGCCCAGCCGGGACCATTGTCTGTAACTTTCAGATTGCCGGAATAGTCGAGTTCCAGATGCAGATCATGACAGCAACCATAACAATGGCCTGAGTGAAAAATAATTTTTGTAAAAATATTCGTCGGATCAGCAAATTGATATTTGTTTTTAAAAACAATACTGTCCCTCCCTTTAAAATAGCTTTTTGCTTCGCGGGATTTGGGCGAAACCATAAAACTGTCTTCCGTTTTATATAAAATCGTAAACGTGTATTTATTAATATTTCTTTTGAATAGTTGTCTGATTAACCCATGCGTTTTTCTACGAAACTTCAGCTTGTCCTTCTTCTGTTTCAGGATCAGATTTTCATCAATATAGCTTTGTTTGTTTTCAATACCGCCTTCCTTGTCATCTATCACCAAACAGTCTTGCTGAGCAGAAAAATAAGTACCGTCCAATTTGGTATATGTTGAACAGGAAACGAGCAAAAGCAAAAAGAAGATAGTTAGCAATCGCATACGGGTCATCTGCAATACAATGTAAGAATCCTGAATAAATATTATAAAAGCAATGCTAAAATTAAAAAACAACACAGCATTGAAAAAAAATATCTGGTCAAGGGTAATAACTGGTTGTAATAACTGCATTGGGAGCAATTCTTTTTCCTTCTGGAATTGTTTGCCATTCGCTTGAAAACATCATAATACCCCGGTATGTAACATCCCGCGCAAACATACCGTTGTTATCCGGTTTATGAACAAAGAAGACCCCGCTGCTACGGGCAGATACATATTTATAGGCCGACCGTTCAAATTCTTTTAATAAACTGACCGGAACCTGAAAAGAATCTGTAATGGGATTGTTACTGGGCTGTCGCTGAAACAGCGAATCATAAAAGACCTGATAATAAGTAGCATCCTTTGCCACCAGCATATTGACATTTAAACCCTGGTTTCGATGCACATCATCGGAGAACCTCGTTATATAGAAAACAGTTTGGTAACGTTTACAAAATTGTGTCATTTCGGTATAGATGCTGTCGTGTAAACCGGTGTTCTCTTCAAAATAATTTTCCAGAAAACTGTTTTTATCATGGCAGGATGAAAATAAAATGAGAAAAAAAGACAGGATGAAGAAATGATATTTTTTCATGGCGTTACAAAATACAAAATTATTATACAACTATCTCTGATCGAAATGCGAAAATCATTTTATTGCTTATTTTGTGGCAATACGATTCCTGAAATAAAAGAAAGACCAGGGTCATTGAGTCAGCATTTCTTTCTTCACCTCCCGTATCCGCTCCACCATCTGCATACACTGTTGAAAATGAGTTCTTGTACTTTCGAGACTCCAATTTTCCTTATCTGCTACAAATGCCTCCCATAGATCAAGTAAACCGGCCGCCCGTGCAGGACTGATGTATTCGAGCGCGCAAAAGGCATCACCCTGATCGTACCAAAGGTCTTTTCGGGTGAGATAATACTGGAGGTACGAGTACAGGTAGTCTGCTGCTTTTTCCGTACCCATACTGGCCAAAGCCAGGCAATAACCAGAACCTGCATATACGACTTCGCTTTTCAATAAATGGTTGCCAATGATTTCCTCCAGGGATGCATATTGGTTGATGGCAGTAAAATATGCACCCGTGATCCGGCATCGCCAGTCGAAATAGCCCAGCAGTTGCCTTACCACTTCGACATCTATCTCCATGGCAGCCGTTGCAAATGAATGGATAGCTGATTCTGACAAATTCCCCAAGCCTTCTAAATAAAACGGCGCCACCCATTTATCTGCAAATTCCTGCGTGATCTCTTCATCGTTTCTCGGCACCTCGATCTGTTCAAATGGATTCCGGTGGCGTGTTGTGGCCCCGGCTGTATGCATCGCTATTTCATCCTCTTCACTATTTCGTCTGAATAATTTTTTCCAAAGTTTCTTCATGGGCATATTGCTATGACTATGCTTAAAGATACTATAAACAAACACAATCATAAATCTCCCACAGTTCTACGATGAACAAATTAACTTCCAACTTACCCAAAAGAAAAAGCCGCATCACTGCGGCCCTTCTCTTATAAACTTCCTGACGGCGGTCAGGCTTAAAACTTATAACCTATAACTTAAAACCTACAACTTACTTAATTCCCTCATATATATCATTCCACTTCTTCGCTTCCGCAGCCCATTTTGTAAACTCAGGGCTGTTGGGCTTTGACTGTGAACGTTTGTATTCGAAAATATTGGCGAGGTAGCTGGTCGCTTTTTTGTATTGCTGTTTGTCGCGCATTTCCTGTCCCTTCGATTCACCGGCATGTGATTTTGTTGACAGAATGCCTGCAGCTTTTTCATAGGGTTCGCGGGCACCTTCCATCGCATCGCCGTATTGTTTTTCGAGCATATCGCGTTTAGCCACATCTTCAGCAGTGGGCTTTACGCCGGGTTTAGCTTTTGCCTTCATTTCTTTGGCATGTGCATCACGCAGTTCGCCCACTTTCGCGGCTTTGTTGATGAAGTGATCGCCCAGGTAGAGATAAGGCATTTCGAGGCCGGGGTTGGCTGCTGCTGCTTTATTGAAAGCTGTTACCATTTTGGCTTCCCATTCGGCAGCATTGGGAGGTAATACGGGTTTTTCTGCTGATGAATTCAGGGTGT
This sequence comes from Bacteroidota bacterium, assembly GCA_026391455.1. GTDB lineage: Bacteria > Bacteroidota > Bacteroidia > Chitinophagales > Chitinophagaceae > JJ008. The sequence goes on from JAPLEH010000022.1 coordinate 46,607, forward strand.
CATAATACAATTCACCCATGATCTCATTTGCTTTGAAATTATTGGGATCGGTGGCCAGTATTTCTTCCAGTGCTTTCAGTTTATCGGTAAATGTTTCTACCAGACCTACGGCAAAATCCACTTTATCGAATTTGAAGAACTCGCTCTTGGGATACAATTCACCACCCGTGGCTTTGTATTTTTCAAACGCAGCCATATCTTTTTTGGCAAAATAATGTCCTACCAGAAAGCGGTATACGGATTCAAATCCATCTCCGCTCAGTTTATTGTCAGCCAGACGTCCGTAAAATTTTGCGGCATCGTCTTTATTTCCACTGTTCTCTGCGGTAATACCGGCCAGAATCAGCACGTTAGTATCTAATGTAGCTGTGAGTAATTTTTTAGAGATCAGCAGGTCGGAGAACTCCACTGCTTTTTTCAATTTTTCAAAACCGGCCTGCCATTTTTTATCGGCATAGTCGTTGTAACCGGAGGAGTAAAAACTGGAATAAATATTAATGGGAGCACTCTGATATACCAGATCCGTTACCAACTCCATGGTGGGATCCATTTCCTTGTATTTGTTGAAAGCCACTACTGCATCATTGTTCAACTGATCACCGGTGGGGGTGCCTTTATTTACATCCGACATGGCGATGGTGGAATAGATGGCTGATTTGAGCAGGTGTGCTTCGGCTTTGCCGGTTATTTTACCATTGGCAAATGCTTTATCCACGTCTGCTTTCGCTTTATCGTATTGCTGCAGGGTGAATTCATTTTTGATGACATCAATAGACTGGGCCTTTGACATCAGGGCTGACAAGCTGATCGTTAGTACCAAAAAGAGTCTTTTCATCTGTGTTTATTTTAATTAATACTGGTTCTGTTATACTGTACCAGGCGTTTCGCCTTCGTTAGATGTATTTTCATCCGGAGGGGTTGCGTTGTCATTTTCCCCGGGTGTGGCCCCTTCTTCCGCTACCGGAAGGGAAGGGTCGTTGTCACCGATACCATTTTCCCCGTTTCCATGCTGACCTGCCTGGTCGTCCAGTTGGGTAATGGCCGCAATTTCATCTCCTTCATCCAGTCTTATCAGTTTTACCCCCTGTGTGGCCCTGCCCTGTTCGCTGATTCCGCTTACCGGCATACGAATGGTAACACCACTCTTACAAGTGATCATGATATCTTCATTCTGTGCTACGTCCAAGATACCTACCAGCGCTCCGGTCTTATCGGTTACACTGATTGTTTTCACGCCTTTTCCACCGCGATTGGTATAGCGGTATTCATCCACCGGTGTGCGTTTACCAAATCCTTTTTCGCTCACTACCAATACCGTACGGGATGCATCGGTAGAAGGATTTACACAAATCATGCCTACTACTTCGTCCTGATAACTTCCATCGCTTTCTGCATCCACTTCTATACCGGCTACTCCAATGGCTCCGCGTCCGGTAGGCCGTACATTCTTTTCGGAGAAACGTATCGCCCGGCCGCTTTTTACCGCCATCATGATCTCACAGTTACCGTCTGTCATGCGTGCCGATATCAGTTCATCCCCTTCCACGATATTGATCGCATTCACACCTGTCTGGCGGGGGCGGCTGAAGTCTTCCAGTGCCGTCTTCTTGATGATTCCTTTTTTGGTGCAGAGTACGATATTGTGATTATTAACAAATTCTTCGTCTTTCAGGTCTTTTACATCCAATATCGCGCGCACTTTATCGTCTGGTGGCAATTGGATAAGGTTTTGAATGGCGCGTCCCTTTCCGGTTTTTTCTCCTTCCGGAATTTCGTACACATTCAGCCAGTATACCCTTCCCTTTTCGGTAAAGAAAAGCATGGTATGGTGGGTGGATGCCACAAACAGGTGTTCAATATAATCCTCGTCGCGTGTTTTACCGCCCAATACGCCTCTTCCGCCCCTTTTCTGTGCGCGGTATTCATCGGCGGGTGTGCGTTTGATATAACCCAGGTGGGAGATTGTGATTACCACATCTTCTTCCTTGATCAGATCTTTGATCTTTACTTCATCATCGAGGTAAGTGATTTCTGTTTTGCGGGCATCACCAAATTTCTCTTTGATCTCTGCCAGTTCCGTTTTGATGATATCGAAACGCATGCCTTCGTTGGACAATATCTCATTGAGATGTGCGATCAGCTTCATCAGTTCCTCGTACTCTTCTTTGATCTTATCTCTTTCCATGCCGGTGAGGCGCTGGAGTCGGAGGTCGAGTATGGCTTTGGCCTGAATTTCATCCAATCCCCAGCCTGCATTGATCAGGTTGTCTTTGGCAATCTCCGGTGTGGAAGATGAACGAATCAGGGCAATCACTTCATCGAGGTGATCGAGCGCAATGAGATAGCCTCTGAGTATATGCGCTCTTTTCTCTGCTTCACGTAATTCAAATTGTGTACGGCGCACTACCACCTCATGACGAAACTCCACAAACTCACTGATCAGTTCTTTCAGATTGAGTGTACGGGGGCGGCCCTTTACGATTGTCACATTGTTGATACCGTAAGAGGTCTGCAGATCGGTGAGTTTATAGAGCTGATTAATGATGACATTTGCGATAGCATCTTTTTTCAGGTCTATCACCACACGGGTGCCTTCTTTATTGTTTGATTCGTTATTAACATGTGCAATGCCTTCTATGATCTTTTCATTCACCAGTTCACCAATGCGGTTGGTCAGTGCATCGCGGTTCACCTGATAAGGCACTTCCGTAATGATGATCTGTTCACGGCCACTGGGTTTGGCTTCCACGGAGAGCTTGCCACGAACCACCACACGACCACGTCCGAGGTGCATGGCAGCCTTTACCCCTTCCATACCGTAGATAACGCCGCCTGTAGGAAAATCAGGTGCTTTTACATGCTGCATCAGTTCATCAACGGTGATCTCCCGGTTATCGATGAAGGCGGTACATCCGTCTATGACTTCCGTTAAATTGTGCGGCATCATATTCGTGGCCATACCTACCGCGATACCACTCGATCCATTGATCAGTAATTGTGGAATGCGGGCGGGTAATACGGTGGGTTCTTTTTCGGAGTCGTCGAAGTTGAGCTGGAAATCAACCGTATCTTTTTCGATATCATCCAGCATATGCTCTGCCAAACGCTCAAGTCTTGCTTCCGTATAACGCATGGCCGCGGGACCATCACCATCCTGGTTTCCAAAGTTACCCTGTCCATCTACCAGTGTGTAGCGCATGCTCCACTCCTGTGCCATACGCACCATGGCATCGTACACCGATGAGTCTCCATGCGGGTGATATTTACCCAGCACTTCCCCTACGAGACGTGCGGATTTTTTATAGGGTTTGTTGTAATGAAGCCCCAGTTGATTCATGGCAAACAGGATACGGCGGTGTACGGGCTTTAATCCATCACGTACATCTGGAAGGGCGCGGCCCACGATTACAGACATCGAGTAATCAATGTAAGCCGTCTTCATCTGTTCTTCGATATTCACGGGAATGATCCGGTTATGATCATTGGTTTCTTGTGGCACTATGTTCTCTTCCATCGTTGTTGTTGAGCTGCTTTTTTAAAGGGTTTTCCCGGTAGCATAAACACCTGAAAATCGCGCTTTTCCGGGGTTGGCAAATTTACTTTTTTCCAATCGGTAAACCTGATAAATATCCATGTTTTTCGGGTTGTTTTTTCCACGATTGTGGATTAAAAAAGATAATTAGGACAGACTTTCGATAACTCGCAAAATAATCCTTCCCTCCACGGATTTTTACCTGTTGATTCTGGTTTTTTCGTCCTAATTTTCCGCTTTTACAACCCCGAAATTGTATGAAGACCATCCTGCTGTTTGGAGCCGGCAAATCCGCTACCGTACTGATCAATTACCTGCTGGAAAATGCTATTACTGAAAACTGGAAAGTGATCGTAGCTGATGCGGATCTCAAACTGGCTCAATCTAAAATTGGTATCTCCAAACTCGGTACTGCTGTTTCATTCGATATCAATGATACATCTGAACGCGACCGCTATATTCAACAGGCCAATATCGTTATTTCCCTGCTACCCCCCGCCTTACATGCAAAAGTGGCTGCCTCCTGTCTCGAATGGGGCAAAAACCTGCTCACGGCTTCGTATGTGGATGAGGAAATGCGAAAGATGAAGCCCTTATTGGAACAGAAAAAACTGCTTTTCCTCTGCGAAATGGGGCTCGACCCCGGCATCGATCATATGAGCGCCATGCAACTGGTGGATGATATCCGCAAAAAAGGTGGACATATTCATTCCTTTACTTCGCATTGCGGCGGCCTGGTAGCTCCGGAAAGCGATGATAACCCCTGGCATTATAAGATCAGTTGGAATCCCCGCAATATCATCATGGCGGGAAAATCCGGTGCCCATTACCGCGAAAATGGGCAGGAAGTAACCTTACCTTACGAAGAACTCTTTACGCCTGAAAGAATCGTCGAGATCCCCGGCATCGGGCCACTCAGTTGGTACCCCAACCGGGATTCACTGAGCTATACGCATCTGTACGGGTTGGAAGATACTGCTACCTTTATCCGCACCACCCTCCGCCACCCCGACTTCATGTATGGCTGGAAAAACATTATCGAACTGAAACTGGTGGATGAACAGCTTCAATACGAAACGGATGGTAAATCCCTGCAGGTCGCCTTTAAAGAGCATATGGATAAACACGGGTTCAGCGAATGGCTCAATGAAAAACTCACCCAGCGTTTTTCTGAAACCCGCCAGATGATGGAAAACCTGATGAAACTGATGGAAGCTGAAGATGAAGCCATTAAAGACGGATCGCCCATGCCCGAATCCTTTATGACCGCCGATGAATCCGGTAATCTCGAAGAAGTGGCACTGGATGATGTAAAAGATAAAGCAGCTTCCTATCTCGCACATAAAATGCATGAAGCCAATCTGACCCTCAAACAATTATTCTTCCTCGGCCTCGATGATAATGATACACTGGTAAACCGTGGTCTTTGCAGTGCCGCAGATATTTTACAATTTGCCGTAGAACGTAAACTGGCCTTACGCCCTTACGATAAGGACATGATCGTAATGCTGCATGAAATAGGCTATTCTGAAGAAAATAAAAATGAAACCGGAGCCGCCACTAAACTGATCCGTAGCTCCCTGGTGGTAAAAGGAGAAAATAACCTGCATACCGCTATGGCTAAAACGGTGGGCTTGCCCCTGGGCATTGCGGCCAAACTCATATTAAACGGCAAACTGAAACTAACCGGATTACATATACCCACTTCCAAAGAAATCTATACACCCGTATTGAAAGAACTCGAAACCTACGGAGTGAAATTCGAAGAAGAACATATCAACTTGTAACCCGTTATTGCCAATTAAATTTATTTGTATTCCTGTAAAAGCGTTTGCAATTCCGCCACCCCTTCGGTGGCCGGCTTTTCAATGAGCTGCAGGAAAGGCATTGGCGATGTGTACGGTATCTTTTTATCCACGATGAATTTGGGTACCGTAACCTCCACATAATTCAGCAAGCCGGCAGCAGGATACACCACCAGCGAAGTACCCACCACCACAAAAATATCGGCATTCATTACCAGCCTCATGGCTTTTTCGATCATGGGTACCGGCTCTTCAAACCATACAATGAAAGGACGAAGCTGGGCCCCGTCTTCGGCTTTATCACCCAATTCAATATCGCCGCGGATATCATAGATGAGCGACTTATTTTTCTCACTGCACATTTTAAAAATTTCTCCATGCAGGTGCAGTACATTGGAACTGCCTCCCCGCTCGTGCAGGTCATCTATATTCTGTGTAATGATCGTCACATCAAAATCCTTTTCCAGTTGTGCAAGTCCGGTATGTGCAGCATTTGGCTGCGCATCCAATACATTTTTCCTGCGCTCATTGTAAAATCGCAGTACCATTTGCGGGTCTTTTTTCCAGGCACGGGGTGTAGCCACATCGGTTACCTTATACCCTTCCCAAAGACCATCGCTATCGCGAAACGTGCGGAGTCCGCTTTCGGCACTGATGCCTGCACCAGTTAATACCACTAATTTTTTCATAGCCCCATTTTTTCACAAATTAATGGAAGCAAATAAATAAACAATTGGAATCTTTCCCGATCATTCATGGTGATAACTGTTTATGGGAATCGCGAAACAAGCAGGGAATTATCTGAATGAATATACAGGCACAATACCATTTTCCTTTTGGTTATCTTTGCCCCATGGGCGAATATTCTATCGGCGATGCAATGAAAAAATTTCTCGAAAGCAGCCGCCTTCGGGGAGATATTCAGGCATTGCAGATAGGAGATGCCTGGGAAGCCATTATGGGTAAAACTGTGGCCCGCTACACCGACAAGATCCAGATCATCGGCGACAAACTCCTCATCACCACCCAGGTGGCCCCGTTGAAAAACGAATTAAAATTTCAAAAAGAAAAAATCAAACAACGGGTAAATGAAGCACTGGGGCAAAAAATCGTTAACGAAGTAATTATACAGTGAATGGTGAATAGTGAATGAAGCCGAAATCCGTCGGATTATCATTGACAATTCACAATTGACAATGTCACTTTTCACTATTCACTCTTCACCCTCGGATCTACCACCCCATATAAAATATCTGCCAGAATATTGATGAGAATAAAAAATGCCGCAGCTACCAATACCGCTCCCATTACCACCGGATAATCCAGTTTTTCCAAAGCATCCACCGTTACTTTTCCGATACCCTGCCAGCCAAAAATATATTCTACAAAGAATGCCCCTGCCAATAATTCGGCAAACCATCCGGTAATGGCCGTAATAACAGGGTTGAGCGCATTGCGCAATCCATGTTTCCAGATGACTTGTCGCCGGCTAAGCCCCTTGGCATAAGCTGTACGGATATAATCCTGATCCAATACATCAAGCATGGAACTGCGGGTGAGTTGGGTAATGATGGCCAACGGGCGAATACCCAAAGTAATAGCAGGTAAAATGAGATTTTGCAAGGTCAGCCGGCGATGCCCTTCGCTGTCGATGGCAAACCAACTGCCTGCGATATGCAGACCCGTCCAACTGCTGAGTACAAACCCAAACAGGTATACCATGATAATCCCCATAAAAAAAGAGGGTGCCGATATACCCACGATGCTCGAGAATACCGCTGAAGTATCCATCCAGGTATTTTGTTTCACTGCGGCCATTACACCCAGTGGTACACCGATCAATACGGCAATGAACATAGCGGCCAGTGCCAGCATGAGCGTACCTGGTAAGGCCTGCATGAGTATACTCCAGACTTCACGTTTACTTTGATAGGATTTGCGGAGATACGGCACTTTCAACCCCAGCTTAGTATGGCCACCCACAAAAAAGCCTTTGAGTTTTTTCTTACTTATTTCCTCCGCTGTATGAAAACCAACCGGTGACACATCGTTGAGATAATGGAGAAATTGTTTGAATTTGGAAACCGGCGCTCCTTTGTCATCAATCAGGTATAATTCCTTTTTGATATTGGCCTGTGTGGCCGAGTCGCTGGTTTGGCCCATTACCAGTCTTGACGGATCTCCAAAACCCTGGAATAAAAAGAATACCAGTATGATCACTCCCAGCAACACCAGGATGCCATAAAGACTTTTTCGGAGTATATAGCGCAGCAAAGTGCTTGGTTTGGTGAATGAATAGGTTTTGTATTCAATTTACAGGCATACTCCACCGCAACATCAATTACCGACACGGATCGAAGGGGTATCAACAGCCGGCATAGTCGGTGGAAAAATTTCCTCCTGCTCCGGAAGGCCTTCAATAATTTTCTTCAACTGTTGCATATCAGCTCCGCTGTATTTGGCTTCCACCACCCCTGCTTTGAGTAAATAAATGCAGGGGTTGGTACGAGCTGCTGTTTCAATGACTTTATAATCGGTTTTATATACCGTAATGTCGTTGAATTTTGTACCCGCGATCTCTTTAGCGGCCAGTGAAGGTTCAGCAGTAACCAGATAAGCCGGTATGTTTTTAGCATTCAGGGCAGCATAAATCTCTTCCATTTTGGACTTCCATTTACTGCCTGCATCGCTGAATTTTTCGATAAATAATACTACCGCATACGGACTTTGCAACACAAATTGTGTGGAGTCTACCCCAGTTTCACCAGATAATACAAACCCTTTAATGGGAGGTTCATTGTTCTTTCCGGGTCGGATGAGTTTGTCGTACCGTTTTACAAACTGGTAGGTGGTGGAACTGAAATCCGCCGGGAATTTATCAGCGGTGAATTCAATTTCCTTTCCGTCTTTTTTATACACGAATGTTATAACCGTACTGTCCGGAATAGCATTGGCCGGCATTTTCATTTTCTCCGACAGATTGTTTCCTTTTTTAAAGGGCAAACAATCCACCAACGGCAGGTAGGTAAGCGTGTACCATTGAAATACAAAACTGAACGTAGTAATGGCCAGCATCGCCCACCAGTTGAGCTTTTCGGGCAACAGAGGTTTGATCCATTTTCTATTGGCAAAGATGAAAGCGATCAGGATGGTCAGCACCACATCTTTCAGGAACGATGTTTTGGAAGTGATCGGGAGACAATCGCCAAAGCAGCCGCAGTTTTTGGGCATGCCGGTAATGTAGGTATAGCCCGTAAGGAAAGTAAAGAACACGATCAGCAATAGTAATAACCAACTGAATAATTTGATGCGCCATCCCAGCAACAGTGCAAAACCCGCAATGATCTCAAACGCATTCATGAGTACTGATACCAGCAAGGTCCAGTTGTTGAATCCATGCAGGCCCCAAATTTCAAAAAACTCCTGCATTTTATAACTCAGCCCGAGCGGGTCATTGGCTTTCACCAGGCCGGAAAAAATGAACAGGAGTCCAACAATGATACGTGCAATTGAAACGGTGATCTTCATATTAAATAAGGATTAAGGCGAAAACAGCATAATTGATTATATCGAAATAATTGGCATCTATACCTTCACTGATCAGGGTCTTCCCTTCATTGTTCAATATCTGGCGGATGCGCTGCAGTTTCATCAGGATGAGGTCGGTGAAACTTTCCTGACTCATACTTCGCCAGGCTTCTCCATAGTCGTGGTTCTTATCTTCCATCAGCCGTTTGGCCATGGCGATGTATTTATCGTACAACGGTGATATACCGGCAATATCCATTTCTTCCGGTGCATCGGCAGGTAACTCAAGTTGTATAAGACCGATCACCCCATAATTGATGATGCCTTTAAATTCGGACGCAATACCCTCCGATACTTTTTGTTCTTTCTTTTCCTGAATGGTGCGTATGCGCTGGGCTTTGATAAAAATCTGGTCCACGATGGAAATGGTGCGTAACACCCTCCAGGCTGTACCATAGTCACGGGCCTTCTTTAAAAAGATATCCTTGCAACCTGTAATTACCTGGTCGTATTGTTGATTCGTATTCATTGTTTACTTTTTCGGAATCGGAAGCAAAGGTTACTGTGGCCTGTGAAGCAACGTACTTTTTGCAATCCAGTATCGGGTCACTGCGCCACCACTGAACCATCCTGCCTACCTTCGCTTCAAAATTAACGAACTACCGCTAATGTACACGCTTAATTGTAAGGGCAGGTTGCTGGCAATTGAAAAACCGGTGGTGATGGGCATCCTCAATATTACCCCGGATTCTTTCTATAAAGGAAGTCGTGTGGTTACGCTGGATGCCATCGCAGAGCAGGCAGGCAATATGCTTGAAGCGGGAGCCACCATTTTGGATATAGGCGGACAGAGTACCCGCCCCGGGAGTGAGCGGATAACAGCAAAAGAAGAAGCAGCCCGTGTACTGCCGGCCATGGAAGCAGTACGCCGTCAATTTCCGGATGCCTTTCTCTCCATTGATACTTTTTATGCAGATGTGGCGCGGGATGCTGTATCGGCCGGTGCTGATATCGTGAATGATATCAGTGCAGGCTCCATTGATCCCGGCATGATCAGTACAGTTGCGCAGTTGAATGTGCCGTATGTATTGATGCATATGAAAGGTACACCCCAAACGATGCAGCAGGAAGCAGGATATACCAATGTTACAACGGAAGTGCTGGATTTTCTTTTGCAACAGCAGGTAAATTTGCAGCAACAGGGGATCCGTGATATCGTGATTGATCCGGGATTTGGTTTTGGCAAAACGATCACGCATAATTTCTCTTTATTGAAAAATCTGGAAGTGTTTCAACTGTTGAAGGCCCCGCTCCTGCTGGGCATCTCCCGTAAATCCTTTATCTGGAAAACACTGAACTGCACGCCCGCCGATGCGTTGAATGGCACCACGGCATTGCATAGTATCGGTCTGGAGAAAGGCGCTGCTATTTTACGTGTACACGATGTAAAGGAAGCGGTAGAAACCATTTCCTTATACGAGGCTTTGCAGTTGGCCCCATAAAAAAACAGCCCGCGGGGGGCTGTTCAGGCATACGAATATGTTAATTGTACTTCACACGGGCTATACTTTCCTCTCATAATCAATCTGGAAAAGTACTTGGATTTTAGTACGGTATGTATTTCAGGAGTACGAACGGGCCTTAAATCAGATGCTGGACTAAAAACGGAGCCATTCAAAAAAATACCCGTCACATGGATAGTGACGGGTACAAAGTTGCGACATTATTCGCAATATGCGGAATTATTTTTTCGGTTTTTCTTCCTGAGGCATTTCCTGCACGTTCATATTTGGGGGCATTCGCATAGTTGGATTTGCCGGTGCCTTTTCCATAACATCGTGGATTTTGATATCAAAAACCAGATGTTCATAGGGTTTGATCAGTGGTGAAGTGGGCTGTCCGGCGTATGCGAGCATGGACGGAATATATACTTTAGCATTGCCTCCTTTTTTCAGGAATTGAACGCCTTCATCAAAACCTTTGATCATGGAACCGGTACCCACTACGAAGGGGTAAGGATCGGTATGGTGGAAACTGGTATCGGTATTGCTGTCAAATTTTTTGCCGGAGAAAGAAGTACCGGTGTAAAAGACAGAAACATATTTACCTGAATCGGCCTGCATGCCTTCTCCGGGGTTGATTACCTCTACAAAGGAACCTGAAGGTGTTTTTTGCGCCTTGATATTTTTCGAAGCGAGGTAGGCTTCCAGTTCTTTTACTTCCCCGGCGAGCAATTCTTTTCTTGATTTTTCATCATCCAGACGAGCCAGTGAATCGTTGGCAAAAATACCTACCACTTTAGCATACGTGATGATCTTATCCCCTCTTTTAAATTGCGGGGGTACCGAGTTGGGTGAACGGGTGATAAAGGTATCCATCATTTGCGTGGCAATGATACTGTCGCCCACTTTCAGGGATGACCAGATCTCACCAATGTCATACGGATTGGGCGTGGGAGCCACATGTAAGTAGATGGCCAGTTTTCCACCAGTAGAGAAATACACACTGTCCTGTATTTTTTGAGTGAGCTGTACTTTGATATAGTCACCTAACTTCACTTTCTCCTTACCATTTCCGGAGATCACCTGATAAGGCATTCCCCCCGGGGTTTTACGGTAGGATTTTTTGGTGCAGGATGCAAGCGCTGCGATTCCTGCCATGACCAGCAACAGATTTTTGATTGTTTTCATTTTACTTTATTTATGATAAAAGATTTGCGTTTTCCTTGATTACTTCTTTGAAGCGTTCCACTGTTTTTTCAATGGAGTCGCTGCTCCGGCCGCCGGCGGCGTTGAAATGACCGCCCCCTTCAAAATATTTTCGGGCAAAGGTATTGCAGTCAAAGTCTCCTTTACTTCTGAAACTCCATTTTCTTTCCTCATCCCGGTCGATTACCAGCGCCACCAGTTTTATTCCCTGAATGGATTGCGGGTAATTCACCAACCCTTCTGTATCCCCTGTTTTGATATGATAACGGAGCAAGTCCGATTTGGGAATCGAAATCAGAGCTGTATTGTATTCATAAAACACTTCCATCCGGTTCAATAAAACATGCCCTAAAAACCGAAGGCGGTTCTCTAAAAAGTTATCGTAAAGCAGGTCATGTACTTTTCCATGATTAAGCCCCCGGCCTTTAAGGTCGGCCACCAATGTATGTACACCGGCATGGGTGGATGAGAAACGGAAAGATCCCGTATCTCCGATCACGCCTGCATAGATACATTCTCCGATTTCAAAGCTGATCAGGTCTGCATGTCCCGAACCGGTGATCAGATCATAGATCATTTCACAGGTGGAGCTTTTAGAAGTATCACTGATGCCATAATCGAATGAAGGAATATCTGGTTCCTGGTGATGATCGATCAGGATCTTCACACAGTTCATATTAGCCAGAGGTTGGGCCAGGTTTTTGGTACGGTGAAATATGTTGAAATCGAGACAGAATAGCCATTCTGCTTTGTCAAGGACGGCCTGAGCGCGGCCCCTGTCCGATTCATAATCGAGCACATCCCGGCTGCCCGGCATCCAGTTTACCCAGCCTGCCCAATTGGTAGGTGAGATCACGGTAACGCGGTGACCAAGAGCCGTTAAAAACTGCTTCAACGCCAGCGAAGAACCCATCGCATCCGCATCGGGTTTTTGATGTGTGGTAATTACCACCTCCCGTGGTGAACTCAGTAATGGGTATATATCCTGTATCGGTTTCATAAAACGGTGGCGAAGGTAATGTAATTGGGCTGATGTGCCAATTGTAACATAGGCCGACCGTGAAGTTTTTGTCTGATTATCAGATGTTTATCAAATTGGATGGTTGAGAATTTGGGTGTACCTTTGCGGCCGAAAAAACAAATATACGTACTATGAGTAATCGCACATTTACCATGATCAAACCGGATGCATTCAAAAATGGACATGCCGGCGCGATCCTGGATCGGATCATTAAGGAAGGTTTTTCTGTGAAAGCCATGAAAATGCTGAAATTATCCCCTGAAAAAGCGGGTGAGTTTTATGCTGTTCACAAAGAAAGGCCCTTTTATGGTGAGCTGGTAGAGTTCATGAGCAGCGGCCCTATTGTTGCGGCCATCCTGGAAAAAGAAAATGCGGTGGAAGATTTCCGCAAACTGATCGGTGCCACCAATCCTGCCAATGCGGAAGATGGTACCATCCGTAAATTATATGCTGCTTCTGTAGGTGAAAACGCTATCCATGGAAGCGACAGCGATGCAAATGCAAAGATCGAAGGTGACTTTATGTTCTCCGGTCTGGAAACATTCTGATCAATTGCAATACTAACATATTAAAAAAGGTTGTCTCCATCCAGAGACAACCTTTTTTATTGTTGACAATTGGCTGTATCTATAAGGTTTTCTGCCTTGGGTTTAAAACGGACAATTGTATTAGCCAAACCAGAAATGATCAATACCTTGTTTTGATATCCACCACCGTGATATTTTTGGCGGCATAGGCAAAGCTTGCCCGGCTGAAAGCAGGCGGACCGAATGTGCCCATAACATTGTTGGAAAAACCGTAGCCTTCATTGGGAAGCCCCAGCATGGTCTTATTCATTTTCTGGTCATCGTTCTCATCATGCAGGATCGCTATTGCATATTCGCCGGCCGGCAAACCAGTAAACACTACCCAGGCGGTATTATTTTTAATAGAGATCCGCGCTTTTCGGATGGCTTTTTCCGGATCATCAGGATACCCGTTTCCATCTCGGTACAGGCTGATCAGTACATGACCGTTACTGTTGCGGAGCTTGCTGATCTCCACCCGGATACCTTCCGTTTGTGCCCTGGTATGTACGGAAAAAAATAGTAAGGCTGTTAATGTGCTGAATATTTTGAATACGCCCATTCCTTTTTATTCTTTTATAATTTCATCGTAATAATTGAATATCGCTATCGCCCGCTCTTCGACCATACTTGCATATAAGCCGGTAAAAATATTACTTTGAATGGTTCCTCCGCCGGAATATTCCTCTTTTCTCGTAACACCAATCAGTTTTTTTTCAGCATCACGGAATACCAGCCAGGCCCGCTGTGCCGCCACTAATACTTTTTTATCTTCCGGTTGCAACAGGCCCATCAGCTTGTTATAATACTTATTCATCAACAGGTCGTAAGCATCTGTTGTAGCCATCACCGTTTGGTTCATCCCCTGCGTGGAAAAATCAACATCCATTCGTTTATCATTTATGCGGTTGATCCGGAAGGTGTCGGCTGAAAACTCAATCCAGGCCGCACTATGTCCATCATCTTCTTTTAATGTCTTCTTATAAGCGGCTGCTTCTGAATCGGCCTCTGCAATGATCTTTTTCAGTTTTGCTGGGGTCAGTATCTCCTGGCTTTGCGCCAAAAGACCCATACATAATATGGAAGTGAGAAAAAGAAAGGTGCGCATGGTTATGATGTTTTTATAAGCGTAATATCCAGCTCCTTCAAAAAAGCAGGAGCAATCATTGCAGATATACCACTTTTCATTAACTGCGATACTTGTGTTAGTTGCATTCCCAATTTTTACTGCTGCTTAATCATATCTCTTTCACTGGCTTACTCATTTTATTCTCCACGGGTGTTACCGTATACCCTGCTTTTCTCAACAGGTTGATTACGCCTTTTTCTCCGGGCAAATGTCCGGCACCCACTGCCACCACTACTGCTTGTTGCGGCATAATGGTCTTGAGTTTTTCCACCCAATTCAGATTGCGGTTATTGAGTAATATATCCTGGTATTGCATCATCCCTTCCTCTTCGGATGTAATGAGTGCTCCCAGTTTATCGAGGTTTTGTTCCCGGTACGCATCCATCATTTCTTTAAATTCCTTATCTCCGTCGGTATCTTTATTACCCGCATTAATGGATTTCAACAGATCCTGCGCCTGTATTTTGTAAGGGATACTATCGAAAATACTCATCTGGTAGGCCATTGTCTCAAGGCCCAATACCGTTTTCCCTTTTTTCTTCGCCTCATCCATAATGAGTTGTTCCATGGCCACCTGCTCCTCACAGGCAGAGAAATTGGCTTCCATCAGCAGCGAGGATGCGATCATGGGTTTATACGTTTCTACCATAGAAAAAGGAAGCATGGAGTTCTTTTCAGCAAAATAGGCTTTGATCTGCTGGTATTCTTCCTTGGATACCAGATCCGCCAGCGTGGTATCACCCCGCATCTTCATTTTGCTCATCGCCCCCAGCATTTCAAAGAGGTTGTCCATGTCCAGTTCCAGGTATACCTTATCGGATTTTTCAATGGCTTCCACCAGTTTTGCACCGAGAAAAGCATCTTCTTTACAAAGCATATGGATAGTACCAAAGAGATAGGATGGCTTTTCCAACCCGTTACCGGTCACTTTCCACAAGAGGGTATTCATGGGTTTGCCATTCTGGGCAAAGCTGGTCATAGCTAGAAGGCTCATGATAAGCCCGGCACTGAGTCGTTTCATTCCGTGTTTTTTTAGCAAATTAGGTAAAAGACGTAATTATCCAGCCTGCGGCTGCATGGTATCCTGTCCATCAAAAATCTTTCCGGATAAAATTAATGACGATGTGACATAAATAAAGAAGATGGCGGTCGCTATTCAGGGTCCCGGTAAAATACTTCTTGCCAATACCGCTCAAATTTAGTTCCCCATTTTACCTGCAAGGTTGCCGGATCGACCGGTTTCCCCATTGCCTGCTGTATGGCCAGGAACGGCAGATTAACTCCAGCACCCAAGGCAGCAGAAATAGTACCCTGCACCCGTGGATTGATCTCGAGTAGCAGGCATTGGCCATTTGCAGCACGTTTTACCTGTATGCCTATATTACCATGCAATTGCAACGATGCGATGATCCCCCTGCAATAATCGATTATGGAATCATCATTTACAAATTCCCCTTTTACACTGATACCCTGCAACATCTTCGTTCGAATACGGGGTAAAGCAATTACCAATTCTCCATTATTAGCCAGGCAATCGACCGAGTATTCTTCGCCCGGCAAATATTCGCTGACCAATAATTCGGGGAAAGGTGTTGCACCCAGTATGCGAATGGCTGCTTCACTGCGGATATAACAATGCCCGGGTTTTTCGTTAAACAATAACCGGGACTCATTAATCCGGTCATCAATGATCCGAAAACCCCTGCTTCCATTCGATACCGAAGGTTTAAAACATACCGGTTTTTCCGGAAAGCCCAACGCCTGGAGGGCTTCTTCGAATTGAGTGATGGTTTCCACCACCCGAAAATCGGGCACTGCAATATCTCTCCACTGGAGAAACTGGTACAACTGACTTTTGTTATTAGCGATTTCCAATGCAGAAGCCGGTGAGACCATAACAATTACACCCGCTGTGCGAAATGCATCCGCCAAGCGGGCCAGTGGCAACAATTCTTTTGTTACCAGCGGTAGTACCACCCGAATATTCTTTTGCTTGCACAAGGACAGTATCGAAGGAATAAATGCCGGTTCATCACCTCCAGGTATGGTTGCAAAATCGGAAGCCAGGTATTTTCCAATGGCATCGGGCCTTGCATCTGCCACCGTAATACGAATAGATGGTTCCTGTTGCAGGCAATGTAAGATACCCGCAGCACCGGGAGCTCCCCCGCCAGTCATCAACACATGTATCGGCTCATTCGTTTGCATGATCGCTAAGATATGGGAAGCCGGTCTGATTCAGTAATCTATCCTTATCGATTTCCAATTGGGGATAATTAGTTCACCACAGCTTCCTCCCCATACATTTGCCCTTTGAACTTTAAGGAGGGCGATGGTATGAAGGGACCAATGCCGAGTGCATTCCATTTCTCATCCACCGAACGGATGGTTTCCTCATTGGCAACAATGATATTGGGCCAGTCCCGTTGAAAATTATCCAGCTCTTTGGTCTTGCGGGTTCCGTCGAGCCCCATACAGGCCTGGTATTGATGCGGCGATGCGGAATTCGGCCATTTAGCGAGATAATGATCCCGTTTGGGATCGAGATTATTACAAAAGCGCCAGAGCGCTGTGGCCAGATCATTGGCATCTACTGTATGCTCCACATACAAAACCAGTTTTATCGATGCCATTTCCGGCAGTTTGCAAAGAGCAGTATGTAATTCACCGATATGTCCGGGCCTGTTTTTTTGCACTGCAATGATCAGCACCGGTATGTTTAATGCAGGCAATGAACTATTTACAGCAGCGATTTCAGGAAAAGAACGACGGATGTTTTCTGATGAAAGAGCGGACTGACTGATGGGTGCATCCCATACATAACTATCATCCATTTCTTCCGGCATTTTGGCTGTACCATCGATGCACATTTTACCGCCAAAGCCCAGTTTGCTGCAACTGTGATCGAGTACATCCATAGGGCCCGTGGAAAAATAGATATCCGTGGCCGGATTGAGGTTGCGGAATACCTGCTGTGATAATGGGAGATAATCACTGATCTTCCAGCCGGAAGTAGCTGTTGTTTCTTTACTGGTAAGTACCAGAATTTTATTGAACATCATTTGGCCCGCCCCCCACATCGCATTCATTACTTTTTGGCCCTGGCCGGCATAATCCTTTTTAATTTCCGTAATCACCAGGTTATGAAACACCCCTTCCACCGGCATATCCATATCCGTGATCTCGGGCACCATGGTCATTTTAATCGGGGCGAGGAATATGCGTTCAGTAGCTTTACCCAACCATGCATCTTCCTGCGGCGGTATCCCAACGATGGTAGCCGGGTAAACCGCATTCTTTTTATGGGTAATGGCCGTAATATGAAAACGCGGGTACCAGTCCGGCAGGGAATAATATCCGGTGTGATCGCCAAATGGCCCTTCCCATATCAGTTCATCCGAAGGATCCACATACCCTTCAATGATAAAATCTGCATCTGCCGGTACTTCCACATCGGGTTGCGTGATACATTTTACAAGCTCCACTTTTCTCTTCCGCAAAAAACCAGCGAGCATGTATTCATCCACATTTTCCGGTAAGGGTGCTGTGGCGGAATAAGCATAAACGGGATCACCTCCCAATGCCACGGCAACGGGCATGCGTTTATTCAGCTTTTTATATTCTGCAAAATGCTTGGCCGATACTTTATGTTTATGCCAGTGCATACCGGTGAGTGTGGGTCCAAATACCTGCATGCGGTACATACCCACATTGCGGGCTTTTGTAAGCGGGTCTTTGGTATGAATAACGGGTAATGTAACAAAAGGACCACCATCTTTGGGCCAGCAGGTTATGACCGGTACTTTGGTAATATCGGGAGTACTCATCACCACTTCCTGGCACTCGCCCCTGCCCTTTTTTACTTTGGGCATCCAACTGGCAAACTGCCCTAATTTTGGAAGCACTTTCAATTTGTCCATGATACTTTCTTTGGGAGAAGAGAGTAAATGAAACAGGGATTCTATCTCGCGGGCCACATCATCCAGTTCGGACACCCCCAATGCCATGCACATTCTTTTCTCACTTCCATAAGCGTTCATGAGTACCGGAAAATCGTACCCGGTATTTTCGAATAAAATGGCTTTGCCACCATTACCGGATTTGCTGATACGATCGGTGATTTCGGCTATTTCAAGGTGTGGATTTACATAGGTGCTGATACGGATCAGTTCACCTGCTTTTTCGAGCGCGTCGATGAATGCCTGTTGATTTTTGTATGCCATAGTGATTTAAACTCCGCAAAGGTACAACAAGCAGCGGGAGTAATTGTTTGTTTAACCTTTGTAAACAGGCATAGTAAAGCAGCGATCAGAAATGCGGGCAACGCATATTCGCTACCGACCTTCCTTTTTTAAACAAACCACTGAGGGCATTCAATTTTATATCGGTAGTCAGGCCAAAAAAGTAGTACCAGTCCATTTCCGAGGCCGTGCCCCGTTGTTCGCCATGCGCAGGATATTGAGGTGATCCAACCGGCGTTTGTCCACCGCGGTAAGCCATTTCCACCGCTTTCGGGCCCTTGGCCTGCAACAATACATCTCGATCCACATAGATCGTACTCACATCATCTATATAATCCGTAAAGGATTTCCGCTGGCTGAATTCAAACCCAATACTGAATGCATCGGAAATGGCGTAGCGTGCCCCGCCACCAAAACATAAGGCCAGTTGCGTAAGCTGATACACTTTTTGTTCCGGATATTGAGGCAGCCCCTGCCCTTCGGTGCCCAACGGCTGGAGATATGTCTTGGTACCGCTATTATCACGTGCCCAGGGATTGAAATGGAATACGGCAACACCGCCATAGAAATAGGGATTAAAGCGATTGGCAGACATATCCAAAATGGATAATTCCAGCCCCGCATAGGCTTCCTTGATCGTGGTGGTAAAACTGAGATTGCGTGGTTTGAGATAATCCCTGTTCCAGGCATCTGCCGCCGTGATGGTGCCATAATTGAACCCTGCCCGGGCCGTAAGTCGGCGGGTAAGTGGTTTGCGGATACTGATACCGGCCGCCATATTGGAATGGGCGAAGGTGAAACTACTGGGTTGCAGGTCGCCCTGATAATTAATAAGTCCGGTAAATAGGGAAAGGGAAATTGATTTATCCAATTCCTGTGCTTGCAGGCTGGATGAGCAGTAAAAGGAAAATAAGACCCCAAGGGCCAGTTTGATGATTTTCACGGGTATCGGAATTTAGGATAATAATCGGATTACCCCATTAACGAAAAAAACGCTTTTCTGGTATCCACCCATCACTATTTTTTCGGTGGCATATCTGATTTGGCTATTTTTAAAAATTAAATCAATTATTTATGCGTTCACTATTTACCGGTCTGGCATTTTGTACCATCAGTGCCCTGGCCGTTTCCTGTAAATCTTCATCTTCGGGCTCCGGCAGCAACAAACCTGATGCGCTGGCGGTAAACATCGACACTACGGTAAAACCCAGTGATGATTTCTTTGATTATGCCAATGGTGGTTGGATCAAAAAAAATCCGATTCCAGAAGAACAATCCTCCTGGGGCATAGGTAACCTGGTAATAGAAGAAAACCTGAAACGTATCCGCGAAATAGCAGAGAAAGCCGCCAAATCCGGCGCTTCCAAAGGAACACCCGATCAGCAGATTGGCGATTTCTGGACGATGGCCATGGATAGTACAAAAATCGAATCAGAAGGTTTGAAACCCCTTCAGCCCCTGCTGGATAAGGTAAATGCGGTCACCGATATCAAAACGCTGGTTGCTACCGTAGCCGAATTGAAAAAGTCAGGCTCTTCTACCCTCTTTGGTGATGGTGTGTGGCAGGATGCAAAGAATAGCGAAGTAATGGCCTATAACCTGATGCAGGGTGGTATTGGTTTACCCGAACGTGAATACTATTTCAAAAATGACAGCGCGACCATTGCAATCCGGAAGGAATATGTAAAATATATCGCCAACCTGCTCAGCATGTCTGGTGATGAAACGGCCGCAGCAGCAAAATCTGCCAATAATATTCTCGCACTTGAAACAGAACTGGCGAAAGCAAGCCGTAAACTGGAAGACCTGCGCGACCCCTATAAGAACTACAATAAAATGGCAGTGGCTGATCTGGGCAAAATGAACAATTCCTTTATTTGGTCTGAATATTTAACAGCGGTGGGTGTAAAGAGTATTGACTCGGTAATTGTGGGTCAGCCCGAATTTTTTAAAGCGCTTGATGCGGCATTTAAAAAAGTACCGATTGCTGACTGGAAAAGCTATGTTAAGTTCAACCTGCTGAGTGATTTTTCGGGCGCGCTTCCTGATAAATATGGTGAAGCCTCCTTCAATTTCTCAAAACTGCTCAGCGGGGCCAAAGTGAGAAAACCGCGTTGGAAAAGAGCGATACAGAGCCAGGAAAATGTAATGGGTGAAATGCTGGGGCAATTATATGTAAAGGAATTTTTCAACGATCAGGCAAAGAAAAGATACCAGGATATGGTGGAAGCCATCCGGGAAGCTCTGAAGGACAGGATCGGTAAACTCACCTGGATGAGCGACAGCACCAAACAAAAAGCATACGCAAAACTGGCTTCCATAAAAAGCAAAGTGGGTTACCCCGATAAATGGAAAGATTTCAGCACCATGACAATCGGAAAAGAAAGTTATGTACAAAACCAGGTGAACGCCAATCAATGGTGGCATGCATACAACATGAATAAACTGGGCAAACCGGTTGACCGGGATGAATGGGATATGTTTCCTCAAACGTACAATGCTTATTACAACCCTTCCAACAATGAGATCGTATTACCGGCAGGTATCTTCACCGTACCCGGTTACCTCGACAGCGAACTCGATGATGCGACTGTATACGGTTATGCCGGTGCATCCACTATCGGTCACGAGATCACACACGGATTTGATGATGAAGGCCGCCAGTTTGATGCAAAAGGAAATCTGGTAAGCTGGTGGACTCAAAAAGATGAAGAAGAATTTAAAAAACGTGCCGAGGTGATGGTGAAACAATTCAACGAATACGAGCCCCTGAAAGGCTATTTCATCAATGGAAAAGCTACATTAGGAGAGAATATTGCAGACCTTGGCGGTATATTATTAGGCATTGAAGCCTATAAAAAAACGGCAGAATACAAAGCGAATAAACCAGTGGCCGGATTGACCCCTATGCAACGGTATTTTCTTGGATATGCCCTCGGATGGCTGGGTCATACACAGGAAGCCCAATTGCGTAGCAGGCTCCTCACAGATGTACACTCCCCTGCCAAATACAGGGTGAATGGCCCCTTCGTAGATGTGGATGAGTTTTACACCACATTCAACATTAAGCCCGGTGATAAAATGTACCGGCCCGATAGCATGCGTGTAAGGATTTGGTAATGTAAAAAAGAAATAGCACAGCACTGCCGCAATGAACCGAAAAGAATACGGATTATTGTGGCAGTGTTTTTTGATACAGACCAGTATATATGATGCCCAATCCCGGGCCATCCCCATAACTGATCTTTCCAAAATCATAGCCAATACCGGTGGCGAGATCTTCTTCAAGTAACAATGGGCCATCCATGTCCACATGGTCGATAAAGGGCAGCAAGTGTGCGATGGCTGCAGAGCCGATCGTGGATTCATTCATACATCCCACCATTACTTTAATATCCAGCTCTTTGGCCCTTCGTATCATACGGCGGGCAGGTGTAATGCCACTGCATTTGGTCAGTTTGATGTTGATGCCATGAAAATGCTGATGACATTTTTCCACGTCCTGTTCGGATACACAGGATTCATCGGCATACAAGGGTAATGAAGATTCCTGATACAAAACTTTCATGCCTTCCCAATTGTCTTTGGCCAGGGGTTGTTCCACCAGTTCCACTCCCAGTTCTTTCAATTGAGGAATCAGTTTCAAAGCGGTGTCGAGATCCCATGCAGCATTGGCATCCACGCGCAGCACGGCATCGGTATTATCACGCAAAGCTTGTACAATCGCCATATCATCGGCGGTACCTACTTTTATTTTATATATGGGCCATGGCAATTCCTTCATTTTACTGACCATTTTTTCTACGGGATCAATGCCGATGGTATAATCGCATATGGGATTGCGGGAAATATCACCGCCCCAAAGTTCATAGAGTTTTTTGTTTTTAATTTTTCCATAAATATCCCAGGCTGCAATATCCAGCGCACAAACCAGAAATGGGTTATTTGGCAATAAGTGGTGCAGGTAATGCCAGTATCTTTCGGGATCGGTGAAAGCGAATTTTTCGATGAACTGTTTTTTCGCTTCTATGTCTTCGATCATTTTTTCCATCGGAATATTGTAATACGCAATGGCCGGCGCTTCTCCGTATCCTTTGATACCAAAATGCTCGAGTTCCACCACCAGGGTAGGCTGATGTGTTTTAGTGCCTTTGGAGATGGTAAACGGGTGCCTGAATTTGAGCTGGTGCGGCCAATAGTTGATTTTCATACAGCAAATATAAAAACTCATGGGGGAAGTAATCCTGTGATTCCGGCTATTCACCTATTGGTCAGATTCATTCACCCATTACAACCAAACTTCCACCCGCCTGTTTGGGAATGGGCTCCTGATTTTCGGTATATTACAGTACAACAAAATGCCCTGTTATGATTAAAAAAATCCTTCTCGGAATTTGCCTGGCTATTGCAACCTTTACAGCTACTGCCCAACAAACTGCGGCGAATCCCTTTCCCAAAACGATATCCGTAAGCGGATCGGCTGAAATGGAAGTGATACCTGACCAGATCTATGTGAATATCGTATTGCGCGAGTATCAGAAAAAGAACGAACCCAAGAAAGACCTGGAAACCCTCAAAACAAACTTTATGGAATCCTGCCGTTCGATCGGTCTTCCGGATTCCATCATCAGTATTGCATCTTACACCGGATTTAATAATTATTACTGGCTGCGCAAAGACCGGAAAAAAACACCGGATCTTTTTGCCAGTATTACTTATCAGGTAAAGTTTTCTAACAGCAAACAAATGGACGACCTGATCGAAAAACTCGATGATGAAGCCACCCAGAGTTTTGAAATTGTGAATACCAGTCACAGTAAAATGTCGGAATACCGTAAACAATTGAAAATACTCGCTGTAAAAGCAGCCAAAGACAAAGGCATTTACCTCACCGAAGCGATTGGTGAAAAACTCGGCCCTGCCATTACCGTAAATGAACCGGATGAATCAAATTTGCAAATAGCCCGTATTTCCAATAATGTCTATTCTCAGACCCGCTTGGAAAACAATGTGCGCTATGATGCAGGTGATAAAACCGTAGAAATCGATTTCAAACGGATCAAACTAAGATATGAAGTGAGCGTGGTGTTTGCGTTGCAGTAAACGGTTCCGAAGGTTGCATAGGTTGCAAAAGTTCCATAAGTTTAAAAGGTTCAAAAGGTTCAATAGGTTTCATAGGTTGAAGAGGTTCCATAGGTTCAATAGGTTTCATAGGCTTGCCTGCCGAAGCTTTAGCCTAGGTAGGTTGAATACAGTTCGCGGTTGGCGGTTGGTGGTTGTTGGTTGCCCACCCAAATAAGGCTTGCCTTTTTTTGGGCTGGTTGTTCAGTTCAAGGCTCGCAGCCTCTCTGGCTGTTTGCTTGCCCCAAAGGGGCAGGTAGCTTGTAGCTTGTAGCTTGATGCTTGCAGCTTTTATCTGGCTGCTCAAAGCTCATAGCTGATAGCTCGCAGCTCATAGCTGGCTGTTTATTGGCTGTTCTGTATTCCATTAGCACATCAGCACATTAGCAAATTATCACATTATACTAATTATCTCTCCCACTATTCTCCACATACCCCCTCAGCTCTTCATTGAAATCGCTTTCGTTGATCAGGTCTTCGAGTGGTATATGCATCCGGTATTGCCAGTAATGTTTGGGATTGGCAGGATCATTGATCCGTTCTTCCTGGGGTTTTTCCCGGCGAAGGGTATCGCTCATGCCGAGCAGGTCCTGCAACTGGAAGATGCTCCACATAGCGGGTGAATACAAGTGTTGCATAATGATGGCCCGGTTGATCCAGGATTCACAATACACCGGCGGCTCTCCCCACTGTCCCATTACATGATTATAAAATTGCCGGGTTCTTGTCCGGTTCTCTTCCCACCAGCCACGTACGGTACTCATATCATGCGTGGAAGGAGTAATCACAGAAAGATAGGGTGCATCATTGGGATGAAAGAATTCCTTTTGGGGATCTTTGGGCATCCGTTGTATTTCCAGACTTAAAATGCCCAGTTGCTGCATCACTTCAGGTACACAGTGGGGAACCATGCCCAGGTCTTCACCACATACCAGCATATTGGTAGATGCTTTCAGTTTGGGCAACTTCTGCATGGCTTCCCGGAACCAGAAATCATCCTGACGGCGGAAGAAATAATTGATACAAAGCGCTTTTAATTTCTCCTGTAAACCACCATCCAGATAACGGAACGAACTGGTTCGCTCCATGGATATGCGGAAATGAAACTCCTGTCCCTGGGTGCCTTCTTCTTCAAACAACAATACATTCGACACCAGATCGTATAAACCCAACCTGCGTTTATCATTTTGTTCATCGGATTCCAGGCCTTCAAAATGTTTTTCGATCTGCTTTTGTGTTTCAAAATTTTCCTGCAGATCATATCCGCCAAAATTGTTTTCAACCAGAAATTGTTCTTTGATCGCAGATGCGTCGTCGCCGAATATTTCTGTCAATACCGCATCGGAGATAAAGGGCCGGCAATAACGCTGGTAATCGAACCAGATTCCATTTTCGCCAAACTCGTTGATATGAACAGGCAGGCAAGGAACAAATCGTCCCATGATGCCCTGAACTGCATGAAGCGGAATACTCCATATTCTGAAAAAGCCGAGTATATGGTCAATACGAAATGCATCAAAGTATTCGCTCATTTGCGAGAATCGTTGTTTCCACCAGGAGAATCCATCTTCCTGCATTTTGGCCCAGTTGTAGGTCGGGAATCCCCAGTTTTGACCTGCTACTGCAAAATCATCCGGTGGGGCGCCAGCCTGCCACTGCATATTATACATTTCGGGGGCCTGCCAGGCATCACAACTGTTTCTTGAAATGCCAATGGGGATATCACCTTTTAGCACAATGCCTTTTTTATGTGCATAATCCACCGCATCTTTCAATTGCAGATGAAGCTGGTATTGTACAAAGAAATAATATCCGGTCTGTTTATACGATGGCGATTTGGGTGAACAGAGTTTACTTACATCGCTTTTTTTATAAGTGCTGTGGGTAGCCCAGGTTTCAAATGCAGAGGTCTTATACCGGTCGCGCAGGTAAGAAAATGCTGCATAAGGTTCGAGCCAGTGTTTATTGTTGGCAAAAAAATCAGCAAAGCCTTCTGATGCAAGACAATCTGCCCCCATTACTTCATATAGTTTTTGAAGCGCTTCGGTCTTATTGTTCATCACCTGTTCATAATCCACAGCCGGTAATGCATTCAGTTCTTTTTGTACTGTTTTATATCTGTTCACCAATGCCGCCTGATCTTTGCCCGCCACTTTAGCCAGGTTGATATATATCGGGTGCAATGCAAAAGCAGAAATAGCCGAATAAGGATAAGAATCCATCCAGGTAAAATTCGAACTGGTATCATTTACCGGCAGCAGTTGAATCAGTTTGAGGCCAGTGATCACGGACCAATCCACCAATAATTTAATATCGGCAAATTCGCCAACGCCAAAACTATTCTTGCTCCGCAAACTGAATACGGGTATGGCTACTCCACTACCTTTCCAGGTATCATTGGGCAAATGCACAAATCCGTCGTGCAAGAGGGTTACTTTTTTGTCGGCCGCTTCGCTGTTGAGCAGGCGGTTATTGCCATTTTCGTATTGAACGAACGTTTTCTCACGGGTATTATACAGGCCGTATTTATAGGCCAGCGGAAAATTTTCACCGGAAAGGTCCAGTTTTGCACACCACCAATCCTCTTCACGCCCCATCAACACAGTATGCTCTTCTGACCATTGTCCTAGTCTTTCGGCACTACCAGTGAGACAAATGATCTCATGTTTTCGCAACAGGGGCGCTTTTACCCGGAAAACATGTGTGTAATCCTTATCCTTTGGTACAGCCTGTTTGGTCTGCTCACCTTTCAGTAATACTTGTTTAAAGGGACTGCTGAAAAAAACATTTTCATACTCACCTGCATGATTCCAGGTATCGATGAGCACCAGTTCTCCGGTATGTTTATGGGGCACGGTGACCGTACGATCATTACTCCATTCCTGTACCAATTGACCCTCTTCATTTTTCAAAATATAATTATAGCGGATGGGTTCACGCAGTTCTTTTTTCTTAATATCAAGCGTCACGAACCAGAATTCGTTATTGAGATAGGTCATGGGGAGAGACATGGCCGGGTCATCATTACCCAACTCTTCTGTATTTCCCGACACAGAAAGACTTTGTCCAAACTGCGTGTGGAAACGCAAATAAAACTGTATTTTCATCGCAATCGTTATTTTGGGATCTGGCAGTATGTGTGCAAAAGACACAATTCTACGAAAGTAAAAAAAAAGATCAAGGTTACTAATTATTCCCCTGACATTTTAATTCAACATCATATGTCGCTGCAAACGTTTCCCTGGAAGAAAATCTTCCTTTTTTGCTCGGGATTATTCCTGGCAAGCGCTTTTTGTATGAAATGGATGGAAGGTGACCTGGTTCAGGATGGTTCCCTTTTCACCATCGTGGGCCTGGAAGTGAGCTATCCGGCTGAAAAAATTTCGGCTTTGCTGGCATCTCTGGACCCGCCTGTGCGCAGTATTCTTCGATATCACCTGAGTTTTGACTTTGTTTTTATGGCCGGCGTGTACCCTGGCATTGCCAGTCTTTGTATGTTGGCCCGTCAAAAATGGGCGGGTCGAAGGGTGAGCAGCCTGCTGGGTGGGCTGGCGCTGCTGCAATTGGTGGCCTGGGGCTGTGATATAGCTGAAAACGTATTGCTGCTCAAATGGACCGCCGAACCAGGGTCGGTTTCTTCCTTTGGACTCTATCATACACTTGTTTATGTAAAATGGTTAATCGCACTCATTGGGGTATTAACGGCCATTACCTTCCTCCTGATCCGGCGTGTACGAAGCTCCCCAACCATTCAATGACAGGCATTTAGCCCTGTGAATAGTGAATAATTACTTTTGCAATGTGATGGGTGTGTACTATTTTTGCGTCAAATTTTGGAAATGGAACAGACTAAAAAATTCAAAGGCGTATATTGGCTGATCTTTCTTGGCAGTTCTGCTTTATTGGGTTATATGATCTACACGCATAATCCCTGGCTCACGCTGGTGCTTCCTTTTCAAACCACTTCTTTCGTAAAGGCATTGGATATTATGTAATCTCTCCACTGTTGTTTCCCTCTTTTTAAATTGCCTATCACAGGGCAGGCGGTATTTTTATTGCTATTATTTGTGCATTCATATTTAAACCCTGTAGTTTATGAAAAAAATCAAGACCCTGCTGCTTTCATTTGTTGTGGCCACGTTGTGTTCACAAGCTACGGTAATCGTACCCGCTCCCGCCAGCGGCACACCCGATTCCGTAACGGTCAACAAAGCTGTTCATGAATTCAAAAGCCTTTCGAAATCTGAACGAAAATTCAGAATCCGTCAGGTGAAAGATGAAATGAGGGCTTTTAAAGTGGCAAAAAAGGCCGGTAAAGAAACGGATACCAACACCTTGTTGCTGGTTATCCTTGCCATTCTTTTACCACCGTTGGCCGTTTATCTTCACCAGGGTGAGATCAACAACAAATTCTGGATCAGCCTCCTGCTCACACTGATCTTCTGGCTGCCAGGAATTGTGTATGCGCTGATCGTGATCCTGGGTGACAAATAATCTAACTTCACTTCCTGCAATAAGACCCGCTTCTTTCCGAAGCGGGTTTTTTATTGGCGAAAATAGGAGTAGATTAGTCTTCACATTAAAACTGCTGTTATGAAAAAAATCATTGTTACCATCAGCTTCAGCCTGATCCTCCTCGCCTGCGGCACCTCCAAATCGGGTACTGATCTCGGTAAAGAAGTATGTGACTGTACCAAAAAAGCCAACCTGATGGATCCGTCCGATCCGAATCGTTCCAAAGCACAAGCCGACTGTGGTAAAATGCAGGTGGAAGCCTGGGATAAAGTGAAGGATGATCAGAAAAAGGCAGATGAATTCAATAAGGTATTGAGTGTATGTGCGACAGAGCAGATCAAAGAAAGTTTTGGTAAGTAATGCATAAAAAAATCCCCCGGAATGTATCACATCACCGGGGGATCATTATTTTGAGCTGGTTTAATTACTTAACAGAATCAACCAGTGTCTTGAATGTTTCAGGATTGTTCATCGCCAGGTCAGCCAGTACTTTACGATCGAGATCGATCCCTTTTGTCTGCAGTTTGTTGATGAACTGAGAGTAAGTCATACCTTCTGCACGAACGGCCGCGTTGATACGGGCGATCCACAGTGAGCGGTATTCTCTTTTCTTCAGTTTACGACCTACGAACATATAGGTCATACCTTTTTCCACTACGTTTTTGGCTACGGTAAGTACATTCTTACGTTTGCCATAGAAGCCTTTGGCTTGCTTTAATATTTTTTTGCGGCGGGCTTTAGAGGCCACTGCATTTTTTGAACGAGGCATATTTTTAAAAATTGGTACCGGTGAAAAGACCGGCAGAGTTATCAAAAAGTTTTACAAATCCGGGTTTAACGTTTCGTTCTGTCGCTGATTATTTCAGACGCAGGAGACGCTTTACGAAATGCAGGTGCGAATCGGCAACTGTTCCGTCCATGCGCATGTTACGTTTACGTTTTTTGGATTTCTTCGTCAGGATGTGACGTTTGAAGCTTTTCTGATGCATGATCTTTCCGGTGCCGGTCACTTTGAAGCGTTTTTTGGCACTGGAGTTTGTCTTTACTTTAGGCATTGTACCCAGTATTAAATATGATACCCTTGAGGCATTCTCCACAGGGAGACCTTTTTCGAACCTCTTCGGCAATAGTTGTCTGCAGGGCAGACGATAAAAGAACTTCCGCTTTTATAACGGGGTGCAAAGATACGCCTGAAAAAGATTCCTGCAAAGGGATTGCGAAAATAAAAAACAGGCTTCCGATACCGGAAGCCTGTTTTCAATATTTAAAACCATTTACTCTTACTTATTGGGATCCAACGCCTTAGCTAATCTATCGGCGAGATCCTGGAAATGGAACTTGGAAATAGGGTCGGTAGCTCTTGTGCCGGCCCCTGCCAATTCGGTACGTAAACCGGCGATATGCGCACGTATAATACTACGGGCATCCGTACGATCGCTCAATCCAGACACGGTGATAGTGAATCCGGGTACCACAGCTATAGAAGATTGCTGGTTAAGCATGTTGCTCATAGTAGACACATAAGCTTTCTGCAGATTACGCCTGTACACATCTGATACTTTGGCCGTTGCCAACTCAGACCAGATGCCTTTTTTCAGGTCTGCCAGCAATTCCATAATGGAATAAGCGCTATTGCCTAGATTACTTTCTGCATCTACCAATTTGTCGAATGTACGTATGTTCATCAACCTGTTCAATGCACTGCTCTGAATGTTACCGATTGATTGGGTACCAACGATACCTGTTTTGCTGAAGATATCATTATTGATCAGCCAGGTGGGCGTAGCGAATACATTTTTATTCAGGAAGTCAACGGCTTCTTTTTGTTTAGCCTTTGGTACGATCTCATATACCGGACCTGCTTCTTCCACCATTTTAGGTGTGAGCATGATGCCACCTACATTGCGGGCCACATGTGCGGAGTAACGCTGAAACTGACCACTTACCTGCTCATATAATTGTTGGAGGCCGGCATAGTCTTTATTATCCTCTTTGGTCCATTGTACCAGATTCGGCACTATGCGTTGCAGGTTTTTAATACCATACATGCTGGCTTTCATGGCATCTTCGCCCAGGTCTTCAGTCTGGTTGCGAGAATCATCACCATTCATTTCACCATCACCCCACCAGAGGCGGCGGTTTTTCAGTTTATCTATGATCCAGGTATTCAGGTGCGATTTCTCTGCATCGGGGCTGCCATGCTCCATAAAACGGCGGTAGCCCCATTCAATAGCCCAGTTGTCGTAATCACCTATACGGGGAAACAATCCTTTTCTGCCGATATTATCTTCGGGTTGTGCCACATAGTTAAAACGGGCATAGTCCATAATGGAAGGTGTATGTCCATTGGCTTCCACCCAGGCTTTGTTGCGCAGGTTTTCTACGGGTACCGTAGAGCTGGAACCGAAATTATGACGAAGTCCCAGTGTATGCCCCACTTCGTGTGAGGATACAAAGCGGATCAGTTCACCCATCAGTTCATCATCAAATACCATTTTGCGGGCCGCCGGATCATTGGGCGAACATTGTACAAAGTACCAGTCGCGGAGCAGTTCCATTATGTTATGGTACCAGTTGATATGGCTTTCCATGATCTCGCCGCTGCGGGGATCGGAAATGCTGGGGCCACTGGCGTTGGCAATATCTGAGGGTTTGTACACAATAGCAGAGTTGCGGGCATCATCCAGGCTCCAGGTACTGTCTTCCTGTTTGGTGGGAGCCATTTTGGCCATGATGGCATTTTTGAATCCGGCTTTTTCAAATGCAGCCTGCCAGTCGTTCACACCCTTGATCAGGTAGGGCACCCATTTTTGTGGAGTAGCGGGATCAATATAGAAAATGATGGGTTTTTGCGGCTCCACCAGTTCTCCCCTTTTGTATTTGTCCACATCAAATAACCAACCCGCTTATCGAAATAACGGGCTTGCATGGGCACTTTGGGAAGCAGTACCATTGAACTGTTTATTTCAACTGTGATATTACCAGTGGGTGCGGACGGCCCTCCAAAACCTCCGACAGAAGGAAGTGCTGGGGTACGACCATAGGTTTTAACCGTTTTTATTTCTATGTTGATGGGGAATGAACGGACACCATCCACATAGGATTTATCATTCTGAATAGAACTGATACGGTACAATGATTTGGAACTGCTGCTGAAATGCAGGATATCATTATCGCCGCTGATGAAATCGGTCACATCGATTACGGCACCGGTAGAATCTTTACCCAGTGATTTGATCTCAAACGATGCTGCAATGGGTTGTACATTGGAACGGTTCACCGCCGTGTACATCGAAGAAGTGGAGTCTTTGGTATATTCAGCAAAAGAGATATTGCGTAAGAATATTTTATTGTTGGGGCCTTTCTGAAACTGTATCACATTGCGGCTGATATCATCACCGGCATATCCGGCAAATCCGCCTACACGCATGCCGGCAGCAGCTTTCGACAATCTGCTTACAACCAGGATGTCACGGTTAAACAATGAGTCGGGGATTTCAAAGAAATATTTGTCCTCTACTTTATGTACCCAAAAAAGACCACCGTCGGAAACGGCTTTGGAAGTGATCACTTCTTTGTAAGGCTTTGGGCCCTGTGCCAATGCACTACCCGGCCTGCGCGTAGTATCGGGTCTGGCTGGTAGTCCCGGTTGGGCAAAAGCAGAAGCCGAGAGGGTCACAAATACAGATAAAAAGAGTAACCTGGAGAATGGTAATTGCATAGATTGCTATTTAAAGTGGCTCAATATAGTAAAAGACTGAGTTATGCCGGATACTTTGTCTAAAAAATACATAAAAGGAAATTATACATGGCCGAATCTGCTTTCAGCCAGCTTAACGGCATGCTCAACCCTGTATTTTCGTTATTGCTGATGTTCAACAACGAAAAATGGCCCGGGAAAGGGCCATTTTATTATGCGTTTTGATCTTATGCTTTCTTCTTTCCTTTGGGAGCAAACATCGCCAGCATTCTTCGTCCTTCCATCTTCGGCATATTTTCCAATATACCTACTTCGGCCAGTCGCTCTGCAAATTTCAGCAGCAACAACTGCCCCCTGTCCTGAAACTGGATAGCACGTCCTTTGAACTGCACATAGGCTTTTACCTTATTGCCGTCTTTCAGGAATTCAAGTGCGTGTTTGGCTTTGAAATCAAAATCGTGATCGTCTGTATTGGGGGTAAAACGAATTTCCTTTACTTCGGAGACCTTGCTTTTCGCTTTCATCTCCTTTTCCTTTTTCTTTTTATCGTAGAGGAACTTGTTGTAGTCAATAATCTTGCATACCGGAGGATCAACGGTGGGAGAAATTTCAACCAGGTCCAGCGCCTGCTCCTGTGCCATCTTTAATGCTACCTGTGTATCGTAAATACCCACTTCTACATTATCGCCCACCAGCCTTACCTGGGGTACGCGTATGAAATGGTTGATACGATGTTCTGCTTCTCTGCGGGGAGCAAATTTGCCCCTGTTGAATCCGCCTTTGTTAAATCCACCACCGGAGCCGTATCCTCCTGATGGTCTGTTGAACCCTCCTCCGGGTTTTTGTGGTACTGCCATTTAAAATGTTTGGTTACACCTCTCTCCCTGTTGAAAGGTATTTTTTTTCTTGTCGTGAAACCTCAGTCAGGGAATGAGGTTATTCGCTAAAGCGGTCAGGCATTTGCTGTTTCCGCCAGGCCTTTTGTTTTGATCTCTTCTATCGCACGTGCCAGGAATGTATCCACATCCAGCATACCCTCATCTCCTTTGCCCTGTACACGTACCGATACTTTATTCTCATTCATTTCCTTCTCTCCCACGATCAGCATATAGGGTACTTTCAATAGTTCAGTATCCCTTATCTTTTTGCCGATCTTCTCGTTCCGGTCGTCTACTTCACTACGAATATCTGCTTTTTTCAGTTTATCTGAAACAGATTTTGCATAATCCATGAACTTATCACTGATCGGCAGCACTTTTACCTGTACCGGCGCCAGCCAAAGTGGGAATTTTCCCGCATAATGCTCCAGCAGGAACCCGATGAAGCGCTCATGCGTTCCAAGAGGGGCCCGGTGGATAATAAGCGGTATTTCCGGCTGGTTTTGCTGATTAGTGAATGACAATTTAAAACTGCGTGGCTGTGCAAAATCCACCTGATTGGTGGCCAGTGTGAATTCCCGGCCAATGGCACTCCATATCTGCACATCAATTTTGGGTCCGTAAAAGGCACCCTCCCCTTTTACTTCCACAAAGGGCACGCCGGTTTCAATCAGCACATTGCGTACCAGTTCCTCTGTTTCTTTCCACAATTCCGGTTCATTCACATATTTCTGTCCCAGTTTTTCGGGATCATGCAAACTCAGGCGCATCACGTATTTCTCAATCCCGAAAATTTTAAAATATTTCAGGTACAGATCGTTCACTGCTTTGAATTCCTGTGCAAATTGCTCTTTGGTGCAATAGATATGCGCATCGTTCATATGCAGGCAGCGTACCCGCATAAGGCCAAACAATTCACCACTCTGCTCATAGCGGTAGCAGGTACCGTATTCTGCAATACGATATGGCATATCGCGATAGCTCTTCGGTTCAGCATCGAAGATTTTATGGTGATGGGGACAATTCATGGCCCTGAGATAGTATTTCTCACCGTCCATTTCCATGGCAGGAAACATACTGTCGGCATAGTAAGGCAGGTGTCCGCTGGTCAGGTAAAGGTTTTCTTTAGCAATATGCGGTGTTACCACCCGCTTATACCCGGCAGCCAGTTCTGACTCTTTAGCCAGCTTTTCCAATTCTTCAATGATGATGGTACCATTAGGCATCCAAAGGATAAGCCCTGCACCGATATCATCATTGGTGGTATAGATACTGAGTTCTTTACCCAGTTTGCGGTGGTCTCTTTTTTTCGCTTCCTCCAGCATGGCCAGGTGTTCATCCAGCTCTTTTTGAGAAGGGAACGTTACCCCATATACACGGGTAAGTTGTTTATTCTTTTCATCACCTTTCCAATAGGCACCAGCCACATTGGTCAGTTTGATGGCCTTGATATGACCCGTGTGCGGGATATGGGGTCCGCGGCAGAGATCAGTAAAGTCACCTTGTGTATAAAAGGTGATATTACCATCCTGGAGACCGCCGAGCAGGTCCAGTTTATATTCATCATTCTTCTGCGAAAAATAATTAATGGCTTCCTGTTTGGAAATTTCCTTACGCTGGTATTCGCTATTCCTCTTCGCCAGTTCATTCATTTTTTTCTCCAGTTGCGCCAGGTCTTCTTCGGTAATTTTCTTATCACCCAGATCCATATCGTAATAGAACCCCTGCGGATTTTCCAATGCAGGGCCAACCCAGAATTTTACACCGGGGTACAATGCTTCCACGGCTTCTGCCATGAGGTGCGCAGAAGAGTGCCATAAGGTATTCTTGCCTTCCGGATCCGTCCACGTGAGCAATTTCAAGGTCGTATCATCCAGTATCGGTCTTGATGCATCCCACACTTCGCCGCCCACACTGGCAGCCAGTACTTTTTTTGCCAAACCTTCAGAAATGGATTTCGCCACCGCCATAGCAGTAGTGCCTTTTTCATACTGGCGAACGGATCCATCTGGTAATGTAATGTTGATCATGCAGTAATACTCTGTTTTTTGAGTCTGCAAATTTAGCGAAAACAGGCTAAAGACGACGAAGAATAAGCTGGTTTATACGTTTCATTTTTTGTGCTGCTGCTTTCCTGCGTATCTCAAAAAGGGAAGGATTATTGTAATACAAACCCGCCATCCGGAATTGACGTGTGCGCCAGTTGACCAGGCGTTGCTGACCATACCATTTTGATAGCCCCAGCGTAATGCTATGCAAAAACTTCGTGAGGGGATGCGTGGGCCTAACCTGCTCATACAACCGGCGGTATTGCTGGTTCAACGATCGCTGAAAACGGCGGTAATCGGGCCGGTAAGCTTTTAGTTCGGCAGGAGTAAAACCGGTTATCAATGCCTGCCAGATATCACCATTGATATGCGCATTGATGCCCATAAGCTGATAATGCAGGGGGGATAAGGAAGTGTCTGCAAAATAGTCCTTCCACCCGTCTGCAGGTGACTGATTGGTTTGGTATGCTTGTACGGCCCGCAAAAAATAGCCGGCAAAGTTCAGTTCAAACCGTTCGGTGCGGGCCCGTACGGAGTCGGTGCTGCCTGAAAAAAAATGTATGGCCCTGTCGGTGGTTTCTACATAAATGGCTGCGAAATGCCGGGCTACAGAGGTGGAATGCCGTATGGAATCCAACTGCATCAGCAACTCCCGGGCGGATGATGGCCCCTGCGCGGATGCCGACCGGAACAGGGAGGTACAGCTAAATATACCTGCAAGGATTACCCCTTTCAGCAGGGCGTTGCGATATGGATAGAGGATCAAATTTTTCAAAAACAATCTTTTAATGGGGCCATTTCAAAATTAACAAACTCTTGCTGAACTCGTCTTTCTTCAATACGAATGCATTCGTTATTTTTGACCCGATGAAAAAAGTATTGACGCTAAGCTGGATCGTTTTTTCATTGATAGCAAACCTGATTCCTGCTACTTCCAACGCACAGGACCTTACCGGTATCTGGAAAGGTTATTTCATTTCCGATGGTGGTGATTACTATAAACTGGAATTCCAGGTCGCACAGTCGAATACCTACGGCGTTACCGGCGTTTCCTATTCCTATCTCGATGTAAGGTTTTATGGTAAAGCCACCATGACCGGCAATTTCATTAAGAATTCCTCCACCTTCAGGATACGCGAGATTCGGACAGTAGAAGTAAAAAGTTCATTGGGCGGGGCTACCTGTATCATGAACTATGACTTTAAATACACCCGTTCCGGCAGAGAAGAATTTCTCGAAGGGACTTATCTTGGCAAATACGAAGGCAAGTATGCACAACCCGATGGTAAATGGGGCGACTGCGGTGCGGGAAAAGTTTACCTGCGTAGGGTAAAGCAATCCGATTTTTATGTAGAACCCTTTCTGCGTAATAAAATCAATGCCACCAACCGGCCCGTGATCGTGAATGAAGCACCCCGCCGGGATTCCGTGAAAAAAAAGCCCAATACCCCTCCGGTGGTGACCAAAAAACCTGTGGTGAATACCAAACCTCCGGTTACTAACCCTAAACCCAAAATAACGACCAAGCCTCCCGTAGTGCAAACCAAACCACCGGTAGTGCCCAAGCCGGTCACTAAAACCAACACACTTCCGGTAGTCAAAACAAAAACAGATTCTGTACTTACCAAACCACAGGTACCAGTGGTGATCAATAAACCCGTTATACCCAAACCGGCTGTACTAAAGAACCGCTCCAACGAAGTGGTGAAAGCCCTTACGGTAAGCAGTCAGGATGTGACCGTAAAAATCTATGATAACGGAGAAATTGATGATGACACGATCTCCGTGTATTTCGACAATAAACAAGTGTTGTCTTCCAAACGCCTCACCACTTCTCCCCTTACGGTTAAATTGCGGCTGGATGATGATCATACTGATCATGAACTGGTGATGGTAGCTGAGAACCTGGGCCGCATCCCCCCCAATACCTCTTTGATGATTGTGGAAGCAGGCGGGCAACGTTTTGAAGTGCGGATTACGTCTACTGAACAGAAAAACGCGGTGGTCCGCTTCCGGTATCAGCAACCCTGATACCCGGCACAATGAAAATACAAGACCGGTTACCGTTTCTGTAATTTTATTTTGCGCTCCTCCAATTATTATTATTTTTCCATTATTATGCTGCGCAAAATTTTCATATCGCTACTATTAATCACCGGTTTGTTTGCCTCCGCACAGGATATCAATGGTATCTGGAAAGGGAAAATCGTAATGGCCCCCGGTGGTTGTTTTCCGGTTTACAATATCGAATTACAATTGCAGGTGGCGGGCAGCCGCATCACCGGCACAGCCTATCATTTCTCTGACTCCCTCAACTATGTGCGCGAAAATTTTGAAGGCATTTATAAAAAAGACAGCAACCTGCTGCTGATTCAGGAAACAGGTATCATCACATTCAAAATACGGGAGGATTGTGTACCCTGTATCAAAACCTATCGCCTTACTTTTCATCGCGGTGGCGGTAATGTGGTTACGGATGAACAATTACGCGGCGGATGGTATACCCCTTCGGGAAAAGCCCTCGATGGCAAAACACCCTGCGAACCCGGCACCATTGTACTCAACCGCTTTGACAAAGCCACTTTCAAACCTGAATTGAAATTGCCCCCCACCCTTACCAAACGAAAGGCCGAACTGGTAAAAGAGATCAAAGTGGATACCGGCAATATCAAGATCGATTTCTATGATAATGGCCAGATCGATGGGGATACTATTTCGGTATATGCCAATGGTATGCCCGTAGTATCCCGGAAAATGCTCACCACCAAACCTGTATCGGTCAGCATCCGGGTAGATATGAAACACCTGGAACAGGAACTTATTATGGTAGGTGAAAACCTTGGTTCCATTCCGCCCAATACCGCTTTGATGATCGTAACTGCAGGTGATAAACGGTATCAATTGTACCTTACTTCTGATGAACAGAAAAATGCAATGGTGCGGTTTATTTATGAGAAGCCATTAGCAAAAACGCAGTGATTCTTTGTAAAATTGTTTTACGACATGAAACGATAAAGGGTTGCTGATTCTATAACCTGTCACCCATCAATACCCTTTTCAAATTCCCTTTTTCAGCTACCAGCAACCAAAGCAAATATGGCGCAAATACGATGATGCCTGCAATAGCTGCCACGATACCAAACAGGATGTAAGGTGCAGCAAATTTATTTCGCCACATAATCCATATACCAGATAATAGTAAATAGCAACTAAAGTCCAGGTTGAATTGGCCATTCCAGCTAAGTTCCTGAATGTTAGAAAGAAATACATAAAACAGACTGGCTCCTTCCTGTTTCAAAGCGATAAACGTATAGGTGAGCATAGCGAGGGTTTGCAAAATAAGCAGCACTTTTAAAAATAATAGTCGTT
This sequence comes from Bacteroidota bacterium, assembly GCA_026391455.1. GTDB lineage: Bacteria > Bacteroidota > Bacteroidia > Chitinophagales > Chitinophagaceae > JJ008. Next base: position 84,768 of record JAPLEH010000022.1, read on the forward strand.
TCATTTTACTTGTTGAAAAGTGGGTTTTCAGATTACTAATTGGGCAAAGAAGATCCGCTAGAGCAGGCATTGATTTATGTGCTTCCGGGATAACATCAAACGCCGAGTCTTACTGGCCCGGGGTAAAACTAAGGTAGCAATAGCTCTGCGGTTAGACGGTACCGTACAATATCGATGATGATCAATTAAATTTTCGCAGCATCTCTTTAAGACTAGAGAAGTATGCGGAGAGCCATGGGTAGTTGAGATTGGCAGGATTGATCTGTAAATAAAAATTTTCCAGAGCCAGAGCAAAAATAGCTTCTAATTGTTGCTGCGGCATCTCCATCCCGGTATCCCTGAGCCAGAGATGAACGAAAGAGTTGCCCACCATTTTATCCGATTGGTAAACCGCTGCTGCAAAAGCGGGGATATTTTTATGAATGCGTAATTGCCGGTTGAAAAGCAGGTCTGTTTTATGTTCAATGAAAACATGAATGATATCCGGATCTATTCGGGTGGCTTGTATCTCTTTGTGTGCAATTACGGTTGATTGTTCCAAATGATAAGCCAGCAATACCTCCATAAACAATTCGAGATCGGCAAAATGATGATAGAAAGAGGATTTACTTTTGCCCACTTTCCGGGCGAGCGGTTCTATTTTAAGTGCCTCCTCCCCCGCATAAGCAAACAGTTCATAGCCGGTTTTGATCCATACAGCTTTATTATCGGGTGCATTGTTCATTGTATTTGTAGATCTAATTCTTTATTCTTTTTTGCAGCTCCACACCCTCCGGCATTTTTTTGTTCCCGATCGGGGTTCTAGTTTCCCATATGGCTTCTAACTGATCGGTCGCGATTTCTGTAAAAGCCCAGTTTTGGTCACCATATAATTGAAGTTGCCGGAGTGCATCTGCATTCTTTATACCAATGAAAACCTTTCCCGGATCAGGAGGATGATCAAAGACCTGAAAAGTGAAATTTTTGTACGTACCAAATGTTTTCACTTCATATAAATAGGCTATTGTATCAGCCGGCACTATCCGTACATACAAATCAGGTTGATGTATACTTTTTTCAAAGCCGGGTAATGGACATGTTTTGCCAAGCCAATTTAAGATACAGTCAATGTCATTATCCCTAACCGTAGTAACGGGCAAATGTTGTCCCTGATATATGGTGAACATGCCGTTTCGCATAAAAGAAAAATCGCAAATAAAATTTTAATTAAATGATACGAATAAGTTATATAAAGCAACTAACCTAAACAATGGTCAGCAAAAATAAAACAGGATCCGCCGATTATTCATTGATCTGAATATTCCAGTCCGTTTCAACATCCTTTTTAAGTAATAGATTCAGGTCAATATACTTTTTGGAACCCTTCACTACAAAATGCAGATCAGCACTTCCGGAAGTGCCCTGGGAACTTTCTGACATTTGGATGCTGCCATAGGGCTCCAAAAAAATACCGTTTATTGTTCCTACATAAGCCTGAATAGACCCGTTTGTTTTAATGTATTCAACTGCTTTTTTATAAGCCGTTGTCTCTCGTATCACAAAAAACAAAACGGCTTTTACGAGAATGACAAATATGAACAGCCCGGTTAATATTTTCAGGAGCAATGTTTTTTGATTCCGTATTTTCTTTTGTTTAATAACCTCCCGGCAAATAAAAATACCTGATAGCCAAAAGAGTACCCAACCTATCGATTTGCTCTCCCAAAAAAAGTAAAGACCAAACAGCCGGCAAAGATATCCATAAACCAAAAAAAACAATGTCGCTATTATTACAAATTGTGCAACCCGACTAAAGGGAAAATAATGCCTCAAAATATGCCTGATTTAAGGTGTAAATAAATATGAACCAGATACACAAACCAATGATCCTGAACAAATCAATCTTTAGTTCCGTATTTTAATAAAATAAAAATAGTACAAAATTTAAGATCAGCAATCGGCATATTCAACGGTGGTGGCATTATATAAGTTCTCCCAGATAGCCAAACAATGCCAGGGTACTGTATTCAGGAATAACACTCTTGATACAGATTCCATCTTTAAAATGTGAATTACATTGATAAACGAAAATGTTACAGTAATCAGCTTTCATAAAGCCCTTCACTTAAAAAAACAAAACCCGAAATCAATCGGGTCTTATTTTTACTTTTTAATTTTGACTTTTTATTTTTCATTTTCTCACACCAGTTCCTCCTTCATCGTCTTACTATACTCATCAATGAGTTTGCGTTGCAATTCAAAGGGCAGTGCTTCATACGCATGAAAATGCATCTTGAACTTGGCACGTCCCTGTGTAATAGAACGAAGTGAGGAACAGTAACCATCCATTTCCGCCAGCGGTACTTTGGCGATCACTTTCTGGAAATGGCCTTCGGTATCGATGCCTTCCACAATGGCGCGGCGGCTTTGCAGGTCGCCCATTACGGCACCGGTCAGGTCATCGGGGCACAATACTTCCACCTGATAGATGGGCTCCAGTATCTGCGGGTCAGCCTGCTGAAAGGCCTGGCGAAATGCCTGCAGTCCGGCTATTTTAAAGGAAATATCATTACTGTCTACCGGGTGCATTTTACCATCATAAACCGATACCCGTATATCCCTTGCATATGATCCGGTAAGTGGGCCGTTATGCATTTTTTCCATTACTCCTTTTAAGATGGAGGGCAGGAAGCGTGCATCGATGGCTCCGCCCACAATACAATTGTAGAACACAAGCTTGCCACCCCATTCCAGTTCGTGTACATCACGTCCCCGCACGTTCAGGTCTGCAGGCTCGGGTATACCCTCGTACCATGGCTCGATGCGCAAATACACTTCCCCAAATTGACCAGCACCTCCACTTTGTTTTTTATGCCGGTAGTTGGCATCGGCCATCTTCCGGATGGTTTCGCGGTAAGCAATGCGGGGCTTCACAAATTTCACTTCCAGTTTATGCTGATGCTCGATCTTCCATTTGGCCACTGCCAGGTGCATATCACCCTGACAATGGATGAGGGTTTGCTTCAGCTCGGGCGATACCTCGACGGTAAGGGTGGGATCTTCTTCGCGCAATTGGTGCAGGGCTATTGATAATTTTTCCTCCTCCCCTTTTTTCAGGGTTTCAATAGCTACGGTCATATTATGAGAAGGGAATTCGATGGGAGGCAGTTCATAATTCTTACCCTTTGTATGCAGGGTATTGTTCACATGTGTATTCTTCAGTTTGAGCGTTGCTCCGATATCGCCGGCCACCAGTTCATTCACGGCCGTGCGCTTATTGCCTTCTACGAGGTAAACCTGGTTGATCTTTTCTGTTACACCAGTACTCTCATTCTCCAGTTCCATACCGGTCTTTATAGTGCCGGAATATACTTTAAAGAATGAAAGTTCACCCACATGTGGTTCGGAAATGGTTTTGTAGATGAAGATACAGGCAGGGCCACTGGCATCGCAGATCACCTTCTCTCCATTAATGGCAACCTGTGGCTGCATTTCATTGGCGCTGGGGCATACATTATCAATGAAACCCATCAGGCGACCGCTGCCCATATTTCTTTCCGCAGACAGACAGAATAAAGGAAACAAGTCGTGATGAATCATTGCATTCTTTAATCCCATTTTCATTTCATCTTCATCCAGTTCACCTTTGTCGAAATATTTTTCCATGAGGGTTTCATCGTTGCTGGCCACGGCTTCGATCAGTTCTTTGTGCAAAATATCGGCGCGTTCTTTTTCTTCCTCTGGTATGGGGAGTTTTTCGGGTTTGCCTCCGTTATCCTTGAATTTATAAAGGGTCATGCGCAGTACATCCACTATTTCGTGAAATCCGGAGCCGGTCTGACGGGGATATTGCACCACCACCACTTTATTTCCAAAATGGGATTTGGCTTCGCGTACTGTTTTGTCAAAATCAGCGTTATCGTCATCAAGTTTGTTTACAGCAAAAATCATGGGCGTTTTGAATCGTTCGGTATAATCCCAGATGATATCAGTGCCCACTTCCACGCCCATTACTGCATTGATAAGCATTACGCCGGTATCGGCCACACGGAGGGCAGAGATCACTTCACCCACAAAGTCGTCATAACCGGGGGTATCAATGATATTGATCTTATACCCTTTCCATTTGGTATGGAGCAGTTTGCTGAAGATGGAGTTTCCACGGGCCTGTTCGAGTTCATGGTAATCTCCGGTGGTGTTTTTTTCGGCAATGGAGCCGCGACGGTTAATGATGCCGGCTTCAAAAAGCATACATTCCGCTAAGGTGGTCTTACCGGAACCGGCATGGCCCAGCAAGACAATATTTTTTACATGTGAGGTATCAAATTCAGGCATGGCAATAAGATTTAAAGGGTGAATGAATCGTTGAATTGCACCTGCAAAATTTCATGGGAATACGATGCCATCTTATGAACCTGATTAGGTCATAAGCTGATACATATCAGTAATAATAATTTTCCTCCTTAACCCGTGGCCTGTAAGAAGCCGTTGAATTCAGACCGGAGTGTGGAAAGTGTTTCCTGCAGGTTTTGCAGTTCATCGTGCAATTGTTCATGCCGGCTCAGGGTATCTTCATTCGCTGTTCCATTGAACGCGGCCATTTCAAAGTTCATTTTACGGTCATGCGCTTTGATGGACTGTTTGAGATCGTGAATGTTGATAAGCTGAATGTGAAATTGGTTGTGAAGATGTTCAACCTGCTGGAGCTGTTCTTTGGTGAGGGGTTGGCCGGCGGCCTGGCGGAGTTTGGTTTCATCTTGAGTGAATTCATCGCGATAAGAGCGGAGTTGCTCCCTCCAGCCGTTACACTCCTGTGTAAGCTGTGAGATGTCTACCTGTACCATGGGATTTAAAGTTTATTGCCTGATGTTTGCCTTTCTTAAACAGCAGACAGGGTGAAAAAATAAAGAACTGGTACTTTCCCTGGGGTGTTGGATTGATGGAGACGTGTCGGAAGGCTGTTAGTAAGGTAAACCGTTTTTTCTGAAATTCAAATAGCACCGCGGGATTTTTTTAAAAAGAAATGCACAGCAGGAGCTGTGCATTTAACTATGAATAAGGGTTATTGATTAATGGCGTCTCACTCTTACTTTGGTAGCTTTGTTGCCACGGGGTCCGGTAACAGTTGTTTTACGAATAGTAGTCTTGCGTCCGGCCGGGCCGGTAATGGTGGTACGTGAGCGGGATACCCGGTATCTGTTTACATTGGCTCCGTGACGGTTATAAACTACTACCGACCGGCTGCGGAAGGGTGTGTATATTGCATGGGCACGTATTACCCGGTGTGTACCCACCACGGCAAAACTACGGTGAAAACCAGCGTGAAAGGGATGCCATACATGCCAGCGGTAAGGCTTCCAGGGTTTCCACCAGCCTGGATAATGATTCCAGTACCAGGGTGATACCCAGGGACGGTAAGCCGGACTATAAACAAAACGAACTGAGGGCCAGAGCCAAACATTCACGATAATGGGAGCTGCTTCATAGGCAGGTGAAGGATTGGGACCACTGAGATTACTGTTGCCGTTTTCAATAATAAAAGCACCATTGCCGCCCCCATCTGGTTCTGCGATTACTTCTTCTCCGTAAATATCTTCATCTCCCACAATCTGAATCATTGCCGACTCCTTGCCATTTTTTTCCAGTTCAATAACAGCGATATCTTGTGTTTCATGGTCTGAAACAGCCACTTGCAGGATGAATGCATGCGCATCATTGGTGGCTTTGCTTACCACCTTTACATAATCGGTTTCACCATTGTCATCAAGATCCAGGTTATTTACATGATTGTTTTCTGTATTCAGCGATTTTTCAAAATCTTCTATAGAAGCCGCATTTTTAAATAATTCAAGCGCACCCTGCAGGCTGAAATGATCGCCGGGAAGGCCGGTGGAATCGGTGCCGGACTGGCCCTGGGCTTTTGCGCCAAAGCCGGTGACCAGCGTAAGGGTAACTAATACAAGGAAGTGCCGGATTGTTTTCATAAAAATTTTTGTTTTTACTGAGACAGCAGCAAAGGTAAAAAGTTTAGCCGCAGATCCGGATTTATTAACTTTTGAAAAAGAATAAACGGCATCATGGCCTCCTCCGGAAATTCCGCATCCAGGCCCAGTGTGTGCGTGGCGCATCGAACCAGTGGTTATCACCATTGGGGTATTTGTGGCCAAGTTCTTTCACAAATACATATCGGAGTATGTTGAGCGTATCACCCGGGGTTTGCGAATGATACAAAGCGATCATGGCAGCATTGGTGTCGCCGATCAGCGTATAATTGGAATCGAGCCCGAAATGGCGGATATAGCGATGCGCAATGTTGTAATACCTGTTGAAATTCGGCAAACCGGGAGTGCGCAGCAAAAAATCAAATGTGTCCAAAGGAATATATGGTCCGGTATTACCGGGCCCATAGTCAATATTACCGATTTGGTACAACAGCGGAATTTTTCTCAAGGGTGTATAGGTGGTATCATCCAGGTAAAAGGTGCCGGCATTGGAAACCACCGCGGCCAGCACATCACTCATCATGATGGAGGTTTTTGCAGCCATCTGTCCGCCATTGGAAAATCCATTCATGTATATCCGGTTGGTGTCGATATTGAATTTCTGTCGTACTTCGTCAATCACCTTGCGAAGAAACTTGATGTCATCGCGGGGCGACTGTCCGGGAAGTATGGTAAACTCTGCATCTGGTGTCGTATTCCACTTAGTGATACGTTTAACTGTACTGTCTGTATATATGAAATACCGGAGCGAAGAAGGAAACACACTGATAAACCCTTCCTCCTCTCCCAGCTCCTTCCAACCTGAACCATCATAAAACCGTTCGCCGTTACCTCCAGTGCCATGAAGCATGAATACCAACGGTGTGGGTTGCGTACTGTCATAAATCGCCGGCACATGCACCCAGAATTCCCTTTCGGTACTGTCTACAATGATCGTGTAGCGGTTCTTCCCTTTTACAAATACATTGCCACTGCTAAGCACCACATCCCAATTGCTGCCGTTCCAACTGTAATACCCAGCTCCTTTGGGCAATTGCTTGTTGGTATTAAAGACCAGTAATGAAAGGGCGGGCTTTCGGATCGTAACGGTATCAGTCAAGGAAAGCAACTGAACCCTTGGTAATAACACACCCTTATTCGGACTGCTGATGTCAAGGATCGCGCTGCTGTCGGCGGGACTTCCAGTTGCATTAATGGCCACAGACTGCGCATTCGTCATTAAAGACATCAGAAAAAAACTAAAAAGCAGATGAATTGATTTCATGTGATGAAGTGTTTAATTTATACTGGTAACAGGAAATAAAGATCACATGAATAAAATCTTCCCGCATAGAACTAGGGGGTGAATTTTCTTCAAAAGCCTATAACTAAAAAGCCGGCATCAAAAAAATGCCGGCTTTTTGCTTAACAAATCCTTTGTATCAGGATTTAAGTTTGACCATCAGTTTATATGTACCTCCCGGCATATCTTTCGGAGAAGTAACTCCGATCACTATATTATACGTATTCTGGGTAGGGTTTTGAAATTCGATCTTCCGCTCACTGGTTTGTACTTTTCCTTTCCAGGGCATATCCCATTTATGATCCGCCTCGCAGGTAATGCAGGAAGGCAGGTTGGGCACGATCATAAATTCTTTATTCCCCATCATATACCCGTATATGCTGAGATTACCCGCATCATCTGTTGGCTTTACGGTAATGGTGATAATCGAACGGGGAGGCAATGAAGTGGAATACAACACGTGATTGCCATTGAACTTTGCATTTTGGGTAGCCGGAAAGCAGGCATTGGAACTATTGGCGGCCCAGCTCAGGTCATCCATGGGCTGTCCCTTGGTGAGATCGCCGGATACAGTTACCGAATCATTGGCTTTGGCAGCCACCGGTGTTACATTGGCGGGCCATTGGGCATTCACCGATTGGGCCGTTATCAGGAGTAGAATAAAAAATTGAATATACTTTTTCATAATTCTTTTATGTTAATGGTGAAACGGAGTTTGATTTCATTTATTTGGGTGGAGATATTTCAATGGTAGTGATAATTGGATCGCCGATGGGCTTATTATCATAATACATCTGGTACTGAATATTGAATTTTCCTGTGTATGACGGTGCTTCCCAATCATAGATATATTCTGTTGATTCACGGGGATCCACGAAACCCTCATTCACATCCCATTTTTTAGGAATGAATTCATCGCGCTGGCAGGCAGAGCCACTGGGGCAACGAACCACTTTTACGCGAAGTTCCACCTCACGGGATCCCCATATACAAGAGCCTTCGTTGTATACCCGCACATACGCCTTATACGCTTTTCCCGGAACAAATGTGTTGGAAGAAAACCGGACAGAGGAAGAAATATTCGCGTCCATGGTGCATTCGCAGATCTTTTTTACTGTTACCTGTGCGGATGATGGCAGGTATGCCAACAGCAACAAAATAAAAAAAGAGAAACTCTTTCTCATACTGATAAGTTTTTGGTGAGTTGATTGAGTTATAATAAATGGATTGTTTACGTAAAGCTATTACTGCTAAACGTACCTGCATTCACCCCAACGGGTGATTTTTATCCATTTCAGCTTTCCATCTTTTCGAAATGGAATTTATTACTATCGGAATTTATTTGAGCATCAGGTTGCGCAAATTATTGATCACTTCCAGCCTTGTATTGGCGTCCATTTTAAGATGTATATTCTTGAGGTGTGTCTTTACAGTGTTTTGTGAAATGAATACCATTTCTGCAATCTGTGAATTGGTCATTCCCTGATAAACCAGGCAAACGATCTCAAATTCCCTGTCGCTGAATGGAGTATGCAGGTAACGGTTCAGTTTATCCATACTAAGCCCCGGCAATCCATGGTTCTTTCGTTCAGCGTAATTGCTGATGGCAATCTCCAGCGAAGCGAGTAATGTTCGTTCATTGAAGGGCTTCACAATATAGCCATCCGGCTTTACCTGCTTGGCCCTTTCCAATGTGTTTTTGTCAGCATACGAGGTAAGAAATATAAAAGGCAACTGGTAACGCTGGTTGATATGCTGTGCAATATCAATGCCGGAATGATCGCTCTCCAGGTTGATATCCAGAATGACCGCATCCGGTGTATTGGTTTTTAATTGATCAAATGCCTCCGCTGCATCATACGCTATGCCGCTTACTTCAAAGTCATTATTATCCAGGTACAGCGAAATATTCTCTGCAATCACCGGTTCGTCCTCAACGATCAGTATCTTATGCCTGCTCATGCTGTTTTGAATTTAGTGATACTCATTTTCACCACGGCACCATTGTGGTTATATATATCCAGTTTCGCCTTCAGCTTCTGCGAAAAAGCCCTGATCATTTTCAATCCGAATGACTTCCCCCCTTTCAGGTCAAGCCCCTCCGGATAACCGCGACCATTGTCGCTTACCAGCAATTGCAATTGTTCGGATACTTCATGCAAGGAAACAGACAACTCTCCGTCCTGCTTATCTTTAAATGCATATTTAAATGAATTGCTAACCAATTCATTCAGCACCAGCCCCAGGGGTATCATGGTATCTACGTCCAGCTTAAGGTCATCAATATCCATATTGATCTTAACCTTATCATTGGTGATATTGTATGAATCGCATAACGTTTGAATCAGGTTACTCACGTATTCCTTTACCCGGATTCCTTTAATATTGCCCTCACTGTACAGGTTCTGATGGATCAGGGCCATACTTTGTACTCTGTTCCTGCCTTCTTTCACAGCTTCATGTGCTTGCAAATCCGTAATGGAATGGCTTTGCAGATCCAGCAGGCTGCTTACAATCTGCAGGTTATTTTTTACCCGGTGATGAATCTCTTTCATCAGCACCTCCAGATCAGCTGATTGTTTTTCAATAATATCATTTTTTCGTTTCTGCTTCCGGTATAGTGCCAGTATAGTGATGCCCGACAGCAATACCAGTCCGGCACCGGCGACCAGTATCCATTTTGTATTTCTTTCCTTTATAAGTTGTTGTTCCTTCAATGTATTTTCTCTCCCCAGGGCTTCATTCAACCGGGTTTGTTGCTCTTTCTCTTTTTTCACTGCCTGACTGTAGGCCTGCTCTTTTCGAACGATCGAATCCATCAGCATGTTTTCCCGGGCCAGCGCGCTTTTTTGGGTAAAAGTCTGCATCAGCAAGAGGGAAGCCATTTTTTTATCCGAAATCAACAGGGCGATTTCCTTTTCGCGAAGGGCATTCCGGGAAGTAAGTAAGGCAATTTCCTGTTGCTTTTTCTCCGTTTCAAATTTCGTTTCCAATTCATACACCTGTTCTCTTTTTTGTAATGTCAGCATACTATCCTTCAGATCAAACAACTGATCCGCCATGCGGGAGGCTTCTTCATAGCGACCTGTCTTTTGCAACAGTGCATAGCGGGTCTTTTTCATAAAATAGATATTCTGCAAACTTCCGGTATTAATGGCCATTTCCACGCCATCATTGGCAAAGCGTAAGGCTTCTTCGTATTCCTTTTTCTTTTCGTAATGGTTGATCAGGTAACTGTTGGCGATCAATGCCTGCTGCAATAATCCGGACTTCACCCCTTTTTCCTTTACCGATTTCATAAAGACCACATTACCCGAAAGTTTACTGTTGGTTACTCCCATCATAATATCACGCAGGGGATCTGTAATGTTTTTGCGTTTGCGATCCTCCTGCAGTTCGTTGAATTCCTGAAGCAATGGTCCGGCATTATCAGGTTTATTGGAAGCAATATAGAAGTTCAGAAAAATGGTGAGGAGGTAGATATGGTCAGGTTTTCCCTCTTTTTTAACCGTTACATTATAGGCCTTCAGGAAATACTTCTCTGCCGTTTGAAAATCTTCGGCCTGGTTATACATCTCACCAATGGCTGTATATACCAGCCAATTGCGATACGGATTTTTATCAGCGTTGTACAATTCCGCCTGCCGGTAATAAAAAAGGGCCGAATCCTTTTTATCAAGCGAATTGTACAGATTGGCCCAACTCATCAGCCCGGCAATCTTCACTTCATAGATATCCGCTTTTTCCAGGTAGGGGCCTGCCAGCCGCATATACTTTTCAGCTTCCCGGAACCGGGTCAGTAAAAAAAACATCAGCGCATAATCCACATAACAGCGCGCTATGATATTATGGTTCCCGCTTTTCAGCGCGAGATCAGTGGCTATGTTCAGGCAGATCGTGGCACTATCATACTTCAGTTTTAACATGTACTTTTTAGCCATCAGGTCAATGGAATCGGCTTTGTACATATCCGCAATATCACTGTTCAGCAACCTGTTGAGTTCCTGCGTCGAACCACGGGCTGATAACAGCACCATAAAAACCAGTATGAATAGCCCGGAACGCATAGGGTCTAAATATAAATATTAGTATGCATAAAATTAACAACCCTGGGCGGGTACTACTCACCCAAGCGGGTGATTTACCCCAATAAAAAACCGGGCACCAATGGTGCCCGGCAAAAATGAAGATGCAATTATTTCTTTTCCAATTTTTCAATACGCTGCAACAATTGCTCAATGAGTAACTGCTGTTTTTTTACCTGATCTGCCAGTTCAGTGGACTTGCTGGCCGCCAATTGAGATTTAAGATCATTGATCATCACCTGCTGCTCCTGAATGGCTTTAATAGCAAGTACCCCAAACCCGCTGTAATCCATCGTTAGGACGGGTTTGCTGATGTCCCGGTCATATCGCTGATACACCAGCTCCGGAAAATAAGATTGCACATCCTGGGCCATCAATCCGATCATCCGCCGGTCATCGTCTTTGCTGTCTGTATAATGATAACTATACACCGGCAATTGCCGGATCATTTCCAATACGGGCAGCATAGGCCGTATATTCTTTTTCTTATTTCGGTCAGACAATGCAGTATAAACACCCGTTACCCGGTCAATATTCGCTCGAAGAGATCCGTTTGAATAAAAGTTCAGCGAACTGTCAATAGAAGACACATACATCCCCCATTTCAGGTTGATACTGGATGGATGACGCAATGAAAGCTGGTCGCCATTACTGAATCCTGTGATCTGCAGTCTGCCTTCCGTTACGTTCTTAATATCGGTAGCATAGGCCCCTATACCCACATTGTGATAAAACATTGAAACCGTTGGCGTGTCTAATGTTGCCGTACTCGTGGGAACTGCAAATGTATAAAAAGCCAGTCCATTGAAACGGTTATCCGAAGGTTGGGTTGGACCCGGGTTTTCGGTATAGGCTGAAATGGCAGCAACCTGCGCATTTGCCGATGAAGCGGCACCCGTAGAAGTGTACCCATTTTCAAACGTGATGGTGTTTTTCTGCCTGAATTCCCAACCCGTTGCAATTTTACGATTGACACCGGTAAGCACCAGTGTATTGATATTGTTTTTTGAATTGAGCAAGGCAGAATCCCGTAAACGCAGGATTTTCACTTTGGGGCTGAAATTAAGTACCGACCCCGTGTAATTGTCGAGTATCTCCACTCCATCAGTTGTATCCTCTAGTTGAATGCCCAATAAACCACCCTTTTTCCAAACCTTATCATTCAGATTATCGGAGAGGCGTACCCAGGTTAATGCCGTGGTATTGTAATAGTAAAAACCTCTGGCCATATCATTCCGCACACCGGGTTCCGTTGTATTGTACACAAGTAAACCCGTGGAAGGAAGAGGGATACTGGTCACATCTCGCAGGCTGTCAAGGGACACTTGCGGAATCATCACTCCTTTATTAGTGGATACCATGTGTAATATCGCATTGGCATTAGGGCTTGTAGTACCAATGCCCACGTTTTGTGTACGAACAAAAGTTACACTGAGCAGAATTATTGAGAGAAATAGTAGTTTTCGCATGTTAAATGGTTTGTTCCGGAAAGGTAGGTATAATCACTTATGCGAAATTCACCCATTTGAGTGATATTAATCACCCAAATGGGTGGCAATATGCCGAAACCTGACCTCTCATCATTGTCTGTCCCGCCCATTGTGCTTTTTCCGGGCAATGCTGCGCGATGCCCGGTTTTGAGCTGCACTGATCCGGGCCTGCTCTCTGGCAGTTACCTCGCCATCTTTTTTGGCTTTGTTTTCCAGTCGCTGTATGTTTTCCTGCTGGTGTTCAATACGGCGTTGTTCCCGTTTGGTAAGCTCCCCGCTGTTTACGCCATTCTCTGTGCGTTGTTCCTGGTTTTCCTGACGCACATTGGTTTGTGCTTTCGACTGCATCATACAGGTTAATGCAAGTACAGTACATACGATTTTCCATTTCATAATCATCGTGTTTTTTGGGTTAATGAATAAATTTTTCGGCGAAATCATTAAACATTCAATGGCAAATCCGGATCATACCGGTGCATGTTCACGACATAAAGATGAATGGAAATAACTCCCCGTATGTAGAACCCGGGGGTGAAATTTATTTAAGCATATGATCACGTAAGCGGGCGATGGCTGTGGTTCGGCTCGTTACATCCAGTTTGAAATAAGCATTATTGATATGCTTCTTCAATGTATTGATAGCAATGAATAATGCTTCAGCGATCTGTTGATTGGTTTTACCCTCGTACATCAGCCGGATCACATCAAACTCCCGGTCGCTCAGCGGCGCCACCAGTTGCTTATTGATCTTGTCAGATGACAATGCCGGCACATGCCGGTTCGAAGCTGATGCATGATTGGACAGCGCAATCTCAATGGTGGCATAGAGCGTTTTCTCATTGAAAGGCTTTACAATAAATCCGGCCGGGTTGGTTTTCTTTGCCCGTTCGATCGTTTCCTTATCGGAGTAAGAAGTGAGATATACAAAAGGAATAAAATGATGCTGGTTGATGTACTCAGCGATCTCAATACCATCCTTCTCACTTTCGAGGTTAATATCCAGAATGGCAAAATCCGGTTGCTGCCTTTTCAACTGATAAAAAGCTTCTTCCGAATCATACGCAATACCGGATACTTCAAAATCATTATTATTCAGGTACATCCCGATATTTTTTGCAATCAGGGGTTCATCTTCCACGATCAGTACTTTTATTCCGCTCATGTCAGGCAGTGGTTTTAAATTTTGTAATGATCAGTTGAACGGCAGTCCCGTTCTCCCTGTTAATATGCATCCGGGCTTTCATCTTTTGTGTAAAAGCCTTGATGATCTCAAAACCGAATGTACTGGTGGTATCAGGATCAAATCCGGCCGGAAGGCCTACCCCATTATCTTTCACTTCCAGATATAACGCCTGTTCCATTTTCTTCATGGTGATCCAGATATCACCTTT
>JAPLEH010000052.1 GCA_026391455.1 Bacteroidota bacterium
AAGATGACGTATAGAGCCTGATACCTGCCCGGTGCTGGAAGGTTAAGGAAGGATGTTCGGCGCAAGCCAAAGCTTCTGACTGAAGCCCCAGTAAACGGCGGCCGTAACTATAACGGTCCTAAGGTAGCGAAATTCCTTGTCGGGTAAGTTCCGACCTGCACGAATGGTCTAATGAGTTGAACACTGTCTCCTCCACGAGCCCGGTGAAATTGTAGTATCGGTGAAGATGCCGGTTACCCGCCACGGGACGGAAAGACCCCGTGAACCTTCACTACAACTTTGCATTGATTTTGAATTACGGATGTGTAGAATAGTTGGGACGCTTTGAAGCCTTGCCGCCAGGTAGGGTGGAGCGGTCGTTGAAATACCAACCTTCTTTGATTTAGAGTCTAATCCCTTGCGGGAAACAGTGCATGGTGGGTAGTTTGACTGGGGTGGTCGCCTCCTAAAGAGTAACGGAGGCTTGCAAAGGTACCCTCAGTACGGTTGGTAATCGTACGTAGAGCGCATTAGTATAAGGGTGCTTGACTGTGAGGCAGACAAGCCGAGCAGGGACGAAAGTCGGCTAAAGTGATCCGGCGGTTCTGTGTGGAAGGGCCGTCGCTCAAAGGATAAAAGGTACTCCGGGGATAACAGGCTGATCTCCCCCAAGAGCTCATATCGACGGGGAGGTTTGGCACCTCGATGTCGGTTCGTCACATCCTGGGGCTGGAGAAGGTCCCAAGGGTTCGGCTGTTCGCCGATTAAAGTGGCACGTGAACTGGGTTCAGAACGTCGCAAGACAGTTCGGTCCCTATCTGTGGTGGGCGCAAGTAAATTGAGAGGACATGACCTTAGTACGAGAGGACCGGGTCGTACGTACCGCTGGTGTATCTGTTGTGCCGCCAGGTGCAATGCAGAGTAGCTATGTACGGACAGGATAAACGCTGAAAGCATCTAAGCGTGAAACCTTCCTCAAGATGAGTTTACTTTTAAGGGCCGTCAGAGACTATGACGTTGATAGGCTACAGGTGTAAAGGTGGTAACATCAAAGCCGAGTAGTACTAATTGCCCGTACGCTTTAATTTTTTTACTTATTTTCTAAAAATAAGAGTTCGATACTCCCTAACATTTTCCAATATGATCTTATTTAAGTTGTAAGTAATAAGTCCAAGTGATAAGTTTTCATCTGTTTGAAAACCCAACACCCAAAGCTTATAATATAATACTTACCACTTATTACATTCTTATGGTGGTTTTGCCGAGGGTGTTCACCTCTTCCCATACCGAACAGAGAAGTTAAGCCCCTCATGGCCGATGGTACTGCACCACAATGCGGGAGAGTAGGTAACTGCCATATTTATTGAAAGCCCTGACATTTATGTCGGGGCTTTTTTTTTACCTCTATCACCTTCCAAATCCCCACCGAACCAAAGAACAGGGAAAATACAAACTCATTTCACTACTTTTATCCAACAGGATGAACAAACAAGAGCGAATTATAGTGGCGCTGCTCGCAGCACTTAATTTTACCCATATTCTTGATTTCATGATCATGATGCCATTGGGTAATTACCTGTTGGTTTCTCCCTGGCAATTTAGCCTGCTTGTAGCCTCTTATTCGATTAGCGCCTTTTTATCCGGACTTATCATTGCCATGTTTATTGACCGTTTCGACAGGAAAAGATCCCTGCTTCTTGCCTATACCGGCTTTGTGTTGGGTACCCTTGCCTGTGGATTTGCCCAGGGATACGGGTTCCTGCTCGCCTCCCGCATTGTTGCAGGCCTATTTGGCGGTATAATCGGGGCACAGGTTCTTTCTATCGTGGCCGATATGTTTGTGTATGAACGCCGCGGCAGGGCCATGGGCGCTGTTATGGCCGGATTTGCCGGCGCTTCCATTCTCGGCGTTCCCATTTCCTTATACCTGACCAATATTTTTCAGAAAGACTGGCATGTACCTTTTCTATTGATCGGTTCATTGGGTATCCTTTTTATTCCATTGATCATCCGCTTCATTCCCACTATGAAGGATCATATCAACCCAATTAAAACAAACGAATCGCCTTTCCAGGTATTAGTGACCGTATGTACTGTACCGGAACAACGTGCCGCTCTGATCTTTTCCTGTTTACTTATGATGGGACATTTTCTTATTATCCCTTTTATCAATCCTTTTCTCGAGTTCAATAAGGGATTTTCCAAAGACCTGACTCCAATGATTTATCTGGCTGGTGGTATGGCATCTCTGGTAGCGGCTATTTACCTGGGTCGGGTAGCCGATAAGGTGGGTAAACTGACGGTGTTTTCCATTTCTGTTTTTCTTTCATTGTTTATGGTGTTGATTATTACACGTATGCCCGATGTCCCCTTTATGATAGTGTTGTTGTTTTTTGCTATTTGGTTTATTGTTGCCACAGGCCGAATCGTTACTGCACAAGCCATGATCAGTGAAGTAGTGAAGCCCGAACAAAGGGGGAGTTTTATGAGCATAAACGGCAGTGTTCAGCAATTAGGAAGTGGGCTGGCAGCCCTGGTCGCTGGCTATATAGTTACTGAAGACAAATCAGGCAAGATCAGAAATTATGAATGGGTTGGATACCTGAGTATACTGGTACTCTTGCTCAGCATGCTCTATGGCCGGCTTATTTTCCGGAAAATAGATGTGACTTCCGAATCCACTATGCCGGAAGAAAGTGAACTGATAAAGGAAGCCACCTGATCATTTTAAGCGGTAAACCGGATATCGCATATAAGCCGGTTCAAACCACGGCGAATTCCGATACACATAATTTAACTGCGCACCCGCACTTTTTGCAAATACAGTATCTGTGAGCCGCTTGTTTTCCATTTCAGTCTGCAGTTGCTTGTTATTCCGAAGATATTCTGCTGCAATATCCTCAAATGCATAGCCTGAGTAACCTTCTTTCTGACCCAAAATGCCATCAAAGAAATTCCAAACAAAATAAGAATCTTCTGCCCGGGGTTCCAGCGTTTCCACGAGGTACCGGTTGGCCGCCTGGTTCATGGGAATATACCAATCCCCTTTTCTGAACGAAATCATCAATTCCGTAGTAGAGACTTTCACATCATAGTTGGGATGATGCATTTCATATTGCCGGGGAAAGGTTTGATATTCTTCAATCCGGTACACTTCTACCTCCATAGTAGTATCTTTTTTTAACGGATACATTTCGACATTATTAAGCTTCAGCAATTGGATTACTTTCCACCAGCCCTGCGGGATCACATACGCCTTTGGTTTTTCTACAAACTCTTTGGGAACATAATAATTGAAGATTTTCACTGATTTTTCAAACGGTTTACTCCGGTCGTAATAAAGCCGGGGCAATCCGGATACTTCACTGGTTTTATATCCCGCTGTAAAACCAAGAAACCTGATTTCTTTGTACACCGATTTATCCAGGGTCCATTTATATGGGAATTGCGTGGCCGTTTTATTAGATTCCACTGTTTGCTTTCTTAACGATCTTATTTTATCATTATGCGTTGAAGTGTAATCAATGAATGTACTCATCATTTGATAGGTGGCATCCACCCGTTTATTATACGGTTTGAGCATGTGCGTTTCTGGTACAAAGGAAAAGGTACTCCATAATGCGCCATACCCGCTGGTATACCGGGGACTGTCCCAAAATTCCGGCCATCCTGTTTCTGGTGTATCGCCGAATGCATTCACATAAGGTACAAGCGGGTAGCCTTTTGACTGCATAGACCTGTACAATGCCGGTTCCATTTCATTTTTCAGGTATTCACCCATCACGCCTCCAAGCTTGTTGCTTTGCGTGGTGATCAATGTCATCACATGCTGATAATCGGCCCCGTCACTAACATGGTTGTCGAGAAAAATATCAGGATCCAGCTCATGAAATATTTCTACCAGCGCTCTTGCTTCTTTGGAATCGCACTTGATCATATCCCGGTTGAGGTCCAGGTTTTGTGAATTGCCCCGAAAGCCAAACTCTTCAGGTCCATTCTGGTCCACACGGTAATTGGCACTCCGGTTCAGGCATCCCCCGATATTATACACCGGTATGATCGCCAATACTACATTGGATGGAAGTTGCGCTTTATTCGTATTGTCAGTTCCCTTGTTTTTCCCCCGTAAGTATTGGTCGATATCCCTGGCCAGCAGCATACTCGCATCTATGCCATCGGGCTCTCCGGGATGAATGCCATTGTTGATCAGGATGATGGCTTTTTTCTTTTTCTTTAAAGAGACAATATCAAAATCTTTATCGGCTGATATCAATACCAGATCCAACGGATATCCGGTATCGGTCATTCCCTTTTCGGTCATTTTGATATAGGGGGAAGCCGCATCCATTTTTTTCCACCAGTCAATAATGCTTAAATAATCGGGTGATTGGGTGCCGCCTGACCGTTCAAATTGTGTAGTAATGACCTGGGCATGTGCTACTCCCATTATAAACAGAAAAAACAGGATTGATCTTTTCATGCAGTGAGTGTATAAATTTATTTGATAATTAATTCATAGTTTTTAATCAGAAACCTGAACAGGTTGTACCTCCAACATGTTCTTACTAAACTGAAGGGTCACCGATTCGATGAGTCCGGTTGTTTGATGAAGGGCCCGCAAGTGCCGGTCAATAGAGAGATAAATTTTTCCCATCACACTGCTGTTGGCGCTGCCACTGATTTCATATTCGCCGGAGTGCTGCCAATGATATCGCAGATCACCGGCAGCACCCGGCTGCACCTGGTCGGCTTCATAAAACGTTTTGTTTGCCTGCACGGTACACAGATACAGCAGATCGGTAACCAATTTCTTTGTAGACTGATCGGCATTGGGTTTCAACTGCACACGAAAGATCGTATTCCTGTCCCAGTATTTCCATTGGGGAAACTTCGGACTTTCGCCCAGATGATCCCAGCCATGTACTGGAAAGCCGAGATCATTGCGCCAGGTTTTATAATGCTTATAGTCTATCCATTCCCGAACCGAATAATACAACCATGTAATTATGGTTAGGGCCGGTAATGCAAACAACCAGGGCATTAGCACCTGGAAACGTTTTTTTTCAATATACCATAAGACGAGCCCAGTTACAAACAATATTAATGGGAGCAGGATGAAGAGAAAAAAATTGGGGCCAAAAGGATAGATACGGTGAAACACACTACGGCTTTCTGGGGACCGCGGAAAAAATGATTTGCCTGACCTGACCCGCTTTCGTTTGTTTTGCCGGGAAAGGGCCCGTTGCCGTTCTGCTGCTGCCTGTTGATGTATTTTTTCCGGATCCAGCATGAATAAAAATAATGAATCAGGCGGAAGAAAAAGATTTTTAATGATGAACGAAAAAGGCCTGTACTACCGTTACTGACACAGGAACCCATCGGATAAAGATCCACTTAAAAGTAAAATGGAAGTTTTAGCATACAAACTGAACAAAAAAAACCGGCACAAGGCCGGTTTTTTTTCAGAATATATTTTTATTGCTATCAGGCTTTTGCCGCAGCATTTGCTTTCCTAGCGAGCTTGCTTTTCAGGTTAGCAGCTTTTTTCTTGTGGATCACATTGCGCTTTGCGAGCTTATCAATCATACTGGCAACATCTGGAAATTTCTCACCCATTTCCTTACCCTTCAATTCCTTCAGGTCACGGATGGCATTACGGGTGGTTTTGCCATAATATTTATTACGGGCAGTTCTTTTGGCTGCCTGACGGGCGTCTTTCTTGGTTGCACTGTGATTAGCCATGCTGATATTATTTTTACTCCGATTTTATTTCGGGAGGCAAAGGTAAGGGAAAGCGCTCAGAATCCCTCGATAAAATGCAAAAAAATTAGCCCCCGCCCCACACCCTTTTTTGTTTCATCTGCATCACCCGCCTGTAAGATTCGTCTATCCGATTTGTGCTTATTTTTCCGCTGATTACCAGCTCTTTAATGATCCGATGGATATTGGAGGGGGTATAATCGCTAACTCCCCGGATATTGTTGCTGAACATTAAAATATCCACCCCGGCATCGATCGCTTTGCGGATCGACTCCCGTAGGCCATAATGGCTGCTGATCGCTTCCATGAGCATATCATCCGAAAAAATAACTCCCCGGAAGCCCAGGCTATCCCTTAACAGCCCGGTAAGTATGGTCCGGGACAGGGTGGCCGGCACCCGGCTTGGGTCCAGTTTGGCATTCACAATATGAGCCGTCATGATCCCATCTACCAGGTTATTTTCGATCAGGGTTTGATAAGGGATTAATTCTTGTGGTTGCCAGGTTTTAGTTACATCGGCCACCCCAAAATGTGAATCGCGCAGCGAACTACCATGCCCCGGAAAATGCTTCAATACAGTGTGTACTCCAAAGTAATGATGCGAACGGATAACGACCCCGGCCTGTTTGGTTACTTCGTCAGGATCGGCAGAAAAACATCGTTCACGGGCACCCATTACAGGGCAACTGTCATTATGCAGATCAAGAACCGGCGCATAATTTAAATTGATACCCAAACGGGATAATGTAAATGCAATATTATCACTGTAATATTTGGTGGTATCAACATCATTTTTTCTTCCCAGATAATAGGCCGATGGCATTAAGGGAAAACCCAGGTGCCGGGGCAGTCTGTTTACCAGTCCGCCTTCCTGATCAATACTGATAAATAAAGGAATGGCCGCTGCTTTTTGAAACGACCGTATCAATCGTTGTAACGAATCGGCGCTATTGCGAGCGGCGATATTCCGCCCATAGATCAAAATACTCCCCACCTTGCCTTCTTGCACGGCTTTATACACCGGATCGTTTTTTGACACAGCCGTGCCATAAAATCCGAATATGATCAACTGCCCGATTTTGATATCGAGGCTGTCAGGTTCCCCTTTTTCCCTGCCCGTTTTTTTACAGGCGGATTTATGACCGGGGACCTTTTCGCCGGGATTACTGTTTGCCGAAAGAAAACTGCACAGGATAAACCCGCCGAGAAACAGGACATTTTTCATATCAGAAATATTGATCTGTTAATATACAACTATTAATCTTTGTCTCCTTGCTCCCGGCACAGTCCTTTAGGCCAAAATCCGTAGCTTTGCCAACCGTTTTCATTCTTAAATGTTGTATGTAGCAGTATGAAAGATATACAGTATATAACCAGCCAGCATCCTCAATATATTGAAAGTCTCTATCAGGAGTTTGTCAAAAATCCGGATAGTGTTGATCCTGATTTCCGGAAATTTTTTGAAGGCTTTGACTTTGCTGTCAGTAATACCGTTGTAAAAAGTAATGGAAAGTTAGAAGCGCCTGTTGCCGGTACGAAAGAGCCAACTACGGAATCCGCCACTTTACCTGCTACGGGCAGCCAAATCGACTGGATGCGGGAAATAAGAGTGTACCGGCTGATACTTGGCTATCGCAATAAAGGACACCTGATTGCCAAAACTAATCCTATACGTACACGTAAAGACCGCGGTGCCAACATTGAGCTTGGTTTTTACGGATTTGCTGACTCCGATCTGGATACCGTATTCCAGGCCGGTAACCTTATCGGGCTTGGGCCGGCTACACTACGCGATATTCTTGCTCATCTGGAAAAATGCTATGCCTCTCATCTCGGTGTGGAATTCAAATATATCAGTGATCAGAAAAAAGTGGACTGGCTGACCAATGCCATCGAAAAAGAAATGCTGCAGCCACTTCCCCTGAATAAAAAGAAACGTATTCTCGAAAAGCTGAATCAGGGGGTCATGTTTGAAAAATTCCTGCATACCAAATATGTAGGACAAAAGCGATTCTCCCTCGAAGGCGGTGAAACGACCATCGCTGCCATGGATGCCATCATTACTACTGCCGGTGATAATGATGTACAGGAAGTGGTGATCGGTATGGCCCACCGGGGGCGGTTGAATATACTCGCCAATATCATGGGTAAAACATACGAACAGATATTCAGTGAGTTTGAAGGCACTGCAAAAATGGACCAGACCATGGGCAGCGGTGACGTAAAATACCACATGGGATACGGTAGTGAAGTACAAACCTTAAGTGATAAAACGGTACGTCTTAAACTGATGCCCAATCCTTCCCACCTCGAAGCTGTAGACCCGGTGGTGATCGGTTTCTCCAGAGCTAAGGCAGATGTGATGTATCAAAGTGATTTCGATAAAATATTACCGATTCTTATTCACGGAGATGCATCGGTGGCAGGGCAGGGAGTGGTGTATGAAGTGTTGCAGATGAGTTACCTCAAAGGGTATTACACCGGTGGCACCATCCATTTTGTAATCAATAACCAGATTGGATTCACCACCGATTTTGATGATGCACGCAGTTCCGATTACTGTACCTCACTGGCTTCTGCTATTCAGGCACCGGTTTTCCATGTGAATGGCGACGACCCCGAATCAGTGATCAAATGTGCAGAGATCGCTACCCGCTATCGCCAGGAATTCAATTCAGATGTATTCATTGATATGGTATGTTATCGCCGGCATGGACACAATGAAGGGGATGATCCCAAATTCACCCAACCACACCTGTACGCATTAATCGATAAACATCCTAACCCCCGGGAAGTATATATAAAATACCTGCTGGAGAATGGAGAATCGGATGCCAAAGAACTGGCGAAGGAAATGGAAAAGAAATTCTGGGCCGACCTGCAGGAACGCCTCGATGAAATAAAACAAAACCCGCTTCCCTATCATTACCAGCCTCCGGAATTGGAATGGAAAAAATTGCGCCGTGCTGCTGCCGATGATTTTGATCAGTCACCGGTAACGGCCATTTCAGAAGAGAGTTTTAAAACTGTATTCAACGCGCTGATGCAATGGCCCGCTGATTTCAAGCCTCTCCGCAAAGTGGAAAAGATACTGCAGGATAAGGTGAAATTATTTGAAACCGAACATAAAGTGGATTGGGCCACCGGTGAATTGCTGGCCTATGGAAGTTTACTACTTGAAAACAAGGATGTGCGGATGAGTGGTCAGGATGTAAGAAGGGGTACCTTCTCACACCGTCACGCTGTATTGAGAGATGAGAATAGTGATAAACCTTATAACCGTCTCTCGCGTATACCGGGAGCTGCGGGTAAATTTCGTATCTATAATTCACTGCTCAGTGAATATGGTGTATTGGGATTTGAATACGGTTACGCTTTAGCCAATCCGAATGCGCTCGTGGTTTGGGAAGCACAATTCGGTGATTTCGCCAATGGTGCGCAAACTATGATTGATCAGTTCATTGCAGCCGGCGAACAAAAATGGAACCGGATGAACGGGGTAACAATGTTGCTTCCTCATGGCTATGAAGGACAAGGCCCCGAACACAGCAGTGCGCGGCTGGAGCGCTTTTTACAATTAAGTGCTGAACTGAATATTGTAGTAACGAATATTACCACTGCTGCGAATTTCTTTCATGCACTGCGCCGGCAACTTGCGTGGCCCTTCCGGAAACCACTGATCAATTTTGCGCCCAAGGCCAATCTTCGTCATGCCGGTACTTACTCACGTCTGGAAGACTTTACACAGGGTGGATTTAAGGAACTCATTGACGATACGAGTACTGATCCTGCAAACATCAAAAAAGTATTATTCTGTAGTGGAAAGATTTATTACGACCTCGCAGAACGGCAGCAGAAAGAAAATCGCAATGATATTGCCATAGTACGGCTGGAACAGTTGTATCCGCTTCCGCATAAACAATTGGAAGCTTTGCAAAAGAAATATGCCAAAGCCACCTGGTTCTGGGTACAGGAAGAGCCATTGAATATGGGTGCGGCCTCTTTTCTGAAAATGAATCTGACTTCTATCAATTTTGGCATCATCAGCCGGCAGGCATCCGCGTCAACGGCCACGGGTTATAATAAAGTACATGTGCAGGAACAGGCAGAGATCGTGGAAACAGCGTTTACGATATAAACATGATCAGGTAATTAAAAAAAATGCGAAACAAATTGTTTCGCATTTTTTATTAATAATATATTAGTACGGCTCCTTGCGTACCTTGTACCGGCGGACTCCCACCGAAATTGGTTCTCGCTCCGCCACCACTGCCAAAACCCACTGGTGTACCTGCAAAACCCCGGTTGGTACCTGCACTCATCGCAGATCCGGATGGTACTGCCCAAACTTCGCCCTTACCCCCTCGTCCCTTATATGCATCACCACCATTACCACCCCGGTAGAAAACTGTTTTTGTACCAACATTACTTTCTGACACGAGATAGGTACTGTTTTCACCATCCTGCCCACCACTGTAAAACATATTCAGGCTGAAATTCAACGCACCTCTGATAACAATACCCCCTCTGCCACCCCCATTACCGGGAAATGCATCTTCTCCATTGAATGCCCTTACAAAATCACCGCTATAGGAGAATTGGGTATAATTGCCGGTACCAGACGTGATGTTTACAGTTGCTGTACTGCCGGGTGTTACCGTTACAAAGAAACTGGCATAAGCACCAGCACCTCCTCCGCCTCCGACCTCCGGAAATGTATTGCTCGATCCATCACCACCAGAACCCCAGACTTCCACCCAGATTTTTGTTACTCCTGCGGGTACTGTCCAGTTGGTTGTTCCACCTAAACTGATCTCTTTCAGATTTTGAAAACTGCTTGCACTGGGTAAAGGCTCCCAACTTGCCTGGCCTGATGCATCACTGGTTAATACACGCCCTGCAGCAGGACTGCCTCCTTGTATTTGAATCGTACCGCCAATCACGGCATTACCCGTGGCCCGAAAAGTACCTGAAACATCCAGTTTATTGGTGGGATTTGAATTCCCCACGCCAAAATTACCAGTAGTCTTCAATGTCAGTTGTGGTGTACCATTGTTGGTGCTGAAATTCATATCATGATTTGAATGCGTTTGCACATAGGCGTTACCGTTAGTTGTGTAAAAACCTATTTGCGTGGATCCATCCGGGCTTTGTTGTGCTATTCCAATTCCCCCTGTCTGTACGGTAAAGGGATAATTGGGTGCATTGGTACCTACACCCACATTACCTGTATTTAAATTGTAAATGCTGTTTGCCGTTACCCCCGGTATCCATTGATTAGTTCCTTCTGTTATCGCTGACCAGTTGGGTGCGGCAGGAATAGAACTTCTGTTTAAATAAAAGCCAACGACGCCGTCTGTCTGATATACGAGCAGGCCCTGTGCAGGATTACTGATGGCTGTACGTTGTGCCTGTGTCATTCTTGGTACCAGTATCCCTTTCGTGGTGCTGCTGATTTCCAGTTGTGCACTGGCGTTGGGGGTGGTGGTACCGATTCCCACATTTTGTGCAGTCATTGACATTGGCAATAAAAGCAGGAATAATGGTAATGTATGTCTCATGTATGAATGTTTATGGTCAGTAACTGATGGCGTGTTCAAAGCCATTAAAATCAAAAATGTTGTATTCCCAGGCACATTCGCACAGGGGAAGGTCTTCATCTCCACTGAGCCAGCCTACTATTTTCTCCAGACTGGGGCAGGGATAATAGAATCCGGCTTTCAGATACACCCGGCCTTTTAAACCGGATATATTGGTATTAAAACTGAGCGGCTTGTCAGAAGTACTCGAAAAGCGCAGTGGCATATCCAGTGATAAGAGCGGGTTCACTTCGGCATTGAGCGTTGCATATGCAATTACTGCATCCACACCACCGCTTGCCAGAAAACGGGTACTGATATAAGGTTTTATCTCTCCTTCGGCATCCAGATTCTTGATGTCCACTTTTCCACTAAGTTTAATTCCCGCTTCTCCTTTCAGTGCGGCATATATTTTAATCGGAACCGGACCGATCATAAACCGTGTGTTCAGCAGGTCCACATCCAGGCTTTGAGTAAAGGATTTGTTTAGCGAAATACTGGAAGTGCCCGGTATCATTTCTTCAAATACATACTTTAACTCCGGTACTTTTCCTTCCAGTGCATTGATGGTAATGCTTACTCCGTTGTTTTCAAATTTGTTTGTATTAGGAATGGTCACGGCACCGGCCACTGCAGTGAAATGGGCACTGATCAGGTCGAAATTATTACTCAGCGGTGCCGCATCATCTATGATGTGGTTAAAGTTGAAATACCGGATTCCCAAAGCTGCATTCCCCTGGATCTTATAACCCAATTTTGCAAAATAAGGCTGGCCGCCCTTGGTACCATTCTCCGTGCTTTTTACTGAATTAAGCCCGCTCCCTTTGATGTATACACCAAATGGTATGCTCTTATCCTCCGGAAATGCATAGCTGAACCCGGGGGTGTTATTGTTTATATTACTTGGAATAATGAACGTTACTTTTTTGGAATGTCCGTAGATGGCCGATAAATACGGGACGAAACGTACTGCCTGGTTATTCTCATTGAACATTACGGCGCGGATATAATATTGTTCCGGTTCACCCGCCGGATAGGGGATGATACCATTGAAATCGATCACGGTTGTATAAAAACGTGTTGCACTGATCGTTTTACGAATAGGCTCCGGCATCGACTCCCATCCTCTGGGTGCATTACCCGGTGTGGGTGTGGGATGATCTATACTTTTGATAAGCCCTGGTGCCGATACAGATTTTAAGGTATTGTCGAAAGGAATGCTGCTGATCTGCCATACTATTTTTTTTACCTGATCGGTAAAGAAGGATGGAACGGCAATGGTAACGGGGAATTTAGTTCTGCCCTGGTTGGAGATAGCCATTTTGACCCAGTTGGCCGGAAATTCCGGGGTGCCCAAATCACTGTACGCTTCGCAAATAAAGGATTCAGCAGTCCAGTTTGTGCTAAATTTCGTTACTGCATCGAACCCCGGCTTGGTGGTGGTCATAGGTATAAACATAGTGCCGTTGCCGCCATTGTTTTCTTTCTTCTCATTCAGTTTGAATTTATTCACTTCATAGTTCATGTACTTCGAAGGGGAAGGGGCGATATTGCCAACCGGTTGACGGATGGCTGGTTTCAGGTCACGCAGTGAGTTTGCATCACGAAGGGTGCGACCTCGCTCATTGAGTTTTTTCTCCAGTTCATTCACCTGGCTGAAAAATTCTTTTACGGTGGTTTGCCGGGTACTGCCATCCGGCAGTTTCAATGTCATTTTTGCTTCGGGATTCAAGGCTTTACCAGTCCGCGGATTTTTCAGGTCGAAGGCTTTAAATGTGATTGGCTGACGGGTACTTTTATCTTCTTCAAGGATATTGCGATAAGCATTAGAGAGATTCAGCCGTTGTACGACCGGTGTCATTTCTACGATTTTTCTATTGGCATTTCGGGGGTCTGGTTTCTCCACATAGCGTTGTGCATGCAGGGAAATAGAAAGAAGTAAAGGTAAAATGGCTAACAGTTTTTTCATATCAGTGTGTGTTTATTTCTTTTAGTATGGTCTCAAAGGAAGTTTCTACTTTAATGTTGATAGGATTTCCAGGGATATGACTGATATCTATCGCATTCAGGCCTATGATCAGCGTCATTCGCTTCAATACTACCCCCTCGCTATTCTGAATACTGGCCCTGCTGGTCAACCCGGCCCATTCCGGTATATATACTTTGATCCATTTGCTGTGATTGTCTTCTTCCTTATGTATAGTAATCGGCTCCCGCATATAGTACTGCTAAAGTAATGCAGGCAAAAGCAGGATAACCCCGCTGGTAAGCAGTTGCACTACTATACTGAGAATCCGGTAAAATAAAATGAGAAATTGGTTTAGCTCTTTCGGATAAGCTGCATGAATTCCGGTTTTTTCCGGCGGCTGATTTCCACCCGGTGGCCGCCGGTGAGGAGGATATAATCCCCATCGTTGCTATGTACCGACTCCACGTACTTCATATTCACGAGGTGTGACTGGTGTACCCGGTAAAAATGAAAGGGGGTGAGTTGTTCTTCAAATTCTTTGAGTGTTTTACTAACAATAAGACGGGGGCGGTTCGTAAAATAAAAATGAGAATAGTTGTTGTTTGCTTCTATGCGAATGATATCATCTGTGTTCACCAAAACGATTTCCTGCGTTGTGGCCAGGGAGATCCGGTTGCCAGACGTATTGTTGCCGGCTGCAGATTTACGCTGGATGCATTTTTGTATGGCATCAAATACATCCTGCGGCGACAATGGTTTAACTAGGTAGTCTGCTGCTTCGGCCTTTAATGCAGGCAAGGCATACTTTTCATGTGCAGTAGTAAAAATGACATGAAATTTTCGCGTGGGGAACTGCTTTAAAACGTCGAGACCGGTCATCTCCGGCATTTCCACATCCAGGAATAGTACATCCGGTTCCAGTTCTTCTATTTCTTCAATGGCTTTGGAAGCTTTGGTTTGGCTGCCGCATACTTCCGCCTGGCCGGCAAACTTTTTTTTCAACATGGCCGTTAACCCATCTACTGCATGTTGTTCATCATCGAGAATATAACATCTAAGCATGGCCTGTATTTGTTTGTATGGGTAAAATTACAGTTACTTCTGTTCCGGCCGGTATTCCATTTTCCACTTTATCGCTAATGGTAACCGATGCAGACCGGCTGGTATTCTCCATCAGCCGCTCGATGCGTTGCTGTGTAATAGAAATACCCAATGATTTTTTTTCCGGATTTGATGTTTCGTTTTGCTGTCGACCCACCCCATCATCACTCACCACACATACCAACTGATCCTGATCTTTATAAAAATGAACCAGCAGGTTGCCCTTGCTTTGTTTTTTATTGAGCCCGTGCCAGATAGCATTTTCAATAAAGGGTTGCAGCAGCATGGGGGGAATAAGGGTCTCCTCCTGATTCAGTGTTTCATCCGTTTTGATCGTATAATTGAAACTATTGTTACTACGCCTGTTTTCAAGGTCTACGTACAATTTGAGAAAATCAATTTCCTGCTCCAATGAAATGTATTCGTGCCGGGAATTCTCCAATATACTGCGCATCAGTTTGGCAAAACTGGCCAGGTATTCTGCTGCGTCTTCTTCTTTATTTTCCCAGATAAATTTTTGCACCGAGTTCAGCGAATTAAAAATAAAATGCGGGTTCATCTGGCTGCGCAACATGGCTATTTCCCGTTCTGCCAGTTGTCTGCTGGTTACGGCCAGTTCCAGTTGCTTTTGGTGCAGCGCATCGGTGCTTTCAATCGCTTTGATCTTATTGGCCATCAGCGCTGCGATCGTACTAACCGTTTGTATATGATGTTTGTTGAAATAATTTCGGGTGGAATGTTCAATGTTGATCGCTCCAATCACTTCATCATCCAGCATCACCGGCACACATAATTCGCTGTAGCGGATAATGCCGTCGGCGCTGATATAGCGCGGATCCTTCGACGTATCATTGATGAGCAACGGATGTTTGCTTTGCACCGCGGAACCCACAATACCTTTACCTGCCGGCATATGGTATTTTTCTTTGTCTGTTGTATTTTCTATGGCACCTTTTACTCCATGTCCTGCATGTTGAATGAGTGTTGTACGGTCTTCATTCCAGAGGTAGATCATACAATCTTCAAAGCCCATTTTGCCAATCAGGTTTTTGGCCACATCCTGCAATACGCTGCTGAGGCTTTCCTTTCCCACCAGTGAACGGGAGAAGAAACTGGTTATTTGTTCCGACTCGAGTTGTTGCCGGTACTGCTCCAGCTCTATTTGTTGCAATCTGTTCTTTTCTTCCTGTCTTTTGGTGATCTGATTGATGCGTAACCGGTACAATAAAAAAAGACTGATCAGCGCCAGACTGGCAACCAGCAATTTGAACCACAGGGTTTGCCAGAATGCATAGGCGATAGAGAAAGGAAATGCAGCGATGACGGTACTCTCTTTGCCGTTATTATTGATGGCCTTTACGCGGAATGTATATTTCCCCGGAGGCAGGTTGGTATAGTTTTTTTTACGGTCAGCGGTAAATGCACTCCAGTTTTTATCATATCCTTCCAGCCAATAACTGAAACGAACCTTATCCGGAAAATTGTATTCTATTGCAGTAAAATCAAAATAGATATCATTATGGTTATGGTCTAACTTAAGGGACATATTCCCAACCGGATTAATGGGTTTGCCCGCTGTACTATGCACCGCAGTAATGTAGGGGAGCGGACTGTTATTGTTTTTTTCAATATGCTGCGGATTGAATCGGGTATAGGCCATCCTGTATCCGAGGTAGGTACTACCCCTGTATTCAAAAAAATAAGCAGGATCGCTGGCATGGGAATAAATGCCGTCTGCTGTAGTAAACTGGTTTATTTCACCGGTGACGGTGTTAAAACGATATAATCCGCTGATGCAAAATATCCAAAGATGCTGTTTCCCATCCTGATAGAATGCATTATTCGCTATGTTGAGGTTAAGCCCGCTTCCAATAATTGTTGTTTTATGTGTGCGGGTATTGTAAGCCAATAATCCGGCAGTACCACCCACATACAGTATCTTATTGATGTATACAACACTATGCAGGTCATTCCAGCGTGTCGGGTCTGTAAGCCCGGCAGTAATGTCCAACCCGGTTATCCTGTTTTTTTCTGCATCTATACTATACAAACCCTGATTACTTATCACGTATATCAGGCCGTCATCACCGGGGCAAACACCCCGGGAATAGACGCTCTTATTGTTGGCAGAGCGCGGTATTTCCCAATCGCTGTATGTTTCCGTGTTTGGGTCAAATTCAAATAAAAAATTCCCGGTTGCCCAGATATGTCCTTTCGTATCTCTGGCGTTACTGGCCGAGTATGCATATTCATTGTTTTTTTTCATTTCAATGAATGATACTGTTCCTTTATTTATTTTAATGATACCACCATAACTGCAACTCCAGATCACCTTGTGAGCGTCCTGGTATAAATAAACCGGCCATCGTTCCAGATAATGGGTTTGTACATTTTTCTCGTCATAAAAATAGCGAGCCATTATTTTTCCGGTCTTTTTATTATACCGGGCTATACCATTTCCGTTGATAGCCATCCAGGTCACTGTGCTGTCGTATGGATCGTCCATGATTCCGGTAATACAATTATAAAGCCCGGAATGCAATTCAGGTAGCTCTGCATGTTGAAAAAATTGTTCTTGGCGGGCCACTTTCAACAGCCCGTTCCAACTGCAGATCCAAAGCATTCCGTCCGGGGCCGTATAAATATTCGAATTGAAAAGACCCGGACTACCTGACCGATTTTGTGGTTCATAGGTAAAGTGATGAATGAATTTTTGCTGTGCCTTGCTGAAAAGGCCGATACCGGAAGCGGCTGTTGACACCCAGAGTATGTCGGAGCCGGTCAGGGACGGTGCTTCTGTAGCTGCCAGGCTTATATAGCTGTTTCCCGGAAGATCCGATAATTTCAACTGAAAGATTTTCTTGTGATGCTCATCGGCTAATCCATTAAATACCTGAAAACCGCTTCCCCAGGTTGACAAATAATACCGGCCATCGGTATCCTGGTATATGCTGGTAGGCCAGTCGTACGAGTCATAATAATAAATACTATCCTTAAGCATATTATAGCGGTAATACCCATTTCGTTCGATCATGGCCCACAGGTAATCATTTTTGTCGATATAAAGCTGTAAAGGAATATTCGGCAAAGCGGTATGCAAGGCCGTAGTACTTACCGTATAAGTTCCCGGATCATATTTCAGCAATCCATTTTTCCGGGATAATATAAAAAGTTGCTTTCTTTTTTTATCCCACTCAATCTTTTCTGCTTCTATGTTTTTCCCATCCCGACGAATCACGGTGAATACTCCGGTGACAGGGTCGAACTTGCAAAGTCCATACCTGTAAGCCAGATAGATATGATCCTGTTCATCCAGCGCCATATCCATAAGGTTATTCATCGGCAGGCTGTTGGTATCGTTGGGGTTATGCTGGTAGTTGAGAAACTGGTACCCATCAAACCGGCTGAGCCCGTTTTCAGTAATGATCCATAAAAAACCACGGCTGTCACTCCGGCATTTTTTTGTCATATTATGGGCCAGCCCGTCTTTTGTCGTGTATAGGTTAAACCTGAAATTAAAATCGTTGAAAAGCTGCCCCAAACAGGTACTGTGGGTGAGGAGGCAGGCTAACAGGCTTAAAATGATATGCTTTTGGCGGGAGTGCATCATCAATAAAGATATTAAACGGGCTTTAATCAGGCTTCAGCGGTTCGATTTTTTTCCCGAATTTTGCACCACTTATTACTTTATTATGATTGAAATAAAAGTGCCAACGGTAGGAGAGTCCATCAGTGAGGTGACGCTATTAAAATGGCTGAAAAAAGACGGTGATTATGTGGAGCGTGACGAAGTGATCGCTGAATTGGAAAGTGAGAAAGCAACGTTTGAGGTAAATGCAGAAAAGGCTGGTGTTATTAAACGGGCATTAGTTAATGAAGGTGACAGTTTGAAGATCGGTGACCTGCTGGCCTCTATTGATGAGGCAGCGCCCAAACCCGAAAAAGCCGCGGCAGCCACTGAATCTGTTCCAAATAAGGAAGCCGTGAAACCTGCCCCTGCTCCGGCAGGCAAAACGGAATCTGCAGCACCGGTAACAGCGGTTTCCAATGATATTAAAGCAAGCCCGGTAGCATCTGCGATCATCGCCGATAAAAAGGTGGATGTAAAATCAGTGACCCCTTCCGGACCGCAGGGAAAAATCATGAAAGAGGATGTGCTGGCAGCTTTGACCAATCCCGGCAAAAAAGCTTTTGCAGGCGCTGAATTATACAGCCGTAATGTGCGGGTGGAAAAAATGAGCAATCTGCGCAAGACTATTTCCCGTCGCCTGGTGGAATCCAAAAACACCACGGCCATGCTCACCACATTCAATGAAGTGGACATGGGGGCTATTATGGATATCCGCAACAAGTACAAGGATAAATTCAAAGAAGCACACGGGGTGGGCCTCGGTTTCATGAGCTTTTTTGCAAAGGCCTGTGCAGTGGCTTTGGCAGAATGGCCTTCCGTAAATGCATACATTGAATCAGATCAGATCGTATATCACGACTATGCCGATATCAGCATTGCCGTAAGTACACCGCGCGGACTAACAGTGCCGGTTATCCGAAATGTGGAAAGCCTGAGCATGGCCGATGTGGAACGAAAAGTGGTGGAACTGGCTGGTAAAGCCAGGGATAGCAAGCTTACTGCAGAAGAACTGACCGGTGGTACCTTCACCATCACTAATGGTGGGGTTTTTGGTTCGCTGATGAGCACTCCGATCATCAATATTCCCCAAAGCGCCATATTGGGCATGCACAAAATACAGGACCGTCCGATGGTGGTAAATGGCCAGGTGGTGGTGCGACCCATGATGTATCTGGCACTAAGCTATGATCACCGCATCATCGATGGAAGAGAGTCAGTGAGTTTTCTGGTACGGGTAAAGGAATTGCTCGAAAACCCGGAACAATTGCTGATCGGCAAAGATCCGGTAAAAACATTGCTCGAATTATAACCGATAGAAAGAAGAAAACAAGAATAGAAAGGCTGCCATCTGGCAGCCTTTCTTGCTGTTGCAGCTAAGCCAGATGAAGATGCTGTTTTTTCGACGGTATCCTGCTAACTTGCAGCAATGAGCCGGTTTTATTCATATCTGCATTCCGCGGTCACCATGCTGGAAGAATACACGGGGGCGGAGCCATTTGCTACCTTCAGCAAAAAGTATTTTGCCCGGTTCAAAAAATTCGGCTCGCGGGACCGGAAACTTATCAGCCATTTATGTTATTGCTATTTCCGAACGGGTAAGTCACTTCGGGCTTTATCTGTTGAAGACCGGCTGACAACTGGGTTGTTTTTTTGCAGCGACGCTCCCAACGAGATGCTGGAAACATATCGGCCCGAATGGAACCGGGAAACCCATCTTTCACTGGAAGAGAAATTTCATCTGTGTGGATTGGATGCCAAGGCAGATGCCGTATTCCCGTGGCCGGATGAACTGAGCGAAGGAATGGATAAGGAATTATTTACTGCCTCATTTTTTCAACAACCGTCTTTGTTTATCCGTATCCGGCCCGGGAAAAAAGATAAAGTGATGGCGCAATTAAAACAAGCAGCTATTTCGTTTGACCTGATACGGGAAAACGCCATAGCCCTGAAGCCAGGGACGAATATAGATGGCCTGCTGGCAGTGAATACCGATGTAGTGATACAGGATCTGAGTTCGCAACGGGTGGGTGAATTGATGACACTCGCAGAAAAACAGGATACCACGCCTTTTACGGTATGGGATTGCTGTGCCGCCAGCGGGGGGAAATCTTTGCTGGCATATGACCTGTTGCGAAGTGCTGAACTAACGGTCTCGGATATCCGGGAATCCGTTTTAATGAATCTGAAAAAACGTTTCGCAGAGGCCGGTATACGGAAATACCAGTTGTTTGCTACAGACCTTTCATCCGGCGATACCTTTCGTCCGCCGCCCGCTTTACAGGGTAAGCACCCGTTTGACCTGGTACTAGCCGATGTACCCTGCTCCGGCAGTGGTACCTGGAGCCGTACACCGGAACAATTATTTTATTTTGAGAAGGAACGAATCAATGCCTATGCAGCCCTGCAACAAAAGATCCTAAGCCGGGTTGTGCCCTTTGTAAAGCCAGGGGGATACTTATTATATAGCACTTGTT
The DNA here is from genome assembly GCA_026391455.1 of Bacteroidota bacterium. Lineage (GTDB taxonomy): Bacteria > Bacteroidota > Bacteroidia > Chitinophagales > Chitinophagaceae > JJ008. The sequence continues at coordinate 20,494 of JAPLEH010000052.1, forward strand.
CTGTTTTTCACGGAGAGAATGAGCGCATCCTATCATTCCTGAAAGCACAATTCCATCTCCGGGTAGTGAAGATGGAATTGCTGAAAGGATATTCAGAAAAAGCGGATACGATGTTTGCCGCTTTATTACAACGGTCAGAATAGCTTCATCATTTTTGCAGTGCCGATCAGTTGATTGCCATTGGTTACTTTTACAAAATACTCCCCCTTCTCCAGCCGGTCTACTGCCAGATTAATCGTTTTGCTGCCTGCTGTTTTACTCTCTCTGATCTGCATCACCAGCCGTCCTTTGGTATCGAACACAGCAATGCCTAAGTTCGTAACGGCATAGGGTGTTTCCACCAGCAATTGCGCCGGTGAACTTTGCAGGCGGTTGGATTTGATCACCACCAGTACTTTTTCGGATACGGGTGTGGTGCAGGGGGTGGTAAAGTTTACTGCTACGGTATCAATATAAGCTTCGGTCAGGGTGGCTGTTGCGGTATCAATCAATTGCCGGATGCGATAGGAATAGCTTCCGGTAATGGTACCCGAAATGGTAGTATTGAATTGGTAGGTGCGGTTGGTGAGCAGGGTGGCCGCTGCCGGTGTTACTACTCCGATCTTAGTATAAACAGTTTCACCGGGTGCTTTGCGTTCGATCTCGTATTTCATGGCTCCCATATCCTTGCTTCTCCAATCGATGGTAACATTGCAGTTGCTGATTGTTGCCGTGGAAGTGGCATACTCGATCAGCAGGTTTTTAAAAGCTGTTTTCATATTGGGTATGCCGTATCCAATACGATCATTGGGTGTGCCGGTAATACTACCAGCTTGTTGCATGGCTTTTACGATCTTCATATTATTGAATTCCGGAAAGCCCTGCCAGAGGCAGGTTCCCAATCCTGCCATATTCGGGCAGGCGAACGAAGTTCCATTTGCGAAGCCTACCGTATTGCCGGTAGTTTGTACCAATGCCGATACGCCTACGGAAGCCATATCGGGTTTGATCTGTCCATCGGAAGAAGGGCCATAACTGGAAAAACCACCTACCACTCCGGTTGCAGTTACTGCTCCCACACATACCGCGCTGTCAGCATCGGAAGGGGTGGTGAGATAATGCCAGGCGCTACCGCCTTCGTTGCCCGCAGATACAAAAACGAGCAACCCTTTTTTAGCTGCCATATCCGCACCTCTGGAAGAGATTGTGGTATTGCCATTCATATTCGCATAGGTGTAATTTAAAGACGCATTATCGAAATCATAATATCCCAGTGAAGAACTGATGATATCACTGCCGGCGCTGTCCGCCCTTTCTGCCGCACATACCCAGTTGTGTTCTTCAATCGGATATTCGCTTGCATCATCTTCCGTTCTGAAAAGCCAGAAAGAGGCTTTTGGTGCTTTACCGATAAACTGACCGGGTATATTGGCGGCAATGGTAGACAGACAGTTCATACCATGACTACCATCGTTGGCTACGTTGGATTCGCGTGCCACAAAATCCCAGGTACCTAAAATTTGTCCATTGGCAATAGCACTGTCGAATGCCTTTAAGCCGGTATAATTGAAATAGCCGTTGTCGAGCATGGCCAGTTGCATACCTTGTCCGCGGAGGCCGATATTGTGCAGGAACTCTCCGTTATGCAGATGGATCTCATTGAAAGCGTTTGTTCCATAATTAAAAAAATCAGCTTCTGTGCGGCTGGTGGAAACCGGTGCATCGGTGATCGTTTCTTCACCAGCGAATTTATTGCGCAAACCACGGCCATTGTCTGCCATGCGGGATGCAATACCGGATACAGCTTGTACAAAGGGTAATGCATTGATGGCTGTGATCGCAGCGGCATCGGTGGTAAAAATCGTTACGGAATTGAGCCATTTCGACGTATTGAGAATGGTTACATTCGGAATATTATCGATCTGGTTCACAAAGGAAGGTGTAACCGGTATATCAGCGCTGTCGATGGAAATACCATATTTCGTGCGCCGGTCAATAGCCCGTGCAGAGAGATAGGTCTGGGGAGAAGACAAAGAGAACGGGCTGTTTCCTTTATGTTTTAATGTTACGATATAACGGTTGAACTGAGCATCGATATTTTGTAAAAACACAAAAGAAATGCCCAGTAGGAGTAAATTTTTTTTCATATTAAAATAGCTGGTATGAATAGCGAAATTACAACAGTAGGTCGGATATCATCAATTGTGATCAATCATCCACATGGTTATACCGAAACCCCTGTAGGCAAAATTGGGCCCACCGGGATTGGTATCCGGCTGGTATTCGTACAAAATAAAATCCCGGTATACCAGTCCGATATTTTTTGCATACTTGTCCAGCACTTTCGTTTTATAGCCAAAGGCGGTCGGTAATGTAACCGGTATATTATGGGTGGAATCAAGCGAACCAACGGTGAGTACATCGGCGTAATTAATACCCCTGTAAGAAAAGGATGTAGGGGTGCCATCATAATAGGAATCCCAATCCTGGATATCATTGTCGTTGCTGAAAAAGTATTTGGTGGCATATGGCTTATTCGGCAAAAAGGCATTGGCCTTCCAGCTAAAACCATCTTTGATTGGCAGATGCAATTTGATGAATCGCAGGTTATCTTCTATCACTTCCAACTGGTCTGAAAGCGGGGTAATAAAATAGGAGCCTGCTGGTATCCATGGTTGGGCAGGTGTCCAGGAACTGGCATTCACAGAATCGCGGATGTACTTGTACACCCGGTAACTGGGCCGGCCAAGGTTGTCGGTGATCAGTGCATCCACCACATGTTTCACCTGGTATTTACGGATCACTGCCACCTGGTCAAAGCGGGTGAACACCAGTGAATCGAGCCGGTAGGTAATATATTTACCCGGAGTAACGGGCATGTAGTCACTTATTTTTTCAGTTGCAAATTCTTCTTTCTCGTCTTTGCAGGAAAACAGGGTTATGGCCAGGATGGCAAAAAGGCTCAGACGGGTGAATGACTGGATTCTCATAATAGGTTTTTCGTTGTTTTGCAGGTACAAATTTTCAAATAAGGTTCAGGGTGTTTTCAGGCTAAAAAATGGCTTTTCTGAAGCCTAAAACTACAAACAAAAAAGGGGAAACGCAATTTCCCCTTTAAAAACGTATTTTTTTGCTCTTTATTGCCTGATTTTAAGGGAGTTTGCCCCACTGAATGATGCCACCCCCGATCACATCATCGCCTTCATAAAATACCGCGCTCTGCCCGGGGGCAATGCCTTTGGCATTTTCATAAAATCGTACAGACAAGGCATGCCTTGTCTCAACAGACAGGGCATGCCCCGTTGATCGTAGAGACAGGGCATGCCCTGTCTCTACGATCGGAAATAAATTCGACAACGTGCCTTTATCCTTATACCGGATTTTGGTAACGGCCTCCATACCGGGGGTAATGGCATCGTATTTCACCAGATTGATCTTCCCCACGGTCATTTCGTTTTGTTCCAGGTCTTCTTCATCACCCAGCGTTACGGTATTGTTATCCGGGTCAATACGGGTCACGAATACGGGTTTGCCAAAGGTGATATCAAGCCCTTTTCGTTGCCCGATGGTATAGAAGGGGTAGCCTTTATGGGTACCCAGGATTTTTCCGTTTTTATCGATAAAATTTCCCCCCGCCACTTTTTCCTCCAGTCCTTCTACTTTTCGCTTCAGGAAACCGCGGTAGTCATTATCCGGTACAAAACAGATCTCGTAGCTCTCATTTTTTTTGGCGAGTTCGGGGTAACCAAAATCATGGGCCATTTGCCGGATTTCTGTTTTGCGATAAGGGCCGAGCGGTAATAAGGTTCTGCTAAGCAGGTCCTGCTGCAATCCCCAGAGTACATAGCTCTGGTCTTTGGTGTCGTCAATGGCTTTGCTTACCACAAAACGTCCGTTATCATGTTGACGGATCTTTGCATAATGGCCGGTGGCGATGAATTCACAACCCAATGCATCAGCTCTTTTCAATAAAGCCCTCCATTTGATATGGGTATTACACAGCACACAGGGATTGGGTGTGCGGCCGGCGAGGTATTCATCTACAAAGTTCTCAATTACAAAATCGCCAAACTCTTCGCGTATATCGAGAATATAATGGGCAAAGCCATGTTCAACAGCAGCCTGCCGTGCATCATTGAAAGAATCCACATTGCAGCAGCCAGTTTCTTTTTTACTGCCCCCGCTGGCGGCATAATCCCATGTTTTCATGGTAATGCCCACCACTTCGTAGCCCTCTGCATTGAGCATCAGGGCGGTAACGGTACTATCTATACCGCCGCTCATGGCCACCAGCACTTTTCCTTTTTTACTCATGATTTATTGCCTTTCGCTTATTGGAAAACAAACAACAAAGGTAGGCTAAATTGTACGGACGGGATTTGCGTAAAGGGGAAAAACAGGGTATCGGCCATTAAGCGATCAGGCCTATTCCAGGAATAGATTCAACTCTTCTGCCGAGTTGATTCCGATCTTTTTGTACAGCCGGTATTTAGCTTTTTTTACACTATCGGGTGAAATGAGTAAAGTCTGGGCTATCTCTTTATTGCTTAAACCCAATTTATGCAGCATCATCAGCCGCAACTCCGCAGCGGAAACCGATCCGGTTTTTTCGGTAATCCGTTTTTCAAAATCCGGATATATTTTCTCATACAAGATTCTGAATTCTTTCCATTGTTGCTTTTGGGTAAGGTTAAATTCTTTCAGCAAACGGATATCCTCCGCCGGGGCGTTTTCATTCAATGCCGGCGATATAGTGTCTGGCAGTTCATTTTTTTCAGGATTGTTGTTTTCATCAAAGCTGTCACCTGATACATGTTGTGAAGCGAGCTGTGCCTGATAATTCAGATTGTCATTTTTAATCGAGGCCAGTTGGGCCAGCAATTTTTCCTTCAACTCCCGTATTTCTGCTGCCTGTTGTTCGTTGATATTCGCGGTTTCCTGTTTGTGGTATTCGTACTGCTTTATTTTTTTGTAACCAATGATCACGAGTATTACAACCGTAATAAAGAGTGCAAGAATAACCAGTGTGTTCATGAATTCACGGAACTTCTTTTTCTTTTCACGTGCAGCCATATCCTGTTCATACATCCGTACAGCTGCATCCAATTCCAGTTCAGATATTTTGTTTTTGTTGCCATATTCCTGAAAGAGGGAGTCATAATGCACATAGTTTTTATAGCTGCTAAGGGCCAGGTTGTAGATTTTCAGCTTTTCAAAATACCGCCAGGAGGCTTCATTCATTTTTTTATGCGACATATAATCAGTGGCTGCAAGACGTGGCATCAATTGCTGAAAAGAGTCAAGCAGCAAGCGGGCATGTGCAGGATTGTTGCGTTTTAATTCGATGAGTACCAGTTGGTGAAAAGCATCGGCTGCATTTTGCCATAGACTGTCCCGCAGGCTCAGCTTTTTATATTGCAGGCAATAGAGGTAGGCCGTGTCATCCTGTCCCAATTTAAACAAGGTAACGGCTGCACTTCCTAATACCACTGCATTAAAGATTTCATTTTTATGAGCCGTAGCCAACCGGCTGGCCAGATTAAAATAATACAGGGATTGATTCAGGCTGTCGATCTTTTGGTAATTGATACCGAGCCCGTTCAATGCTACCAGCGAATCCTGCAATATGCCATTGCCAGTAGCGATGGATTTTTTGAAATAACGGATCGATTGCGCGGGCTTCTCCAGTTCCCATAATATATACCCTATTGTATGAAGGATGCCCTGATAGCTGATATCCGTTGTTAATTGGAATTTGGCCGCGAATTTTTCTGCAAAAAACAACACTTCAATCGCAGCGATATTGTCTTTGCACCGGTGGAGGAACTGACCCAGTTCAAAAAGACATTCCAACGCAGCCGAATGATCACCTGTATTGGTATATTCTTCAAATAGTTTTTCAAATTCGGCCCTGCCTGCAGTTGGGGTAGCTTGCTGTAGCCTTAACTGGCCATGAAGTTCAATAATGCGGATTCGGCGGGTGAGTGATTTATTATGCTCTTCTGTACATTTTCTCTTCAGTCCTTCACAAAAATTCGTGAAGGCTGACTTGTTCTTCCGTATCCGGTATTTGTTCATAAACTGAAGACAAATCCGGTTCACGGTGTCTTTCCGCGCAGTCGCTAAGTCAGTATATAAATGTGCCAGGTCTGCTGAGGAATAAGCCAGCGACGGTTCTGTCTTTTCCTGCGAATACCCATGTTGACCTGATAAAAGTAAAAGAACAGCCAAAAGAAAACAGGCCCGGAAAGCTTTGCACAAACGTAAAGAGGGGGGGCAATAAAAAGGGGGAATGCGGAAGCCGGTGGACATGTTGCTTATTTCAGCCGAAAAATACAGCTTATTTGTCCACTCACAGGGCCATATCACAAATGTCCACCGTCGATTTTTGATTTGTCCACCCTGAATATTAGGTACATGGTTGTTGTCCGGGCTAGTTTTATGCTGTCTAGATAAACTGTATTACCTGAAATGTAAATATATAAACATAGCAAAACCAATTTTTTAATTCCTGAAACTATCATTCCCTGAGCAAAACAACTTTTCTGACACATATGAAAAAAGAACAAACCATACCAGCAACCATTTTACGGCCAATCCCTGAAACGAGCAGGCACTGTTACTATAAATTTCACCGGTTTAATACCTTCAAACAGGATGTAAAACAAACCCGCCCTGTGGCCCGAATCATTTTCACCTTATCCCTCATCATAGTTTGTGTGCTCAATGCACAGGCCCAGCAGGTCGGTATTGGCACAACTGCTCCGCAGGCGTTGCTGGAAATTAAAGCCAGCAACCCGGCGGCACCTGCCAATACCGACGGCCTGCTGATACCCCGGGTGGATACATTTCCTTCCGTAAACCCAACTGCTCAACAAGACGGGATGCTGTTGTACCTGAAGAATGCGACGGGAGGAAATCCACCCGGATTGTATATCTGGAAAAACAGCAATAACAGCTGGCAACCTGCTACCGGTGGCGCAATTGTTGGGGCAGGTTGGGGGCTTACGGGTAATACAGGAACGGATGAAAACCTGAATTTCATTGGTAACACGGATAACAAGTCGTTGCGGTTTAAAGTAAACGGCCTTACAGCCGGCTTTATATCGGGTACTACCACTGGTCTCTTCAATACCAGCTTTGGTTATAATACCATTCCGGCTGCCAATGCCGGATCAGCCAATAGCATATTCGGCTATCAGGCATTCAGTTCCAATATCAGCGGGGGAGGCAATGTGGCGAATGGATATTTTTCGCTTTCGTCGAATACATCCGGTTCAGATAATGTGGCGGTGGGTTTTTATTCGATGAAAGGTAATACGAGTGGAACTGCAAACACAGGCGTAGGCGCATACAGCATACTGAGCAACACGACAGGGAATGGGAATACGGGCATTGGTTATGAATCGATGCGGAATAATTTGACCGGCAATAACAACACGGCACTGGGTCTTTATGCGATGCGGCTTAATAGTTTCGGATCAGATAACGTAGCGATTGCTTCTCAGGCGCTTTATACTAATGTTTCTGGCAGCCGCAATGTGGCGGTCGGCTACCAGGCATTGTTTATCAATAATACCGATAACAATACGGCAGTGGGTTATCAGTCCCTGTACAGCAATTTTGCCGGAAATAATACAGCAGTTGGGGTGCAATCCCTTTATGGCAATACATCCGGCTCATTTAATACGGCAATGGGATCATTTGCCCTTACTGCCAATACCACCGGTTCAGAGAATACGGCTTTTGGTGCGGCCTCCTTGCAATACAACACAACGGGAATTTTTAATACGGCTACCGGGAGCAAATCACTTACCGCTAATACCATCGGGGAAAGCAATACTGCATTTGGTTATCATACCCTGATGGCCAATACCCTGGGCAATTATAATACGGCTGTCGGTACGAACACAATGCTTGCCAATACAGGCGGTACGCTCAACACTTCGCTCGGGGTCGAAGCATTGACCACCAATACCAATGGACATGAAAATGCCGCATTGGGGGCCAGAGGATTGTTTTTTAATACAACAGGCACACGCAATACGAGCAGTGGTACTTATGCCTTATATAAAAACACCACTGCGTCTGATAATACCGCCAATGGATATCAGTCATTGTTCAACACCACTATCGGTTCATTTAATACGGCATTTGGTAGAAATGCGGGTTTTTCCAATATAACAGGCATCAACAATACGTTTGTCGGAGCTAATACCAATGCCATTGCGCCCAATCTGGTGAATGCAACGGCTATCGGTGCCGACGCTGTCGTAACGGCAAGTGATATGGTACAGATCGGAAACAATAGTGTCAATACCGTGAAGCTGGCCAACGGGTTTGCCGTACTGGAAGCCGGTCAGGTGAGGTTAAACGCGGGCTCTCCCGGTGTCGGCAAAGTGCTGGTGTCTGATGCAGGTGGAAACGGAAGCTGGCAGGATGCCCCGCTCTCGCCAATGGCATGGGGGCTCACCGGAAATACCGGAACAAACCCCGCCACGCATTTCGTGGGTACAGCAGATAATACACCCTTGAATTTCAGGGTTAATAATGTGGCGGCGGGAAGGATTGGTATAAATGGTGAGCTTTATCTCGGTTACCAGGCAGGATTGTCTTCAACAGGAATACAAAATACTGCTCTGGGAGCTACAGCACTCTCTACAGGAAATACCGGAGCGGGAAATACGGCGATCGGTTTTCAAAGCATGTATTGGAATACATCAGGTGCCTATAATACCGCAACCGGGGTATCTTCATTGGTGTCTAACAACACCGGCATTTTTAATACGGCAAACGGATACAATAGCTTTTTTTCCAACACAAGTGGAAATTACAATACAGGTGTGGGGGCTTATGCTGGTTTCTCTAATGCCACCGCCAGTTTCCTGACAGTCGTTGGATACAATGCGTTATACTCCAATACTACGGGCAATAATAATACGGCTGTAGGTTATCAAAGCATGTATGCCAATACCACCGGCACGAACAATACAGCTGTTGGCCTCTCATCCTTATCTGTAAACGGGGGCGGCAGTAATAATACAGCCACCGGTTTCAACGCGCTCTTTGGTAATACAAGCGGGAATAATAATACGGCCGTTGGCTATAATGCTGCCTTTAATAACACTACGGCCAATAACATCACAGCATCAGGTGCAGGTGCATTATATTCCAATACGACAGGTGCTAATAATACAGCAGTCGGTTATAATGCTGCCTATACAAACACTACGGCCAGTAACATCACAGCATCAGGTGCAGGGGCGCTTTATTCCAATAGTACAGGTGCTAATAATACAGCAGTCGGTTATAATGCTGCCTATAATAACACTACGGCCAGTAATATCACAGCATCGGGTGCAGGTGCGCTTTATTCCAATACGACAGGTGCCAATAATACAGCATTGGGCTACAATGCTGCTTATAATAACAATGTAGCCAACAATATAACTGCCGCAGGTTCGAGCGCACTTTTTTCCAACACTACGGGAATAAATAATACCGCTTTGGGTGCCAATGCCGCTTACAGCAACACCACCGGAGCAAATATCACGGCCGGTGGATACAATGCACTTTATTTTAATACAACAGGCGGTAATAACACCGCATTTGGTTATCAAAGTATGTATGCCAATACCACCGGCAGCAGCAACACGGCGTATGGAATGGGCTCCATGATGAACAATACCACGGGCACCCGTAATACCGCCATTGGCTTTAATACCTTGATCAGCAACAGTACCGGCACAGATAATACTGCTGTTGGGTTAACGGCAATGCGGGACAATACCACCGGTATCAGCAATGCAGCGTTTGGAAATGGAGCACTGCGGATAAACACGACTGGATTGGGTAATACCTCTGTAGGAGCCGAATCAATGATCTTTAGTACTACTGGAAATAATAATACCGCTGTCGGTTTTATAGCCGGAACCGGCATTACCACCGGGGGGGATAATATTGCCATTGGTCAGAATGCACAGGTGCCAAACGGGGCCTTGAATTCGCAGATCCGTATCGGCAATACCGGAATCACCTATGCCGGCATACAGGTGGCCTGGACCATTACATCGGATGAGCATTGGAAAAACAATATCCGTACATCTGATCTGGGTCTGCGTTTTTTGCAAACCTTACGCCCGGTTAGTTATTTGCGCAATGATGATCCGGGAAAGAAAACAGAATACGGGTTTATCGCGCAGGACCTGGACAAAGCACTCGAACAAGCAGGTGTTTCCAACAGCGGCATACTTTCCAAAGACCATTTAGGGTATTATGGCGTACGGTACAATGATTTTATTTCGATTATTGTAAAGGGAGTACAGGAGCAACAGGACCAGATCGAAGCCCTGAAACAAAAAAATGCGCAATTGGAACAACTCATCCATACCTTGTTGGATAAACTATCACCGGTTACGAGCAAGTAATTTATATTTCTTAAAACGAAAGAATTTCTATGCCTGCGCCCGTTTTGATCGTACCTGCCTGTAATGGAACCCAATGGATACCGGTTGCCAGTATTATACGCGTGGAAGCACGAAGCAATTACAGCAAATTGTATTTTTCTTCCGGCAATTGCCTGGTGGTGGCAAAAGTGCTTCGTTGGTTTGAGCAACGCTTGCCGGCTGCACAATTTATCCGGCTGCATCGCACGCATTTGGTCAATAAAGATTTTATCTCCCGTTATGTAAATGGTACGGGTGGCAGGATCGTGTTGCAGGATGGGCTTCAACTTGATGTGTCGAAACGAAGAAAACAACAGTTTTTAAAGAATTGGTATGGACTTGCAGCCTGAATGATGAGAAAGGCTTGTTATGGTGCCCGCAGCGAAATCGCTGCGGGTTTTTCTTTATCTTTCCTTTCCCAAATAAAAAAGACCATGCGCCGATCATTTTTTTTAGCTTCGATATTTCTGATATTGTATCCTGCCCTTTCTGCACAGGACCTGTCATACTATCTTCCATCCAACGTAGCATATAATCCCGCCATACCCAAACCCAAAGAAGTAATCTACCATGAAGTGGGAGAGTGGCATGTAACACATGACAGGCTCGTGAATTATATGAAAGCCGTTGCAGCAGCAGCACCGCAACGCATCAAAATGGAAACGATGGGCTATACCTATGAAGGAAGGCCACAGGTATTGCTCATCATCACTTCACCCGGTAATCAGGCAAGGCTGGAGGAGATCCGGCAAAAACATTTGAAACTTACAGACCCGGCGCAATCCGCGTCGGTAGCAGTGAATAATATGCCCATCGTGGTTTGGATCGGTCATTCTATTCATGGCAATGAACCCAGTGGTGCCAATGCATCGCTCCTTACCGCCTATTACCTGGCTGCGGCTCAAAGTCCTGCTATCAATGAATTGCTCGACAATGTAGTGATCCTATTCGATCCCTCTTTCAATCCTGATGGGTTGCAGCGATTCTCCACCTGGGCCAATCAGCACAAAAGCAAGAATCTCGTCAGCGATCCCAGCTCCAGGGAGTTCAATGAAGTGTGGCCGGGCGGTCGTTTTAATCACTACTGGTTCGATCTGAACCGCGACTGGCTGCCGGCAGTACACCGCGAAAGTCAGAACCGGCTCAAATGGTATCATCTGTGGAAACCCAATATACTTACCGATCACCATGAGCAAAGCAGTAATGCCACGTTCTTCTTTCAACCTGGAGTGCCTTCCCGTGTCAATCCGCTTACACCGGCACGTAACCAGGAACTGACAGTTAAGCTCGCAAAATTTCATGCGGCATACCTGGACAGTATCGGATCCCTTTATTTTACTAAAGAGAATTATGATGACTTTTATTACGGAAAAGGATCCACCTTCCCGGATATCAATGGCGCGATAGGAATTTTATTTGAACAGGCCTCTTCCCGCGGACACCTTCAGCAAACCAACAACGGATTATTGAGTTTTCCATTTACGATACGCAATCAGTTTGTAACGGCCCTTTCTACATTGGAAGGCGCAAGAGTTTTACGGCAGGAATTTTTACAATGGCAGCGCGATTTTTATACCAATAATTTGCGGGATGCAGCTACCGATCCGGTAAAAGCCTATGTATTCGGCAGTAAAACAGATGTGGTGAAGAATAAGATGATGCTGGATATGCTGTTGCGTCAGCAGATAAATGTGTATAAGCTGCAGCAGACGGTAAAAACAGAGAATGATGTATTCAATCCGGAAACAGGATATGTGGTGCCATTGAACCAACCACAGTACCGGGTGATCAAAACCATTTTCGAAAAAACATTCCAGTATAAAGACAGTCTTTTTTATGATATCACCAGTTGGACCATGCCTTTGGCGTTTGGAATGCCTTATGCTGAATTGAATGCTTCACAGTTCAATGCGAACCTGTACAACGAAACACAAGGAAGGATCGATCCGGAAACAGTGAATCAATCCATCACCGGCGCTGCACCAGCCAGATCGGAGTATGCATACCTTATTGCATATAACAATTATGCGGCACCTGCAGCGCTATATGAAATGATGCAGGCCGGATTATCACTAAAAGTGGCCACGCAACCTTTTCAATTAGAAGTAGCGGGCAACGCCCGTTCATTTGAAAGGGGTACCATCCTGCTGAATGTAAAAGCACAGGCGATGGGAAGTGATAAACTGCATAGCCTGGTCAGCGATATTGCCGTACGTAACAATGTGCCGGTGATTTCCATTGCATCCGGCTATGCGATAAGTGGTACGGATCTGGGCAGCAGTAAGTTTGCGCCGCTGGCAAAACCATCCATTGCTATGATCACAGGGCAGGGGGTCAATGCCACCGATGCAGGTGAAGTGTGGCATCTGCTGGATCAGCGGATGAATATTCCCGCCACGCACCTGGAACCTGCTATTTTCAACCGGGCGGATATCAGCCGGTATAATACGCTTATCATGGTAGGCGGAACTTATCCCGATATCAATAAAGAAAAATTAAAGAATTGGGTTCAGTCAGGTGGCGTGCTGATACTCACCGAAGAAGCGGTTTCATGGGCCGCTCAAAATGGTATCAGTGAAGTAAAATTCAAGAAAACCAGTTCAGGCACGGATAGCACCAACCGAATCGGTTATAGTGAAAAAGAACAGTTGGATGGGGCACAGCAAATTGCCGGGGCCATTTTTGGTGCGGAAGCAGACCTTAGCCATCCGCTGGCTTTCGGATACGATCAAAAGAACATCAGTTTATTTAAAGCGAATAAAGTATTCATGGAGAAAAGCAGGAATCCATACGCCACGCCTTTCTACTATGGAGCCAATCCACTGCAGAGTGGTTGGGTGAGTAAAGAAAACAAAGATGCGATCAAAAACTCGGCAGCAGTGATAGTGAGTACTGTTGGTAATGGACGGGTGATCAGCATTGCAGACAATCCTAACTTCAGGGCCTTCTGGCTGGGAGGTGCCAAATTATTCATGAATGCGATCTTCTTCGGCAGGATCATCGATGCAGGAAGTGCCAGAACCGAGTAAGTAATTATACATGAAGAGTAACTTTCTTTTTTCCCGGCGATTCTGGATACCCTTTATCCTGGTATTGCTGGCACATCTCTGGTGGTTTGGCAGGGAGTTAGGGGGCACATATATTGACGATTTCAAGGGCAAGGGACTTCCTGAATCACTATTTCGTGAATGGCTATGGACATCCCTCAATGGCCCCATAGTTTACGTTTCTTTTCTGGCAGCCTTTATTACCGGGATCACCTGGTTTAGTCATTATAATACCAAACGCAGGCAATCTTCTTTCCGCCCTTTTTCGTTCGGATCAATGGCCATACTGATCAGTATTTCGGGGTTGGTTTTTGTTTATATGGCTATTATAGCACCCCATATCTCCAGGAAAGAAAAAAGGATATTGACAGAGGTCGTCTTTGCCCGCTCTTACAAAGAGTTTACAGACGGAATGAAAAGAGTGGATACAAGTATCGTTCATACCGTAAGGGCGCTAACATTATCGGAGCTTTTCGACCGTAAGCGATCGCTGCAGCATCGTGATCTGGATGAATTTGACAAAACCGGAATACGGTATCCGCTAGACAACTCCGTGCGGAAAGTGCGCTTCGAAATTGCCAAACGTTTTTCCGTTCCGTTAATAGTGGCATTGTTTTATTTCTGCGGCATCTTCATGGGATTTTCTTTTTATAAAACCTACCGGCTCATACCCTTTTTTCTTTCATGGATTTTACTGGCATTGGGTTGGTTTGTGCTCGATACTTTTTCGTCAGTATTATATCGCAGGGAAACGCTGGGTCTATTCACGAGTGTATGGGGGCCAATATTGATTCTTTCTTTTATATTATTCGTTTGGTATTGGGCACTTCGACGGTATGGATTTTTTCATAAAAAGGAAGAGGGACTACCAGCCGATTTTCTGGAGGGATGATGATGCAAGCAGCAGGCATACGGTATAGATATATTCCACTATATGGATTTCCATGTGGTTAATTTATTTTGGCCGCTATGACAAAACGAACTATTTTGCCCGCCTGAATAATAATTACGTCAATTTAAAAATCGAGCACTATGATTAAAATGCAGGTTATCGGCCGTTTAGGCAAAGACTGTGTAGTGAACACAGTAAATGGAAAAAATGTCATCAACTTCACGGTTGCTCATTCCGAAAAGTACAAAGACAGCCAGGGCAATTTGCAGGAAAAAACAATCTGGGTGGACTGCGCTTACTGGACCGACCGTACAGCGGTGTCGCCTTATCTTCAGAAAGGCACTCAGGTGTATGTGGAAGGACAACCTGAAGCCCGTTCTTTCCAACGCAACGACGGCACCCCCGGTGCATCTCTTTCCCTTCGTGTAAGAGAAGTGCAATTGCTGGGAAGCAAAAATGAAAACAGCGGCGGTGGCGGTGGTTCTTACCAGCAAAACAATGCGTACAGCGCACCGCAATCATCTTCATCCGGCAGTTCTATCCCTTCACCGGGAGAAATCACGGAGCCGGTAGACGATCTGCCCTTCTGAGGTCGCAATCAACACTAACAATGAGCCCCTTCTTTCATTGAAGGGGCTTTTTATTTGCAACCTCAAAATGATTAGCAACTGGATGGATTGCTGGGGTTGTATTAAGTTCAACTTTCTCAAGGAACAGTTGCCTTGTATCCCGATGACCTGTAAATAAGTTTAGGAGTATATTTGCCGCATGGCAGAACAACTATTTCCTTATCAGCAACTGGCTGATTTTACACAGGCAATTTTTCAACAGATCGGATGCAGTGAATCGCATGCAGCAATTGCTACGAAGTCCTTACTGGCAGCCGATCTCCGTGGTATCGATTCACATGGGGTGGCACGCCTGAGTGGCTACGTACGGCTATGGGAAGTGAAACGGGTAAATGCAACCCCCGATATCAAAGTGATCCATGAAACGCCTTCTACGGCAGTAGTGGATGGGGATAGCGGACTGGGGTTGGTAGTGGCACCCTTTGCCATGCAGATCGCCATTGAAAAAGCCAAACAGGTGGGTACCGGATGGGTGAGTGTGCAAAACAGTAATCATTTTGGTATCGCTGCGCAACATGCCATGATGGCGCTCGAATATGATATGATGGGTATTGCCATGACGAATGCCAGTCCGCTCGTGGCACCTACATTTTCCACTGATAAAATGCTTGGTACCAATCCGATTTGTGTGGCGGCACCGGCAGGAACAGAGCCGCCCTTCGTGGCAGACCTGGCTACCACTACAGCAGCTAATGGCAAACTGGAAATATTGCAACGTAAAAATTTACAAACGCCCACAGGATGGGTGCAGGATAAAGATGGCAATCCCTCACACGATCCGCATGCGCTGAAAAGCGGGGGTGCCTTATTACCACTCGGTGGCGATCGCGAACATGGCAGTCATAAAGGCTATGCGCTTGGTGCAATCGTTGATATTTTTTCGGCTTTATTAAGTGGAGCCAATTATGCGCCCTGGGTGCCGCCCTTCCCGGCTTATGTACCCATGCCGGCACAGCAACCCGGTAAGGGGATCGGTCATTTTCTCGGGGCCATGCGTATTGATGCGTTTCGTCCCGCTGATGAATTTAAGAAAAGCATGGACCATTGGATACAGGGATTCAGGAATGCAAAACCAGTTGCCGGTGAAGAAAAAGTATTGGTACCCGGTGATCCGGAAAGAGAGTTTGAAGCGGAAAGAATGACTAATGGAATACCACTATTGGATGCGGTGGTGAATGATTTGTTTCTTTTGGGCGAACGTTTTGGTATAAATCTACAGCCTTAAAATCATGAATGATATAAATTCAACAGATATCGACTGCAGGCATCCGGTATTTCGATATTACATTGGCTAATATCTTCAAGGATGAGATCATTCAGCGGATATTAGAATCTTTAAGTACAATTAAAGTCATAATATACCTTTTATAAATGAATGACTGATATTTCAATACTATATACAAGTTGCTTTGCGTTGTTTTTAACTTCATGGATAAACACAGAAAGGCAAAACTTACTATCTTTGCCCCCTTGCTTGCTGATTCTGTAAATCCATAAAATTTATTGTGGGGGGAAACCAAATGAAAATCATGAAATTTGGCGGCACCAGTGTGGGCCGCCCGGAAAGAATGCATCACATCGCCGGACTGGTCACGAACTCGTCTGAGCCAACTATCGTTGTATTATCTGCATTATCAGGAACTACCAATGCCCTTGTGGAAATAGGTGACCTGATGGCAAAAGGCGACCGCAACGGCGCCAAACAATCCATTGATAAACTGGAAGCCCATTACCAGGATTTTATCAGCCAACTGGTGAAGAAGCCGGAAATACTGGATAAAGCCAAAGCGATCGTGAACGAACATTTTGAATTTCTGAATATTATTCTTCGTATCTCGTTCAGCGAAGCATTGAGTAAGGATATCCTTGCTCAGGGCGAATTACTATCTACTAAACTGTTCTGTAGCTATCTCGAAGAGCAGGGCATTGACCATCTGTTGCTGCCAGCACTTGAATTCATGACCATCGACACCTACGATGAACCCCAGATCGGCAGCATCAAAGTAAAACTGACCCAACTGCTCGATAAGAACAAGAAGAAGAAGTTATTTGTAACACAAGGCTATATCTGCCGCAATGCACGCGGTGAGGTGGATAACCTCAAACGCGGTGGGAGTGACTACTCCGCATCCCTTATCGCAGCAGCTATCAACGCATCTGTATGTGAAATATGGACTGATATTGACGGTATGCACAATAATGATCCGCGTATTGTAAAGAAAACAGTACCGGTGGAACAAATGAGCTTCGACGAAGCCGCAGAGCTGGCTTATTTCGGAGCCAAAATTCTGCACCCGGCATCTATCTGGCCGGCACAGCAATATAATATTCCGGTAAAGCTGCTCAATACCATGCAGCCCGAAGCAAAAGGCACCACCATTACCGCTGAGGCTGGCAGTGTGGGTGTAAAAGCAGTGGCAGCCAAAGACAATATCACTGCTATTCGTATCAAGAGCAGCCGCATGTTACTGGCCTATGGTTTTCTCCGGAAGATATTTGAAGTGTTTGAAAAATACCGCACACCTATTGATATGATCACTACTTCTGAGGTGGCGGTATCTATTACCATCGACAATACCATGCACCTGCCCGAGATACTCAAAGAGCTCGAACCATTCGGTACCGTGGAGAAAGATGATGACCAGACCATTATTTCAGTTGTGGGAAACCAGATCGGCCTTACTGAAGATATGATCAAGAAATTGTTTGGCTCCATCATGAATATTCCTGTAAGGATGGTTTCGTACGGAGGCAGTCCGCATAATATCTCGTTGCTCGTACCCGCTTCGTATAAGACGCAGATACTACAACAACTGAATAAGGGTATGTTTGGACTGGAATAATCTCAGCGAAACAGATACAATAGTAAAAGTGCTGTGGCAGGGATGGTGATATTGTCCCACCCGTGAAGGGTAAATAATTCTGCCAGTGAACAAAACAGGGTGAGCATCACCGTTAGTAGGATCACCTGCTGCACCGGCAGGTTCGCTGCTCCAATCAACCAGCATAAATTGACGACAATGGCCGTTACCGCGAATGAAAGGGTGCCGGCCATTGTTTTTTGCCCATGAAAAAACGACCGTGTACGGGCTCCCCATAAATGCCCGCCTGTTTCTGCCGCCGTATCACTAAACGTGAGCAGGGAAACGGGGAGCCAGAAATACAGGTAGTCCTGCATATACTCCGCCATCAGAAAACAACCATATACCGGAAGAGGAAACAATACACTGCCGAGTGAATGCCGGTTAGTGGCATGTACGGCCGGCATCCAGTTGCGGAGATAGGTTACCAGCAACAACAAAAAGGCAATGCCCGTAACCGCCAGTATCCACCAGTGGGAATGAAAGAAAAGCGGCAGGAATAAACTGAGAATTCCTCCTGATACATGCAGAAATTTTCGGGATTGTTCCGAAGGCCAATGAAAATACCGGTGCAGGATAACGGTGATACCCATTAATACGCCCAGCAGGAACAGGAAAAGGAGTAGTGATATAAATGGGGTTTGCATCATTTTGTACTTTCATGGCCGGAAGGCACTAATAAAAATAAGTGATTCTCCCGGTTTCTGCAATCGCCCCATGTATGCCTGCTCTCCAATTGTTTGTTATCTTGCAAATACCCATGCAGCAAAACGAAACTATAGCCAAAGAAAAATTCTGGACGATACCAAATATCCTGTCGCTGTGCCGGTTGCTGGTTTTTCCGCTCATACTCTATTGGATATTTCAAAAAGAGCAGCAATGGGTGGCCATCTTTATTGCGATCAGCCTTTTTACCGATTGGCTCGATGGAATTATTGCACGCACCTTCAATATGCAAACACGTATCGGAGCCAAACTCGATTCATGGGCCGATACCGGCACTTATATCTGCGCCTTCCTGGCCATTTATTTTTTTAAATGGGACCTGATAAAACCATACGCCTGGATCTTGTATGTCTTTGTGGTTGTCTGGCTGCTTTCTTATGCGGTGGTGTTCATCAAATTCAAGGGGCTTATCGGATTACATACCTACTTGTTCAAAAGCACGGGCTATGTGCAGGGCGCTTTTATCATTTTATTGTTCCTGGTCGGGTTTTATTCCTGGCTCTTTTACCTGTGTATGATCGTGGGTATACTCGCCTGTGTGGAAGAAGTGATCATTATCCTGCTTATTAAAAAGCCCATGATGAATGTAAAGGGACTATGGTGGATGTTGAAAAACAAAAACTACTGATGCACCCCGTTGTATATTATATTTTTTTCTTTTTGGCCATTGGTGCTGTGGGCATGGCATTGGGAAGCCGTACTGTATCGCCGGACGTGAGAAAGCAACGCTGGCTCAAATATTTCACCTATATCTTTATTACGGGCGTGGTGGTGCTGGGCATCTTTTATGATTTTATAATTGCCGTGGCAGCCATTATCTCCACAGCCGGCATGGCTGAATTGGTTAAAGTAAATACGTTACAAAAAAACAAACCAATACTCCGCACCGGTATGTCGTTTGTAATATTAACCGTATGCAGTGCAGGGTTTATTTATTTTACACGAATTTTTCACTATTCGTTTTTAATTTTTATCTATTTCCAGGTGATGGTATTCGATGGATTCAGCCAGATCGTTGGCCAGCTTGCGGGGCGGCATCCGCTGGCACCACGTATCAGTCCCACAAAGACCTGGGAAGGATTAGCAGGTGGGTGCGTATTCAGTATAGGGGTGGCGATGGCTTCCTCTGGCTGGTTACATCTTCCTTTTTATACAGGGGGCCTCTTCGGCGCGATCACGGGAGCGGCTTGCTTTACCGGTGATATGCTGGCATCCTGGTACAAACGGAAAACAGGCGTGAAAGATTACAGCAACTGGCTGCCCGGACAGGGTGGGGTGCTGGATCGCTTTGACAGTTTTTTAGTAACGGGCTTTTGTTATTGTATCCTGTATATGCTTAATTTTAACGGTCTATTGATACCATTTACGAAGTAAACCCACATGACAACAAAGATCTATTGCATCAGCGGATTGGGGGCTGACGAAAAAGTATTCACCAATCTCTCCGTGAATGGTTGTTCCCTGCAATATGTGCCATGGTTAAAACCTCAGAAAAAAGAAACCATTGTTTCTTATGCCACACGAATGGCTGCGCAAATACCTGACCCCTCACCGGTAATACTGGGTGTATCATTTGGCGGAATGATGGGTATTGAGATCGCCAAACTGATCCAGGTAAAGCAACTTTATCTTATCTCCAGCATCAAGTCGGTGGCGGAATTGCCTTCCTGGATGCGCATCGTGGGTAAAATGAAACTGAATAAACTATTGCCTACCCGATCCTATAAATACACCGAGAAAGTAGATAACAATCGTTTGGGAGTATCTACGCAGGAAGAAAGAGACATGGTAAGGGCATACCGCCGCAATGCAGATCCCCAATACCTGGAATGGGCAATAAACGAAGTAGTGAACTGGAAAAACAACTGGCAGCCCGATCATATCATTCATATACACGGTGATCGGGACAAGATATTTCCAATAAAGAAATTGCAAAACATTCACGTTATTCCGGAAGGCACCCATATGATGATCTTTAACAGAGCTGCCGAGATTGGCGCACATATCGAAAAGACCCTCGGTGAAAAGGCTAAATGAGCCGGTTTTATCTTGAATGTTTTGTTAATGTGATAAAAGTCATACTTCAAGCCCGAAGGGTTCGTTACATTTATTCATCTACTACTATATGCGACTATTTTCAACACTACTTCTATCCGTTGTATTCTTTTCAGCGATGGGCTGGGAGACCGATTTTTCTGAAGCACAGCAAAAAGCCAGAAAGGACCATAAACTGATCCTGCTCAATTTTTCCGGCTCCGATTGGTGCGGCCCTTGCATACGAATGCACAATACAATTTTTGAGAGCGAGGATTTTAAAACCTTTGCTGACAATCGCCTTGTACTTATCAATGCGGATTTTCCCCGGCTCAAGAAAAACCAGTTATCAAAAGACCAGCAGGGTAAGAATGATAAAATGGCTGACCGTTACAATCCCAATGGCATTTTTCCACTCACCCTTTTATTGGATGAAGAGGGAAAGCTCATCAAAAGCTGGGAGGGACTACCCCCACTTACTGCCAAACAATTTACCGATGAATTAAAAACCCTGGCGGATGCACGTAATTGAGCCTGCTGTCATATCACCGGCGGTACATCGGAAAGTGACAAAGCTGATGGGCAATCGCTTTGAGATCACGGTAGTGGGGCAGGATGAACAAGTATGCTTTCAACAAATCGATGCAGCGATCGCAGAGATCAGCCGTATCGAAAAACTCCTGACCACGTATAATGAAGAAAGCCAGACCGCACTCATCAACCGCCAGGCGGGTATCGCCCCTGTAAAAGTAGATCAGGAAGTATTCGACCTGGTGATGCGCTCCCAAAGAATATCAGACGTTACGCAAGGAGCTTTTGATATTAGCTATGGCTCGGTGGATAAACAGTTGTGGAATTTCGATAAGAACATGACAGCATTGCCGGATGCAGAAACGGCAAAGAAGGCCGTACACCTGATCAATTACCGGAATATCCTGCTGGATGAAAAGAACTGTACTGTTTTCCTCAAAGAAAAAGGTATGCGCATTGGCTTTGGTGGTATCGGCAAAGGCTATGCGGCCGAAAGGGCCAAACTAGTATTGCAGGAAATGGGCGTGCAAAGCGGTATAGTGAACGCAGCCGGAGATCTTACCGCGTGGGGGTTACAACCCAATGGCGAAGAATGGACCATCGGTATTGCGGATCCGGATGCGGCTCGCAAACCTTTCTCCTATCTCAACATTACCGGCATGGCGATTGCCACATCCGGCAATTATGAAAAATTTGTTATGATCGGGGGTAAGCGCTATTCCCATACCATCGACCCGAAAACCGGACTGCCCGTTACAGGTATCAAAAGTGTAACCATACTTTGTCCCAATGCTGAAATTGCCGATGCCATGGCCACTCCCGTCATGATAATGGGGATAGCTGCGGGCCTGGATATGGTGAATCAGGTAAAGGGCCTTGCCTGTATCATCATTGATGAACAAGATCGCATTTATACATCCAAAAACATACGCCTCAAATGAAGAAATCAAAAAAACAACAAGCTGCCGGCATGGCCGTAGCAGCATTGGTGACGGCCGCTACCTTAGGAGCTTGCACCACGGTGAAGGAGTATCAGAAAAATAAAATCAACGATGGAGAGATGACACTCAGCGCACGTAAAGTGGAAAAAACTGAAATGAGTTTTCAAACCTACCGCGAAGGCGCTTCTGGTGCCAACGGTGGTAAGACCGGCGGCGGATGCGGCTGTAACTAATTCAACCAACCCCAAAATTATTTGAATGAGAAGAATCTGTCTCTCTGTAGCAGGTATGTTCCTGCTCCTGTTTTCCTCTTTTGCACAGGCACCTGCTGCTGACAGCACCCAATACAAAAAACGAAAACTCAGTTTTGAAGAAGCCAACCTCGTTACCAGTTATTACCGGCAGGATGGGAATAACTCTGCTGTAACAGGTGGTACCGGTACTGAAAAACTAACCGATATCTCCACCACGATCGATGTAAAACTGGTGAAATGGGATAAGAAATTCCGCAAACACAGTTTTGATATTGAAGTGGGCATCGATCATTATACATCTGCATCATCGGATAATGTGAATCCGCAAACCATCTCCGGTGCATCCCATGCAGATACCCGTATTTATCCTTCGCTCAACTGGTCAGCAGAGAATGAAAAAACGGGACGAACCTTTGGTGCCGGTCTCTCTGCGTCCACCGAATTTGATTACCAGTCGTTCGGGGTAAATCTGTTCTTTTCGCAGAAAACAAAAAACCGAAACGGTGAATTCACGGCCAAAGTACAGGGCTATCTCGACAACCTGAAATACATTCTTCCTTCTGAATTGCGAACGGGTGTCAATGCGGGTCAAGGCAGGGAAGAGGATGACTATCCGACCAAATCCAGAAATTCATTCAGCGGCTCCTTGTCGTATTCGCAGATTGTAAACCAGCGGCTGCAACTGATGTTCATAGCCGATCTGGTTTATCAAAAGGGATACCTGGGGCTGCCCTTCCATCGTGTTTATTTTGCCAATAATACAGTAGCCGTTGAAAACCTGCCTGATACCCGCCTCAAAATTCCATTGGGATTCAGGGCCAATTATTTTCTGGGTGATAAGGTTGTGTTGCGAAGCTTTTACCGGTTCTATACAGATGACTGGGGGCTTACCGCTCATACAGCCCAGTTGGAAACATCTATAAAAGTTTCCCCTTTCTTTTCCTTCACTCCTTTTTACCGGTACTATACACAAACAGCCGTGGATTATTTTGCGGCAAAAAGTATTCATAAGATTACGGATCAGTATTTTACCAGTAACTATGACCTCAGTGCATTCAACAGCAGTTTTTATGGAGCCGGTGTACGCCTTACTCCCCCCAATGGTGTATTCGGCATGAAAAGGCTGAACATGCTCGAATTGCGCTACGGGCATTACAACCGGAGTAACGGATTAAATTCAGATATCATATCATTGAATTTGAAGATCAAATAAGTCAGATATTAAGTTTCCGCTGT
The DNA here is from genome assembly GCA_026391455.1 of Bacteroidota bacterium. Taxonomy (GTDB): domain Bacteria; phylum Bacteroidota; class Bacteroidia; order Chitinophagales; family Chitinophagaceae; genus JJ008. The sequence continues at coordinate 44,069 of JAPLEH010000052.1, forward strand.
AAATTGCCGGGGTGAAATTCATTCCGGCAATAATTTTTTTATTCCTTCCCTGGCTCACGGTGCAGTCACAATCTGTCATTAAGGGAAGGGTGGTGGTGGCCAGCAATGGTACGCCCATTGCAGGATGCAGTATTTTTATCACCAACACATCTAAAGGTACCACCTCTGATGCCAATGGTATGTTTGAGCTGACAAGCATTCCACCGGGTAAGCACGACCTGGTCGTTTCTTCCATCGGATATGAGACCATCGTTTATTCATTCAGTGAGGCACAACTGCCACTGCAACTGAAATTTGAAATGCAGATAAAGGCAAAAGAACTGGCCAATGTAACCTTGGAAGAATCGGTGGAAGAGGGTTGGGAAAAATGGGGCGTTACTTTTACTGAAAACTTTATTGGCACTGTACCCAATGCAGCTTTTTGTAAGATATTAAATGAAAAAGCTATCCGCTTCCGGTACTACCGTAAGTCGAACCGGGTGATCGCCTATTGTGATGAACCCATTCTGATCGAGAACAAATCACTGGGCTACCGTATCAAATATCAATTAGAGAATTTCGAAGTTAATTTCAAGGCAGGTACGCTGGCATACCTTGGTTATTCACTATATGAACCCATGGAAGCAAGATCAAATAGCAGAAAAAAGACCTGGGAAGAGCGAAGGGAAAAAGCGTATTACGGATCGGTGCTGCATTTTATGCGAAGCATCTATGCAGGCAAACTGCAGGAGGAAGGATTCGATGTACGCAGAATGAAACGAATTCCCAATGCCGAAAAGGAGCGTGTAAGAAAGACCTATAAAGGCCAGCGCATGGTCTTTAACCGGGATGGCAGTAAAATTTCGCAGATGCAGATTGGCAGTGACGATAGCAAACTCCCGGAAGATTCAGCCACGTATTTCAACAAGATCATGCATCAGCCTGATTATTTTGAAGTATATGATACCGCACTCCTGAAAGCCGACAGCCTGGTGATGGAAGAAGCAGGAGAGATAAAAACTATACATTTTGAAAACTATCTCTTCGTTACTTATACCCAGGCGAAAGAAGATGATGCCTTTTTGAAAACGGTATATCCACCCAGAAAGGCTTCCTTGCAACGCTCCTATGTATTCTTGTCCGGTACTATGGCAATATACATTGATATGAACGGAAATTATTTTGATCCGCAGGAATTCATTACTACCGGGTATTGGGGATGGAGAGAAAAAATGGCGAATTCGCTGCCGCAGGATTATGAACCGGGTAATTAGTTAATGTGCTAATATGCTAATTTGCTAATGTGATAATTAATACAGGGGTATGAAAGTTATAGAGATGCTTATTGTTAGTAGGTTTTTTTTTAAGTTTCTTCGTTAGTTTTTTCTTCGCCAGCCGATGAGTTGTTTCAGATAACCAACTTTGATTGTTTGTTTTTTATTCTGTTCCGGGTCATAAATAGTGATCCACCACCAGGGATCATATTGGTTGCGGGTGGGAATGATTTCCCGCTGTACCATGGCAATCAATCCTTCCCGGGTGATCTTATTTATTTCGGTTGCCATACTGTCTTCCAATATGGTCACATTCTTGTACTGGTAGCGGGTGCCATATATGGAAGGTGGTGTGCCGTCATAGTGGGATTGGGTATAGCCATATCCAATTGGAGTCGCTGGTAAAGGCGTGATGCTATTATCGAATGTGTTTATACGAAATACATTTTCTTTTTGTGTGGAACAAACATAAACTAAGCTGTCCTCCGGGGTTCGTTCAAAGTAGGGAGGATAAGCGCAACGGTTTACATTCGGAATGACGGGATACGTGATCACCTGCAGGGGTTGTAGTCGTATCCTGATCAATTGTCCCCCCGCCTTTTGTGTCAGTATTTCATTGTCGTTGAGCCAGGTCAGCGGCAGGTTAAATGCAGAGCGTAAACTATGTTCAAATTGTACAGAATCTGCAATGCTCTGTTTGCTGCCATCTGCATTCCGTATTTCCAGATACCCCCGGGTATGAAAGACCCTTGTCCAGCCACACAAGTATAGACTGGTGTCATTGCGGAGAAAGTTTCCACTCAGGGGATCTTCTAAAGGCACAAAAAATACTTTCCGGGTTTTATCCGGTGAAAGAACCCCTTCTGTGAATTGCGATGCATAATCGCGTTGATCCCTGTTGGTATTACCGATCCGGTAGCGGTTGCCGCTGCTGATAGGAATGATCTTACCTGTTGATAGCTGGAAAAAATAATAAGGGGTGGTAATGGTCTGGTGCCGTTCCTTGTCGGATGGCAATACGGAAGAAGGTGTGTAACCGGTATGACGCATGATTACCGAATCCCCATTTTTTTCCACGAAATAATCATCGCCGATATGCGCATGAATAAATTTTTTATCCTTCAGGTCGAAAATATCGCCCATTGAATTGATAATATACCGGTCGTCGTATAGTTGTGTGGGATATTCGGCGAAATTGGGGAAGTATCTGACAGGTGTTTCATACAACGTATTACGTAAATAGCCGGATCCGGTAAATGTGTACTCCACCAGTATGTTGGATTTAAACTGAGGTACTTCACCCCCTCCCTCCCGATAGGTTTCCCAGGTGAGCAGACTATATTTTTTAGAAAGTGGTGGCTGGCCGGCACAACCCTGAAAAAATAGCAACAACATTATTCCGATCATCAGTTGGGAATATGGGGTAAGTTTTCTCATGGCTATTATTTTTTTAATAATACAGTATTGATGAAATGAAAGGATGTTTTGCCAATACCTCCTTGCATCGCGTGCAGCCCCTCTATCGCTTTACCGGATGCGTGATCGATTCGAGCAATGTTACGATCGCCTTCATATCCTGTCTGGAAAAACCGTCCTTTTCTGCAGAGAGAAATAGATCGCCCGGTTTTTTTCGAAAAAAATAGATCACTGGCTTTCTCGCTATTTTAGGCCAGCGATATTGTTCGAGTTTGATCTTCAAATCATCAAATGAACGCTTATACTCCTTTATTCCTGATCCGGGTTTATATATCGTGAAAAATATATGTCCGGTGCCCGTGTCAATGGTTATTTGATTAATAAAGGAATGTTCATTGTAATAAAAAGCTCGCTGAATAAAAAAACAAATTAACAAAATCAGCATAGAGCCCAGCGATATCCGTAGCGGGGAGAAATGATAGAATATAAAGAGCAGCAGGGCATAAAAATAAACATACAGGAATAGTCGCCAAAGCGCATAGCCGGATGATTTGGGTCTTTTGGTGGTAAATGTATGTCGCATGGTACACTGTTTCAAACCTACAAAAAAAGCCCCGCATTCGCAGGGCTTTAACAGGTTATTTTCGATTCATCAAATGATCAGCAGCGCATCTCCATAACTGAAGAAACGGTACTTATCCTTGATGGCTTTTTTATAGGCTTCCATCGCCAGTTCGTACCCGGCAAATGCACAGGTCATGATGAGCAGGCTGGTTTTGGGTAAATGGAAATTCGTTACCAGCGAATCCGCAATATTGAAATCATAGGGCGGATGAATGAACATATTCGTCCAGCCTTCGGAGGGTTTCAATAATTTTTGAGCGGTAAAGGAAGATTCCATACCCCGCATGGTAGTGGTGCCGATGGAGCAGATGCGATGGCCGTATTCTTTGGCACGGTTCACGATCTTGCAGGCCGTTTCGTCTATGTTATAGTATTCAGCATCCATTTTATGTTTGCTGAGGTCTTCCACTTCAATGGGGCGGAAGGTGCCAAGCCCGGTATGCAGGGTAATTTCAGCAAAGCGGATACCTTTAATTTCGAGTCGTTTGATCAGTTCACGGCTGAAGTGCAATCCCGCAGTAGGAGCAGCCACAGCGCCTTCATGTTTGGCATATACTGTCTGATAACGCTCTTTATCTTCTTCGTCGGGTTTGCGTTTGATGTATTTGGGGAGTGGTGTTTCACCAAGTTTTTCCAGTTGTGCGCGAAAATCTTCTTCGCTGCCTTCCCATAAGAAACGGATGGTTCGGCCACGGCTGGTGGTATTGTCAATAACCTCTGCTACCAGGTCTTCCTGATCGCCGAAGTATAATTTATTTCCTACACGTATCTTCCTTGCGGGATCAACGATCACATCCCAGAGGCGGTTGGGGCGGTTCAGTTCGCGAAGCAAAAACACTTCGATCTTGGCACCGGTTTTTTCCTTGCGGCCATACATACGGGCCGGAAATACTTTGGTGTTATTTACCACAAATACATCCTTGTCATCAAAATAATCCAGGATGTCGCGGAAATGTTTGTTTTCAATTTCACCGGTATGACGGTGAACCACCATCATACGCGCGTCTTCACGTCTTTTGGCGGGCGTTTGAGCAATCAGGTTTAGGGGCAGGTCGAATCGGAATTGTGATAACTTCATGCGTATTAGGGTTTTTATTAACCGGCGTACAGTTATTGGTTGTTCGTTACTTTTTCGCCGTATAATGGCTTAATGACGCAAACCGGGAAGGAAGATCCGGGGAGGTGAGCTTTCCGCTAATCAATCATACAGGTATAATAGGCCTGCAGCTTTAGCGGATCAATCCGGCCTTACGGCGCCGGGTTTGGTCAAAAAGACTGCTTTTAAAGCGGGCAAAGGTACGTTTTTTCAGGCGAATTACCGTGTTTGTTTTACACATTCTGTTCCCGGCAGTCCCAAAGCTGCCAAATCATTGGTTTTCAAAAAACTTTATGCTTTTTATAGCATGCCTGCATCTTACATTTGTTTACAACTTCACTTTTTAATTGTACTACCCATCTTTATGAAACGACCCCTTTTTTTGATACTGCTCCTGGCAGTAACAGGATCCCTCTTTGCTCAGCCTGATATCAAAAACCGCAAATATCCCAGCCTGCTCTGGGAAATTACCGGACCAGGTATGAAGAAGCCTTCCTATCTCATTGGTACCATGCATGTGAGCAGTAAACTCGCGTTCAATCTGCCCGATTCCTTCTATATAGCCCTGCGCAGCGCACAAATGGTGGCACTGGAAACAAACCCGGAGACCTGGCAGGATGATATGAGCAAATATGATATGGGCACCGGGAGACTGACCTATGGATACAGTAGTTATATTTCATCACCCGACGAATACTTCACGCTCAATACCCTGAAATTTTATAAGTATGACAGCAAAATAGAGCGTTCCCTGTACAGTAGCCCCTCTACAATCAATAACCTGTTGTATCGTTCCTATGGCAATGAATCCAGCGACTTCGAAGAAGATACCTACCTCGATATGTATATCTACCAGTGCGGTAAAAAATGGGGTAAACGGGTGGCCGGTGTGGAAGATTATGGCGAAAGTATGAAGCTGATGGCCGAAGCTTATAAGGATGCTGCAAAAGATAAAGAACGCAAAGAGCGAAGCTATGGTGATCAGGATGAAGATTATTCAGCCGATAAACTCCAGGAGGCCTATCGCAGCGGTAACCTCGACCTGCTCGATACCATCAACCGCTACAACAGCGTGTCTAAATCCTTTGATGAAAAATTTTTATACCGCCGCAATGAAATACAAGCCGAATCGATCGATTCCATTTTGCGTTCAGGTACCAGTCTTTTTGTGGGAGTGGGAGCGGCACACCTGCCGGGCGAGCGCGGAGTAATCGAAATACTCCGTAAAAGCGGATATAAATTACGTCCGGTAAAAATGGGTGAACGTGCCAGCAAAGAAAAAGATATGGTGGACCGGCTCCGGGTACCCGTCAATTTCCATACGGAAACTGCAAGCGACGGTTTTTATAAAGTCGATATACCCGGTAAGTTTTACAAATTTGGAGAAGATGCGGCACTCGAACAGGTGCAATATGCAGACATGGCCAATGGCAGCTACTATATGGTGACCCGCATCATGACCAATGCCTGGCTGTGGAATCACCATACCGATCAGGTATTGAAGAAAGTGGACAGCCTGCTGTATGAAAATATTCCCGGAAAGATCGTGTCCCGCAACAATATCACTAAAAACGGTTACAAAGGCATTGACCTTACCAACCGAACCCGCCGGGGTGATTTGCAGCGGTACCAGATATTCGTCACTCCTTTTGAAATACTGGTTTTCAAAATGAGCGGCACCGGTGATTATGTGAAAGAAGGAACCGAAGCCGCTAAATTCTTTGGAAGCATTCAACTAAAAGAGTATAAAAATCCGATTGAACCATCGGCTACGGTAAAAAAATACAGTCCTCCCTATGGCGGTTTTAGTATTGACATGCCTCATGAACCTTATGTGGGCAATGATGGAAGCTGGATTTTTGATGCAACCGACAAAGCTGGTACCGGTTTTTTCCGGGTGATCCGCACCGATATTCATAATTATAATTTTACAGAAGAAGATACATTCGACCTGGCACTGATGGATGAAAGCTTTCGTGCTTCTGAATTCATAGATACGATCCTCAGTCGTAAACAATTCAGTTGGAAAGGATATCCTGCGCTGGATTGCCAGTACCGCGATAAAGATGGCCAGCTTTTTTGGACCCGCTTTATCATCCAGGGACCTCATTATTTTACACTCGTAGCACATGGCAAACAGGAATCACCCGATATGGCCCGTTTCTTTCAGTCGTTTGAACTGAAGCCGTACAACTATAAGTTATCGAAGCAGCAGGTGGATACTGCACTTTTCTATTCGGTAAAAACACCGGTTTTTCCGGAGGATAAAAAAATAAAGCTGGATATACCCCGCTATAATTATTTCGGTAACGACGAAGATGACGATGCTGATGATGGTCAATTGCTGGACGGCGCTTACCGCAGCAAGATCATAGCAAATGATACCACCGGTGAAAAAATATTTGTGACCTTCTCCAAAACGGGCCGTTATTATTACAATAGCGACAGCTCCTATCTTTCCGGTAATCGTCCCGTTTATTATATGGGCGATTCCACCTGGATCGTGAAACTCCGCAAGAAAACGCTGACACCCGACGGATTACGAATCGGAGAGATCATCATTACCGATACCGGCAGCAGCCGTACGATCTGGAGCAAGAATTTTTATAAAAATGGAGTTGGCTTTACTCTCACTACACAATCAGATACCGTTACCGGCCCCAGCCAGTTTGTAAAGGATTTTTATGAGAGCTTTACGCCCGCCGATACATTGAAAGGATTGAGTCCCTATGTAAAAAAATCGCACCTGTTCTTTGATGATTTCCTTAGTGCCGACAGTAGCGTACATAAACGGGCTGTGCGCAGCATCAGTGACGTGAAGCTCGATTCGAACGATCTTCCACAATTGAAAAAACTGATTGGCAGCATCAACTGGAAAGAAAAAAATTATCTCCATATAAAGGAGTCGCTCATCAATAAGCTGGGCAATATGCGCACTCCTGCAGCGGTCGCTTACCTCAAAGACCTGTATATGTCCCTGGATGATACCATCCAATTACAGTATGCTGCATTAGAAGCATTGCTCCAGCATAAAAATACGGTTGCCTACCAGGCTTTCCGGGATATCATTAATAACGAACCCCCGGTGCTTGATTTTGGAAGAACGGGAATACCCCTCGGTTTACGGCGCACGATCATTACTGATGATGCAGATTTTAAAATGGATGATGGAAAATTCCTGGATGAACTTTCCGATTCATTGCAGCTTACGAAAACGATTCTGCCGGACCTTCTTCCCTTGCTGAACCTGGAAGATTATAAATCATCTATCATGGGCTTACTGGGAAGTATGGTAGACAGTAATCTGTTGAGCCCCCGTGACTATGAAATCTATCAGTCCAAATTCCTCATTGAGGCCAAGCAGGAATTGAAAAAGCAGTCCATCGCGGAAAAGAAAAAAGCTATTGAAGCGGCTGAAGAAAGTAAAAAGGAAACAAAACTGCCTTCCATCTATAACTTACCGGATGATGAAGACAATGGCAATGATGACCTGAGCCTTTATGCCACCCTGCTGATGCCATTCTGGGAAACCAATGCTGCCGTACCACCCCTGATCGGACAAATGCTGAAATCGAATGATAAGCGTTTGAAGTATAATACGCTTATTTTACTCATCGATAAAAAGAAACCCTATCCCGATTCTCTGCTGCGGTACTTTGCATCGCTGGATGAATACCGGTACGATCTGTATGCAGACCTTCGCAAGCGAAAACAAATGAAGCTGTTCCCTGATCAATACAACACACATATTGAAATGGCCAGGAGTTTCCTGATTTATAGCAAATCCTACGACAAGCCCGATTCTTTGTTATTTGTGGATCGCCTGCCGGCTTCTTATAAAAATAAGAATGGGTTTATTTACTTTTTCAAATACAAGGAAAAGAAAGATGACCTTAGTTGGAAACTGGCTACTGTGGGATTAGTACCGGAGAACCCGAAGGAATTCAGATTTGAGGACAGTATCCCGGTTGTGAATCAGCGGTTTCGGTTTTCTTACCTGCAGGATGAGGCAGTGCTGAGTCGTTTCGATTTTACTTCATATACGGACACGAAAATCAAGGATACTGACTCCATACAACAACTCATGCAGAAAGAACTGAAGAAGTTATTGTTTTCCCGTCGTAAGAGTGCAGAGAAGTTTTATACTGAGTCGTATGACCGTTCCGAAATGATACAGGGGTATGTAGAATAATGCAGTGAATACATCTGGACATTTATGATCCGGATGAAAAAATCCCTTTCGGTACAGATGCAATAAGGTTTTGCGTGTATTCCATTTGCGGATGGAAGTAAATATCGTCTGCCATACCGCTTTCCACGATCCGGCCTTTATGCATAACCATAATGCGGTCGCTGATATAACGGACCACCGACAGATCATGTGAAATAAAGATCACGGTGAAGCCCATTTCTTTTTTCAGATCATTCAGGAGGTTGAGCACCTGGGCCTGTACACTCACGTCGAGTGCTGATACCGATTCATCGCATACCACAAAGGATGGATTAAGCGCCAGTGCTCTGGCAATAACGATACGCTGCCGTTGGCCGCCGCTGAATTCATGGGGGTAGCGGGTAAAATGTTCTGCTTTGAGGTCTACTTTTTCCAACAGCTCCACCGCTTTATCTTTCCGTTGTGTGTTATTACTGTGCAGCCGGTGAACTTTCATCGGCTCCGTAATGGCATTGCCGATTGTGAGCCGCGGGTTGAGCGATGAATAGGGATCCTGGAATACGATCTGTATCTCTTTCCGCAGGTCGCGGAGTTCTTCTCTTTTTTTGTTTGCCAGATCGATTCCGTTATAAATGATCTTACCGGAAGCGGGTTCCACCAACCGCAACAATGTTCTGCCCAGCGTGGTTTTGCCACAGCCGCTTTCGCCTACAAGTCCCAACGTTTCGCCCTTATACACGTCAAAACTTACATTATCTACCGCCTGGGTAAAGCTCAGTGGTTTGCCCCAGAACGATTTTTTTGCAGGAAAGCGGACGGATATGTTTTCTGCCCGCAATAGTACCGGGGGGTGCTCAGTTTTTTGAACAGGATGATCAATTATTTGCGTAACAACTTGTGTTTGAGCAGGAGTTTTTTCATTCATAAAATCGCTCACCACCGGCAATCGTTCACCTCTCGGATGGTTGACCGGCCGGCAGGCCAGCAACGCTTTTGTATAGGGATGTTTGGGATGAAGGAATAATTCACGGATCGGATTTTGTTCCACAATTTCACCCTTGTACATCACCAATGCCCGGTCGGCAATTTCTGCCACCACACCCAGGTCATGTGTAATGAAAATCACCCCCATGCCGGATTGTTGCTGCAGTTCTCTGATCAGCAGCAGGATGGTTTTTTGTACCGTAACATCCAGTGCGGTAGTAGGTTCATCACAGATGAGTAAGGCGGGTTCACAGCACATGGCCATGGCGATCATGACCCGTTGTTTTTGTCCGCCACTCAATTGATGCGGATAACGGTTAAAAACGCCTTCGGGATCCGGCAGTTTTACTTTTTCAAACCAGGCTATTGTTTTTTCTTTCGCCTCTTTTTTACTGATCTTTTTATGTTGCAGCAAGGCTTCCATCACTTGTTGTCCGCAGGTGAGTACGGGGTTAAGTGAAGTCATGGGTTCCTGAAAGATCATAGCAGCCTGGTTGCCGCGTATTATTTGCAGTTCATTTTTATCTTTTTGTAGAATATCTGCAACAGCTTCACCATCTGGCGAAAAAAGAATTTGTCCTGATACATAACGGGCAGGAGGAGCAGGCAGGAGACGGAGGATGGACAGGGAGGTAACAGACTTGCCGGAACCCGACTCACCCACCAATGCCACCACTTCTCCTTTTTGTACCGTAAAGGATATGTTTTTTAATGCCGTAATGGTACCCGACTCGGAACTGAATTCAAGGGAAAGGTTTTTTATTTCGAGGAGGGGGTACATGGTGATTAACGTAATACATCTGTTACAATAATGCGCAACGACTTTCCCGGAGTGGGATAAAACGCTTCACATTGTGTGCAGGGTTTCGGATAGGTGCTGGTATCAATATTGAAATAAAATTCATCGCCCACATGAATGTCTTTTGGAAACCCACAGGGATCATCCAATGTGAAGGCCTTTTTATAGGTTTTGCCGGTTTGCTCATCGGTCCACTCTGCATCTGTTTTGGATGTATCTATGTTTCCTTCCAGCACACTCACCGTATAATGCATACAAACGCCGGCTATTTCCAGGCGGCCTTTGTATGCACCTTTTGCTTTCGGTTTGCAAACGGATGCAGAAAGCAGGAACGCGGAAGCGATGGAAACCAGAATGACTCGCAGCATACGGTCTGTTTAAAACTTAAGATGTCGTACGGTAAGGCCGTCGTTCATCAGTTGTTTGAGTGAATCGACTCCGATCTTCAGGTGATTTTCCACAAAGGAGGTGGTTACTTTCTTATCGCTCTCTTCTGTTTTTACACCTTCCGGTATCATCGGTTGATCGCTTACCAGCAAGAGGGCTCCGGTGGGTATTTTATTATAAAATCCTACTGTAAAGATGGTAGCAGTTTCCATATCAATGGCATAGGCACGTACTTTTTGCAGGTATTCTTTGAATGGTTCATCATGCTCCCACACGCGTCGGTTGGTGGTGTATACGGTACCGGTCCAATAATCTACTCCATAATCGCGAATGGTGGTGGAGACTGCTTTTTGCAAGGCGAATGCCGGGAGTGCGGGCACTTCGGCGGGGAAATAATCATTGGATGTACCTTCTCCGCGAATGGCGGCGATGGGCAGGATGAGATCTCCGATTTTATTACGTCTTTTGAGGCCGCCGCATTTGCCAAGGAATAAAACAGCTTTGGGGTTGATGGCGGAGAGCAGGTCCATAACGGTAGCAGCAGTAGGGCTGCCCATGCCAAAATTGATGATACTGATATTGCCGGCAGTGGCACATTGCATGGGTTTGCCTTCACCGATCACTTCCGCGGAGTTCCATTCGGCAAAAAGGGTAACATAATTACTAAAATTGGTCAGTAAAATATATTCACCAAAGTTTTCCAATTTTTCCCCGGTATAGCGGGGAAGCCAGTTCTGTACAATTTCTTCTTTTGTCTTCATACTGGCGAATTTAATCAATTTCAGAGGATAAATAAAATTGCTCGAAGAGGGATCCGGTGAGGCGTTTGCAATGGCGCTTCGTAATGAAATAGATGTTCAGACAGGTTGTATACCACAGCGCTTTACTAGCAATAGGTACCGGTTCAAAAACGATGCATTTCTTTTGGAGGTATTTACCGGTTAAACTTCGTAGGGAGTATTATATTTGAAGCATGATCCCTGTCACTTATCCGGCTCCGTCATTTAAGATAGAGAAGCGGGAAGGCGTTGAATGTATTTTCGACACCTTCCGGAAAAAATGGATCGTGCTCACCCCGGAAGAATGGGTGCGGCAAAATTTTTTACAATATCTCTTACAATCACTTCACTATCCCGCTTCGCTGATTGCTGTTGAAAAAGAAATTCGGCTTGGCGAGCTCAAAAAACGATTTGATATATTGGTCTATGACCGCGATCATGCACCCTGGTTGATCGTGGAATGCAAGTCGATGGATGTACAATTGTCGGAATCAGTATTGCAACAGGCATTGCGCTATTCGATCAGTGTGCCGGCTTCATATATTGTTATCACCAATGGGAGTCATTGTATGGCCTGGCACCGTCATGAGGGGGAATTGAAGCCCATTAATGAGTTACCCTTATTCACTGAATAGTATAACGGGTAGCGGATGTTGGTGTGACTCGTATATGTACGAAAAACCCAAACAGTATTTTGGCAGTCGGCTTTTCTTTCCTATTTTTCTGTATCAAATATTACGGAGTATCTGCTTGCCAATGCATCTTACTCCTTACACTAAAACTAACGATATGCGAAAACTATTTGTTCTCCTTGCAGCTACGGCTGCGCTTGCTTCCTGCCGTAAAACGGTTGCAGAACCGGAAGCGATTCCCACTCCCCCCACTAAATCGGTGGCTGATATGAATGCGCAGATCCGTCAGACGCTGCAGCAGCAGGGCCAGTTCAACTGGAATACGGCATCTGCGGATATGGTATGGAGTGCTTTAATGCAAAGTGATAATATTTTATCAGTGGGGTATAAGCCGGCAGGTGAAGCGAATGTTGAAAGCCGGTTACATACCATCAATATTCAGGATGCGGCCTGGAAGAGTGCCAAAGCCGCCGTATTACAACTGATCTTCGAAGAGGAAAGAAAGCTGAATCCATCCCTTACCAAAGAGTCGCTCGAGGTATGGGGAGAGGACGTGTTGCCGGTAATGGATGTAACGGTGAAAAATTATTCCACCATTGTGAAATTGCGGGAGTCCGGATTGGTGCGCTATGCGGAGCCGCTCGGGTATGATACAAAGCTTGAAGTGAGTCTTACGGAATCCAGCAGCGGATGTGGCAGCAATGTGGCCGACCCTTCGCTGATTGCGAATACACATTATACCACGATATCGCCCAATGCCAAAGCATCCTGGAATTACGGCCTGCATGGTATTACCAATGCATGGACAAAATCCACCGGAAGCGGTGTTAAGGTATTCATTATTGATACCGGTTGTGAATTCGACCAGGAAAACCTCGGGTCTGCATTCAACCAGGGCAACTCTTCCGGCAGAACGGTGGAGAAGATCGTGACCCTCCCGCGCAATACATTTTTGGGAATTCCCACCGGACCGGTAGAGACTCCCGATGATGGATGCGGCCACGGCACTTCTATGGCCGGGGCCTGTGCTGCGCCAAGGGGTACCGATGGTAATACGGTGGGTATCGCATACAATTGTAATCTGGTAACCTGCCGCGCTGCTGCTGATGTATTTTTGGACGAATCGAGAGAAGCTAAAGGTGTGGCTGATGCATATACCAATGCAGCAAACCGTACCGATGTAAAAATTATCAGTATGAGTATGGGACGAATCACCAGCAGTTCACAGGTAACGGACGCCGTAAACTATGCATCTGGAAAAGGCAAACTGATGTTTTGTGCAGCGGGTACATCTTTTAGCTGGACTGCCAGTTGGTACGGCGTAATTTTCCCGGCCTGGTTGGGAAATGTGCAGGCCGTAACCGGGGTGAAGCAAAATACCAATTTTACCAATTGTGATGCCTGTCATAAAGGATCTGAAGTGGATTTTGTAGTTTATATGGAAAGGGCTGGTGACAATATGCACCCGCTGTCGTTGGCCATGAGCGGTAATGCGCCCTCTACCGTAGGAGGCTCTTCGGTAAGTACCGCAAGCATGGCCGGAATGGCTGCATTGGTATGGAGCCGGTATCCGGCATTGACAAGAGATCAGTTGATCAGCCGCCTGCAGCAATACAGCAGCCGCTTTCCCACCAAGAGCAGTGAATACGGTTGGGGTATATTGAATGCGGATGCCGCTACGAATTAGAAGAGAAAAGCTTCAAGCTACAAGCATTTAGCTATTGTTGTCCGGTAAAACTATTTATTAGTTTGAAAATCAATTCAGACCCCTCCCCAACCCCTCCCCAAAGGAGAGGGGCTAGAACCCGCTCTGGGGCAATGTTTCAGGGCTTTGCAAAAACTTTCCCCGGACAATAATGACAAAGTCATGCGATGCGGTTTTTTTTTAATTGTTCGATGATTACATTTTAAATATGGCTTCGTCGATTTTTACATTCAGCTCTATTTTATCAAGCCTAACAGAGGCAAATTCCTGACCCATGACCTTTTGAATACGTGTCATAGCGAATTTCAAACCATTTATTTCTTTAAAATCAGAGTAAAAGGTTTCCACATCTACTGTCTGGCCCTGCATTTCGCGGGGGGTAACAGATTTGATCAGTAAATAGCTGGCAGAGTCGATATAGTAAGTTACTTTTTTATTATCGTCTTTGTTAGTGAGGGTGATCTTGAAGCATTTCACACCTTCCACAGCTTCCTGTCCGCCGAATTCAACTTTATGGCCGCGGTTTTTGTAATCCATCAGGTGATTGGCGAGGCTGGCTTGTGCTTTCGCATCAATGAGTTCGGCTGCACTCAGTTCGGTGGGTGTTTCTATACCTTCAAAATGGTTTTGCTTCCAGCCGGTTCCATTGTTATATACGTTGATGATCTGGTAACCCATTACTTCAATATCGGTACGGGCCGCTTTATTATTTAGTATCTGGGTGGTGATGGGCATATCCATACTTTGCTGGGATACGTTACCCGACATTTTTGCGCTGGTCACTTTGTTGAAAGCGTCCAGACCGCCCATAGCAGCAGTATATTTCTGGATCACTTCATCGGCAGTTTGGGCGCTGGCAGATAAGGAAGCCAGAGCTAATAAGGAGAAAAGAAAACGTTTCATGTTAATTGTTTTTTGGATGACGAAGATAGGTAATAGTTGAAAGTGGAAAATTGTCTGGTGGAAAAGGGCTGGGCATCTCATTCCCGGGCTTTGTTTTTCAACGGGTTAGTGCCTGATTTCATCCATGCAGATGCATTTTTGGTGGAAAAGGTTGTACGAGCCCGGCCTCTCGGCGCGTAAGAAAGGGAGGGGTAATGGCGGTATCAGAATGACCGGGCCTATATTTGTACTACTACAATTTATTGATTTGAAATCAAAAGCCGACCCCCGGTCTATTACTGCCTTCAGAATGATAGTGGCTATATTTCTGCTGTTCCTTTGCAGCCTGGCATCTTTGTACCTGTATATCCGTTTTTACCAGGTCGGCGGGGTATGGATGCCCGGGCTGATGTACACATCTTTTACAGTTTTGGTGATATGGTTTTTCGGTATCCCTTTGTCGGCGAGAAGCACAACCCTTTATTATCTGCTGATGATCGGACTGTATATAGCTGTCTGGTTTTTGACTTTTGCATCTTTATATATTGCCTTTATCACCGGCATTATTACCGCGGGGCTTGGCGCCTTGTTTAGTTTTTATCTTACAAACAGGTATTTGGTCAAGATCAAATATGAAAATATAATCATTTTTTCATGGGGCGGTCTGGCATTTCTGATTACAGATATTATTGGCTGGTCATTTCAGTATACGCCGGTACAACTTTATTTCTCAACGTATAGCGGGCTTGAAATATTTTTTACGGAGGTTATTGTATGCTGGCAACTGATCGTGGGGATCGTATGGTTGAGAACGTTGAGCCGGACAACCCATCAGATAAAAAGACGATAATTCATAATCTACATGATCGTTGATCATTGTGCAGTACATCAAAAAATTACGGAATCGTTTATGCCCACTTCCTTAATTTTACACAGTACTATTTGTACTGGTAAATAGTCAGTCATCGGTACAAAAAGAGATACCATACACTTCTGCAACCTTTTTATTCGCAACAGCGTTTTGTATCATGTTTTTTAATAACCAAAACTATACGTATGAAAAAGAATCTTGCTGAATTTATTGGAACATTCTGGCTGGTATTGGGTGGATGTGGCAGTGCGATGCTGGCAGCCGCATTTCCCGGAGTGGGTATAGGTCTCGCAGGGGTATCGTTGGCATTTGGTCTTACGGTATTAACCATCGCCTATTCGTTTGGGCATATTTCCGGTGCACACCTCAATCCAGCGGTTACGATCGGTCTTTGGATCGGTGGACGTATCCATGCCAGAGAGATATTGCCATATATCCTTTCGCAGGTGGCAGGTGGATTAGCCGCTGCTGGTGTTCTATATCTGATTGTTACCGGCAATGGGAGTGAGATCGGCAATTTTGCTGCTAATGGATATGGCGAGCATTCACCGGGTGGATATTCAATGACAGCCGCCATTGTTACGGAATTTGTAATGACGTTTATGTTCCTGTTGGTTATTCTTGGTGCAACAGATGATAAAGCTCCGAAAGGATTTGCCGGTATCGCAATTGGGCTTATGCTCACATTGATACACCTCGTTAGCATACCGGTAACGAACACCTCGGTGAACCCTGCCCGGAGCATCAGCCAGGCCGTATTTGTGGGTGGATGGGCCGTTGCACAGCTTTGGCTTTTTATAGTGATTCCTATTGTTGGCGCCGCACTGGCGGGTGTGGTATATAAGTATTTTAAATCCTGATTTTATTAACTG
This sequence comes from Bacteroidota bacterium, assembly GCA_026391455.1. Classification (GTDB taxonomy): domain Bacteria; phylum Bacteroidota; class Bacteroidia; order Chitinophagales; family Chitinophagaceae; genus JJ008. The sequence continues at coordinate 60,540 of JAPLEH010000052.1, forward strand.
GCAGGTATATTCGAAAAAGGAAAGTAAATAGTAGTAAATAATATATTGAGGGCTATTTTTGAGTGCCTTTTTTGGTGCCTGGGTTTGTAATACAGGTTGTTCAATCCTTTGCCCAGTTGGTCGGGCTACAGTACGACTGCGATTTTGCAGAATGCGAAATGATCGGGTCGCTTTTAGAAATGTATGATTTTCAAAATCATAATTGCATTAAGCAGGGTTTATAAATGACGGCAGAACCAATATAGAAATATTTTTATAATAGATATGTATCACTTCTCCTACTTCAAAGAAAAAGACAAGCAGGTATTGCTGCAATTCATGGAAGAATATCCATTTGCATTTTTAACGGGAAGTTTTTTATCCGGTCAGCAGGTGGCCACACAGATACCGGTGCTGTTGGAAGAGCGCGATGGAGAGTTGTACCTGCAGGGGCATATCATGCGTAAGACGGATCATCACAAAGCGTTCATGGAAAACCCGAATGCATTACTGGTTTTTACCGGGCCGGACTGTTATGTGAGCGCTTCCTGGTACAGCAACCCTTCCATAGGGTCTACCTGGAATTATATGAGCGTGCATATCAGCGGACAGATCCAATTCATGCCGGATGAAGCACTGGTACAATTCATGCGCAGGTTAACATTGAAATTTGAAAAAGGCAACGGGCAGTCGCCCACCTTTTATGATAATCTCCCCGATAATTTTATCAGCAAGATGATGCCGGCTATTACCGGTTTTGAAATCAAAGCGGATAAGATTGAGAATGTATTCAAGCTGAGCCAGAACCGGGATGAAAAAAGTTACCAGCATATAATCACAAAATTGGAAGAGCAAGGTGGTAAGGGTACTCTCATCGCCGCGGAAATGAAAAAAAGAACAGAAGAGCTTTTCCCGCCCGGAGTGGAATGGGATGCAACCCGATTTGATTCATAACGGGTTATTTTTACTGAAGTTTTTTTTAACCATTCTCTTAAAAAATCATCCATTTAATTCATCATGCTCCACCTCATACAGCCGTACGATCCGCGCTGGAAGTCAGCATTTGAACAGCTCAGGCAGGTACTGGCGGATGCGTTGAGCGGCATGGAAGTGGATATTCAGCATGTGGGCAGTACGTCTATACCTGATCTCTGTGCAAAACCTATTATCGATATTGACATCATTATACTGTCGCCATCACTGCTCCTGGCAGTATCTTCTATACTCGAAAAACTGGGATATATTGCCAAAGGGGAACAGGGAATTCCGGGGCGATTTGCCTTTCGTCAGTCATCCACAAAGGTGCCTATTCAAAACGATTTCCATGCCTGGCAGGAACATCATTTGTATGTTTGTTATGCAGATAGTGTGGCGGTAAAAAATCATTTATTATTCAGGGATGCTCTCTGGAAGAATGCTACACTCGTAAAAGAGTATGCGTCTTTAAAAGAAAGATTGTTACAGGAAAAAGGGATGACCCGTGAACGATATAACCGGTTGAAGACCGATTTTATTCTGGCGGTACTGGCTTCGGCGGGCATGAACGAAAACGAACTCCATTCCATCAGGAAACAAAATGAATAGGATATTGGCGGTCGGGAAAACAGTGGATCTGCTATCCGCTATGTCAGACTTGTAGTCTGACATTTCTATTTTATTGTGTTTCGCAATCTTTCGAATTTCTGTTATTAGTTGTTGAATGATCTGCTTTTTTAATTTTTGACATAAAAAAAATCCCATCCGCAAAAGCGAATGGGATACATAAAGCAATTGGATTCTCTTCTGTTGAAGAGCGGTTGGGTTATGGGAATATACCCAGTTCTGCATAGCTGGTGCCTACTTTGTTGATAGCAACAACATAAGCGGCTGTACGCATATCGGGTATCTCAGGGTTGGCTTTCCAGGCATTCATGATCTCATGAGTGGCATTGATCATGGTTTCTTCCAATCCGCTGTATACAAGGTCCACTTCATCTGGTCCGTGCATGATGAACTCGCGCTCATCATCTTTTACTTTCTTGCCACTGAGTTCTTCTATCTGACCAAGTATATGTGCATTCAGGTTTTCCGTGAATCTTTTTTCCAGACGGCCGTAGCGTACGTGACTCAGGTTTTTCAACCATTCGAAATAAGATACGGTTACACCACCGGCATTCAGGTACATATCAGGCACCACCAGTACACCTCTTTTGGCAAATTCTTCATCTGCTTCGGGAGTAAGGGGGCCGTTCGCTGCTTCGCCGATCATTTTGGCTTTTACGCGGGGTGCATTATCTCCATCAATTACATTTTCCAAAGCGGCGGGGATCAATATATCACAGTCCATTTCGAGGGCATCACCATTTTTTTCAAAATTGGTGGCACCGGGGAAATTAAGGATTGAGCCGGTTGTCTTGCGGTGATTGAATACCGCATCAATGTCCAGCCCATCGTTGTTCCAGATGGCGCCTTCGTATTCCGCCAGGCCTACTACTTTAGCACCCGCATCCTGGAAGAATTTCGCAGAGTGGTAGCCCACATTACCCAATCCCTGCACCACTACCCGTTTTCCTTCCACGCCTACGTTAAGCCCCAGGCGGGCCATTACATCGGGCATATTACATACTTCGCGCAATCCGAAGAAAACACCCAATCCGGTGGCTTCGCGGCGGCCACGAACACCTCCCTGTGTTACGGGTTTACCGGTTACACAACCGGCAGCATCAATTTCACCGGGATGCATAGCTGTATAGGTATCGAGGATCCAGGCCATTTCACGTTCGCCCGTTCCATAATCGGGAGCGGGTACGTCTGTGCCAGGTCCGATAAAATTTTTCTTGATCAGTTCAGCCGTATAGCGGCGGGTGATCTTTTCCAGTTCGTAAGCCGAGTATTTTTTGGGGTTGATCTTGATACCGCCTTTACCACCGCCAAAAGGTACATTCACTATGGCACATTTATAAGTCATCAGTGCAGCAAGGGCCATTACTTCATCCTGATTCACCTCTGCGGCAAAACGGATACCGCCTTTGCAGGGTGTTTTATGATGCGAGTGTTGTACGCGGTAGGCTTCAATTACTTCAATATTGCCATCATCTCTTTTTAACGGGAAGCGAATCTGGTAAACGGCATTACATTCTTTGATTTGTTCAAGAATTCCTTTGTCCCATTTGGTGTATTTGGCGGCCTTATCGAAACTTCTTTCTACGGCGCCAAAAAAACTGTAGTGTTTGTCTGACATGAGTTCGTTTTTATGTTTAAGCAATCGTTAATATGTGAATAGTGAATAGTCAATTGTGAATTCACCACCCGATAGCTATCGGGTCACCGGTTTACCTGTTTTCCTTTTCCAGTTTTGTGATCTTACGGTCGAGGCGAAATACATACAGAATGAGCCCGAGTAAAATCGTGAGCACCACGGCCACGACCACATAAATCCTGCCGTTGCTGCGCATCATATCTGCCATTTTTGCTTCCTGGGGTGCTCCCTGTGCATAGCTGGTAAGGGTTACCAGGCCGAGCATACAAAACATAGCGATTCTACGGGTTATACTCATTGCATCATCTTTTTTTCTCTGATAATAGTAAGGCGAATCTTGAGCGTGGCTATCCAAACCCCCAACAGGGTCCATCCGATGACAGCAGGATAAAATACCAACCGCATTTTACTGTCGATATCACTGGTGTTCAATGCCGGGTTACCTTCCCGTCCCGGATGGAGGCTGTCCATTACCCGGGGTAAGATCCAGATGGAGGGAAACAACATAGCATAGGCGAAAATATTATACACGGCACCGATACGGGCTTTTTTATCCATGTCGGTAATGGAATCCCGTAGTACCATATAAGCCAGGTAGATCAGGAGTGCGATAGCCGCACCGATCAACTTGGGTTCACGGGCCAAAGCCGCAAAGGATTGAAACGTGGGATTATTGGGGTCGGCCCAGGTATAGCTCATCCAGATAGCACCGGTGGCATAGCCCAGGGCACCCATTACAATACCGACGGCCGCGTATTGCCGGGCATAGATATCGTATTTTAAGTTGAATGTGCGCAAGTACCGGACTGAATGCACCACCGAAATGGTGAACAGGATCATCATACCAAACCACATACACACGTGAAAGTACAGATTCCGGATGGTCTCTTCCAGTGCCAGTAAACGGGGAACTTCAAAGAGAAAACCGCCAATAACGGTATAGATCAGCAAGAGTACACTTGCAATTTTCCACCAGGACTTATGCATATAGTTTTTTGCGTCGGTCATCGGGTAGCCGCTGCAATAGCTTGCGGCTCAACAGGAGGCAAAAATAAGGGGGAATTTCCAATTAGCAACAATATACAAGCTACAAGCTGCCAGCCACGAGCTGCGAGCTTTTAACAGCCAGCGACAAGCTACAAGAAATAACAGCCAGCTACAAGCTACAAGAAGCAACAGCCAGCAACAAGCAACCAACAACTAGTCCTTCCACAAATAAGGAAATAGAATCACTGCGAGCAGGATCACCATCATATCCATGGCGATGAGGAGTAATACCGTTGAAGTGGGTATGATAAGCAGGGGGGCAAAAGCAGCGTTGGATAAGCGCATCAATAATAACAATTGCGGAATGATGAGTGGAAAGCCCAAAACGGCCATAATAGCCGCATTTTGCTGCGCTTTTGCAGCAATTGCTGCGAGAAAAGTGAATACCAGACTCAGGCCCCATCCTCCCAATAATACCAGTCCGATGAACTGCCAGAATTTGGTCATGGGGTTTCCAAGAAAAAGACTGAATAGAAACAAGCTGAGCATACTCATGATGAGCATCAGCAGCGAATTGAACAGTAATTTGGCCAGCACAAAATCACCGGGACTGGCAATAGAATAAAAATACAGCATCCGGCCCCGGCTTTCCTGGAGAAAGCTTTTTGCCACCGCATTGATGCAAATAAATAATTGAATGACCCAAAACAGTCCGTTCCATACACGGCTTTCCGGTTCGTCTATAGCCATGTACAACACGAAAATAGTAGCACCTATATAGAGCAATACTCCATAAAAACTATATTGCTGCCGGATCTCCAGCAAGAGATCCTTTTTAAAAAGGGTGAATATTTTTCGTACCGGGCTGATGGGTTGTTTATTTGGCCGCAAAAATACTGATTCAGGCCCGTAGTGTCTGGTATTATTATTCTAATTTGCTGCCTCAAACGGTACCGGACCCGGTTTTTTTATAGCGGTTTCGTAACCATATTTTTAAAACAAATCAATAGACATGAAAAAAATGATGCTGCTTGCCACAGGCTTTCTTACCATACTGATGATAACCGGTTTACAATCCTGTCAGTCCACCAAATCTGCCACCGCCACGAAAATGCTCAGATTTAATTTTGAGAACGGCAAAGGCTACGATTATGAGATGAGCATGAATATGGACCAGGAAATTATGGGACAGCCCATGAAAATGGAAATGACGAATTACTATTCCATGGATGTACAGGGAGATGAGGGTACTTCCAAATTGGTCACCACTCAGTTTGACCGCATGAAAATGAAAATGAATGTTGCTGGCATCGATATGGATGTGGATTCGGATAAGAAAGGAGTCTCTGCGGAAAAAGACCCTATGAGTATCATGAACAGAGTATTTGGCGCCATTACCGGTCGCAGGTTTACCATGAAGGTGAATGCGGAAGGTAAAGTAGAAGAGGTAAGGGGCCTGAAAGAAATGGCCACCGCCATGGTGGATTCCCTCGGGCTGGAAGGAGCAGACCGGGATGAAGTGATGGAGACCTTCAATAAATCTTTCAACGAAAAAGATATGAAGGGCCAGTTTGAAAGGGTGCTGTATATCTTCCCCAATAAAGTAGTAAAAGTGGGCGATACCTGGGACCGCAATACAGACATGGCTGGTCAAATGGCAGGCACCTATAAATCCACCTTTACCGTAAAGGAGATCGAAGGGGATATGGTGACTTTGGAAGAAAAAACAAAGATTGAAGGTTCAGGATCTAAAGAAATTGATGAAATGAGCGGCAATGTAAGCGGAATACTCGTGGTGGACAGCCGTTCAGGTCTGGTTGTGAATGCCGATCAGGATATTACCATGCGCATTGAAAAGAACGGTCAAAAGATGACCATCAATGCAAAGAATAAAGTGAAAGGGAAGGCGAGGGGTTGATTGTGTAATTACTCGATTTGGAGATGAGTCAATTTGGAGATTTCCAAATTGACTCATTTTTCATTATAACATTTCCTGCATCTTGGTTCGTATACATCGGTGGCACCCAGCATTACCTGGTCTTCATTGGGGATTTTCCGGTACGAATAATTGGCAATACTTCCGCAACGCATACAGATAGCGTGCAGTTTGGTTACATAATCAGCTTTTGCCAGTATAAAAGGCATTTGTCCAAACGGTTTACCCAGGTAATCCATATCTAGTCCGGCCACGATCACCCGAATGCCCCGGTAAGCAAGTTCATCGCATACATTGGCGATCTCTTCATCAAAAAACTGGGCCTCATCTATACCGATCACATCGGCATCACCTGCCATCAACAGTATTTTTTGCGAATTATCGATGGGGGTAGATTGTATGGCCGTAGCATCATGCGATACGATCTTCACTTCATCATACCGCACATCAATGGCAGGTTTGAAGATTTCCGCCTTCTGATTGGCGATCTTCACTCTTTTCAACCGTCGGATCAGTTCTTCGGTCTTTCCGCTAAACATCGATCCGCAAATTACTTCAATGCTGCCGCGGCGCTCTCCGCTGTTATTCGGTTCAATAAACATTGTTAAGATTTGTTATGATATGGTGTTTACTATTTTTATTGGCAAACTGTTTGTAACTTTAGTTGGTCTCTTTTTGGAGGCGGTAAATATACAATCATGGAACGAATCGAAGCCCTTATCAGCAAATTAAAAACGCAATATGAGCAGCAGGCAGACCCCGCTGTTTTATTGGGTACGGTGGAACTGCTGCAGTTCGAACTCACCAAACTGAGGCCTTCTGGTACCTCCAGCCTCGGTACGGCCAAGGTGGCGGTGGTGCTGCCGGCGGTAACGCATACAGCCGTTTCCTCTTCAGTTCCCACGGGCCTGGAGCAATACGAAAAATACGCTCCAAAAGTGGCTGCCACGCCTGTGGTAAAGGAGGTACACCACTCCGAAGAACTAAAGGAGGTAAGAGAAGTGAAAGAGACCTTACTGCTGGAAGATGATGCTGTTTCCGTAGTACAAAAAAATGGCCAACTGGATATGGTGTTCGATCCCTTAAAGGATATACCCACACTCAGCCACCAGGGTGCCGAAAAAGAGATCAACCATACCGCAGGAAGTCAGGAACAATCGCTCAACGATAAACTCAAACAATCGACGACAGAGATCGTGGAAGTGCTGAAAGAAACGCCTATCAAAGATCTCCGAAAAGCCATTGGTATCAATGACCGGTTTTTATTTATCAATGAATTGTTTCGCGGAGATGAAAGCATGTATGAGCGTTGCATTAAAACGATCAACAGCTTTCACATTTTTGCCGAAGCAGAATACTGGATCAGCCGCGAACTGAAGGTAAAGCTGGGTTGGAACAACGATTCAGCCGCTGTGCAACATTTTGATCAGTTGGTCAAAAGACGCTTTTCCTGAATATACTGCATGATGACCGATGTGGCCCCTGCATGACGGGTTACAAATTCTGCCGCATGCCTGGCGGTATGGTCATAAAATTCTTTATCGGTCAGTAAATGTTGCAGGGCCGCCTCCCAATTTTTTCTTCCGGAAAGTGAAATAGCACCGCCTCCTTTTACCAATCCCACCGCCTCCGCATATTTTTCATGATTGGCGCCATAAAAAACTGGTTTACCGTATACGGCAGCTTCCAGTACATTGTGTACGCCCGACCGGGTAAGTCCGCCCCCCACATAATTGCACCAGCCATATTGGTACAGCCGGGATAGCATGCCCACATTATCAATGATCATAACGGAAAAAGCGGATGGCCCGGTCATTTTTTCACATGCAGAAAAAAAGATCGCATCAGGGAATAAGACCCGAAGTTCTTCCAGGTGGGGAGTATCCACCACATGCGGAGCAATGACCAGTTTAAGCTGTTGCTCTTGTAAAAAAGGAAGCGATTCTTTCAATAATACTTCATCTTCCTGCCAGGTGCTGCCGGCAATGATGAGCCGTTGACCCGAAGCGAAATGTTCCATGGCAGGAATACTGCCCGCGGCAGATGCAATGGCAATCACCCGGTCAAAACGGGTATCTCCGGAAATGGTACAAATGCCAGCCATACCAATCTCATCCAGCAGTCGTTTAGACTCCGCTGTTTGTACAAATAAATGATCGAACCGGGAAAGCATTTTCCGCATCATGGCCCCATACCATTTGAAAAAATCCATGTCTTTCCGGAATAGGGCAGATACCAGCAGCAGCGGTATATTTCTGTATTTGATCTTTTTCAGGTAATAATACCAGAATTCATACTTCACAAATATGACGAGGGAAGGTTGTACGATCTCCAGAAATCGCCGGGCATTGCGGGGGCCATCCATAGGGAGATAAAAGACCCAATCGGCACCGGCATAATTCTTCTGTACCTCATACCCGGAAGGGGAAAAAAAAGTAAGTAATAACCTATAATGCGGATAGTTTTTCCGGATACTTTCGAGCAGAGGGCGGCCCTGTTCAAATTCTCCCAGCGAGGCACAATGCATCCAGATGGTTTTTTCTCCGGCGGGAATAGCCGCCTGTAGACGTTCAAAGATCTGCTTCCGGCCATGTACCCATTTGCGGGCTTTTGGATTGAATAAAGCGGTGAACCGGATTGCCACCCGGTACAGCCATAAAAAAATATTATAGAGGAAAACTCCCAACGTATTGAATTAAAACAGGCAACAAATGTAAAAGCAATCGGGTAAACTACCCGTATTTTACTATTTTTGCCCGCCAAACAGTATCGGGCCTATGCTTTCCAAAAAACCCGTTGCTCTATTTTTATCCGAAATTGAATGATGATGCGCCCCATCCAGATGGTAGACACCAAAACCCAGTATCAAAAAATCAAGACTGAAGTGGACCAGGCTGTACTGGATGTACTGGGGAGTTCTGCATTTATCAATGGCAAACCGGTGCAGGAATTTGCTGCGAATCTTTCAACGTACAATGGGGCAAGGCATACCATTCCCTGTGCCAATGGAACCGATGCCCTCCAGATTGCCATGATGGCCTTGGGCCTTCAGCCCGGAGATGAAGTGATCACTCCGTCTTTTACCTATATCGCCACTACGGAAGTAATTGCCCTGTTGCGGCTCACCCCGGTTTTTGTGGAAGTGGATGCCCGCAGTTTTTGTATGGATCCCGTAGCGCTGGAAAAAGCTATTACACCCCGTACCAAAGCCATCGTACCGGTACATCTTTATGGACATGCCGCTCCTATGGAGGAGATCATGCAAATTGCGGCCCGCCACCAATTATATGTGATCGAAGACAATGCGCAGGCAATCGGGTGTGATTATACGTTTTCCGACGGAACAAAAAAGAAGACGGGTTCCATCGGTCATATTGGCACCACCTCCTTTTATCCTTCCAAAAACCTGGGTGCTTATGGAGACGGGGGAGCCATATTTACCAATAACGATGAACTGGCTGCTCAGATAAAGATGATCGCCAATCACGGGCAAAGCCGGCAATATTACCATGATGTGGTGGGTTGCAACAGCCGCCTCGATACGATACAGGCGGCCATTCTCGATATCAAACTGAAACATCTCGATGACTATATACTTGCACGACGGGCCGCTGCTGATTATTATGATGCGGCATTTGCCGGACATCCGGTAATTACCACTCCGTACAGGGCAGATTATTCCCGTCATGTATTTCACCAATACACGCTTCAGTTGAATCCTGGTAATGATCCGGCAACTTTCCGGGATGGGCTGAAAGCGTTTTTAGCCGAACAGGGTATACCGGCCATGATCTATTATCCGGTACCGGGACACCAGCAGAAGATGTTTGCCCATTTTGATGTGGCAGCACAGGAAATGCCCGTTACCGATTGGCTTACCCAACGGGTGATCTCCTTGCCGATCCACACCGAATTAGATGAAGAACAACTGCGGTTTATAAGTGAAAAAGTACAGGAGTATTGTAACCGACAATAATAAAAATGAATAGTGTGCAATGGCTTAATGCAGGAGATGGCCTGCAGGTGTTGCAGGGATGTGTAAGTGAATTGTTTTTTAAACAGATTAGATGATCGAAATAAAATAATTAAATAAAACGAATAAATTTCACTATAAAATCAACCACAGCATGTACCAGGAATTAGTAGATAAAAAGGCGAAATTGGCGGTAATAGGTTTGGGATATGTGGGATTGCCGATCGCACTTGAGTTTGCCCGGAAAATTTCAGTGATCGGATTTGATATCAATCCCAAACGCATTGAAATGATGAAAAACGGAGTTGACCCGAGCAACGAACTGGAAGCAAAGGATTTTGAAGGATGTGATATTACCTTCACTGATTCGCTGGATGTATTGCGTGAAGCACAGTTTTTTATTGTAGCTGTACCCACACCTGTGGATGAGCACAATGTACCAGATCTGACACCGGTGCAAAAAGCATCGGAAACAGTGGGTAAAGTGATCAAGAAAGGGGATTATGTAGTTTTCGAATCGACCGTTTATCCCGGTTGCACCGAAGAAGATTGTTTGCCTATTATTGAAAAATTATCCGGGTTGAAGAATATCACGGATTTTAAATTGGGCTATTCACCGGAACGTATTAATCCGGGTGATAAAAACCATACCCTTGCCTCAATCATCAAAGTGGTTTCAGGATGTGACGCAACTTCGCTCGATGAAATCGCCAAAACCTATGAACTGGTGGTAAAAGCAGGAGTACACCGGGCTTCATCCATTAAAGTGGCCGAAGCGGCGAAGATCATTGAAAACACACAGCGCGATCTGAATATTGCATTGATGAATGAACTCTCCATCATATTCAATATGATTGGAATCAATACGTATGAAGTGCTTGAAGCCGCAGGAACCAAATGGAACTTTCTGAAATTTCAGCCGGGCCTTGTGGGCGGGCATTGTATCGGGGTGGATCCGTATTATCTCACCTTTAAAGCCAGCGAACTGGGGTACAATGCAGAAGTGATTCTGGCCGGTCGTAATATCAATGACAATATGGCCAAGTATGTGGCCCGCACCGTGGTACAACATATCATTAAAACATCGGGCAATGTGAAGGAAGCAAGAGTATTGGTGAAAGGTGCCACCTTCAAAGAGAATGTAAGTGATATCCGCAATTCAAAAGTGGCGGATGTGGTAAAAGCGCTGCAGTCCTACTATGTGAACGTGGACGTGGAAGATCCCCATGCCGATTCTGACGAACTGAATCATGAATACGGATTCGGACTCACTACACCGGGTAAAGATTATGATGCGGTGATCATTACGGTACCGCATCGTGAATATGCCGACCTGGATGATGCCTATTTCGCCGGTATCACCAAATCGCACGCCATGGTGGCCGATCTGAAAGGTATTTACAGAAACAAGATCACTAACCGTACCTACTGGAGTTTATAATATGCCGTTTGAGAAAACCATATTTCCCGGATTACTGGTATTTGAACCCAGGGTTTTCGAAGACCCGCGCGGTTATTTCTTTGAGTCGTACAATGAGCATACGTTTCAGGATGCGGGCATCTCCGTAAAATGGGTGCAAGACAATCAATCCTCTTCATTGAAGGGCGTGATAAGAGGCTTGCATTATCAATTGCCACCGCATGCACAAACCAAACTCGTGCGGGTATTACGGGGTAAGATATTGGATGTGGTGGTGGATATCCGGAAAGGCTCTCCCACGTATGGTCTGCACTACAGCATCGAATTATCGGCAAAAAACAGAAAGCAGTTGCTGATACCCAAAGGATTTGCACATGGATTTTCTGTGCTGAGTAAGAAAGCGGAAGTGATGTATAAATGTGATGCATTTTATAATAAAGAATCTGAAGCGGGAATTATTTATAATGATCCAGCCTTGCAGATCGACTGGCAGGTAAGTGCCGAAGTGGCATTGGTATCTGAGAAAGATAATATTTTACCGCTTTTTGCCGATTGCAGGAATGAGTTTGTATTTGAAAACTGATGGCTTCCCTACCTCTCATACTGGTAACTGGTGCCAACGGGCAATTGGGCAAAGAGCTGAAACAGCTCGCTGCCTCTTATCCTTCTTTTGAATTTATTTTTTTAGGCAGGGAAGATCTGCCGATTCATCATTTTGAAATGGTGCGTCATTACTTTTCTGTTTATCATCCTTCTTATTTAATTAACTGTGCTGCGTATACGGCGGTGGACCGTGCCGAACAAGAACCCGATTTGGCCATGCAGGTAAATGCGGAAGCTGTGGGTGTATTGGCAGCGGTGTGCAGGGAGAATAATTGCCGTTTCGTACATATCTCCACCGATTATGTGTTTAACGGAACCGGTAACCAGCCCTATAAAGAAGAGGACGCAACGGGCCCGCAATCTGTGTATGGTCAATCCAAACTGGAAGGAGAGCGGCAGGCCGTGCAATTGAATCCGGAGAGTATCATTATTCGTACTTCGTGGGTGTATTCAGAATTTGGGAAGAATTTTGTGAAGACCATGCTGAAACTGATGCAGGAAAGGCCGGAAATAAAGGTAGTGAGCGATCAGGTGGGATCTCCAACCTATGCAGCCGATCTCGCCGAAGCAATATTGCAAATCATTGATTCGGGTACATGGGTACCCGGCATCTATCATTACAGCAACAGTGGCACCATCAGTTGGTATGATCTGGCGGTGGCGATAAAAGAAATGAGTGGATATAACGGTCATGTATATGCGATTTCTACAGCGGAGTACCCCACACCCGCCAAACGGCCGGCCTGGTCGGTGCTGGATACATCAAAGATTCAGGAGGTGTACGGCGTTGCGGTCAAAAATTGGAGAGTTTCTTTGCAACGTTGCATTCTTCGAATCATGTAGCCACAACTGAAAGCATTCGCCAGACCACACAAAAAAATCCCGATAAGGAAGCCAGATAGCAATCCTGATCGGGAAACTATATTAAATCAATCAACAATTATTCTCCAGTATGACCGGTATGCGTATGGTTATCTTTGCCACCCGCATTTCTTCCTTTACAATATACCAACAGGGGGGCTGAAGAGCTGGCAGTAGCACCATTGGAACCAGTTACAGTCAATTTTACAGTCCAGTCGCCGCAACCCAGATTCAGTACGGGCTTTTTATCCGTGTAGGTGGTGATATTTCCAGTTGCCAGGTATTTTAATTCCCACTGATACGAAACGGCATTGGCCGATTGATTGTCGACCGGAATATCGTCACCTTCCTTTACCCCATCATTATTGATGGTATTCATAATACTGAATTTTGCCGAAAGGGCTGGTGGTGCCGGGGGATCAGTAGTGGGTGCAGGGTCTACTGTCGCTGTTTTAGAGCAACTGAACAGAATCGCTGATACCAGCAGCAGCGGGATCATTTTTTTCATAATAAAAGTGTTTTAGCATTATGGATGTGTGCCGATACCATTCCAACTGCACAAAACCGGCATAAACTGTTTGGTATTGGCCGTATTGCCTTTTGCATCGGTAACCGTAAGTGTTACATAATAATTGCCATGCCATTTGATATTCATTACCGGAGACATAGCATACGAAACCACATGTTTGTTGTTGATCAAACCAAAATCCCAGAAATAGGAATTCCCAGCCCTTGTATCCGAAGGCGACAGCGTTACATTCTGACTTTCGAAAAGATTATCGGTGGATATTTTGAATTCAGCACTCACCGGTTTGGGTGCTTCAGGTGTTACCGGAGTTTCCGTAGCATTTTTTGAACAACTGCTGAATACGAGTAGAAATGATAAAAGGGGCAGGAAATATTTTTTCATACCGGTAGTTTGCGAAAAGTTATGCTTTTTTTCTATTATGTCAAAAAATAGGGGCTGATCTACGTCAACTCAGGCTTTGGAAAAGTAGATGAATGCAAAACCAGTCAGTCAATCCGGTTGATTCACAAGCAGGTATAAGCTCGGTTAGGGGCAAAAAAAACCAGCCCGAAAGCTGGTAATTTGTTGACCCATAAGGATTCGAACCTTAACAGACAGAACCAAAATCTGTAGTGCTACCGTTACACCATGGGTCAATCACGTTCAAGAACGACCATTTTTTCAAATGGAGTGCAAAAATAAGGAGGATGGGCTTTTTAGCCAAAGGTTTTTTTAATTTATTACGACGACAGCACTTCTATTCGTGACATAAGAGAAAAAGCCCCTATTCGGTACAGTCGACAACGATAATACTCTTCTATATAACAGCATTTACGAATAATCCGAAGGGGAAGCAGAAATTAATATATTATATAAATATATTATTTAATATGCCATTTTTTCTATAAAATAGCGAAGAAGAACTTCTATAGCGGTTGATAACCTCTGCAAATAAAAAAGTCTGCTTTTTAGGGCAGACCTTAATATTTTGACATTTTCGTATTAATGTTTTACAAAAACATTTGTTTTTTGGGAAAAGCCATTTTTGGTTTCAATTTTCAGAATGTAAGATCCTCCTGCCAGCGCAGAAACATCCAGTGAACTCGTGCCTGTTCTGATATTTCTATTAAGTACCAACTGACCTGTCAGTGAATACAGGCTGGCCGTAGCCATGGTTTCTTCTCCGGTTAGGCTTATATACAGTCTGTCTTCCTGAACCGGATTTGGATATATAAAGACTTTTGTTTCTTTGCAATTAATATAGACTCTGATCACGCCCGAGTATTTAATACGGCCATCTTTATCTATCATTTTTAATCTGTAAAGGAGGTCATCATTTCCGGTAACAGAAAGATCTGAGAAACTATACTCTTTTCTTTCCGTAGAATTACCGCTTGCTGGTACAGACCCTACTACCGACCAGATACCAGTGTTTGTAGTTGTTCGCTCCAGTTCAAACCGGTCACTATTCACTTCGGTTTCTGTTTTCCATCGAATAACTGGTTTGCAATTAATAAGAGAAGCGCTGAAGTCTGCCAGGTTAACCGGCAACGTGGAAACCACTTGTAAAGTAGATTGTGAAATATCGTCGGCAGTAATATTTCCTGATAAAGTTCCCAGACCGGTACAAACTCCTGTACCCGGGCCAAACGACAATACGCCAGATACCGTAGAAGGCCCTCCGAGCGAATTTCCCTGAACTTTGATAAAAACCTGACGCTGTCCACCAACAGGGATAACATCCGAGCCGTTACAAACCTGTATCACGCCACCTGTATTAGTCAGAATGGTCCATCCGGCAGGAAGCCCCGTTTGTTGTGCATTGGGCAATGCGGAAGCAATAGCGGTGGGGATACTGATTTGTGCCCTCACTTTGTTTACACCGATATTCGATACAGGTCCGGTATTACCTACTGTAACCTGAATATCTACCACACCACCAAGGCCTACCTGTCCGGAATTGAGCGTAAGCACATTGATATTTGCATTGGCCTGTGCAAATGTTTTGATCATTGGTAAAGTCAGGATCGCTGATAGAATAAAGAATTTAACGTGTTTCATGGTTGAGAGAGGTTATTATATTATAGTATGATAAATCAGATGCACAATTATTTTTTACCGGATCACTTTACAGGTTGAGGTTGAATAATTATCAGCAGGGTTATCTCCGGATAATGCGCCGGGGGCTGAACCCGGAGCTTTTCCATTGGAAAAAGATAACTGCCCCGAAATGGTGGAAGGTCCTCCCGTCTGTATACCCGTAAGCGCGATGCGTATGGTTCTGGATGAATTCGCTTCAATGAGATCACCGCCATTACTGAGCATGATGCCTGTTCCGGTATTACTGACGATTTCCCAACCGGTTGGAAGAACATGACCGGTATCAGCAACATTCAGAATAAGACCTGGTACACTGATCTGTGTCTTGATTTTATAAATCCCGATGGGCATTAGCGGATCAGTGTTATTGATGGTGATTTTCAGGTATACTACCGATCCTTTTTTTACAATGCCTGTGTTTTCTGTGAGAATATTTATCAGTGCGTTTTGGGCAGTTGCTGAAATGGAAAGCATAACACTTGTAAGAATGGCCAGCATTATTCTTTTGTTATTCATATTTTTCTGGTTGTTTTTTTTGGTAAGAAAGCGCCAATACCTCCGTACATACATTTAAAAAAATGATATTCAGTATATCAAAAAGAATAAAGTTTGGTGTATTTGCTGGTGAGTTGCGGATTCAAAATTACCGTATCTGTGTATCGGAACAGGGGTGATTGCCTTTGTTAATCATTATTTAATGCAGCAACGCCTTTTGTGTTTACATTGCTCATTTTTCGCAGTTCTTAACGCGAGAGATAATATTCGGATAACAATTTCTTCACACAACTCACTTGTTAATATTCTTTCTTTGCAAAAACCCGGTTTTGCAATGAAACATTTATTTTTTTTTCTGATACTGACATCTTTTTCTTTTTTAACTTTTGCACAGTCAGGTAAAATAACGGGTAAAGTCGTTGATGGGGGTACAGGTCAACCGCTTGCCGGAGCAACGCTTTTTCTTATTGAAAAATCCAAAACAGATATAGCAGATCAGGGTGGACGATTTTCTTTCGGTAAACTCACTGCCGGTTCCTATTCCGTAAAATGCAGCTATACGGGATATAATGAGAAGACAGTTGATGAGGTAATCGTGAAGGATAATGATATTACAGAAATAACAATATCGCTGGATATCAAAAAGGCATTGGATGCGGTTGTGCTGCAGTCGAAAAGAAGCGCCCGGGTGGAAACGGTAGCATCATTGTTGCAGGTGCAGAAAAATTATGCCGGCGTGAGTGATGGTATAACTTCTGAAACAATTAAGAAAACACCGGACAGAATCATTAGCGATGTATTAAAACGTGTTAGCGGCGCCAGCATACAGGACGACCGTTTTGCAATCATCCGGGGATTAAATGACCGGTATAATGCAGCCTTTATTAACGGAGCTCCGCTGCCCAGTACAGAAAGTGACAGAAAAGCATTTGCTTTTGATATTTTCCCATCCTCCATTCTTGATAATCTTGTAATTTATAAAACGGCTACTCCTGATAAATCCGGTGAATTTGCTGGCGGGATAATTGATATCACTACCAAATCAATATTGCCAAAGAGTTTTACTTCGCTTACGTTTGGGGGCTCCTATAATTCGATCATAACGGGCAATACAAGGTATTATTCTGAAAACAAAGGAAAAAAGGACTGGATTGGTATTGATGATGGTACCAGGGCTATGCCTTCGGGATTACCCTCACCTGCAGAATTAAAAAGTTTATCTGCCGATAAAAGAGCTGAGTTGGCTAAGTTATTCGGGAATTATAAATGGGGAATCATGAACCGGGTGGCTGGTCCTAACTATAATATTCAGTTATCGAAGGGGTTCAATATTGAGCGAAAGCAAAAAGAATTTATCGGGGCTCTTTTTTCTTTAAATTATAATCATAGCTATACGCTGAACGAAGGGGAACGCAACAGTTATGATTTTGACCTTACAGCCCCCGCAGGCAGTCAGCTCAATCAGAAGGCTCGGTACAGGGATTCGGTATACAATGATGAAATAGTATTGGCTATACTTGGCAATTTTTCAATAAAGATAAATAACAGGAATAGCCTCAGTTGGAAAAATAATCTTAGTATCAATACGGATAATAAACTGATCCGCAGAATCGGTGCTCCCGATTTTACGGCAGATTCCACGATATTTATAAAAGAGAATGTAAGGTGGTATACGTCCAACAAAATATACTCTTCTCAGTTATCAGGCGAACATACTGTTGGGAAAAAGAAAACTAAGATTAACTGGTTGGCAGCCTACAGCAATGTAGACAGAAAAATTCCCAATCTCTCCCGTACCTCTTACACGGGTACCTATCCGGATGTAAACAGTGTTTTTGCTAATTTCTCCAGTGGTCCGCCTTTACAAACGGTGGGATCAGGTACCATGTTTTTTGCTGATTCAAAGGAAAATATTAAGAGTATTAAAGCTGAACTTTCACAGCCTTATACTTTCCTGAAAAATGCACAGAATTCTTTTAAAATAGGAGCTGGTTATCAGATAAGGGAAAGGGATTTCACCAGCCGTGTACTGGGTTTCGCGCCCTATAATGGCGGCGCGGTAAATTTTGATTTTTCATTGTTTAATCTTTCGGAGGATCAGATTTTTCTGCCCCAGCACCTTGGACTGATGAAAAACGGTAAAGGTGGTTTTCTCCTGAATGATGGCACATTGTCGAATTCTGATTACTCAGCCTCTTCCGGACTTACCAATGCTTTTATCATGAATGATCAGCGGTTTTTGAAAAAATTCAGATTGATATACGGAGTGAGACTGGAACGGTTTAATCAAAAATTAAACTCTGTAAAGAATTTGAGAGATACTGTTAGTCTGAATAGTGTTATCAGCGATTATTTGCCCTCCGTCAACTTTGTTTATGCTGCTACACCCAAAATGAACCTGCGCTTATCGTATTCGCAAACGATCAACAGGCCTGAGTTCAGGGAGTTGGCACCTTTTCTTTTTTACGATTATGTAACAAGCTACACCTACGAAGGTCAGGAGTCGTTGAAGCGCGCCAAAATTTCCAATTACGACTTCAGATATGAGTTCTTTCCCGGGAAGGCTCAGGTTTTTTCAGCATCTGCTTTTTATAAGGAGTTTGATAATCCGATTGAAATTGTTACTATTCCTAATACAAGCAGTCAGACTATTTATATTAACAGTAAATCTGCAAAAATATATGGAGTGGAAGCCGAGTTCAGAACATTGCTTTCTACACTCTTTGGCATCAAAAGAGAAGGCTCTTTTTTAAGCAGGTTTACTATGTCTGCCAATGCTGCCTATATCAAATCCAAAGTGATATTGGGAGAACTTTTCTCATTCAGTCCCGATCAGCTTGTTACAGACAGAGCGCTCCAGGGTCAATCTCCATACCTGGTTAATGGCAGTATGGCTTACAGCGATGAACGTACAGGTTTTTCCACCACCTTGTCAGTGAATCGGGTGGGTGACAGAATTTTGGTGGGAGGTACCTACCGGGATGCTGACATTTATGAAAAAGCTAGGACATTGATGGATTTTCAGATGTCAAAATCATTCTTAAAAGGAGCGATTGAATTGCGGTTTACTGCAAAAGATATCTTGGCGCAAAGGATCAGTTATTATTTTGATTTTGATAAAAGCAAATCGTATACTCAGGCGGATCGTTTCTTCTCTTCTAATGCTGCGCCAAGGGTATTTAGTTGCAGTGCCACATTTAAATTATAAGCTCCGGTTATTTCTCTGCTTGTTATCACTGTCGTGCAAGTGAATGTGTTTCTCCTTGTATTCGTTTATTTTCAATCAGATACATTTTCAGTTCAACGCATTGTTAGAAAATTGTAAACTGCACGTTAATTAATTGCGCAGCTACTTCGATATTTTCTTTCTTTACAAGTTTTAGGTGTTCACAATTTGGTTATGATTTCGTAATGCTGACTAATGCCAGCTATTTGTACATTCGTTCCCGCATCAGTACACAGCACGTATTTATCAATACAGAATGTGTATTCACCTGCCTCTTTATCCATCCCTATTTTAAATCAATTTTCAGCCGACATATTTTAAGACAATTATTCATTTCATAGATAAATGAGTAAAGGATTTTGTTTGCCCGGAAGGGAGCGCTTTTTAGTTGTGTTGTTCTGGTGAGTTTATGATTTGTTCATTTCAAATTGCAGATTTGATAACCACCCGGTAACACAAAGGATTAACAACCTGTTTAGATTTGATGTAGAAAAGGATTTTGTTCGTTTTTGACTTATTCGGATCGCTCAGAGAAACACATTCTCCTTTTTTTGACACGTTATATATGACAACCAAAACATTGCTTTACCAATTAGATTCTTTCTTTACAGTCCATGCCTGTAATACATTATCTGACAGAAAGAGTTATTTATTTGATAAATTGATGCGAATTATTTTCTGCCTGAATCAGCAGGAAGCTGTTACTCCCGAAAGTCCGTATGCAAAGGAGGGTAGCCACATTAGCCAATCTGAATCATTTCCCAACATAAGTGAAGATAGAAGAGAGCGCGTGCAAGACATCAACACCCAACATGTTTTTTCAACCAATTCTGCAACTAATAAATTCATCTAAAGTATTCCTGTATCAGGGTTCATTAACCATTAAACACTAAAAAATTAAATCTTTAAACACTTAACAAAATGAAAAAGCAATTACTTACCGTTTTATCAGTACTGCTGACTACAGTACTTGTCAATGCGCAGGACATCACGAGTTACCGTGGTGCATTTGCCCCTGCCCCTGTACCCATGTGGACGGATACCTGGACGAACTGGGATCCTCAGAATGCGGGTTATGGCGCACCTACCGTTAACGTATCGGGTATTATTACTACCAACACCACC
>JAPLEH010000049.1 GCA_026391455.1 Bacteroidota bacterium
CGCGCTGCCAAGAGTGAATGACCTCCAAGATCAAAAAAATTATCCCCAAGACCCACCTGCACACTACCCAGATAACCAGACCACAGATCACACACCAGACGCTCTGTCTCTGTAACAGGAGCTATATATGTCCGCATCGACTCCAGCGTGAATCCTGATGCGGCAACAAGTTTTTTCTTATCAATTTTTCCACTGCTCGTTAGTGGCATATTATCCAATAAAATAAATTCTGCCGGTACCATATAAGATGGAAGTTTTCCGGAGAGTTGACCCCGGATCTCTTCCTTATCGAGTGTATGGGCAGAGACCAAATAAGCAATAAGTAATTTCCCTTTAACAGGGTCATCCTTAGTAATCACTGCAGCAGCAGATATAAAAGGGTTGGACAATAATGCATTCTCTATCTCCCCAAGCTCAATACGGTATCCTCTTATTTTTACCTGATCATCCTTACGGGACAGGTAATCGATGTTTCCATCCCCCAGCCATCTGCCCCTGTCGCCGGTGCGGTAAATGCGCGCACCTTGTTGAAAAGGATTGGCAATAAACGAGGCGGCAGTTAAATCAGGCTGATTCAAATAACCCCTGGAAAGACAATCACCACCAATATAAATATCCCCGGGAACGCCTACAGGTAATAACTCAAGCGCGTCTCCAAGAACATACATCTGTGTATTTGCAATTGGTTTACCAATGGGGATTAATACATCATCGGGTTTTGTGGTATAAAGTGTTACTGCTATAGACGCTTCAGTAGGGCCATACATGTTATGCAAAGGAGCCCGGGTGATACTGTACCAGCCTCTTACTGTTTCAGGAGGCAGAGCTTCTCCTAATGAGGCAGCCATCTTCAATGTGCTCAATGGATCGCCTGGAATATTGTTTTCTTTAATATAATAAATAAAAGTATTCAGCAATCCCGGCACAAAACTTAAAGCGGTTGCTCCACCTGAACGGATATACCGGAGAATGTCAGCTGGTGATGCCACATACTGATCTTCACACAACAACACTGCAGCCCCATTGCATAATGGCATAAATATTTCCCAAACAGAAACGTCGAAGGTGAAAGAAGTTTTTTGCAGAATTAAATCTGATTGAGTAAAATTAAATTGTTGCCACATCCAGTCAATCATGTTGATCACTCCCCGGTTTTCCACCATTACTCCTTTAGGCTTGCCAGTTGAACCGGATGTAAACATTATATACAGAAGATCGCAGGCAGTACGTTCAATTACGGGAATATCAGATGATATACTATCTCTCACATCAAGAAACCCCGACAACAATAAGGAGTCAATTGTGACAACTGCTTTACTATCATTCAATATTGTTTCAATACGGTCTTCGGGAAATTCCGGATCAAGCGGAACATATACAGCCCCCGTTTTCATTATGGCAAGCAGGGAAATAATCATCCATTCGCTCCGGTTCAGTAATACAGCCACATTGTCTCCCTTTTTCACATGCTGCATTACCAGAAAAGCAGCCAGTTTATCCGCCTCCAGATTCAATTCCTGATAGCTGAATGTCCTTTCTTTAAAAATAAGCGCTTTGTTCATGGGTGTTTTTGCCACCTGCTCTTCAAATAAAGAAATAACAGTTTTATCGGATCTGTATGGACTATTGTGCCCCTGAAATTGTATAAGCTGGCAAAGTTTTTCCTGCTCAGAGAGATAATCCAGTCTGCAAAGCGGAAGTGACGGATGCCGGAGTGCTGTGTCCAGCAGTGCCTCCAGGTGACGAAGCATTTTTTCGACGGTGGCCTGCCGAAAAATATCGCAGTTGTATTCCAGGCTGATTTTAATGGCATCTCCTGCTTCAGAAAAATTGAAGACAAGATCGAATTTGCTAAAGCGGCTTATTTCCCCTCCGTAACCGGAGATTTTAAGCCGATCCTGAGCATGATTTTTATACTCGTACGTTCCTGCATTCTGCATAACCGCCATAACCTCGAATAATGCGTTGCGGCTGTTATCCCTTTTCAATTTCAATGCATCCACCAGTTCATCAAAAGGGTATAATTGATTCGTATATCCATTAAGTGTGTTCTCCATTACATTGCTGAATAATGCATCGAAATTCTCTGTGGCGCTGACGCTGGACCGTATAGCAATGGTATTGACGAAGAAACCGATAATATCTTCAAGTTCGGAATGTTCTCTTCCCGCAACAGGGGTTCCGATGATCAGATCATCCTGACCAGCATATTTCTTCAACAGGAGAAAGACGCCGGATAATAAGCCCATGAAAACTGTCCCTCCTTTCTTTTGAGCATACTCCCTGATGCTGATGCTTGTAAGGGTATTGAATTCGTAGTTTGCTGTCTTACCATTAAAAGTCTTACTCACAGGTCTTGCGTTATCGCCGGGAAGCTCAAGTAGAGGAAGTTCACCGCTGAATTGATTAAGCCAGTATTTCCGGTCTGCTTGCAAAGACCCGCTTGC
>JAPLEH010000003.1 GCA_026391455.1 Bacteroidota bacterium
CGCGCTGCCAAGAGTGAATGACCTCCAAGATCAAAAAAATTATCCCCAAGACCCACCTGCACACTACCCAGATAACCAGACCACAGATCACACACCAGACGCTCTGTCTCTGTAACAGGAGCTATATATGTCCGCATCGACAATACCGGCCTTTCAATAAGTGAAAGTGCTTTCCTGTCCGTTTTACCATTTGATGTAACAGGTATTCTATCCATCTTTATGAATACAGACGGAATCATATAAGCAGGCAATCGCTTTTTCAAATACGACTGTATACTATCATTTGAAATATCCTCATCTGCCACAAAAAAGGCCACGAGGCATGCTGGCTCCTTCTCCGTAAATGCCATAACAACAGCCTGACGAACAGAAGGCATTTCACTAAGCACAAAACTGATTTCATCCGGTTCAATCCGGTAGCCACGGATTTTCACCTGGTTATCTGCCCTTCCGTGAAAAACAATATTACCGTCATCAAGTTGTACCACCCTATCGCCGGTTCTATACATTCTGTATCCTTTACGGAAAGGATCTTCCAGAAATTTTTCTGCTGTAAGCGAGTTGTTATTAACGTATCCTGCGGCAACACCGTCACTGCTTATAAACAATTCACCAGGTACACCCAACGGGCATAACTGCAGCCGCTGATCAAGTACATACAACTGCGTATTGGAGAACGGCCTGCCTACCGGTATTTTATACAATTGCTTGCCCGATGGCACTTCATATAGTAGCTTACCGATGGTGGTTTCGGTAGGTCCGTAATGGTTAATAATCCGAAGTCCGGGATAAAAGGCCTCTATTCTTTCTGTAATATCTGTTGTAAGTTCCTCCCCCCCGAAAACAATAAGTTTCTGTGGCAATAATGGTTTGCCCGTATCGAGCACTTTCCAATGAGAAGGAACAATTTTAATACAATCAATCCGGTTTTGAGAAAAGTACTTATGCAGGAAAACAGCGTCGCTGAGTGACTCTCTTGAAAAAAGATGAAGAACACCTCCCGAAAGTAGAGACCCGAACAACACGGTCTTGCCAAGGTCTGCAGTCAGAGTGGACATCAGTCCGAATGACGCGTATTCCCCGATACCGGTTCTGGCAAAAAGTCCTCCAAAATAATCTGAAAGGTTTCCGTGAGTCACCATCACCCCTTTCGGACGTCCCGATGAACCCGAGGTGTAAATGATATAGGCCAGATCACCGGGTGAAGGAGAAAACAGGTCCGGAGTACCCGGGTCATCAGAAACTTCTTCAAGTATATCTATCCGGATAATATTTTTTTCAGGGATACCAGATAGGGCAGAATTAAAATGGTTATCCGTTACGATGACAGTTGCATCACAATCGGTAAGCACATAACTGACCCTTTCAGTCAACTGATCTGCAGGGTCAAGCGGAACATAGGCACAACCAGCCATTAATATTCCCATCATCGCTGTGACCATCCCGAGCGGGTTTTCCATACAAACAGGAACAGGCTTATTCCTTTCCCCGACTTTTTGCTTAAGTACGGATGCAAGTGTAAATGCCCTTTTGTACAATTGCGCATAGGTCATGGATTGGTCTCCATAAACCAACGCTGTGTGCTGCGCATGTTCATTAACCTGTTTCCTAAACAAGGAAACAATATCTCCCCCTGCCGGCAGCGATACCGGCAGGGTGGAATATAATGATTTTATCTGGTCGGCCTCCATGTTTGTTACCATGTTCATCCCGCCTATTTGCTGTCCGGGATCAATAATCACTGACCGGATTAATTCCATAAAATGACCGGAGAGTCGCTGGATAAATTCCTGAGAAAAAAGGTCAGTACTGTAGGAAATATCAAAATGCAGACCTTCTGGAGTACCGGTAATATTGATTCCAAAATCAAATTTGCTGGTAGCAGGTTTAAAAGGAACAGCAGAAAAGGACAACGATTCAATGGCTATTGTTGAAGGGGCCTCATTGTTGTCCAGCGAAAAAAGGACCTGAAAAAGCGTATTCCTGTCGGTATGCCTTTCCGTCACCACGCTGTCAATTATTTTTTCGAGCGGTACATCCTGATGACTGTAAGCCTGCACCGTTGTTTCCCGTAACTGATACAATAGTTCCCGGAAGCTCATTGTATCCTCCAATTTGCTCCGGAGTGGGAGTGTATTTATGAAACAACCAATAAGAGGCTCTGTCTCTTTGGCAATACGGTTTGCTACCGGGCTTCCCACACAGATATCACTCTCCCGTGAATATCTGTACAACAACACTTTGAATACACTGAGAAGTGTAACGAACAATGTTACATTTTCTTTTTTTGAAAGCTCATTCAACCGGAGAGTGATTTCCTGGTTTATCCTGGCATTGACCAGTGCCCCTTTGCCACTCTGGTAGGTTGGTCTTTTGTACTGAATTGGCAGATTAAGCTGGGCTGTACCTTCCAATTGTTTTTTCCAGTATTGCAGTTTTTTATCAATCTCCTGAGCCATATAGGTTTTCTGCCAGATACAATAATCGGCATATTGTACCTTAAGAGCCGGAAGGGCAGGTGCTCTTTTTTCAAGGCCAGCTCTGTAATATTCCACAAGTTCATTCACCAATATAGAGGCGGACCACCCATCGGATGCAATATGATGCATCGTGAGTACCAGTAAATGATCATGATCCATTGTCTTACCGATTGCGACACGAAGCATGCAATCCCTCGACAAATCAAATGGTTTATTGATAGCGGCGTTTATAAAATCATCAGTAAATCCGCTGTCATCTTGTATAGTTATATATTCCGGAACCCATTCCTCCATAGGCAACACAAACTGGTATGGGATATCCTCTACCTCCCTGAAAACAGTCCGCAAGGCTTCATGTCTTTCAAGTATACTCCTGAAAGCTTTTTCGAGAGATTGTATATCTACAGGACCCTTTATCCTGACCACTGCCGGTATGTGATAGTTTATGCTGCCCTGAAGTCTGTCGATAAACCACATCCGTTCCTGGGTATAAGACAGGGGTATGAGGGCCGGCCGTTTTTCTACTGTGATTGGCGGAGTTGGACTCAGATTTTTCTTTGTATCCACCAATTCTGCCAGTTCAGCTATCGTTGGTTTTCTGAAAAGGTCACCCACCGAAAGCGATACTCTCATTTCCTTTCTGATGGATGTCATTACCCTGGTGGCCAGCAATGAATGACCTCCTATCACAAAAAAGTTCTGATGAATGTCTATGTTCTCCCTGTTAAGTATTTTCTTCCATATTTCTGCCAGTATAATTTCTGTTTCACTATTAGGTGGTGTATACTGTTCTTTCTCTGTTGTGCGATCCCGGGAAGTATATAGTTCCAGCAATCTGCGCTCATCCACTTTATCACTCAGATTCAGGGGCATCTCTTCCAGCAATACAT
>JAPLEH010000067.1 GCA_026391455.1 Bacteroidota bacterium
CAGCAACAAAATAAGAAACCAACGTATTTTTAAAACTGATTCAAGCTCTTATTCATACTATTCTCGGGACCGCAATAATCCACTCCACAGTGGGGTGGGTCAACATGCAGGAATGGTGGGTCAACATGACAGGAATTTACAGAAATGCAAATAGTAAAAGTAGTGTCTTCATTGGCTTGCTGCTAACGTTGAAGCATTGGCGATATTACGGTATTCAGTGTTTAGCCTGCCCGGCGCGGTTGCTGATTTAAAAAACAAAAGTATAATTTTTATTCTACAGCTCATTCATGTATCGAGTCTGGAGCTAAAACTTACATTTCATCCATATAATTGGTCTATTTACAAATTAGCCTACGTAGTTTTTGCAGTTGAATAATTCTTTTCCCTACTTTTAGCCCGCTTTACGTTTTTTACTTCATCGACAGGTCAATCCTGCCGCCTACAGTTGCAGGCTTTTTTATGCCTGCAACTTTTTACGATACGCGGTCTTGCACCCCCGTGCATGCCTGTAATGGGCATGCTGTCTATGAAGTAGACGTAAAGCAACGGGACAGGCAGGACCGTATTTTTTTCTGCCAGGCAAATTCCTTACATTATGACCACCCCTACCCCAAAGCAGGTAATGGAGGCCATGCTCGATGGCAACAACGATTTTTTTGTAGTAGACAACCTGATTTCCACAGGCAAAGCAATCATTCATTTTGCATACACTTCCGAATTAGATGCCGAATGAAAATATTCACTCTTCGAACTCGAAAAAAGGTTCCTGCTCTACGCCCGGTTATGGGATTGTATGAACCCACCAGCACCAGCCCCTGAATAAACCAGGAGTCTTTGGCTGGCTTCACAAATCCTTACACTCTTATTCAACCATAATATTCGGAGGGGAAATACACACTTCAGAGAAATTGGAAGTACGGGAAGCCGTAGGGATGGGGTGTAGGATGGACTGTGCCTGTAAGACGGATGCCGTAATTGTGTATTTTGCGGACTCTCACTTGTCCGGCTTTTCATATATTCCAATTTTTAGAATCTCACTCAACTAAACGCCGCAATACATTAATGAATAATATCAATATGGGAAACGCTCAAAGTTTCTTCAAAAGTGATATGATTATAGAAATAGTTCCCTCTATTGAATGTTGAATTGTATTAAGTTCTTTTAATGCTGGTATAATTATATCAGGGTTCTCATAATACTTTTGGGGTGCCAGCATTATTGTTTCATAGATAGCTTTTGCTGCAGACCCAGTCATCCCTATAGGAATACAAATATTGCCACATTTTGCAGATATTTCAAACTCACTGAATACACCATCTGATTCCTTCAGACCATTTTCACTTATTTTATTACCAAAAAGAAAAATTGAAACGCCACACTGTGCTACCATATTGTATCTATACTCCTCCCAAATATCTGTTATAGTTTTACCGCCGCTACTAAATTGGGGAAAAGGCTTTAGTAAAAGTTGATTATCTGAAAACCTAGTTGGGTTTTTATGCATAGCATCAAGCACGCCATTTATAATAGGTGTACCAACACCGGAACCAAAACCGTTCACAATCCGATAATCATTTTCAATTAAACTTCTAGACAAAACATGAATAAACTCAATTGCATCATTTTTCGACATTGGCGAATAATCCACTGCACTCCCAGATATAAATATTGTTCGTTTTTTATACCTTTGTTCGATCTCCGCCAATATACTTGTAATTTCACTATACTCATTAATAATAAGTGACTTTATTCCATATCGTTTCAAATCATTTATTGATAACGAAAGTCGTCGGCTATTGTAATCAAGAGTTGCATCATTAGGATTTTGAGGATCCCCTAAATGAGGCTTCTTTACAAAACAATAATGTTGTCTTTTATCTTCACGAAAACGAAAATTAAGCCGACTAAGAACATAATCAAGATTAGGGTCTGTAAAACTAAAGCCTATAAACAAGAACGTCTTCGTGATTAGCTCACCCATTAATGTATTTATAAAAGGCTCATGAGTTTGATGATATTGCTCATATTGCTCCTTGGTTAAAATCGCCTCATTAGGGTAGTTAACATCACCGTGCATCTTAAAAACAACTATATCTCTTTTAGGCTTAGTAATTAACAACTGTCGGTTCGTGATTTTCACATCAACTACTTTTCCAGTTTTTAGAAACGATTTTTCTATTAAATTATCATAATTCGTAGTCCATATTGAAGAAATTGGAAGGCGTGCGATTATTTTATGATTCTCAGTTTCTGATGTTTCATTAGTGAACTCTTCTAATATTTTTCGGTTTAACTTTGAACGAGTCTGGCTCTCATTTACATGGAATTGAGCAACAGATAGCATATCCTTCTCTATGCTTATATCGAGTCCTAAATCTTGAGCGATTTCATACATCAATTCACTCCAGTTCACAAACCCAGCGGGGATAGAAAGCCCAGCTCCTGCAAAAATCGATGCGGAATTTTCATTAAGATCTTTTACAAAATCATTAATAAAAACCTCAATTTCCCTGCTAAAATTCATACAAATAAAATAAGATTACCAATTTATAACTACTGCAACAACCAAGAGGCCAAATCTATCTGTTTATTTTTAAATTCTACGCAATAGTTTTTATTTTCGTCCAATTTGACAATAGGATAAATATCTAAATATTCATAGCCCTTCCAATTACCTTCATCCGATGCAATTGGCATTACTGCGATACTATTCGGATACTTTATAGAATCTCCAAATCCTAATTCCCAATTACACCATTTTGATTCAACTGCTTCAGAGGTTGCTAAAAAAATAAATTTTGAGCATTCCTTTATCTTTACTTTAATCAATTCGGCAGTCTCTCGTGAAGTAGTTAATGGCATTTGCTCATCAAGCCAATCAATGTAAACTCTAACATCAAGACTTTGTAGTAATAATATGGACTTCTCCAGCACTTCACCTTCATCATGCTTATGAGACAAAAAAACAGAGGTCTGGTATTCTGAAAACTCTTTTATTTTATTAAACTCATCTGTACTTTCAAAGAGGTTAATAATCAAATCTTTCAGGGTCTTTTTCCTTTTCGACTTATGGGCTAGAGTCAATCCCTTATACTCCTTTAAATGATTTAAAGTAATGTACATTGGTAAAAAAAATCTTTGATTATCATGTAATAACAACCTGTCTTTGAAATAAAAAAAACTCATTCAACAAATTACATTATCATACTATCGATAATTAATGTTCTATTTTCAATATTAACATTTCCGATTGGAAGAATTGTAATTATTGGGAACAAGAAAAGTATCTAATTATTGAATAGTTACTAGAAATTTTGTTTAAGCTCTAACATAAAGACCTTTTAATATATTAAAAATACCATAAACATGGTATTTTGATTTAACAACCTAGCTAATTGACAATTCCCTATTTAGAATTAGTGCTTAGAAATATAGTCTGTATTTCTTTGACCCTATGACAACCCTATTGATATGACCACCTGCAAATCAATAAGTTACAGATTTTTCCTACCCAATAAAATACCCTATCAATATGGCCGTACAAAAGCCCACCCCCGAAGACATTCTGAAAGCCCTGCTGCACGATGAAGACATACCCGACCCCCTGGAAGAACTAATCGCCACCGGCGAAGCCATCTGCAATATGATCCGCATTTCCGAAATGGATCACCTGGCCAAAGATGCGTTTTATCAGTTGGAAAGACAGTTTGGGTTTTATGCGCGGTTGACGCAGCTGTGTATAGATAAAAGATGATAGATAATAGTGGATAGATGATAGTGGCTTTTACTTCGAAGGTCTTAGCCTGAGGCAGATAGCTTTCATTTCGAAGCGTTGGTAAAGCTTTATTTGCTCAGGGCCGCCCCTGCCCCAAAGGGTCTTGCCTAATTTAGGCAAGCCTCCTTTGGGGCACCATAAAGGGTTTTGCCCCACTGTGGGGAAAACCCTTAATGCCTTAAGGCTTGCAGCTTGCAGCTAAAAGCTTGTAGCTTACAACTCCCCACTCGAAGCAATCTTCCTAACTTTGCATCGAAAACCCATTTATAACCACACTCTCTTCAAAACCGATTGTATGACCATCACAGGAACAATAGCCGTAATCGGCGCCGGCACTATGGGCAATGGTATTGCTCACGTATTTGCACAACATGGTTTCAAAGTAAATATCGTAGATGTATCCCTGGCCCAACTGGATAAGGCCCTGGCCAATATTGCCAAAAACTTCGACCGGCAGATCGCCAAAGGAAGCGCCACCGAAGAACAGAAAAAAGCAGCCCTCGCTAATATCAGCGTATACTCCGAACTGGCCAAAGGCGTGGCCGATGCTGCCCTGGTAGTGGAAGCCGCCACCGAGAACGAAGAACTGAAATTGCAGATCTTTGAACAAATAGATACGTTCGCCCCCAAAGATTGCATTCTAGCTACAAATACATCTTCCATTTCTATTACCAAAATAGCTGCCTCCACGGGCAGGGCCGGTAAAGTGATCGGTATGCACTTTATGAATCCCGTACCCGTAATGAAACTGGTGGAAGTAATCAACGGCTATGCCACCGATAAAGAAGTAACGGATGCCATCGTTGCCCTTAGCAAACAACTCGGCAAAATACCCTGCGAAGTAAATGACTACCCCGGCTTTGTGGCCAACCGCATCCTGATGCCCATGATCAATGAAGCCATCTATACTTTATTTGAAGGTGTGGCCGGCGTGGAAGAAATAGATACCGTAATGAAACTCGGTATGGCACACCCCATGGGGCCTTTGCAACTGGCGGACTTTATCGGGCTCGATGTTTGCCTCGCCATTCTCCGTGTACTGCATGATGGATTCGGCAATCCCAAATACGCCCCCTGCCCCCTGCTGGTAAACATGGTAATGGCCGGCAAACTGGGCACCAAAAGCGGCGAAGGGTTTTACCATTATACCCCCGGCAGCAAAGACCTGGTGGTGAGCAGCCGTTTCAGGGGCCAGTAATACATGCAAACACTGTCCATACAAAGCTTGCAGGATTGCGTTTTTTTTCGTATATTTCTATGAAGAAATAGCACATGAAAAAAAATCTTTTTGCGATTGTCAGCATCCTGCTGGCCGGTTTTGTCCTTGTCTCCTGTAAAAAAGAAAACGATGCACCGGAAGAACCGCAAGGCGTGAACTTTAACCAGTTGCTGAAAACGGTTACTACGTCCAACTACACCAATCAAAAGATCACGACAGAATATGGATATAATGCGTCCGGAAAAGTGATCAGCATTACCACCACCGGATCGACAAACGGCGGGGTGGGCAATTTTACCAATACCGAAATCATTACCCGCAATGCCCAAGGCCTCCCGGAAACGATTGAGTTTACCTCCATTTCTGCCAGCGGCACTACCCGCATCAGCACCCGCAACAAGTTTGATGGCACGGGTAAAACCATCGGGACCATACAGGTGATTACCGGGCCTCAGCAAACCCGCGACAGTGCCCTCTATGTGTATTCCGGCAATCAACTGGTACAGCGCCCCGAATACCGCAGTATTAACAATGGCCCTTATTCGCTGCTGGTTACTTCGCAATTTCAATACACCGGTTCTGGCAGTCTCGACAAAGCCATCTTTGCCTGGACCACCCATCCGGGTATCGATACACTCAGTTTCAACTATGATGATAAGGTGAATTCATTGCCGTTTACCCGGGCCGATGCATTTTACTTTGCAGAACTCTTCTATGATGATTATAAATCGGCGAATAATATTACCCGGTACAATAATCCCAGCATCAGCTCCTATACCAGCGAATTCCGCTATTCAGCCAACAACAAACCCCTCTACCGCAAGAAATCATTTCCTGGTACGGCGAATTTTGACGAGACGTTGTATTACTATGATTGATGGGGGTATTTGGAAGAGGGGAGTTTCCTTCGTGGGGGAAGAAAAAGGTTCAATAGGTTACATAGGTACAATAGGTTGCATAGGTTTAAGAGGTTCCAAAGGTTCAAGAGGTTCAAGAGGTTTAAGAAGTTACATAAGTGACATAGGTTGCTGATGCCTGAGCGTAGCCGAAGGCAGGTTGAATACAGTTTGCAGTTGGCTGTTTGCTTGTAGCTCCCACCTTGAAGCTTGTTACTGGCTGTTCCATTATCACATTAGCACATCAGCACATTAGCTAATTAGCATTTCGTTAGTTCAACACTTCTCAATTCGTTCAATCGAAATAAAATTTCTTCCAATCGGTTTTTCGGAAGGCCTGCTTCTACTACACAGAATAGTTGGTTATCCTGTTTATGAATGACACAGCCGAAATGTTTGATGATCTGCATTACCGGATGAATCTGTGTATGATCGAATTCCATGCGGTAATTGATGAGAACAGGCTTTTGCACAATGGGCGTTACCTGCAGGGCGAGGGAGGCGGCGGTTTTGTAGGCGTTGATAAGACCGGGTACGCCGAGCAGTGTGCCGCCGAAATACCGTACCACAACAATGAGTACATCCGTGAGTTGCTTGCTGTCGATCTGACCCAGGATGGGTTTGCCTGCCGTGCCGGATGGTTCGCCATCATCGCTTACGCGAAACTGGATGCCATCCAGCCCGAGTCGGTACGCAAAGCAATGGTGTACGGCTTTTGGATGCTCTTTTTTCAGTGCAGCAAGCTTTTCTTTAAAGTCAGCTATGCTCACTAACGGGTATGTATATGCGATAAATTGACTGCCGCGGTCTTTGAATTCGGCCATGCCGGGCCTGTCGATGGTAAAGTAGTAATCGGGATTCATCAGTGTGGTATCGTAGGTTGAAATTGTTCGATGGTATCGGTGAGCAGCCGGGTGGTTTCTGCGAGCCGGGCCGATGTTAATTCCGGGGCGGCCAGTCCGCTGCCTTTTCGCATATCCATGGCCGTTAGTACCCGGGCTTCATCCCAGGCATTCGCTTCGATGAAGGAGCGAAGCAGCGTGGCCCCGCCCTCCACCAATACACTTTGCAGTTGCAATTGATACAAAGCCTGCAACAATTGTGGTATGAGGGGTTCGTTTTTATTCAGTTGGTAATAAGTCGTATTTCCTTCTTCGGCAGACTTACCCGCATTGAACACAATGGTCTTTACATCTCCATTGAATATGCGTAACGTGGCGGGAAGCCGTCTGTCCATATCCACTACCAGCCGCACAGGTGAAGGTCCCGGCCAGAGGCGGTTGGTGAGTGCGGGATCATCCCATAAAGCGGTATTGGTACCCACAAGGATGGCCGCTTCTTCGCTGCGCCAGCGGTGTACAAGGCGATTGGATATTTCGTTGCTGATAAGCCAGCGTTCTGCCGGAATGCCTTTATCCGCTGCTGGTAACGGGGCGATGAAACCATCGGCGGTTTGGGCCCATTTCAAAATGATATATGGCCGTTTTTTTTCGTGAAAGCAAAAAAAACGTTTATTCAGTTCGCGGCATTCCGCTTCCAATACCCCAACGATCACTTCCATACCTGCGGCCTGTAATTTTTCAATGCCTTTGCCATTCACTGCGGGAAAGGGATCGCGGCATCCGATCACCACGCGGGGTATGCGATGGCGGATGATGAGGTCGGCACAGGGAGGCGTTTTTCCGAAATGCGCACAGGGCTCTAATGTCACATATAAGGTTGATTCGGCGATCTGCGCTGCAAATCCATTGTTGATGGCATCCTCTATACAATTCACTTCTGCATGGGCCTGTCCGTATTGTTTATGCCAGCCTTCCCCGATGATCCGATCCTGATACATCAGCACCGCCCCCACCAATGGGTTGGGTGCTACATAGCCCGCTCCCTTTTTCGCGAGGGCGATACAACGTTGCATGTATGGTGAGTGGTGAATGGTCAATTGTGAATTGTGAATTGTCAATAGAACCCCGATAGCCATGAGGATAGTTTGATCTCTGCATGGTTTTATAAGCGGCGAAGGTAGCTAAATTATAAACAGCCAGCTTCGAGCTGCGAGCTATCAGCTGCGAGCTTTGAACAGCCAGTGACAAGCTACAAGCCATTGTTGTCCGTTAAAACTATTTATTAGTTTGAAAATCAATTCAGACCCCTCCCCAAGCGCTACGCGCGTTTCTTTCATCCGCACGTTGTGCGAACTCAGAAACCCCAAAGGAGAGGGGCTAGAACCCGCTCTGGGGCAATGTTTCAGGGCTTTGCAAAAAGTTTCCCCGGACAATAATGCCTCAAAGCTGATAGCTGACAGCTCGTTGCTCAAAGCTCGCAGCTAAAAAAAAGCCCGTTTCGGAAGAAACAGGCCTTAGCGGTTTTCATAAAATCAATAGGTTATTCAGGCGGCGTGGCTAAACCAGTATTTTAAGAAGAACGGTTTTTTTCGTTTGGACACTTCGATCAGCTCGCCATTAGATAAAAACAATTTACCTCCGTGTGCGGGATGTACCGGACTGTTGATAAAATCGCTGATGAATTTTTTGTTGACAATATGCGTACGGTGTACACGGACAAAATTCTCAGATACCAGGTTCTCTTCAAACCAGCGGAGTACTTTGGCAACGACCAGTGTTTTATGTGTGCCATTGATCTTGCTGGCAAAATACAGTTTGCTGTAATTGCTGATAGCCTGCACCCGGATGATATCATCCATGTTGATCGTCACTATCCCGTCTGACGTGGGAATTCGTATAATGTTGTTGGAAGTCTGCAGCATTTCTTCGTGCATAGCGAAAAATTTGTTCCGGCCTTGCCGGTGTTTATGGTCTGTTTGGTTCATTCATACATTGCAAAAATGATACCGCGTTGTATGAATTATAGTTTATCACCCGGTTATTCTTTAACTGGAAGATAAAAGAGGGGAACTGACAAGCAATTCCCCTCCGTATATTTTACAAGCTCAGCAATGTAATCACCACACCAGTAGCCGCTGTAAGGGATGATCCTGTATTCAGGGTCAGGCTGTTGATGGTTACGTTGGAGGTTACGTTTGGATAATTGGGCAATGATCCATTGATTACTACATTGGAAGTAGGTCCGGGTATTTCACAAGCCGACCAGTTGCGTACATCAAACCAGTCGGTACTTACGGCACCGGTCCAGGTCATCGTGCCGGTGGTACTGTTGGCATATTCATCTGCACCCATATCCGGGTTGGTAGCGCTCCTTGTTTCATTGTCATAGTCAACGGTAATACCGGCAATCGGAGTACCTCTGCGGTGCAGGTTACAGTTGCTGCCGGTCACCAGGTGCAGATCGGTTGCAGATACAAATACCGGTGCCACGCTGATGGAATTGGCATCCTGTGTGGTGGCGGTCTGCCAATCTGTGAGTGTTACCTGGCTGGTGGTCTGGAAGCCGATATTCTCTGTACTTACATAATCGTTGTAATTGATGGTACCGAATGCTGCAGCCACGCCCTGGTTGATCACTGAATAGTTGACACCCACTGTCTGTGTGGTCACCAGGATATTGTTGCGCAGGTTTACGCCGCCTGCAGCAACAGCCGCTGCCAGATTAAGGGCTGCAGGTTGTCCGCCTGTTGCAACCTGTTCAGTATTCATCAGTACCGTATTGTAATAAACCTGATAACCGCCGCCATTATTGATCATTAATCCATAACCGTTGTCAGACTGATCCTGGCCATTGAAGCCCTGTGAAGCCACATCGCTGATAAAGTTATTGGTAACGGTCACGTTCGCAGCGGTGCTGGTTGAGTTGAGGAAGATTCCATTACTGCCCCAACCAGTGGTGTTATTCTGTTTGATATCCCGCATTTCATTCTTCGTGATAATACCACCGTTAATTGTAGCACCAACCAGTATACCGCTCATGGTAGAAGATGAACCGGTAGAAGAGCTTACTCCAATCACTTTATTCTCACTAATGGTAAAGTTGGATGCATTCTGCAATGCAATACCGCGGAAGCTGAGTTTTTCAGCCGCTACAGCAGAGCCAAAGTTATTCTTCGTGATTACCCAGTTATCATCCAGTGTGGTGGCATCACCCAAAGCAAAGATGGCATTCTGCACTCCTTTAGCTGTAAGGTTCTGTACAGTGTTGTTGGAATTGGGGCGTCCATTTTCTGCAGCGCTGCCGAATGTGGCACCGCTACCGGCAATGATACCCTGTCCGCCAAATGCACCCGGGCCTACCATGTTGAAATTCTTCAGTGTATTGTTGGTTGCTCCGGCGGTAGCGTCGGTACCCATCCAAATCACCGAACCGGTACCAGTGTTGGTAATGGTGAGGTCAATGCTGGTTGAACCGTTATTGGATCCATCAATGGTCACATAGTCAGCACCTGCCAGTTTCAGGATAGTGGTGGCATTGTTGCCGCTGATAGAAGCCGTAACACCGGTATTGGGTTTAATGGTCAGTGTATTTACACTGCTGGCATTGGGGTTAGCATTGATCGTGATCGGGAATGTTTCACCGGCACTGTAGCTGGCATCGATCAGGTTGAACACTACAGGTCCGGTAAGACAGGCTGTATTGTAGGCTGTGATGGCCGCTGTAAGTGTGGTATAGTTACCCGCTGCACCTACTGTATAGGCACCACTTAATGTATTGCTGATCGTATAACTTGCTGGTGTGGTAGGTGCTGTAGTCACCGTATTCACATCGGTAGCCACCAGGCCTGCTGCAGGGTTAGATCCGATATTGGGTGTACCTGCCAGATCCTGCGCAATGACATAGTATTGTACCACATCACCGGCGGTGAGACCACCCATCGTAGCTGCAGTAATCGTGAAATCCCATGTACCGCTGATACCGTTTCCAGTGGTCAGTGTTCCCTGATTAGAGAACCATGCACCGGCATTTTTTCGGAAATAGATCCTTGGTTGTAATGCACCGGTGGTCGGTACGCCTGTAACATCCGCGATGGTTACGCCAGCGAGTGTTCTGTCCGCAGTAGCACAAGTAAAGGGCAGCGCGGTGTACGTAATAGTAGGTGCTGCGGCATCACCAGCCTGTTCGTAAGCACCAATGGTTGGTGTGGTTACACTCCGTGTAAATCCGGTAATATCGGTGGTAATCCCAACAATCGGTGTACCCGCATTCACAAGAGGTGAACCAAGTTGTGGAATCAGGTTATTCACTGCATTGTATTGCGGATCGGTGGATATAGAGTTGGCATCCTGTGCAGTTGCACCCTGCCATGCAGCCAGTGTAGCATAGTTGGTCGCATTGAATCGGCCCACATTGCTGGTCACATTGGTACCGGCAGCATACAGGTCGTTGTAATTGAGCACAGAACCTGTCAGTGTAGTAGCCTGCGTATAATAAGCCCAGAAATTACCGCCGGCAATAGCACTGGATCCGGTAATGCTGAAACTGTTGTTTTGTACTTCGATATTGGTACCCACACTGGTAATATTGGCATCACCATTTGCAAAAGCAGCAGCAAGTCCGGAAGCACTATTTGCCAATTGACCGGTAAGATGTACCGAGTTATAGGTGATCTTATCACCATAACCCGCACTGGCGAGGATACCGGTCAGGTTCCACACGGCACTCGTACCAGTTGAGTTGATCCGGTATACGATGTTGTTATAGATCTGTGCGTTGGACGGGTTACCTACGGTAGTATAAGTAGCATTGGTCATGGCGATACCATAGATCTTCGGTGTGCTGGTACCGGTATACGCCAGGTCATGTACTTTGTTATTGAAGCACAAACCATTTTTAAAGTCAAGCAGGCGGATACCACCAAACGGAGTGGATGAAGTATTGGTAGCATTTACTACATTCTGCACTTCATTGCCGGATACAATCAGACCTGATTGTCTGTCAGCATTAATTGCGAGTAATGAATGACCTTCTCCTGTTACAGCCGTACCGAAATTGTTATTGCTGATTACGTTGCCCTGATCAGGAGTAGCAGCTCCAAAACCAAAGAGGGTAACACCATTGATGGTTTTGCGGAACAGGTTATTGTTGATCGTATTGGTATTGTTGGCTTCTAATCCGGCGGTGGTAATACCAATAGTGGTGCTGCCACCAATATGGATACCGGTAAAGCTGGTAGTGGAAGAATTACCTTCTATGATACTGTTTTTAATCGTGTTACTGTTAGCACCATTAGAAGCTGCTGCCGAAGCTAACCAGATTACCGCGTTGCCCGTGGTAGTAGTGGTTGTGTTACGGATAGTAAGGCTTCTGTCTGTACCGCCACTATTGCTTCCATCAATGGTTACATTATCAGCACCGTTCAATTTGATCACCGCACCCGTACCTACGGTACCGGTAAGTACTGAAGTGGTGTTTGGTTTAATGAGTATAGTAAATGGTCCTCCGCACACATTGTTCACGGTATTCAGTACCACAGTGCCGGGTTCTGTAACTGCAGCATCGACGATGTTGGCAGTAAGGTTGGCTGAAATACCATTGGTGTTAATGGCCTCGAACAATCCACCTGTTCCGGTGAGTGTGGGATAGTTGCCCGCTGCACCGATGGTAACGGTACCACTGAGTCCTGCACTGGCTCCAATGGTGCGTGATCCTGCAGGTGCCTGCGGTGTGGGGTTGTTGGCTTCTCCCACGATCACCAAATTACATTCTGCATCCACAGCATTGGTCAATGTGGCTCCACAGGGCACATCGTAGGTGAGCCAGAAATAATTGGTTCCTGTAGAAAGCACTTGTGATCCGGTGATATTAAATGATCCGTTGGGTGCAGCCACCGTAGAACCATATTGTGTGGTAGTGGCAAAAGTTGAGCTGGTACCGGTATACCAGAGTTTGGCATTGGTAATATCTGTAAGTGGTGCTGTGGTGCCATTCGTGTTCAGAGTAAACGAAGTGGCACTCAGCGGAGATAACGTGCCGGATGTTACGATCTCCACGCCGATCACCTGCTGGTTAGTAGTTCCTCTTGGCACACTACTGGTATTGGCCTGTGTGGTGGTGCTGGATACATAGATCATTCCACTGGCGGGCGTTCCATCAAATTCATCGGCACCCACATCCACCTGTGTACCACCACCATTCGTGTTAGTGGGGCCGGGCCTTGTTTCATTATCAATATCGGTAGTAATTCCGCCTGCAGGTGTACCGCCAGATTCTATCTGAGTGGCAGTTGCATTAGGAATATGCAGGTCAGTTGCAGAAACAAATGCTGGCAGTTCGGAGAATGAATTCGCATCACCTCCGGAACCGCCGGGTTGTGCTGCTTTCCAGTTGGCCAGTGTCAGGGCCGTTCCACCCCAATCACCGAGGCTGGAAACATTGATTGAATGCAGGTCATTATAATTGGAAAATGCAGCGTTCCATCCTGTAACAGAGCTTGTGCCTATTGCAAAATGGTTTCCGGTACCGGTACGCTGGTTGGAAAGGATATTATTTAAAATAGATTGGGTGCCGGTGGTAGATGTCCTGTACAGGCCATAGGTATTATTCGCAGCCGCGGCAGTACCGCCAATAAATATGCTGTTGAAGAATACATTGTTATTGCCTGTTGTCTCCAGCAACACACCCCTTAATAAAGGCTGGGTTGACGCAGTACTTTGCGTAAGACTGATAAAGTTGTTGCTGTAAGTGGCGGCACCAGAAGGTGCATAAACACCAGCGACAATGGGAGCTGATGTGGTGGTACCGGTACGCGTAGTCGTTAAATTATAAATCTTATTGCGCGTAATTACTGTTGGGGTACCAGTTGATGATACGCCGGCCACTTCAATACCAAACATAGGATAAGTAACTCCTGCATTCGCTCCGTTAAAGCCAAGTGTGAAATTGAAGATTTGGTTATCCTCCACCAGGTTTCCTGCTGTAGTGGTATTCAGAAGGATTCCCACAGGTACAAATGTGCTGGTAAGCGTGGTGTTGGTGGTACCTGTATGAATAAAGTCGCGGATCGTATTACTTTTAACTGTTACAGTTCCTGCTGTTACATAAATACCAGCCAGTCTTTCAAAGTCCGCATCATTATAACTGAGGTTCCTGATTGTATTATTCCTGATATCCACCGTACCGCTGCTGCTGCTAGCGATACCAACCAGTGAGTTGGCAGAGCTTATACTGTTTGCGGTAGCTTCACCAATGGTATTTCCGGACGTGGTACCCACATTTACATTTCCGCCGGTAACATTGATAATGTTGCTTGTGGCAGTAGTGGATGTCACCACGATATTACCGATCAGGTTACCCTGTATATTGGAGGCCGTGGTAGTTCCTGCACTTAACGTAATAGCAGAAATACCGTTGCTGCTTGTCAAAGGAGTACCGGTCCTGGTGCTGTTGGCACCACCAATACTGTTATTATTTATGGTATTTGAATTACCTCCCGAAAGTAAGCTGATCGCCACGAGTGCTGTAGTTCTCGTTGCAGTTTGATAAAGAGCATTTGAATTAACTGACCAGCTGTTACCATTTCCGGTAGCAGTTACCAATACGCCTGATCCAGTCCAGTTGAATATGTTATTATTAGTGATGGTATTAGATGCGTTGGGGCCACCTGCGCTTCCGCTTGAGTAAATCGCATTGACAGGCACAGTAGCACCATCCCGGATATCATTGTTATCAATGGTATTGCTACTGTTGCCAGTGGCTACTGTGGTGGTGCTGAATACAATGGAACCAGATGTGGCTGATGAGTTCACACCCAAAATAATGGAGTTCTTCACTGTATTACCAGTCGCATCATTAATAAATTGAACGGTAGAGCCTCCGGTATTGGTATTGCTGATGGTCATATCCTTCGAAGATGTTCCGTTATTAGATCCATCAAAAGTTACATTATCAGCACCATTAAGGTTGATCAATGGGCCTGCCACAGAACCAGACAATACGGTGGTTACACCGGTATTGGGTTTAATGGTGAGGGTGAAAGGTCCGCCGGAGCAACCGTAGTTAATCGCGTTGAGTGCATTGGCACCAGTTTCGGCAATCGTTGCATCAAGGATCGTTACAGTCGTATTACCAGAAAGGTATTTGGCATTGATATCCGCGAAGAGGCCTGCTGCACCGGTGAGCGTGGTATAGTTACCGGCTGCACCAACGGTAATACTGGTGGGCAGCGCTGAAGCTAATGTATAACTGTTGATAACGGGTCCTATCGGGAAGGCAGTACCAGTTAAGGCCACACTCGTGGGAGCCACGGCGAATATACCGCTATTGATACCCACGTTGGGAGTAGCAGCAAGGTCCTGTGCTGTTACAAAATACTGGATCACATCACCGGGGGCAACGGCCGACTGCAATAAGCTGAAATCAGTGGTGAAAGTAAATGGAGAAACTGCATTAGAAGCTTCCACATATTTCCATCCGTTGTCCGCATTGGTATTGCCCGCAAACGTGTTGGCATCCGTTGATTTTTTGTAATACAGGCGGGGTAATGTACCGGGTGTAACATTAATTCCGGAAGCGTCTGTAATCGTGGCTGACAAAGTTCTATCAGTAAGACAGGCTGTGGCCGGTATCTGTGTATAGGTGATAACCGGTGCAATCAAATCCAGTACAGTAAAGTTTCCGGCATCTGCACCAATATCAACCGGTGTGAGGCCAGCCCTGGTTTGCCCGTCAAAATCATCAGTAGAAGTAGTTGTTGCAGTACCGGAAGATTCTATTACAGTAGCGCCGGCAATATGGAGATCAACTGTTGCCGCATTTCCTGTTGCACTGATAAATCCGATCTGCGAAAGTGAAGGTGCCTGATAGCTGCCTGCATCCTGACCGGAGGCCGACTGCCAGGTAGACACGGTATAGTTGTTGGTACTATTACGAATACAATTCGCTGTCGTACTGGAATAATAAACGTTATGTGAACTGGTCAATCCGGACGGATTGGGCAATGTACCGGCGAAAATAGCCGCCAGGTGCAAAGCAGTGCCAGCAGCATTGGTCCGGTCATTGGTAAAGATATTATTCCGGAAAGTGCGGGTATTCACGGTTGTGCCGGTGTTGAAAGCCGATGTGTTACTGATTGATGTTGCCACACCCGTACCACCGATATAAACTGAGTTATGAATAATCTGCGATCCGGAGGTGCTGGTGATATCATTGATACCTGTGATTGTGTAACCGTTGGTAATACTCGCACCCGCATCAGTAATACCAAGTCGTACCATATTGTTTTGCATGGTATGAAGACCACCACCTACCTGAATACCGGCAATAACACCACTGGTACTGGAAGTTGATAAGTTCAGTGAGTGTACAAAATTGCGGGCAATCGTATTAGTTCCCGTAGTGGGGCCATTGTAGAAGATACCGATCAGGTTGGTAGCTGCGGTCGCATTGGTATTGATCAGTGAAAAAACCGTATTCTGACTTACTGTTTGGCCGGCAGTAGTGGCGGCCGTTTGTGCGATACCAATAACTGATGACGCGGAACCGGTACCTACGTTGGGAGCCCCGCTGCTGATATTGCGTACGGTGTTTCCGGTTACGGTCTGCACACCACCCGTGCTTCCGGGGGTGATGATACCAATTACCTGTGCACCCGTACCTGTACTGGTATGTGTAATGTTTACCACTGTATTGTTGCTGATCGTATTGGTAGCAGAAGTAGAGTTACTTACAATACCGGCCAGCAGGTTGTTGGTAGCATTGGTAATACTGTTAGCAGTAATGGGGCTTCCGATCGTATTACCGGTAACGGTATAACTGGTGGCAGCACCCTGGAAGGAGATACCCCGTACATTGATTGTACCGGTAGATGAGTTGCTCACGGCAATACCACCGATCGTATTATTAGAAATATTGATTACACCTGGTGTACCTGTACCTGCAATGATACCACAGAAGAACGGAGCAGTAGATGTGGTTGACTGCACGAATGTAACACTATTGGTAACTGACTGGCTTCCCAGTGTATTACCAGTCACATTACCAATATTAATATTACCGGTAACGGCGGAGATCAGTGATTGTGCAGTAGAAGTGCTGGCGGTTGTCACCGCAATATTCTGAATAGTGTTGCCCTGAACCGATGTTGCTGTAGTGGTGCCTACCGTAAGCTGAATACCTCTGAACACCAGGGTAGCAGTTG
Organism: Bacteroidota bacterium; assembly: GCA_026391455.1. Taxonomy (GTDB): domain Bacteria; phylum Bacteroidota; class Bacteroidia; order Chitinophagales; family Chitinophagaceae; genus JJ008. The sequence goes on from JAPLEH010000067.1 coordinate 16,933, forward strand.
TATTGAGCGTCATAGCCGTGCCACCACAATTGGGAGCCGTACCACCGATAAAGTTACCGGATATAGTAGTACCGTTAACAGTATTGCTGCTGGCAAGGATGGCGTTGAATGTAGATCCTGCACCGAAAGTGGTTCGGCTGGCAGTCTGATAGAAACTGTTGCCACTGATCACCCAGTTGGTATTATTCACACCCAGGTTCACGCCCACACCGGCGTTGGTCGTGTTGGTCGAACTATAGAAGTTGAAAATATTTGAATTAGAAATGGTATTGGCATTATTGGGGAAAGCAGCGGTAGCAATAGACACCACGCCGTTAAGTGGTGTAGTGGCCCCATCCTTAATAGTACAATTATCGATGGTGTTGTTACTATTGCCCAGGCTACCGGTGGTAGTGCTGAATAAAACCACACCACTGGTGGCAGCCGTATTCACACCCTGTAATATGGTATACTGAATCTGGTTATTTCTACCATCATTGATAAAACGAAATGCTGTACCGGAGGTACTCGTATTCTCAATCGTAAGATCTTTGCTGGTACCTGTCCCACCCTGACGTCCGTCGATAATCCAGAAAGCACCACCATTTACATCAAAGGTGGCGGTGGTATTGGCACTGGTGATAGTTTTAGCGCCTGCACCAGCAGCCGGACGGATCGTAATGGTATTGGTAGCACTTGCACAGGGAACTGCACCTAAAACGATGGGGAATGTTGCATCAGTTGTATTGGTATAAGCTGCGTTCAGTTCAAAAATTACCGGACCGGTTACTCCATTCAAAATTGCTGCATCCACTGCTGCCTTTAATGTTGTATACCCGGATACTGCACCAGGGCCCACATCATAAGTTCCCGTAAGTGAACAGGAATTGGTGAGCTGGCTGCCGGTGAGTTCGGTACTGAATGCTCCTTCTGAAACTGCCACCACTTTCCAGTAATAAAGTGTGGAGCCTGCAAGCCCCCCCTGTGTGCTGGAGGTACTGTTTGCCGGCAATTGTGCTACCTGCGTAAAAGTGATATTGTCGGTAGAACGGAACACCAGGTAAGTCAATTCATTCGTTGCAGCATCGGTCCAGTTCAGCGTCATACCGCCTGTACCTACTGCGGTAAAGTTCAATCCGGTTGGTGCGGCAGGTACGGTGGGAGTATATTTATAAATCCTTCTGCTGCCATCTGCTGCTGAATTCAGGTTTGCAATTGGCCCGGCTGCATAGGTTGGATTATCGGTAAAGGGAGAAGTAGTTGCACTGGCATTCGTAGACGAAGTAACATATGCCAGGTTATTGGCCGTTGTATTGGTGGCAAACCCGATAGCAACGGTGGCATCACTTGCACTGCCCGTAGAGGTAATAGACATAGTACCATATACAAACTCAATCACCCCGCTAGATTCATATAGGCGTACCTGATAGGTTCCATCGTTTGTAAAAGAAGAAGTCCAGAGCAAGTTCATATTGTTAAACTCTATGACCAGACACCTGTTTGGAGCCGTACCCACTATTTTATAATGCGTTTTACCCGCTGTACCTGTACCCAGATCCGCTGCAAATGCAGAGATGATGGGTGTGGTAACTGTACCACCGGATACAACGTAGGTACCTGAGCCAGCGGAAGTACCGGTACTGGACAGAGACACAAGACCATTGGTGGTTACGTTGAACTGTGAGTAACGGTTACCCATCAGCCAGAAATCGAAACCAATGGCGATCGCAGTGGCATTCACCCCCTGATCCACACTGGGACCACTTACCTGAGTGGTACCAGTTGACATATCAACCGTATTACCATTCTGGTCCAGTGCTAAAGAACCTGTAGTAGTAGTGGAAAAAGCATAGTTGGCAGAGCTTTGTGCAAATGCGGCACTTGAAATAGCTGCAAATAGCAGAAGGAAGGACAGTTTCCTCATAATCGTTGTTTGGTGTTATAATAACTGGTTCGTTAAGTGGTTGTTCACGCAGATACAAGACTTCAAATCTGTTAACTAAAACAGATATTCGATTCCCCCGTTCGGGGCAACCCAAAGCATTATAATCTTTTGATGTTCCTAGGGTGAGGAAGGAAAGAATCCAAAAGGAAGAGGTTAACTAATTATTAAAAATAGGTATTAATACATATCAACCAAATTTATTTTTTCCCCTCCCCTATTCCGGATCAATGTCATGACTTGAGATAGTAATACTGCTATTTCAACAAACTGAAAAAACAGACGTTCCGGAATTAGCTATAAAATTGATATTTAGTAAAATAGTACAGCCCCATCTGCCGGAGCAACGGCTTCCGGCGTGGCCGGCAGGTATACCCGTTATTTTCCTCTGCGCCACAGGTTCTGTAATTAGTCCTTTACCAGTATGGACTGGGCTTTTTTACCGCTGCGTTGCAAGACTATGTAAATCAAATAATTTCCTTTAGCCAGTCGGCTTAAATCCAGGGGTAACGAATGGCTTCCTTTATTCAGGTTCTGTGTTTTTGTAAGGTATACACGACCACTGATATCTGTAACGAAAATCGTTACTGTTTCCTCTTCGGGAATAGATAGTTGCAGCATGGCCACACCCTCCACAGGATTGGGATAAATCCGGCTGAGCAGTTCTTGTTCGGAGCCAGACAACCTTACATTATTGGAATATACAATCCGGCCCCCTGGCAATGATCCTTTTATCCGATATACCCAGGTACCGGTTGCTGCACCCGGATCAGTATACTGGTAATCATTTTGGGATGGTGAAGGATTAATCAACCCTACCGTCCTGAACTGGTTACCGGCATCTGCCCGTTGCACTTCCAGCGAACGGAGTGCCGCACAATTATTATAGTTGAACTGAATGAGGTTATCTTGTCCGGCCGTTTTTGCACTACATACAATCCGGCAAGGCGCTGCCAGAATCGCCGTACCCGACACCCCTATTGCAAAAGGAATGGGCGTCGTTGTCAGATTCAGGTTAGACATAGTGCTCACAGTCCAGGCAGGGTCTGCGCCAGTCGGAGTGATGGCGGTATTTCCCGCTGAAAGACTCCAGGCCAGATAATCGCTTTGTAGTAACTCCATGGTGAGCGGCTGTGCGGATGCTCCGGGCGAACAATGCGCGTTGGCATACACAAATGAAGCCCCCACGCTGGTATTTGCACTTGATTGCAGATACCAGGTACGTAATACCGCATCCGCCGGTATGGCCACTGAAGGATCATTGATACTGCCTGCCACCCTGGCTGTAAAAGAATTACCAGAACCACTGGTTATCGTCACCGGATTATAAGAAGATGCATCAGGGCCGATATAAAAATTTCCCGTTGTTGTAACATTATCCAGTGTTAAGGCGCCTGTTCCATTGGTTACCACTTTTCCATTGGTACGGTTAATCAGGGACGCGTTTACATAAACATCATTATTATTAAGTTGCAGGTAACCCGAATTAAGAAAAAGACTGTACGGCAAGGGCAATACGGTCTGAAGATCCACACCGGCCGGATTGTCTATCACCAGAGAAATGGTATTATTAAAACTGTTCAATGCCAGCGATTGCATCACCGGCCCAATCATATTCAGTTGGTTTTGCGAAGCAAATCCGCTCGTGGCTACAATGAGAGAAGGAGATATTGTATTTACATTTCCCAATACATTTAATATAAAAGCACCAGAAGGAGCATTGGCCAGTGGCCGGTTGGTAAAATCAAGGGTGCCGCCAGTCATAATAAAATCGCCGTTGACACTAAGTGTCATAGGATAAGCAGACAGGTTATCTCCGGTATAGGTAGCATTACCCCTTACCACCCCATTGCTGATCACAAAATCGTTAAGTATAGTTCCGTTACTGAAAGCAGCACCGGGGGCACTGAGTTCCAATTGTCCGCCCCTTATATCCAGATGCCCGATACTAAAGCCGGCAGGATTCGTAGCCAAACGCAGGGAACCGGTAGTCCCCGTACTCAGAATCCGGATACTATCCATCGAAGCACTGGTGGAAGGAAGAAGCAATGCAGACGAACCGGATGATGTCTGACTGGTGCAATTCCATATCAGCAATCCATTGTATTGTGCAGCACTATTAAATGACACCATTGAATTGGTGATACCGGTAACATTGATTATGCTCCCATCCTGAAATTGGGCATTGGGTCCGGCACCGCCATTTCGCTGCCAGTCGAGCACCGACCCGCTGGTAAACCGGAGCGTGGTGGTGGTGCCGCTCAGCACTCCACTTCCTGAATTATTAGAAGCCATTCGCACCGTTCCGTTGATGGTGGTATTGGTAAGACTCAGTGGTAGTGCATTGACTACCCATGTAGACGGTCCCTGCCCGAGTACCAATAAGCCATTGATCAGTGCGGTGTTGGTGACCAACGACCCGTAGGTTACAATGGATACTCCTGAAATGCTGCCGATGGTAAGACTTGATCCTGTTTCGATGTAAAACACCCTTGCTGGCGTACCCCCGTTACCAATAGATAAAGACCTGTTCGCCGCAGAGGTGAGCGAAACGGTGGCCAAACCTGTAATATTCAATGCGGCGATTACCGGATTTACATCCACCGTAATCACCGTATTGATATTGATTACCACGGTATCATTCACAGAAGGAGTACCCACGGGACTCCAATTGCCCGCAACAAACCAGGTACCGGAAGAACCTCCAGCCCAGGTACGGGTGGTTGCATTCACAGATGTAAGAAAAAGAAACGTGATACAAAAGATCAATACCCTCTTTTTGGTTAACGACAGTATATCCGGCACTTTTAACTTCATGACACGAAATTGAATGTAACAAGAATAAAGTAACTTTAATCGAAAGGGTAATGACTTATTAAGCATGGGGTAAAAGGCAATAAGACAGTCAGGCCATACTTTTGTGAAACAAAAATAGGGGGTTTATTGCAAGGGCGGCAGGCTGCTAATCCAAAGATTTCAACATAATTATTGATTTAACCAGTTGCCCTATCATCGATTGCATTTTCCTGGGCGTGAAACTAATGACTGAAAAAGGATTAGATAAAGACGTAATTAAAATGTTTACTGATGGAGTTATACCCAATAAAAAACTCCCGGCATTACCGGGAGTCGTATTAATGTATGCAATTTAAAATTATTGTTTTATCAGGGCTGTAACCATGGTTTGCCCTCCTCCCCTGATATATAAATAATACACCCCGGATGTGAGTGTACTCATATCAGTCTGAACTGTATTGGTTCCTGCGGAAAGCGACAGTGAGGAACGGCTAACTATCTTACCAGACACACTAACCAGTTCTAATGTTGCAGAAGTGGCGCGGGCAGCAGCAAGGGTAATATTCACCTTGTCCCGTACCGGATTCGGATATACTGTTGTCAATAAAATACCTTCCGAATCATTGATCACAGCCACAATGCGGCTAAAGGTGATTTTACCATCGGCATCAATCATTTTCAACCGGTAGTAAATGGCACGGTTGCCACCCATTGCATCGGTCGTATAATAAAAACGGCTGGTGGTACTTCCATTGATGGTTGCAGTATAGCTAAAGGAAGCACCATTATAGGATTTCTCCAATTCGAAACGGGCACCCGGTAAACAACATCCCGCGAGTTCCCAGGTAAGCCTTGCCGTAGATGCATTCATTTTTTGTACATCAAACTGAATGAGTTTCAATGGCAACGGTCCGCTGATATTGGAAACCGCAAAAGGTGAAAACCTTGTCCAGTTGGTAATACTGGCGGTACGTGCAGTAGCGGGTCCACCAGCCACCTGCGATACACCCGCTGCTATCCAATCATTACCCCAGGGATTGCCATTGGCCACTTCATGCCATACCTGTACGTTTTCTGTATTATTATATAACGCACCTGTTTGTCCGGGTGAGGTTTCATTCCATTGAAAAATGATATCTGCTCCGGATGCGGGAGGATTCACCGACGGGGTAATATGCCATTCACGCAATACGGCTTTACTGGTATTGCTGGCAAATGCCGGATCGTCCACGTTCAATACATCTTCCACACGTAGTGTCCAGTTAAGCCCGTCTGCATGCGTAATCGTAAGCGGATTATAGGTACTGTTGCCAATGGGTATTAAGTTAGTGCCTGTCAAATTCGTCTTGATCAGAGCCCCGGTACTATTGGTTATGATATAACCGTTACTGCCGCCTGCGATCAATCCATCGGCAGAAAGATTAAAAGCTCCCAGCGTAATATAGCTGTTTGTTAATAAGGAAATGGCACCATTCACTGTCTTACTGGATGTCATGGTTACATTGGTGGAAGGACCAATATCCAGAATAACGGACGACATATTGATGTTTCCGCTGCCTCCAAGGCTGGCGGTGGCACCGCTGATTTTCCAATCGCCGGACCCGGCCACATCGGCTACCACACCGGAACCTATGATACCATTTCTGAATCGTTTAATTCCCAGACCACCCCACGATATACCCAGCCCATTACTTTCAAACGTTCCATTTATGATGGTAGGGCTTCCTCCGCCTACGGAAAGTGTGCTCGTGGTATTGGAAACCCGGAAGATCGGATTCACACCATCGGCATTATTGGGAAAGAAAGTAACTCCACTTGCTGCAAAGGATAAATTGAGTGTATACTCAAGTATGGATTGGTGTTCATACACATAGTTATTAGCATTCACACCAGTTCCGTTACCCGTTAAACCAGTACCGGAGACTTGTAACAATCCGCCCGTGCGAACAATCAGTGTAGCCGACCCGGCAAACGTGGGACTTAAACTGCCGGTAGCTAAAATAAACTTACCGCCGCTTTGAATATCTATATCATTACCGGATACATTATCCTGAATGGTAAACACACCGGAGGAATGGGTAAGCGTACCACCATTATTAATAATTACCTGATCAGCAGAGGCGGCTCCCGCTACCGTTACGACATGTCCGTTACGGATGGTAATTGTATTGGCTGCGGAAGTAGGTGCCAGCGTAGCACTGATCCAGGTGGCATTGTCAGGTGAAGATTCCCAGGTAGAAGCAGTTCCCCAGTTGCCGGTAGCGACTGAACGGAAATAGTCGTTTGGTGATGTACTGCAGGCCCCTAATTGCACAATGGTAAACGCGGCGGATTCGGAGCCCGTTACTACGGGCGCACTGGATACCACACGGATTTTATAACCTGCACCACCGGCCGTAGCAGCCGGTATCGTAATATTGATGGTGCCGGAGGGGCCATTGCCTGATAAAGCCAGCGTGCCAATGGCAACCGGTGCAGCAAAAGAGCCGGCCGCATCAGATAATTGAGCGGTAAACACATTGGCTCCGGTAAATACATCGGTGGAAGTAAAATCCACAGTGCCGGAGGCCGTTGCTAAACAGTTGGCTAAACTAAAGGGGGGACCGGTTACTACTCCGGTTGTTATTGTATTGGCTGGTGGTGCTGAGGCATTTACTGAAACATCATCGATTGCCATTAAATGATCGTTTCCTGAATCATTCAAATCTTCCCAGCGAAGCATAATCTCATCACCGGCAGCAATCGTCACGGTAATTGTAACTGAGATGTTTGCCACGCGATTGGCTGCCGCATTTCCATCAAGTGCCGTAGGCGCAGTTGCTCCCACAATGGGTGTGGTAAAAATAGAGGGGGCGGCTGTCCAGGTACCTGTCACAAGACTGGTTACGGTTGTACCTGTCTGATAATATAATTCCAAAGTATGTGCAGCAGCGTTATTTTCTTTACGCCATTCTTCCCCGGTCCAGGTTACAGTGATAGAATTGATGGATGCTCCGGTATTGTTTTTCAATCGCCAACCAATATACCCTTTTTGAGAACCGGCAGTTCCGGTAAACCCATTCGAAGAAGCATAACCTAAAGCACGTTCTGTAGGCGGATTCGTACCTGTAACTCCAAAGGCATAAAGTCCGCCAGCAGTGGTCGTACCTGTATTTGCACCATAGGTACCAATGGTAGCCGTAGCATCAGTTCTCGCATACCATCCATTCAGCGTAGTATTATCGGCCCAGGCACCATTGGTCAGCGTATTAAAATCCTGGGAATAGTTGGTAGCAACTGCGTTAATATTAAACTGTGCATTAGAAAATGAATACACTAACAAGGCAAAGAAAAAAACAATGAATTTCCTCATAGCTCCTACTTATATTGAAATAAAGCAAATTGAATACGGACGCTGGATTTAGTGGAAATTCGAAAGGATTGGAACTGTAAAACTAACTAAAAAAACTAAGTAGTTATTTTAGGCAGGGACAATTTCAGTCATTTGTTAATAAAATAATACGGCACTAATCGATTTTAGGAGTATACACCTAATCAAATCAGGCCAAAAATCCATTACGAGAAGGTGGAAAAAAAGGGATGAAAAATGTATCGGTATAGGAAATATTAAGACTTTCCTTTATTCAATTTCATATCCGGAAATAAAGCGGCTACCAGCATGAATAGGGAACCAGCCAGCATCAGGTACAATCCTTCTTTTCGTACCGGACACTCTCCTCCCCTGCATACGGCTATCAGAAAAAAGTTTTTGATGGCCCAGGCCGAGTTCAACGCTACAACGAGCAGATTGGCCCGCTTTGCCCACAGACGGGGTGTAAAATGAAAAAGCAGGAAGGGGATTACCAATATCAGGTGCAGGTAACCGGGTTTACCATAGGCCGTACCGGTTGCATCCACCCCGCTGATGGTAATATGGCGGCTCTCAATGACCACCCAGGGCAAAAAACAACCTGCTACCAGCATGGCTGCGGCCGCTAACCCTATCCATTTTACATTTCGCATAATTCCTCATTAAGAGGCCGCAAGTTAATTCATTTGATTGAAGCCCCGCTTAAAGACCGATACTGAAAATAAAAAAATGCTGCTGCTCCCAGGTAGTCAGCACCTGGTTGTATCGACCACCCGATTCCGAAAATGCGGTCAACCCCTTTTGTTTAAGTAAAGCTGTTTTTTCAGGAATATTTTTCCCAAAATAGGTAATGGCCGGATAGTTGAAATGATCCGTCTGGTGCAATCCGATGATCATTAAACCATCTGTCAGTATCGCATGCGGATATACCGAACTGGTATGATACTTTACCGTAAAACCTAATTTCGTCCAATAAAGAATAGTTGAATCGAGATTGCTGACCGGATGACAAAATTCGCCAAACACTCCACAGAGCCGGTTTGGATACTTTTCATCAACCGAAAAATCGGTGGGATTCATGGTGGCCATCGTTAGACCCCGGGGTTGTTTGAATCCCCCGAGATTGGTGGCCAGCATAATGTTGAACCTATCCGGTGTTTTGAAATAATAGCGCCAGATCGCATCACCCTCCCGGGGCTTTTGGGTAAATCGAATACCGGCTGCTTCCAGCTTTGCAGCAATGCTATCAGCAGCGTCGGAATAATAGGTGAGACCGATATAAGGCTGCGGATCTTTGCGCAACATGATCAGTAAACTGCCATCACTCAACTGCATCCAGGGAGAAGGGAAGGTATTGGTGCCCGTGATTTCAAAACCCAGTTTTTGATATACCGCTGCTGAAGAATCCAGATCGGTCGTGGTGATATACACACAGGCCACGTCACCTAATAATGATTGGCCCTTTGAAGAAAGAACCATACAGCTATATAACGCAACAGCTACGAATACCTTTTTCATTGTTCGCTTTATGATATACTAAAGCTAACTACTTTTCGCTGAATGTTATGAAACTTACACGCAACGGTCCCGCAGTCATTGAAATCAACTGATGTGAACTACGCATAAAATAAAGCCAGGCTACAAGCCTGGCCTTTTACTAACCCACAATATAATTCCATCCGTATTTATCTTCTTCCCGGCCTGTACGGATCGCATGTAATTTTCGTTTAAGTGTTTCGTGCAGACTTTGCTTTCCATAGGCAGGCAATGTATAATCGTTTCCATTGATGCCGATCATTTGTATCGGTGCCACCACCGCCGCCGTACCTGCACCAAATGCTTCTGTAATCGTTTTCTTTTCGAAAGCTTCTTCCAGTTCCTCCACAGATACAGGTCTTTCCGCAACTGCATATCCCATCTCTTCTGCCAATACCAATAAGGTATCACGGGTTACGCCATCCAGTATTGAATCAGACAATGGTGGCGTAATGATCGTATCATTGATTACAAACATTACATTCATTGAACCAGACTCTTCAATAAAACGGTTTTCTTTTGCATCGGTCCACAACACCTGGTCATAGCCCATCTCTCTTGCCAGCCGGGTAGGGAATAAAGCACCACCATAATTACCACCGCATTTAGCTGCACCGGTACCTCCTTTGGCAGCCCGTACATATTCTGTTTCTACTTTTACACGGAGTGGCCGGCTGAACAATTCATTTACCGGTCCGGTAAAAATGACAAAGCGATATTCGTCTGCGATTTTGATTCCGAATTTTGCTTCACTTGCATACATAAATGGACGCAGATATAATGCAGCATCGGATCCATCAGGAACCCAGGCCTGGTCCACTTCAATCAATTTTACCAATCCATCCACAAATATTTCCCGGGGTGGAATCGCCATACACATACGTTGCAGGGAACGGGCAAAGCGCTCGTAATGTCTTTCCATGCGAAAAATATTGATCCGGCCATCCTGCATACGGAAGGCCTTCATTCCTTCAAATACCGTTTGCCCGTAATGCAGTGCGAGTGCAGCGGGGCTCAGCGATAAATTAGAAAACGGTACCACCATCGGCTGATCCCATCCATTGTCCGCCATTGGTGCAGTAACCGAATAATCGCATACCAGCATATGATCGGAAACATATTTTCCAAATTCCAGTTCGTCAAAATTCACTTCCTTGATTTTTGAGTGTGCTGCTTTACGTACAGCGATCTCCGTGAGTAGTTCCATATACGTTGTTTTATGGGTTTACTGTTTAGTTTGCACGGTAAAGTATAAATCCGTTTTTAACGGTTTCCATACCTGCTTTCGGATAATAGTCCATGGCTGTATCCACCGATAATAATAATACCATCGATTGCTCTCCTGCGAGTTCTTTTGTTCGGGCAATCAGTGCCTTCCCAATACCAAACCGCTGAAATGACTTTGCCACTGCGAGGTCAGACAGGTAACAACACCAGCAATAATCCGTAAGGCTGCGCGCAATGCCGATCAGTTGGCCATTGCTCCATGCACTCACGATCAGGTTTGACTGATCATACATCTGCTGTATCCGGAGAAAATCCGTAGTGGGCCTGCTCAATCCCGCATCATCATATAAGGCTGCCACTTCCACTGCCGGAGGACGATAATCGGATCTGTATGTTATCTCCATTTGTTATTTATTTTATCAATGTAATTACATCACCTGTACATGATGTCTATACACGAGTTTCCCTCATGCCATGCTACCCATGCATTGAAAAAGAATATGCAAATATTTCACCGTTTTTATAAATAAAACAGATTCAGTTTTAGTATTTTTGACTAGATCAGATTCCGAATTAGTAATTATTGAAGACCCGAACTATAATCAACTCAAATAAACACCATCCAAAACACTATCTCATCATTTATCAAACATCGTACACCGTACACTGTACATCGCACATCGTACATCGTACATCAAACACCGTACATAATTAAATATGGCTAAACAAACAACAACCCACGAAGACCATCTTTATATGCAGGTGGCCGATGGCCTTGAAAAAATGATCAGCGAAGATGTACTGAAGATCGGCGACAAACTTCCTTCGGTACGTGTGCTGAGCGATGAGTATGGTATAAGTATGGGCACAGCTTTTCAGGCCTATTATCATCTCGAAGGAAAAGGACTGATCGAATCAAGACCCAAATCAGGATACTATGTCCGTTTCAATCAGCGGCGTTACCGGGATTTACCCGCTGTGGTTACACCCGAGCCTATATCTCATGAAGTAAGTGTAAAAGAAATGATCGCATCGATCTATTCTGATATTGCGAACAGCAACCCGAAAGTCATCAATTTCGCATTGGCGGTACCCGATATCTCCTTGCTGCCTGCTGCCAAGATCAACAAATCAGTGACCCAGGTATTGCGTCATTATAAAGATCATTGCCTGAGTTATGAACATACACAGGGCAATCCGGAGCTGCGCAAACAGATTGCCAAACTGGCTTTCAATTGGGGTGGTAAAATTCAGCCGGATGAAATCGTGGTAACATCCGGCTGTCTCGAAGCCATGACCCTTTGTCTGCGGGCAGTAACGCAACCCGGAGATACCGTAGCGGTGGAGTCGCCAAATTATTTTGGTGTATTCCAGGCCATCGAAAGCATGGGGTTGAAAGTAGTGGAGTTAACGTCTTCACCCGTTACCGGACTGGATCTCGACAACCTTCAGCAGGCTTTGAAAAAATTCAATATCAAAGCTTGTGTGGTAATACCCAATTTCAATAACCCACTGGGTGGATGTATGCCGGATGAGAACAAAGAAAAACTGGTACGCATATTATCGCGCCAAAATATTCCTCTCATTGAAGATGATATCTATGGTGAATTGTATTTCGGAAAAAAAAGGCCGCGCACTTGTAAATATTATGATACCAGGGGACTGGTAATGCATTGTTCCTCACTGAGTAAATCGCTGGCCCCGGGCTATCGTATCGGTTGGGTCATTCCCGGGAAATTCATCGAACAGGTAAAACAATTCAAGCGCATCCACAACATCAGCTCCCCTACCCTCACCCAGGCAGCCATCGCCCATTACCTGCAGCATGGCCGGTATGAATATCATCTCAAAACCATGCGGAGGAATCTTCACACCCAATTTCTGCGGTACCAGCAGGCTATCATTGCCTATTTTCCCGAAGACACCAAAGTATCCAGGCCGGCGGGGGGCTTTGTATTCTGGGTAGAGTTGAATAAAAAGATCAATACATTCAAACTAAGAGTGGAGGCCATGAAACATCATATATCCATTGTACCGGGAAAGATTTTTTCCGGGAATAATAATTATAACAATTGTATGCGCATCAGCTTCGGAAAACCCTGGGATGATAATGCAGATTATGGGTTGCAGCTGCTGGGGAAGATGATTAAGAAAATGATAGGATAAAAATTAAAATCTCATTCTAATATTATGATGAGATTTTAATATAAGCCAGAAGCTAAATTCAATTTGTTGAGCGGTGATGTATGGCCCGGCGAGTGCAAATACGATGTTCTGTGTAGCAGAAGTAGTATTTGGCATTTCTATGCAAAGCTGATGGCTGCTTTTATCAGGTGAATATCATAGTATCCTTCCGCTTTTGAATCACCCGGTTATTAAAAGTAAATCAACCATAACTATTCTATACTTATCCGAAAACACTTTACATCAGTCTTACTTTACTTTTAACAGTCTTTTGCAACAGGTTTTTTTACCTTGCCGCCAAATCATTACCCATGCTGCGAAAAACAATTATTCCTGCCTTATTCCAGTTCTTTACCATATATGCTTACGCCCAAACAAGTAACTTCACGTATATACCGGAAAAACCTAAACCAGGAGAAGTGATCACCATCTTTTATGAACCTTCCGGTAAATTAAAGGGGACCACTGGTCCGATTGAAACTGTCGTTTACCAGCAAGGTGGTGGAAATGAACAAGCTGATAATCTGGAATTGCATCGTGAAGGAGGAAAATACACCGGCTCTTTCCGCACTGATACCGTAATGGATTTTGTTTACCTGTCATTCTCGGTCAACAATCAATACGACAATAATAATAATGAAGGTTACTGTATCCATTTGTATCAGAATAATGAAATACGCAAGGGGAGTTATATCAGTGAATTTACATTATATCAGTATTTTGGCTCTCGTGCCGGAGTGGAAACCGATAATGAAATGGCACTGGCAGCACTTGAAAAAGAGTTCAGCTCGTTTCCAGAGTCAAAAAAGCCAAATCTTTTAAACCAGATTCGGCTGCAAATGAGTCTTAACAGAGAAGCAAGTATGACTATTGCTCAAAAAACAATTGAGTCGCTTATCAAATCCGGGTTAATTGACGAAACGGATTATACGAACCTTGCCGGTCTTTACGAGCTGGCCAAATTACCTGAGCAGGCAAAGCTTATTAACGCAATGAAGAAAGATAAAATCCCCGGAGGTAATTGGGCCAGGAACGAAAAGATTGAATATTTTTACGCAGAAAAAGACCCTGCAAAGAAAGAAACCCTTCTCAATGAAATCAATGAGCTGATAAAAAATAATATTGAATGGAAAGAGTATAAAAACAGCCTCGACGAATATAAGTCGCATGTAGCAGCAGCCTACCTGGAAAAAGTCAACATGACGAAAGTCAGAGAAATTTCCGCTACAATAAACGAAAAATCATTGCTTGCATTATTCTTCAACCATATTACCATGGATATGCTGACAAAAAATGAACACCTTGATATTGTGGAAGAGATATCGGCCTTTACCACCGAATATGCAAAATCGCAATGGCAGCAATCAAGCACAAACCGGCCTTCCTACATTACAGAAAAGGAATGGAGATTACAAAAGAAGAATGCCTATGCTCAATATGAAGATACCTATGCCCGGGTATTGTACCGGAAAGGGGACTATAAAAAGGGATATCTGTATGCGAAGGATGCAGCTATTTCACTTTCCGGAAGCAATGAGCCGGACTACAATACAACATACTCCCTTCTTGCAGAAAAGATATTCCCTTCGAAAAAAATTAAACCCGAACTTGAAACCTTCGTCAAAAACGGAGCCGCTGCAAATGAGATCATAAATATCCTTAAAGACATTTATGCGAAAAACAAAAAAGATACTTTCGGTTTTAGTAACTACATCAGTATTCTTCAGAAAAAGAACAGTCTCAATATAGCAGAGCAAATCCGGAAATCTGTGATCAGTGAAAAAACGCCTTCATTTGCTCTGTATAACATAAATGGCCAGAAGGTGGATTTCAGCGAACTTAAGGGCAAAGTAATAGTGATCGATTTCTGGGCTACCTGGTGTGGCCCCTGCAAAGCGAGTTTTCCCGGCATGCAAAAGATGGTCACAAAATATAAAGACAACCCAGATGTAAAATTCTTTTTCATTGACACCTGGGAGAATGCAGAGGATAAAAGAAAAAACGCTGCAGACTTTATAAAAGAAAACAATTACACTTTTGAAGTATTACTGGACAACGATAACACCGTAGTGGAGGACTTTAAAGTGGAAGGTGTTCCCAAAAAGTTTGTGATAGACAAATCCGGAAAAATCATTTTCAAAACGATTGGATACAGTGGCAGCGAAGACAGGCTGATTGCTGAACTTTCCGCCATGATTGAAATTGCGTCGGAAAGCAAATAATCTTTCTGCAATAATTTTATATAACGCCGGGAATCACCTGCTACAGGTGATTCTTTTTCCTTTTCCTGAAATAAAAATAAAACGGTACACCCAGTCCGGTAATAATGATTCCCAGCAGCGAATTGATCACGGGTTGCTGATGTGCCAGGTAATTGGAAATATCGTTGTATACCGTAGTGATCAGATAGAAAGCCGAGAATACAATGAAAAGGATGGTTACATAGGGATGGCCCCATATTTTATACGGCCTTTCCTTATCCTTCATTTTTTTGCGCAGCATAAAGATACCCACAGCACCCAACCCATAGGCGATCCAGGTAATGAAAACAAACATATTGGCCAGCATATCAAAAGAGCCGGAGATGATGAACACACAGGTCCATATTCCATGGAGCCAGAGCGCGTTGCCGGGGGTATTGAATTTTTTATGATCCTTGCCCACCCAGGGTAAAAATACTTTGTCTTTCCCCATGGCATAGGTGATACGGGCCGTAGCCATCGTATTACCATTGATGGCACCCAATGTACAGATCACGATCAGCGCGGCCACTACGGCTTCACCGGTGTTACCCAGGGCTGTTCCTATAGCATCGGCGGCCACCAGGTTCGAATTCGCAATGCTTTCCACGGGCAAGGCATACAGGTAAGCGAGATTTATGAGAACATAAACCAATACACAAATAAATACACCGGTAAACAGACTTTTAGGAATATTCCGTTGCGGATCTTTTACTTCCCCTGCCATGGACGTAATATTAATCCAACCATCATACGCAAAGAAGGCCCATGTCATAGCAGCAATGATACCACTGAGGAGAGCCCCACCCTGTTTAGGTGCTGTTGCATCCACAAAATGATGTACCGAACCATTTCCAGCGAGGAAAATACCGGCTACCAGCAACACCATTACCCCTACTTTGATAAACGTGGAGATCACCTGAAAAGCACTGCCGGCTTTGGTGCTGAGATAATTGAGTGCTGTAAAAACAAGCACCAGCAACACAGCGAGTGATTTAATTCCAATATTTTCCAGGGGATACAGATCGCCGATAAAGGGAATATGCCATACAACGGAATGTTCCATTACAGCATCCAGCCGGGGCAAATGCAAAAAATAATCGGCGTATTGGGCGCATACAAAAGCAATGGCGGCCACTGCTGCCGTATTGATCACGGAAAAAGCAGCCCATCCGTAGAGGTAGGCCACAAACTCACCAAACATTTTGCGGAAATATACATAGATGCCACCCGTTTCCGGAAGCATAGCACCGAGCTCGGCATAGATCAGCGCTCCAAATAAGGAAAACACACCGGCGATCACCCAAACCAGCGAAAGCCAGACAGGCGAACCCAGCAGCTTTGCCATTTCGGAAGGATTCTTAAATATACCCGACCCGATAATACTGCCCGCAATAACGGATGTGGCGGCCCAGAATCCGATTTTAGTAATGGAGGAAGAGTTGGAAGCCATATAAGAAAGGAAGATAACAAAAAACCTTATCCCCCGCTTGAAAAGAGAGATAAGGTCTGAAATCATTTACGCAGTGGCTTCAACCCGAATACCGGCTTTCTATACCGGCTATACTCCCCGGCCGGATACCTGGCTTTCCCGGAAAGACTAACAGGTTTGGAAGGCATTGGATTACGTAAAAAAGTTGTGCGTTGCGATATAAAGGTAAAAAGAAGATTTGTTTTTGTCAATACCCCCAAAAAACCACGGAATCCAATCATCCCATTATCAAATCATCCAATTATCGGATTATCACATCATTATTGTCCGGGGAAAGTTTTTGCAAAACCCTGAAACATTGCCCCAGAGCGGGTTCTAGCCCCTCTCCTTTGGGGAGGGGTCTGAATTGATTTTCAAACTAATAAATAGTTTTACCGGACAACAATAATTATCACATTAGCAAATTAGCACATTAGCTAATTATCTACTTATACATCTCCTCTTTCAACGCCTTCACCCTTGGATCTTCCAGGTATTCATCAAATGTTGTAAGACGATCAATAATGCCTCTAGGTGTGAGCTCAATAATCCGGTTGGCCACGGTTTGCATAAAGGTATGGTCATGGCTCGTCAGTAATACGATGCCCTTATACTCGGTACATTGTTCGTTGAAGCTTTGAATACTTTCGAGGTCAAGGTGGTTCGTGGGCTGATCGAGCAGTACCACATTGGGGTTCTGCAACATCATTTTGCTGATCATGCAACGTACTTTCTCTCCTCCGCTCAATACATCGGTGGTCTTCATCACATCATCGCCACTGAAAAGCATTTTACCGAGGAAGCCGCGCAGAAAGGGCTCATCCACATCTTTTACATGGTCAGGCACATATTGACGGAGCCAGTCCATCAGGTTATTCTTCCCATCGAAATACTGGCTGTTTTCCTGGGGCAGGTAAGCATGGGTTACCGTAGTACCCCACTCATACGAACCGCTATCGGCTACCGTTTCGGCGGTGATGATATTGAAGAAGCTGGTCACAGCCAGGGGGTCACGGCTCAGTATAGCGATCTTATCGCCTTTATTGACGGTAAAAGTGGCATCCTTGAAAAGCATACGGCCATCTACCGATTTGGTCAGTTTCTCCACGTTCAAAATCTGATTGCCCACTTCACGAAGGGGCTGAAAAATAATGCCGGGATATTTGCGGTAACTGGGTTCGATCTCTTCGATGGTCAGTTTTTCCAGGGCTTTTTTACGAGAAGTAGCCTGTTTACTCTTCGAAGCATTGGCACTGAATCGGGCAATGAAGTCGATCAATGCCTGGCGCTTCTCTTCTACTTTCTTATTCTTATCATTGATCTGGCGGGCCATCAATTGAGAAGATTCATACCAGAACGTATAGTTACCGGTAAATATTTTTACTTTCTGACGATCCACATCGGCCACATGGGTGCAGACCGCATCAAGAAAGTGACGGTCGTGACTTACTACCAATACGATATTCTCATATTCAGCAAGGAAGTTTTCAAGCCAGCCTATGGTTTCAATATCAAGACCGTTCGTAGGTTCATCCAGCAACAGGATATCCGGATTGCCGAAAATGGCCTGTGCCAGCAATACCCGTACTTTTAAGTTGGAGGGAATATCTTTCATCAGCGACTGGTGAAACGACTCCCCCACTCCCAGTTCACTGAGCAGTGTGGCGGCATCGCTGTCCGCAGTATAGCCTCCCAGTTCGCCAAATTCAGCTTCCAGTTCGCCGGCACGCATACCGTCTTCTTCGGTAAAATCGGCCAGGGCATAAATGCTTTCCCGTTCTTTCGCCACGGCCCATAATTTAGTATGTCCCATCATGACGGTGTTCAGTACGGTTTCTTCGTCAAACTGAAACTGGTTTTGCTTCAATACGGCCATCCTTTCACCGGGTGTAATATCGACGGTGCCTTTATTGGGTTCGATCTCCCCACTCAGTATCTTCAGAAAGGTACTTTTGCCGGCACCATTGGCACCGATTACTCCGTAGCAATTGCCTTTGGTGAAATTGAGGTTTACTTCTTCGAATAATACCCGCTTGCCGTAGGCCAGCTTCAGGTCTTTTACACTTATCATGTGGCTAAAAATTTGGAGGTGCAAAGGTACGTTAATTCACGCAGTGGCGCAGCATTACATAAGAAAAACAGTGGTGCAAGCGTTATCCAGCAGATACTTTGCTAACTTACTGATAAGCAAACCCTATTAACGCCATGAAGATAAAATACTTGCCCCTGCTATTGATTATTGGAGTCTGGCAACCTGTCAGCGCCCAATCGGTTTCCGTTTATTTTGGATTCAACAAGTATGAGATCACACCCCAGACCCGAGCCGTCCTCGACAGCCTGACAGACTCGCTGGATCTGACGGAACGTATCGAGTTGCACGGACATTGCGATGCGGTGGGCTCATCCGGATATAATGATAAATTGTCCTTACAACGGGTCAATGCTGTAATCGGGTATTTAATGAAAAATGGCTGGGATAAAAATGATATTGCCATTGCCAAAGGGCATGGCGAAAATCAACCAGCACAAAGCAACCTTACTCCGGAAAGCAGGAATATGAACAGGCGTGTGGAAATTAAGATCTTGCATGAAAACAAGACACCCCGCATCATGCACCCAAAAACCATCGCGGAAGCGCCGAAGGTCAACCCTCAAAAAAATACCGGTGTACCCGGCACTGGATCCGGGAATGGAGCAGGTACTGGACCAGGTGGTGGCGTTGGTACCGGACCAGGTGGCGGGTTGGGTAATGGAAACGGTT
Organism: Bacteroidota bacterium; assembly: GCA_026391455.1. Lineage (GTDB taxonomy): Bacteria > Bacteroidota > Bacteroidia > Chitinophagales > Chitinophagaceae > JJ008. Next base: position 36,418 of record JAPLEH010000067.1, read on the forward strand.
CTGGAAACGGGCCTTCGAATGCCAATCTGCGCAAACAGATTAATGACACTGCCAGTAAAGCGGGAACAAATATTGTACTGAAGAACCTGAATTTTGAAGGAGGCCGTCATTATTTTTTACCGGAATCATTGCCAATACTCGAAGAATTACTGCAAGTGATGAAGGAGAATCCTAAGTTGGTGATTCGGGTGGAAGGACATGTTTGTTGTTTGGATAATAGTGAAGACGGAATGGATATTGACCTTAATCAAAATAATTTGTCTGTAACCCGCGCCAAAGCAGTACGGGATTATCTTATCCAAAATGGCATTTCAACCTCAAGGGTCAGTTATACAGGTCTTGCGCATACACAACCGATCTATCCCTATCCTGAAAAAACAGAGGAGGAACAAACAGCTAACAGAAGGGTCGAGATCAGGATCATCAAAAAATAAAATTCAACATTACTAAACAGAATAAAAACAAAGCGCCCCGGCAAAACCGGGGCGCTTTCATATTGATAAGAACTTAATTTCTATTGCATGTTTACCTGGAGATCAACACACTGATTCCTTTGGTGCTCTTATCACTGTCACTGCTCAGGTACAACTGATAAATACCGCTCGCTGTGCTTGATGGCATGATAATGTTGATCACGCTTCCATAGGCCAAACCAGAAGCCACTTGCGATTTTACCAATTGACCCATGCTGTTGAACACTTTTACATTCAGTGAACTGTACAAGTCTGTATTCAGACGGATACCGAATGTACCATTGTTCGGAACAGGATATACAATTACTGCAGATTGCTGATTCAGGGTGAGGTGACGTTCGTTACACTCATTAACCTGAATCGTACTCGTGATAGCAGATACACAGCCAGCATTCGTAGCAGTATAGGTTACGGCTTTCTGACCACTACCAGCCACCGAAGGGGTAAAGCTGGAACCAGATACACCCGCTCCGCTGAACACACCTCCTGCAGGTGTTGCACTCAGGCTGAACGCAGCATCTGACTTACATACCTCGTTTACGGTCAGGAAGTTGATCACCGGATAAGCATTCACATTGAGTACCGCAGCAGTGGATGTTACAGATCCGCAACCGGCAGTAACGATCACACGGAAACGAAAACCATTCCGCTCTACAGGTATAGAAGCCAGTGTATATGATGAAGTAGTCGCACCGGCGATATTGTTGAATGTAGCACCTCCATCCGTGCTGAGTTGCCACTGATAGCTCAATGAACCAACACCGGTAGTGACAGCCACACTGAAAGTAGCACCTGCGCCTTCGCAGATCGTTACGTTAGGAGGCTGGGTATTGATAGCCGGAAAGGTATTTACAGTCAGTAGTGCACCGGTAGAGATAGCGGGTGTACATGCGCCATTGGAGATCACACAACGGTAACGGTTATTATTCAGTGATGGCGGTACGCCGGTGATCAGCAATGTGGGTGAAGTAGCACCGGAGTATACGCCTCCGTTTGTTACGTTATTGTAAGCACCACCTGCCACACTCACTTCCCATTGATAATTGAGGCCTGAACCGGCAGCAGTTGCACTAAAGCTTACGTTGGTAGCTTCACACACCGTCTGGTCAACAGGATTGGTAGCTACAGTGATTGAAGCATTCACACTCAGTGTAGCTACAGTGGTATTTACCATTCCGCAGGCGTTGGTGATAACACAACGGTATTGGTTACCATTATCAGCCAGCGCTGCGGCTGCGATAGTATATGTAGCATTGGTGGCACCTGCAATATTGGTAAATGCAGGCACAGCAGCCGTACTCACCTGCCATTGGAATGTGGGTGCTGGTGAACCTGTAGCAGCCGTAAAGCTAACCGCACTGCCGGAACATACCGCCTGTGATAAAGGATTGATCGTTACATCTGGTGCCACATTCACGATAAGTGTTGCGGCATTCGAGTTCGTGCTTCCGCACTGACCGGTTACCATGCAACGGTATTGATTACCACTCAGTGCAGGGGTAACACCAGTAAATGTTAAGGTAGCAGCAGTAGCACCCGCAATATTGGTAAATGCAGGAACAGCCACAGTGCTAACCTGCCACTGATAGGTACCGGTGGAAGTTACATTGAAAGACGCATTGGCACCTGTACAAAGAGTTACGTTTGCAGGTTGCCCGGTTATGGCAGGGCCTGTTCCCGGGTTCACGGTAAAGCTAACCACTGCAGTTTGCGTGATTCCAGGTGCAGGTCCTGTACCTTGTATAGTTACGTTATAGGTACCGGGAGCCAGCCCACCTGTACCATTCAATGATACAGTAGCTGTTCCATTAGTAGTAAAGGTAGAAGGAGATACTGAAACAGTAGTACCGGCTGGAGCACCTGACAGATAAGCAACCGCAACAGGACCCGTGTAAGTTCCAAGGAAGTTAACAGGTACAGTTGCATTGATCGGACCGGCAGCAGGACAAGTAGCTGTACCGGCAAGAGGTGTTCCGAATGAATATCCGCTAACCGGGAGTTCCACTGTGATGGGTGCATTATTAATATCAAAGAAAATATTACCGATGGCTTCCACCTTGATACGGGCCTGTGCTGTAATGGTACCAGGTACGGTAAATGTTTCGGAACCATCATTGGTTGTATTGGCAATCAGTGTGGTAAATGTATTTCCGTTATCGGTTGACCAGGAAATCTTTACGTTGGCGGTACTGATTGGGGCGGCTGTAGTATTGCCTACCGCCCATGTTACTGTTTGTGTGGAACCTGCAGGATAGGTTACAGTGGTGTTCTGGGATGTAATAAGAAAAGGCGTATAGTTAGCGGCATCCACAGTAACAGTCATATCCTTATAATTTGTTTGACCAACAGCAGTACCATTATAAGGTCTGTTATCTCTTACCGTCAGGCGAAAGTTCAAGGTACGACTGATACTACTCAGGGCTTCAATATTTACACCAGCATCGCCGCCAGGTAATGGACCAGTTACGGAATTACCAGCGAGGATAGTAGCCAGTATAGGCATGAGCCTTGTTGGTGATGTCGTAGCTGAAAAAGAAAGCCAGTTAGGTCCTGTAGGTTTTTCCGGTCTTGCCACACTGTTCAATTCTTCCTGTCCAACACCAAGTTCATCTTGCTCCCAGGAATAGGTAAGAACGTCGCCCGGGTCTGCATCAGTGGCTGAACCAGTTAGCGCAAACGGTGTAGACGGAGGAATCGTATAGTTTGTAAGATCAGCTATCACAGGAGTGGCATTGAGGCCAGCCTGATTAGTGCTAACCGGACAGGATTTACCGGCCAGGTTTTGCTGAATCTGCTGAATAGTTACCTGGTGATAAAATGCAATGGGACTATTAGCTACATCAAACTGGGTAATTCCTGCATAGCCCATGATCGTAATGCCAGAAGCCACTTCTTTATTCGCCCCCAAACCTTCATCTCCCAAAGAGAAAGTATGGTTACCTCCTAACTGATGTCCAATCTCATGCGACACCAATCGGACATCAAATAAATAACCCTCGGGAATGCCATTTGAAGGGCCGGATACGCCTTGACCTTTCTGTCCATCCTCACAAACACAACCAATGCAACCTGCGTTACCACCAAAACCGTTAAGTCCAAACATATGCCCGATATCATAGTTAGCCTCACCAATAACATTTGTAAGTGTAGATTGCAACTGATAGTTCCAGAAATCAAATGAAGAATATGGGTCAGTAGTAGGATTGTAATAAATTACTTGCGTAGTATTCGCAATAAGATTCAAGTGTACGGCAAGATCTCTTTCATAAATTCCATTTCCGCGGGTAAGGGTGGCGTTATAGGCTGCCAAAACCAGACCGACCTGTGCAGCACTCGTGGCACCGAAATAGTTTGCATATTCCCCATTACAGGATAATACGAGACGAAATGTTTTTAATTCACCGGTACTGCTTCGGGAAATTTCATTAGCCTGTGCATCAAGATTCAACGCTAACTGCTCGTCCGGGGTTGAGCAAACCCATTTGCTTTCGTTTACATAACGCCCTGGTTTATAAACAGCATACACCTTGTGGTCAAGCGAGTAGGGTTCAATATATTCACTGGGTTTTCCATTGACCCGGCTTACCATGGTTTGTAAGCCTTGCGGGGAAAGACTGATCTTCAGCAAAGCACCCGGATCATCAAGGCTTTTACCTGAATATGCCCGTATATCCGGAAACCGTTCTTGTAATGCCGGCTCAAAATTTGATGCTTCCCATACTTGAAAACGTTCAAGTTTACCTGTTACATCAGGTAAAGTGATCACACCGGAACTTTGCCTGGCATTTGAACCAACGATTGAAAGAAGTTGTTCGCGAAGGGGAGCAATATTCAGTTGGTACAAGCTGAATTCTTTTGGAAAGGAAGACCTGGTTACTCCTTTATCTTTTGGCAAATTAGAAGTATCTGTGGTGGAGGACCAGTAACTATCCTGAGAAAATGTTGTTAACGAAACACTACCAGCTATAAAAAGAGCCAGTAAATTCTTGTGAATTTTTTTCATAGGTTATTTTTTTTTGCCCATTAACTGAAAGGCCTTGTTTCGCCAACAACACCTGACCACTTAATGGGACGGTAATTTGAAAAAACGAGATTCAAAACATTGCAAAATTAAATTAAATTCTATGCGGATAATTTGCAGATGCGTGTTGCTGCTTGCCAGTAAATAGTCAGAGATGAGTAGGTTCTATCTTATTTTTTAAACCTAATTTTACGTACATATACTTAGTTTAAAACACCTAAAATTTCCCTCTGGATCACTTTGTAAAAGCCTGTTTTTTTTATTGAATATTGATAATTACTAAAAAAAGAGTCCCGGTTACTTGCTGTAACCGGGACTCTTTGAAAACTATTTACTTTTTTAGAGGCAATTCCATTCGTAGTATTATCTGTATATCACCACGCTGATACCTTTGGTGCTCTTATCGCTGTCGCTGCTCAGGTACAACTGATAGGTACCGCTCGGTGTGCTGGCCGGCATGGTAACGTTGATCACGTTGCCATAAGCAAGACCTGTAGCCACCTGGGATTTCACCAATTGACCCATGCTGTTGAACACTTTTACATTCAGTGAACTATACAAGTCTGTATTCAGACGGATACCGAATGTACCATTGTTCGGAACAGGATATACGATCACCGCAGGATACTGGTTCAGGGTGAGGTGACGTTCGTTGCATTCATTCACCTGAATTGTACGGGTGATAGCAGAAACGCAACCTGCATTCGTAGCAGTATACGTAACGGCTTTCGGACCATTACCGGCTACAGACGGTGTAAAGGTAGAACCAGATACACCTGCTCCGCTGAACACACCACCTGCAGGTGTGGCGCTCAGGCTGAAGGCTGCATCAGACTTACATACCACGTATACGGGCAGGAAGTTGATAACAGGGAATGCATTCACCGTGAGTACCGCTGCATTGGATGTTACTGATCCGCAACCGGCTGTAACGATCACACGGAAACGATAACCATTTTGTCCAACCGGTACAGAAGCCTGTGCAAACGATGAAGTGGTAGCACCAGCAATATTGCTGAAAGAAGTACCACCATCCGTACTCAACTGCCACTGGTATGAAAGTGTACCAACACCGGTAGTAGCAGCCGCACTGAAAGTAGCACCTGCGCTTTCACAGATCGTTACGTTAGCAGGCTGGGTATTGATAGCCGGGAATGTATTTACAGTGAGCAATGCACCGGTAGAGATACCAGGTGTACACACACCGTTTGAGATCACACAACGGTAACGGTTACCATTCAGTGAAGGCGGAACGCCAGTGATCAGCAGTGTGGGTGAAGTAGCACCAGCGTATACACCACCGTTGGTTAAAACTGTATAAGCACCGCCTGCCACACTTACTTCCCATTGGTAGTTGAGGCCAGAACCTGCAGCCGTAGTGGTAAAGCTTACGTTGGTAGCTTCGCATACAGTAGCATCCACCGGATTGGTAGCTACGGTGATCGTTGAATTCACTGTCAGCGTAGCAGCGTTAGTATTTACCGTTCCGCAGGCGTTGGTGATTACACAACGGTATTGGTTACCGTTATCCGTCAGCGTTGTTGCTGCCAGGTTTAAAGTGGCATTGGTAGCACCTGCAATATTAGTAAATGAAGGTACAGCAGCCGTACTCACCTGCCATTGGAAAGTGGGTGCTGGTGTGCCTGTAGCAGCAGCCGTGAAGCTAACAGCGCTCCCGGAACATACCGCCTGTGATACAGGGTTGGTCGTTGCAACAGGTGCCACATTTACGGTAAGCGTGGCAACATCAGAAGTAGTACTTCCGCACTGCCCTCTTACTATACAACGATATTGTGAACCATTAGAAACTGCCGTAACACCTGGCAATGTAATCGAAGCATTGGTAGCGCCAAACAGATCCAAAAAGGGTGCGCCTGCCCCGGGTGCAAACTGCCATTGATAGGTACCTGTTGCGGCAACGGTGAATGTTGCATTCGCGCCTGCGCAAACAGTCGTATTTACAGGTTGCGTAGTGATAACAGGGCCGGCACCAGGATTAATTGTAAAACTCACTACCAGATTTTGCGTGACACCCGGCGCAGGGCCTGTACCTTGTATGGTTACGTTGTATGTGCCGGGGACTAACGCACCGGTACCATTCAATGAAATGGAAGCGGTACCATTGGCCGTAAAGGTTGAAGGTGATACGGTAACATTCGTTCCTGCCGGAGCACCGGAGATGTATGCAACTGTAACTGGTCCGGCATAAGTACCCTGAAAATTCACTGGTACTGTTGCAGTAATCGGGCCTGCTGCAGGGCATGCTGCGACACCATTGACAGCCGCACCAAAAGTAAATCCATTGGCAGGTAATGTAACAGTGATTGGTGAGTTATTGATATCAAAGAAGATATTGCCAACGGCCTCCACTTTCACTCTTCCCTGTGTGGTTAATGTAGTGGGGATTGTGATCGCCTCTGAACCATCATTGGGTGTGCTGGCGATCAGTGTGGTAAATGTATTCCCGTTGTCTGTTGACCAGGATATCTTTACATTGACTGTACTGATAGGTGCTGCAGTTGTATTACCAACCGACCAGGTAAGCGTTTGCGTGGAACCGCCAGCATAGCTTACGGTCGTATTCTGTGAGGTAATCAGGAACGGAGTATACGTGGCGGCGTTGACAGTCACGGTCATATCCTGAAAGTTAGTCTGACCAACTGCCGTACCATTAAATGGTCTGTTATCACGAACAGTAAGTCTGAAATTAAGCGTACGGCTTACAGAACTTAAAGCTTCGATATTAACTCCCGCATCTCCACCGGGAAGTGGCCCTGTCAGGTTTGCTCCTGTAAGGATGGTAGACAAACGGGGCAACAACCGTGTTCCTGAAATGGTCGCAGGCCAGGTGATCCAGTTTGGTCCGGTAAGTTTGGTTTCGCTTGCCACACTGTTTGCACCGTTCTGCCCGGTACCATCATCATTTTGTTCCCAGCAATAGGTCAGTATATCTCCGGCATCTGCATCTGTGGCAGTACCGGTCAAAGCAAAGGGTGTGGAAGGAGGAATCGTGTAATTGGTCAATGCAGCTACAACCGGAGTTGCATTAATACCAGCCAGTGAAGTTGTAACAGGACAGGCTTTAGTGGCCAGATTGTTTTGTATCTGCTGTATGGACGCCTGATGGAATACATCAATGGAATGAGGTGCCACATCCCGCGAAGTGATACCGGCATAACCCATAATGGTGATTCCGGAACCTACTTCTTTGTTCACACCGAATGGTTCAATGTTATGTGAGAACGTATGGTTTGCTCCAAGTTGGTGCCCCACTTCATGCACCACATAATCAATATCAAAACCGTCACCTGCCGGGGGGAAAGCGGCTGAAGGGTTTACACTACCGGTAGCAGGTGAGGTGATCCCACTGCCCTTTTGTCCATCCTCGCATACACAACCGATACATCCTGCATTGCCGCCTCCGCCGGATGCGCCAAAAAGATGGCCAATATCATAATAAGCTTCACCAATGATATTCGTCAAAGTGGTTTGCAGGCTGCCATTCCAGCTTGCTGGAGGTGATACTGCACTTACTACCGTAGCATAGGGATCGGTAGCAGGATTATAAAAGATCACCGCTGTGGTATTGGCGATCAGATTCAGGTGTAAGGCCAGATCCTTTTCATACACTCCGTTACACCGTGTCATCGTATTATTGAAAGCCGTCAATACAATAGTTTGGTCAGCACCCGTTCCGGCGGTAGTGGCTCCAAAAAAATTGGCATATTCACCGGTACAGGATTGAGCAAGGCGCATCGTCCTCAACTTCCCATCACTATTCTCGGGCCTTAATACACCAGCAACCTGTGCCTGAATCCCTTCAGCCATATGTTGTTCGGGCGTTGAACAATTCCAATGAATAGTTCCAGTCTTATGTTCTGAAACAAATACCGCATAAATAGTATGATCTGCAGAATATGCTTCAATGAATTCATTGGGTCTTCCGTTTGTTCTGAAAACCATCGTTTGAATCCCTGATGGAGCAATACTGATCTTTAATAATGATCCCGGATCGCTAAGGCTCCGGCCCGAAAAAGCTCTGATCGCCGGAAACCTGAACTGTAGAGCCGGTTCAAAATTGGAAGCCTCGAAAACCTGAAACTTCTCAAACTCCCCCAACGTATTGGGTAAATAAATAACGGTTGATTCCACTCCTCCCCTGTCAGTTATTGCATACAACTGATTTTTAAACACATCATTGTTTAATTGAAACAGTTTAAACTGCCTTGGAAAAGAAGCCCTCGTCACCAGTTTATCTTTGGTGATCCCGTTAGAATCACTGCGCAGCTCCCAATAATTTTGCTGAGCGGCAACAGTCAATGAAACACAACATGCCATGAAAATAGCCAATAAACTTTTGTACAATTTTCTCATATCAAAACTGTTTAGTCAAAGTGAAAAACTGGCAGGTTAAACCCCGCACAGCTATCACCACAAAGGGTTAAAAAAATGATAGAACATCTGTTATAACCTGACTAAAGTAATAGAAATTAATATGCAGAAAAGGGTGAGAAGGGCGAAGCTACCCGTATAAATTTTGTAAAAAACACAACTGATCTTTAAAAACAAAACTCATTTTTAAGTATTTATTCATAGAAGAAATGCTACACAAACAAATTGTTGAACGTTGATTTTTTTTTGTGAAAATACCCCACAAAAAAAATCCCGCTCCGGAAAACCGGAGCGGGATGTATAAATTAGAATCTATTGATTATTTGTAGATCACAATACTGATTCCTTTAGTAGACTTATCGCTGTCGCTGCTCAGGTACAACTGATAAGTACCGCTCGGTGTGCTGGCCGGCATGGTAACGTTGATCACGCTGCCATAAGCAAGACCAGTAGACACCTGGGATTTCACCAATTGACCCATGCTGTTGAACACTTTTACATTCAGTGAACTGTACAAGTCTGTATTCAGACGGATACCGAATGTACCATTGTTCGGAACAGGATATACGATCACAGCAGGATACTGATTCAGCGTGAGGTGACGCTCACCACACTCATTCACCTGAATAGTACGGGTGATGGCAGATACGCAACCTGCATTCGTAGCAGTATACGTAACGGCTTTCGGACCATTACCTGCTACAGAAGGTGTAAAGGTAGAACCAGATACACCCGCTCCGCTGAACACACCACCTGCAGGTGTTGCACTCAGACTGAAGGCAGCATCAGACTTACATACCACGTAAACGGGCAGGAAGTTGATCACAGGGAATGCATTCACAGTAAGAACCGCTGCAGTGGATGTTACCGATCCGCAACCGGCTGTAACGATCACACGGAAACGATAGCCATTCTGACCTACTGGTACAGAAGCCTGGGCAAACGATGAAGTAGTGGCACCGGCGATATTACCATAAGTGGTACCGCCATCTGTGCTCACCTGCCACTGATAGCTCAGTGTACCCACACCGGTAGTAGCAGCCACGCTGAAGGTAGCACCTGCGCCTTCGCAGATTGTTACGTTAGCAGGCTGTGTATTGATAGCCGGGAAGGTATTTACAGTCAATAATGCACCGGTAGAGATACCAGGTGTACATACACCATTGGAGATCACACAACGGTAACGGTTACCATTCAGTGAAGGCGGAACGCCTGTGATCAGCAGTGTGGGTGAAGTAGCACCAGAGTACACACCACCATTAGTTACGTTATTGTAAGGACCAGCCGCAACGCTCACCTGCCATTGGTAGGTAAGGCCGGAACCGGCAGCAGCAGTACTGAAGCTGATATTAGTGGCTTCGCACACAGTAGCATCAACCGGGTTGGTAGATACAGTGATGGAAGAATTCACTGTCAGCGTAGCCGGAGTGGTATTTACAGATCCGCACACGTTGGTCAGTACACAACGGTATTGATTACCATTATCTGCCAGCGCTGCAGAAGCAATAGTATATGTAGCATTGGTAGCACCTGCAATATTGGTAAAGGCAGGAACAGCCAGTGTACTCACCTGCCATTGGAAGGTAGGTGCAGGTGTACCTGTACCAGCAGCAGTAAAGCTTACCGCACTTCCGGAACATACCGCCTGTGATACAGGGTTAGTTGTAGCAGCAGGAGCCACATTCACGGTAAGCGTAGCAGCATTTGAATTCGTGCTTCCGCACTGACCGGATACTACGCAACGGTATTGATTACCACTCTGTGCAGGAGTAACAGCAGTCAATGTTAAGGTAGCAGCAGTAGCACCTGGAATATTGGTAAATGCAGGAACAGCCGCAGTGCTCACCTGCCACTGATACGTACCAGTAGCAATAACAGCAAAAGAGGCATTGTTACCAGAACATACAGCAATACTTACCGGCTGACCGGTAATAGCAGGACCAGAACCGGGGTTCACGGTAAAGCTAACCACAGCAGTCTGAGTAGTACCGGGAGCAGGTCCTGTACCTTGTACAGTTACGTTATATGTACCAGGAGCCAGTGCACCTGTGCCGCTCAATGAAACAGTAGCAGTACCATTGGCAGTAAAGGATGCGGGTGACACTGTTACAGTAGTACCGGCAGGAGCACCAGACAGGTAAGCAACAGCAACAGGACCTGTATAGGTACCCTGGAAGTTAACAGGTACAGTTGCATTAATCGGACCGGCAGCAGGACAAGCGGCAGAGCCGTTGGTCGGTGTACCGAATGTATAACCGTTCACCGGCAATGTAACAGTGATAGCGGCATTGTTAATATCGAAGAAGATATTGCCAATGGCTTCCACCCTAATACGGCCTTGTGTAGTAATGGTTGAAGGTACAGTGAAAGTTTCCGTACCATCGTTCGCTGTACTGGCTATGAGCGTGGTGAACGTAGCACCATTATCTGTTGACCAGGAAATACGCACGTTAGCCACACTCAGCGGAGCTGCAGTGGTGTTGCCTACAGACCAGGTTACGGTTTGAGTGGTACCACCCGCATAGCTTACCGCAGCGTTTTGTGAGGTAATCAGGAAGGGAGTAAAGTTAGTGGCATCCACTGTAACAACCATATCCTGGAAATTCGTCTGACCAACAGCCGTACCATTATAAGGACGGTTATCACGTGCAGTTAGACGGAAATTCAATGTACGGTTTACATTGCTCAATGCTTCGATGTTTGCAATCGCATCTCCACCGGGAAGCGGACCTGTAATGTTGGCTCCGGTAAGGATGGTTGACAGACGGGGCATCAGCCTGGTGGGTGATGTAGTAGCGGGGAAACTGAGCCAGTTTGGACCAGTGGGTTTGTTTTCACGGGCCACACTGTTATTTCCAGTTTGTCCCACACCATCATCATTTTGCTCCCAGCAATATGTCAGCACATCACCAGCATCGGCATCAGTAGCAGAACCGGTCAGTGCAAATGGCGTGGAGGGAGGAATGGTATAGTTGGTCAATGCAGCTACAACCGGAGTGGCATTAATACCAGCCTGGTTGGTAGTGATCGGACAGGTCTTACCCACCATATTCGCCTGAATTTGCTGTATAGTAGCCTGATGGAAGATATCAATAGAGTGAGGAGCAACGTCCTGCGCAGTGATACCAGCATAACCCATGATAGTGATACCGGAACCTACTTCCTTGTTAACACCTGTACCCTCGGTACTCATGGAGAAAGTGTGGTTACCACCCAATTGGTGTCCTACTTCATGCGCCACATAGTCAATATCGAAGTTATCACCCTGGGGAATACCATCCGCAGGAGAAGTGATACCTCTTCCTTTGGTAGCTCCGTTACCGCTGGCAACGCCATCCACACAAACACAACCAATACAACCAGCGTTTCCGCCACCACCTGAAGCACCAAACATATGACCAATATCATATGCAGCGTTATTCACAGCAATGGGTGTTGCAGCACCTGTGAGTGTAGTATTCAATGCAATTTGTAATTCTGTATTCCAGTTTCCAAGAGCAGAATAAGGATCAGTAGCCGGATTATAATAAATCACATTCACTGATTCTGGAACAAGATTCAGATGTATCGCAAGGTCTTTCTCATAGCAACCATTACAACGGGTAAGCGTTGCATTGTAAGCTGCCAATACAAGGGCTACCTGAGCAGAACTGGTAGCACCAAAGAAGTTAGCATACTCACCGTTACAGGATTGTGCAAGACGCATCGTCTTTAACTGACCGTTATTTGCTTCCGGACGACCGGCTGCATTTACGCGGTTGTTCAATCCGGTAGCCATCGTTTCATCAGCAGTGGAGCATACCCAGGGTAATGCGCCTTTTGCACGCTGTGATTTAAATACAGCATACACCGTGTGATCCTGTGAATAAGGCTCGATGTACTCATTGGGTTTGGAACCGTTACGGAATACCATGGTTTGGATTCCCTGCGGTGAAATGCTTATTTTAAGCATAGCTCCGGGATCATCTAATGCTTTTCCTGAATATGCACGAATCTCAGGAAATCTTGCCTGCAGGGCAGGTTCGAAGTTAGATGCTTCCCATACTTCAAAACGTTCGGTTACACCATCCGCATTGGGAAGAGTAATAACGGTAGAACGCTGACGGGCCTCATTGCCTACAATGGAAAATAATTGTTGCCGGAGTGGTTCAATATTCAATTGGAATAATTTGAACTCTTTCGGGAAAGAGACTCTCGCTACTGCCTTATCAGTCGGCAAGCCACCGATATCCGTGCGGGATGACCAGTATTGGCCCTGAGCAGATGCAGTAAATGAAATACAACCGACCATTAAAATAGCCAGTAAATTTTTGTACAATTTACTCATAATTAAAAGTGTTTAAGTTATAAAATGTAACCTGGCAGTTACATGCACTTACCTGTTTTAGGCAAATACGCCTTAAAAGTAAGAAGTTTTACTATTATGGCAATCGGGAATTTTAACAATAAAAAAATCCCGCCGTATGGCGGGATTTGTATTGTAAATACTCTTAATATAAGGATTAATATCCCATTCCACCCATATCAGGTGCACCATGTGAATGGGGCTCTTCCTTTTTGGGTTTATCCGCCACCACACATTCAGTGGTCAGCAGCATACCGGCGATGGAAGCGGCATTTTCCAGGGCTACCCGGCTTACTTTGGTAGGATCGATGATACCAGCCTTGAACATAGAAGTTTCATACACTTCTGTACGGGCATTGAATCCGAAATCGCCTTTTCCTTCTTTGATCCGCTGTACCACGATGGAACCGTCGATACCAGCATTGGCAGTCAGGATGCGGATGGGCTCTTCCAGTGCACGGCGTACAATAGCCATACCGGTTTGCTCATCTTCAATCTGGCCTCTTACCTTGGCATCCAGGCTTTCGATGGCACGGATATAAGCTACACCACCGCCGGGTACGATACCTTCTTCCACCGCAGCGCGGGTAGCATGAAGGGCATCATCCACCCTGTCTTTCTTCTCTTTCATTTCCACCTCTGTGGCAGCACCTATATATAATACAGCTACTCCACCGGCCAGTTTAGCCAGGCGTTCCTGTAATTTTTCTTTGTCATAGTCAGAAGTGGTGTTTTCCACTTGTGCTTTGATCTGGTTCACACGGGCAGTGATATCTGCTTTTTTACCTTTTCCGCCTACTACGGTCGTGTTGTCTTTATCGATGGTTACTGAAGCAGCTTGTCCCAATGAAGTCAGGTCCGCTCCTTCCAGTTTGTGGCCCAGTTCTTCACTGATCACAGTACCACCGGTTAAGATAGCGATATCGGTCAGCATTTCCTTACGACGGTCACCAAAGCCGGGAGCTTTTACAGCTGCCACTTTAATGGTACCACGCAGTTTATTTACCACGAGAGTAGCCAATGCTTCACCTTCCAGATCTTCTGCAATGATCAGGAGGGGACGTCCGCTCTGTGCCACTTTCTCCAGAATATGGAGAATATCTTTCATCGCAGATATCTTCTTGTCGTAGATCAGGATGTAAGGGTTCTGGAGTTCTGCCTCCATTTTTTCGCTGTTAGTAACGAAATAGGGAGAGATATATCCACGGTCGAATTGCATACCTTCCACCACTTCTACCGTAGTGTCGGTACCTTTTGCTTCTTCTACAGTGATCACCCCTTCTTTACCCACTTTTGCAAACGCTTCTGCGATCAGTTTACCAATGGTCTCATCGTTGTTAGCAGAAATAGTAGCCACCTGCTGAATCTTTTTGCTATCACTACCAACGGTCTGGCTTTGTGATTTCAGGTTTTCCACTACCAGGCTTACCGCTTTGTCAATACCTCTTTTCAGGTCCATGGGGTTAGCACCGGCTGCCACCATTTTCAGACCTTCGCTGATGATAGATTGTGCCAGTACAGTGGCAGTAGTAGTTCCATCACCTGCAATATCGGCAGTTTTGGAAGCTACTTCTTTTACCATTTGAGCACCCATATTCTCAATAGGATCTTCCAGTTCAATTTCTTTTGCTACGGTAACACCATCTTTGGTAACTGCAGGTGCACCAAATTTTTTCTCGATCACCACATTGCGGCCTTTGGGGCCCAGTGTCACTTTTACAGCGTTGGCCAAGGTATCCACGCCTTTTTTCATTCTGTTTCTAGCTTCTATATCGAAGAATATTTGTTTTGCCATAATATTAATTTGAAAAATTAGAAAATTAGATGATTTGGAAACGGATTGAAATGCGGAGATGAAATTTAATAATTGTCACATCTCCAAATTTCCAAATTATACAATCGCGAGAATATCAGATTCTCTCATAATGAGGAAGTCTTCCCCGTCGATCTGAATTTCCGTACCGGCATACTTACCATATAATACGGTATCGCCTGTTTTAACGGTAACCGGCTCATCTTTTTTGCCGGGCCCTGCTGCGATTACCACGCCACGCTGGGGCTTTTCTTTAGCTGTATCAGGAATGATGATTCCGCCTGCTGTTTTCTCTTCAGCAGCCGCGGCCTTTACGATTACCCGGTCATGCAGTGGGGTAACATTCACTTTCTTAGCCATAGTCGTATTGATTTTGTGTTTTTTGGAGATTTTATTTACCATTTCCCACCAGGCTCCTGCCGGCGGGCGCCGAAGGTACAGGAAATACCATGCCGCCGTTACCAAAAAAGACAAAATTTCAGATTCTCCCCTTTATTATGCATTTGTACACAAATGGGACTGACAGGAAAGACAATTTTTCATAAAAAAAACCGGGGGCTGACAAAAAAGGCCCCGGAAAACCGGGGCCCTGATAAAGTCTTAGTGACCATTTTACTCCTGAATGGCCGTTGCCTTCATGATATCTTTTCCAATGATGGCCTGCACTACATATACGCCCGCACTTATTTTAGCCGGGGATAACTGCACTTGAAGCAATTGCTCTCCTTTGGCGATGGTACGACGGTAGATCAGTCTGCCTGCCATATCGGTCAGCGTTAATACGCCCTGCTGAGCGGCTGGTTTTACCAAACGCAAATTCAGGTTGTTTTTGAAAGGGTTACCCAACACCTGCAGATCCTGTGTCGCATTCTGGGTTTTCAACAAAATAATATTACTCAGTTTGGAAGCATTATCAATATCCACGCTTCTCAACCGGTAATAATTAAATTCTGTAAGAGGTGAGTTATCTCTATAACTGTAATTGATCGGCGAATTGCTGTTACCCGCTGCCGGTATCGTAGCGATTTTTTTGAAATTCACCCCATCAAACGATCTTTCCAACTCAAACTGCTTGCTGTTCGCTTCAGAGGAAGTAGTCCATTGGAGGAGAGAAGATTTATTATTGATGAGCTGTCCTTTAAATTCAGTGAGTTGAACCGGCAGAGCGAAAAGGCTTAGCGATGTCTTCCACATACCATATCCATGGGTACCTACCAGCAGGTTTGCATCGGATGGCCGGAAGGCAAGGCTGGTTACCACCGCATTGCCAATATCGCTTGCCCCCTCCTGTGTCCATCCGGGGGTAGCGGGGAAACCGGTACCGGAACGGAAAAGACCGACAGAGGTACCCACATAATATTGCACTTCCGGAGATCCCGGTACTGCATGAATGGCAGCAGAACGGAAGGAAGGCAATGTCAGCAACCCTTCTACATTGGTCCAGGTAGGCGTAGCTGAATTTGCATTGCCCGTCCACCATACATTACCAACAATTCCATAATTGGACAGTGTAACGATAATGGTATCATCATTGCGCGGATTCACAGCTATACTGCTGATATTACCCGCAGGGAAAGCACCGGTAATGTCCACAGGTGCTGTGGCGGCAGCCACACCTGTAGGATCGTCAAGCCTGAACACTCTTCCATTGGAAGTTCCGAAAAACAAACTCGAAGTGGCTGCGCTATAGGTTCCCCTGCTCGGCGCAAGACAAGTAATATCATTCGCACCACCTACGGAACTAGCAACACCGGTCATGGAGGTCCAGGTGGCGGAAGTTACAGTGGATGCAGAAGTAGTTCTGTACAACGAATTGTCATTGGCATAATATAATCGTTCTGTATTATCCGGATCCAGTTTGAATAACGTAACAAACAGTCCAGTTCCGGCTTCACCGGCAGGTGTAATACCTGCTGAAATAAATCCAAGCGCTGTACCGGCTGTTCTTCTGTTGATCGTACCGTTCTGAGAGCCTACATATTCATATTGAGTACCGGCAATCAGATCAGTAAGTCCTACAGATACGCCATCTCCCCCTGTAACCAGTTCGAAACTGGTACCTGATCCACCGGTATTGCGGGTTGAACCATTATCCTGCGCTCCACCGATCACTTTATTGTTTCCAACACGTGGATCAATATCCACATAATAATATTGATAAGTACGGTAGCCGGTATTAAGGGGTGTCCATACTACCGAAGCCGCTGTATTATCTGTTGTGCGCTGAATACCGCCGTCATTTCCACAAAGCATGATCAACGGGCTTCCAGGTTGAAAAACGATTTCATGTATATCCGGATGTGAGTTGGGATATAATGCATAAGAGGCAGGACTATTATATCCCCCCATCCTTGTCCAGGTAAGCCCCGCATCAGAAGAGCGGTATATATTAGTACCACCAATAAAAATGGTATTAGGATCATCCGGTTTTACCGCCACTACCAGATCATACCCCCCCTGCACCGCGAAAGGATCATTTCCGGCAAGGCAACCTGCTTCATCGGGCAGTGTGGCGGAGAGATTTGTCCATGTACCACCTGCATTATCCCATCTGAATAATTCAGCCTCAGTTGTAGCTCCGGCGCAAGCCGGACTATTGGCGCTAAAATAAAGTGCATATACCAGATTTTCATTACTGGGTGCAATTCCCAATACCAAACGGCCATAAGCAGCTTCGGCATTCCAACCTGCGGGAGAACCACCGGCACCCGCGCCGGCTATTTGTGTCCAGGTGCCTGCATCTCCGGATGTGGGACCAGCAGGTGAAGTCCAAACACCGTCAATGGTAGAACTATTCGTGCCTCCGAAAGCAGCATAAAGGCGTCCGGTGCTCGTTACAACAATATCTGTCATCTGACTGGTATTTGCCAATGCGCCGTTTAAAACAGTAGTCCAGGTAGTACCTCCGTCGGTTGACCTTCTTATTGTAGCCAGACAAGCGATGTATACGTTTCCGTCAGTAGGGTCTACAATTACTTTACTGATAAAATCCTGTGCCACCGAAAATGACTCCAATGCTGATGTATTGGATGAAGCCAGTCTTGTCCAGGTTTCTCCGTTGTCGGTGGATTTATACACTCCATTTCCGGAATAAAAGGCACCGGAAGCACTTGCGGAGTTTCCGGATGCTTCTCCTACTCCATAATACCAGGTGTCCTGAAATCCCGGTCTGGTATCCTGCGCCAGGCTTGTGCAACTGAAATGATCTCCGGTTGGACTTTTACGTACCCAGGTGGCACCATTGTCAGTGGATTTAAAAACACCGCCGCTTACCCCCCCGGCCAAAATAATCTGATTGGAAGTGCCATTGTACCGCACATCGTAAACGATGGTACGGGTGCGTCCTCCGAGATTATTAGGCCCCTGAAAAGTATAGGGATTGATCGCTTCAGGGCGTCCGGTCAGGTATTGATTTTCAAGAATCTGACGGGCCTGATTTTGCTCCATATCCCGGATACCTTCGGGTATGGTGCCGGTAACAGGATTTTTTAGCATATTGAATTCATACTCCAATGCACCCTGAAAATCAGTCATCCTGCCATTGGGATCATGAGGACGGTTTTCCGGAAACTCATTCTCTACTTTCTGTTTTCGGGATTCACAGGCAGTTAACAATAAAATGGATAGCAAAAAGAAGAAGAAATGGGTAAAAAATGAAGGTGTAAATCTTTTTTCCATAATACAACTTGGGTTTATGATAAGGAATCAGACCTGACAGACAAGTGCTGGTTTTTGTAAATATGAAATTATTATTTTTCACACGCAATGAAATTTACATTTTTCCACAATGGTCATTGAAACGTTAATAAGTAATATATACACATAAAAGAGCATTGTTTCCTGGTTTGTCCGATTTTGAATTACATTTGCACCCTAAAGTTCTTTCGAACATGATCAGCAGACGAAATATCAGGGTAAAAGTGATGCAGACACTCTACACAGTCAGCACACAGGAACAGGAAACAAAAGGCGCAGATCCGCAAAAAATACTCAAACAGCATTTTGACGAGACCCGTTCACTGCTAGTCTATCTTACCTGGTTTCTTACAGAAGTGGCACGCTATGCTGAAAAAGATGCCCTCCAAAAAGCGTCCAAACACCTGCCAACAGCAGGCGATCTCAGTGTGAATACCAAAATTGCCGGCAATGAATTACTCTGGAAAATACTGGATGACAATTCCCTTTCCGCGCGCATAGCAGAAGACAAGCCTCAGCTTTATACCGATTCGGAACTGATCCGCAGAGTATATTTAGCGCTTGCTGAATCGCCAGTCTATAAAACATACATCGCATCCCCCTCCCGGGATAAATCGGAGGAAAAAAAGATTATCGAATACATACTCAACGACCTCATGCTGGCCAATGATGTTTTCGTAAGCCATGCGGAAGATCAGTTTCCCAACTGGGATGATGATGGTGAAATGGTGGTACAATTGCTTGCAGGTTATCTCCAAAAACCCGGCAGCATCGATTTCAAACAGATGATGAGCGATGATAAAGCACAGTTTGCTAAAAATCTGCTGCAAACCGTGATTGATAAAAGTGAATACCTGCAATCACTCATCATTCCGCGGTTAAAAAACTGGGACTCCGAGCGGATCGCCCAACTCGATATGATTATGATGAAGATGGGCGTTGCTGAATTTCTCTATTTTGAGACCATTCCCCCCAAGGTGACCATCAATGAATATATAGACCTGGCCAAAGAATACAGTACCCAACAAAGCGGACAATTCGTAAACGGCATTCTGGACAATATTCACAAGGACCTGGTGAAAGAAGGGAAAATGCAAAAAACAGATTACAAGAAAAATTAACGGGTAAAAATCCCGGCATTTGTATACTACTTACCATTACTTTTGTACCTCTAATTTTCTAAACGTATGAAACTTACATTCATCATCCTGACGGCGGCAATCAGTTTTGCAGCCTGCAATTCCACCGACAAAAAAACCGGTGAAAACACAGTCAATACCAGTGATACAGCAAAACTTACTCCGGACCAAATCGCAAAAGCCGGTGCAGATACTGCCAATTTCACGACCATCCAATGGCTCGATTCCACCACGCGTGACCTTGGCAAACTGAAAGCCAACCAGGAAGTGGAAGTAACATTCCGTTTCAAAAACTCTGGTGATAAAGTGCTGGTAGTAGAAAGCGTTTCCGCCTCCTGCGGTTGTACCGTACCGGAAAAACCTGAAAAACCCATTCCACCCGGCGAAGAAGGCGTGATCAAAGCCAAATTTAATGGAAGCGGCCATGGTGTTATTTCGAAAAACGTAAACGTTATTGCCAATACCAATCCCCAAAAAAATCATACACTCACTTTTACGGGTGATGTACAAGATTAATAAAAGCAACCTTTTACTAATAAACGCTTAGCATCGATAAACGTTATCCTTACTAAAATTTAATACTAAACACTAATAAATGAAATCTTTCAAGACATATCTGACGACGGCATTGGTGCTTTTCTTCTTTTCTTCCTGTGTACCTCCCGGTGGCGGCGGTGACAGCAAATCTGGTGCTGGTGCGGGTTCCGGTACTATACAGTTTATCTTTCTGGGTTTGATGATCCTGGTATTCTGGATGTTCTTCATCCGCCCACAGGCAAAAAAAGCAAAAGAGCAGAAGAAATTCATTGAGGAACTGGCAAAAGGCGATAAGATCGTTACCATCGCCGGCATTCACGCTACCGTAAACAAAATCAATGAAGATGGCACTATTCATATTGAAGTAAGCCCCGGCAGTTACCTCAAAATTGAAAAGAGTGCGATCAGCAAAGAATGGACGGCTGCCATCAATAATCCTGTTACCGCAGAGAAAAAATAACATACAAACAGTATAATAATTTTCGATCATGCAAAGGGAAATGCGAAAAGCATTTCCCTTTTTTGTGGGATATACTCTTGTATGTATGCCAGACTTTATTATCTTTCACTACTATCCTGTAATAAACATATTAATTGCATCCTTTTTTATGTTGAAGATCGGGCTTACCGGCGGTATCGGCAGCGGCAAAACCACAGTGGCAAAAGTGTTTGAATCACTGGGCATTCCTGTTTATTATGCAGACGATGCGGCCAAACGATTACTGAATACCAATGAATCCCTGAAAGCCTCGGTGATTACCCATTTTGGCGAAGCCGCCTATCACCAGGGCCAGCTTGACCGCAAATACCTCGCAGGTATTGTTTTCAGTAATAAAGAAAAACTGGATCTGCTCAATTCACTTACACACCCCGTTACCATCAAAGATGCTGAAGACTGGATGGATCAGCAAACAACACCCTATGCAATCAAAGAAGCCGCCCTCCTTTTCGAAAGCGGTGCCGCAGACAAACTGGATTATATCATCGGCGTATATGCACCCCAGCATATTCGTATCAAACGGGTAATGACCAGAGATAAAATGAGTACGGAAGAGGTGCTGAAACGCATCAGCCGGCAGATCGATGAAGAAATGAAAATGAAACTCTGCAATTTCGTAATCAGGAATAATGATGAACAACTGGTGCTGCCACAGGTCATGTCACTTCATCAACAACTGTTGTCACTTGCCACCGAACCGCTATCTGCGGTATAATCGTATTTTTGAAAAAAGTAGCACATGAAAAAAATTATCATCGCACTGCTTGTAGTGATCACGATCAGTTGCAAACAAAACAAAAAAACGTCAGCACCAGCACTTACCGGTAAATGGATCGTAACTGAATTACCGGCAGAGAATCTGAAAGAAGAAGAACTGGAAAAGGAAATTGGCAAAGCGTCCATTGAGTTTACCGCTGACGGGCGGTATACCACTATTGACAGTGAAGAAACCGAAAAGGGCACATATGTCTATGACGAAAAAACGAGCCGGCTCATCATTATTGCTCCGGGAAATGATACAACCCGCGTGGAAGTGGTCTTTAAAGGCAAAACTCTGATATTAACAGGTGAGGAAGGAAAAGTTGTATTGAAAAAAGCAGACTGATTACCATTAATTAAAAGAGCGAAACACAATACAGGTATTAAGCCAGTATGTATTTCGCTCTTATATAAATTATTGCGAATGGTTAATTTCAATGCAGCCTAGCCAATGCTTCGCCGATTCGCTTCCATCCCTCCTCGATCTTCTCCATGCTGTTGGCAAATGAAAAACGAACACAGGAGGGTTCGCCAAAGGCATCACCCATTACAGAGGAAACATGTGCCGTATTGAGCAGGTACATGGAAAAGTCAGCCGCATTTTTGATCAGGTTTTCCCCATCTGTTTTTCCATAATACGAACTTACATCCGGAAAAATATAAAAAGCTCCATCCGGTTCCGGACAGGTGATACCCGGAATTTCCTTTACCAGTTCCAGCACTCTTTTTCTTCTTCTGGCAAATTCTTCGGTCATTGCCATCGAGGGGCGCAGATCGGTGGTTAATGCCGTTACGGCCGCTTTTTGTGTTATGGAATTGGCACCGCTGGTAAATTGCCCCTGCACTTTCTCACAGGCTTTTGCAATATCTGCATGGGCAGCAATATAGCCGAGCCTCCAGCCTGTCATCGCGAAACCTTTACTGAGCCCGTTTACAATGATTACACGGTCTTTCAATTCGGGATCCGTCGCAATGCTGGCATGCTTTCCCACAAAATTGATATACTCATATATCTCATCGGAAAGGATATAAATACCGGGATGCTTTTTAAATACTTCGCCCAGTGCCTTCAATTCTTCTTCACTATATACAGCTCCGCTGGGATTGCAGGGAGAGGAAAACAAAAACAATCTTGTGGCGGGTGTAATGGCCGCTTCGAGTTCCTGCGGTGTAATTTTAAATCCACGGGCTGCACTGCTTTTGATCTCCACTACTTTACCCCTGGCTATTTTCACGAGTTCACTGTAGGTTACCCAATACGGAGTAGGAATGATCACCTCCTCCCCTTCGTCCACCAATGCAAGGATCGCATTGGCCAGACTTTGCTTCGCACCGGTTGACACCACAATGTTCTCTGGTTTATAATCCAGTTGATTATCTCTTTTCAATTTGGTACAAACAGCTTCGCGCAGATCCAGAAAGCCCGGTACCGGAGTATAATGGCTCCAGTTATCATGTATAGCTTTTACAGCGGCTTCTTTAATATGATCAGGTGTGTCAAAATCCGGTTCGCCCAGGCTGAGGTCAATCACATCAACTCCTTTGGCACGAAGTTCACGGCCCAACTTGGCCATTTTAAGGGTTTCAGGCTCATTAAAACGATCTAAGAAAGATGAAAACTGCATCACGATAAATTTAGTAATCTGAGTTAAAAAAAATGACAGGCAGCCGTTGCAAAAATGTGCCCGAAGATAATCTATTCATCCAAATCAGTTGGTGTAGTGGAATTTTTGGGGAGAAAATGAACCCCTTCTCTTCCTAACTTTTGTTCGTTCATAGTCCATCAACAATTTGCCCAATTCCTTTAAGAAGGGAAAACCTATCGTGTTGTATTCGTATTTATCATCATTGAAAATACCATCGGCATTGCAATGGATCACTGCACTAAGGAAGAATTCCCTTCCATCCTTATAATTCACAAAATAAGCCCCATCGATCAGGAACCCATATGCATCGCCGACCTTATTGAAAATACGTATGGATGTATCGGCAGGTGTTTGCTCCGAACCATAATATAAAAACTTCACATAGGCATCTGGATACTCTGCGGGATCATACACCGGCGCTGCAGATTCACGTGGCAGCATGCTCATATACTTCCGTAAAAACGCATAGTCATCCTCCGTAAGCCGGAACCGCTGTCCTTCCGGCAGTGTTTCGGGATACATCACTGCCCTTATCATCCGGTGCAGATCCGTCAATGTAAATCTGTTCTTCTTTGAAAAATCGAATGGTTCATGCACCAACTCATCGCCCCGGTAATAGCCAATGCCCATCTTTGTATTCCTGTCTGCATACACCATCCTGCTTTTTGCAGCCGGTTTGTAAAAGATCACTTTACCGGTACTGTCCATAAACTCCACCGGGTTCGTATGCCGGTTCTCTTCTTCGGTCAGGCTCACCGAAAGACGATGAATGATCTGTATATCGCTGTACCCCATTTGCTGAAGGGTCTGGTTAATGTATTCCTGGCCCAAAAATTCATAGAGCCGGTTGAAAGCATCATTGTCGCTTACCAGTAATATCTTCTTTATATAATGCGCAATGGTAGGTCTGCCATCCGGGGCAGAGGGATCATTGCATACTTCTGTTTGACGCCCCCCTTCACTGCCGGTGATCATGGTAGTATACTTATCCAGCCCCTGCATATTCAGTTCGTTCAGTTTCTGAAGAGCCAGTATCGCCACGGGAAGTTTTACCGTAGAGGCCGGGTAATAATACCGCTGATCATCCACATTAAAAAAATGATCTGTGAGCCGGAGTTTCCCTTTCTTACTCCGTTCGATCTCCGTATAGATCACCTGTACATTCCAATCGTTGCGGCGTGCCAGTACGGAATCAAATACGGGCGATTTTTTTTTCATTAATGATTCCAGCAAGTCATCCTTCATAGCGGGTTGAGCATAAGTGGTGGCAATACCGTAACAAAATCCGATCAGTACAGTCAAACAAATAATCCCTGCATTTCTTTTCATCGCATTAAGTTACGAAGAAATAAGCGGAGTGAAAATGAGGAAGCGAATTACAACGATCGTATACTATTATCGAAGAAGAAAAGTACGGATACCTGCCAATAGTTCCTCGTTGCGGGTGCTCTCTTTGGCTGCCGGGTTTTCAGAATAATCACGGATTGCGTGGCTCACAAACCGGGCAAGTTCGTCTTCCTGAATGGCGGTGTAGGAGCCGAGTTCAGGCTCAAAAAAACTGATCCAGTCACTCAGTATTTCCAATGCGCAATTGCGGACCGGCTCGCGTTCACTATGTGTGAGCAGATCGATGAGGAAGGGCAGCGCACTGAGCACTGCCGGATAATACCGGGCTCCATGATCATTGCCCACTGCATACTTGAGATCACTGCTTACCTTCAATTTGTTTTTCTCTTCGCGCAACAAAACGAGGTCTTCAAAAGCGGGATAAACTTTCTTATAGGCATAATCCTTCGGGCCTTTGTACTGACGCCAGTCTGTTTTTTTTACCTTGTCGAGTAACTCGTTTTCGTAAGTCTCATTAATATACATTCCCGGTTTGTTGGTTGGTAAAAAAGTGAATTAAAAAACAAAGATATTCCAATTGAAGCGCTGCAGTACATAATTAAATAAAGCAGAATAATTAATATTGCGGGTATGAACAGATATGTAAAAGCGCTGATTCCTGCACTGATTGTTGCTGCCGGCACATATGTATATATTATTTCAGTACTTAATAAAAAAAGACCCGATAATTATATCGGCACCTACCTGATAAAACCAGCCGGTGATGTTGCACAAGGGAAAACGGATCGCATTGTCCCTGTTATTCAAAAAAGATTGGAGCATGCTGGCTATCCGGTAATGGCCCGTGTATTGCAAGATGGAACCGCCGAGTTTACTGTGCAAAAAATGATAGATACGGTACAGATCATTGAACTATTGACAAAACGGGGAGTACTTCAGTTCAGGCCCGGATATACAAAAGCGGAGTTATTTACAAATCTGGAAAAAGCAAGGGCGATCCTGCTGGCCGAAAACAGCAATGCCAAGCGGCAGCCCGTTGCAGATACCCCCCTTTCAGGTATTGATTCATTGGTAGCTGCAATGGAAAAAACGGAAAAGAAACAGGAAAAAAATGAACCAGAGATTGATCCGCTCCTGGATTTCTTTGAGCAGCAGAACGGCATCACTAATTCTATCGGTTTGCTAAATATCCGGGATACCGCCCGGTTACGCTCCTTGTTGAACAGACCGGAGGTGCGAACCGGTTCTCTTTTCGATCCCGAATATTACTACGGAGAAGCTATTGATAAACCTAATAATCAGGGGATAGCTACCAATGTTTACCTGTATGCAGTAAACAGGGATACCAACAGGCCGGGCACATTGATCGAAAACAGTGACCTGGACGGAGCACAAATGGATATTGATTATACGAACCAGGTCGTGGTGAACATTACATTCAATGGCCATGGAGCCAGGCTCTGGGCCAAAATGACAGAAGAAAATATCAATAAGCCAATTGCCATGATCATTGATGGTGAAGTGATGACGGCTCCCATTGTAATCGGAAGGATAGAAGGTCGAAACACCAGCATTTCTGGCAATTTTACACCGGCTGAGGCAAGAGCTTTAGCCGAAGTCCTTTCTTTACCCCCCTTACCCGTACAGGTACAACTTCTTTCTGCAAAACTGCAGAAATTACCAAAGACGCTTTCCACGAAAGAAATACTCACCATCCTGGGGGCATTCGTGCTGGCCTTCGGAATTGGCTTGTTTGTGATAAAGACTTTTGAACAAAACAAATAAGTTTACCTGCCAGAGGTCCGGACTTTTACCTGAATAAATGTGGAGAAACTCAAGGGTTGAAATGAGATTAATTATACAATAATATAATTTTCATAGTTTTATATATTAGTTAATTAATGTAACCAATAAAGAAATCAGAAAAAACCCGCCCTTTCGGCAAGCCATAATCGCCGGGTTATCAAATCCCTGTATTTCCCTGACTCCGATTTCCATTTACCGCTGAAAACCCTATCTTTGCCGTCCTTTAAAAAACGTCTAAAACCTTTACTGCCATAGAAAAACGCAGCAAAGGATAAACATTGTAAATCCTTCATAGTATGCAACTGAAAGGTTTGGTTCGCTTCTTCACGGTCTTGCTGATCATTTATTCATTGTATTTATTGTCTTTTACTTTCCTTGTTAAAAGGCATGAAAGGAAGATGGAAGCTAAAGCAAAAAACTTCGTATATGCCAATTATCCTGAGTCCAAAAAATTCAAGAAGATTGAAGATTTTCCGGATTCGATAAAAAAAATCTATAACAGCAGGCTAAAAGTTTTGCTTGACAGTACCAGTGATAAGATTATCACTTATGGTATTAACGGAGGCATGAGTTATAAGGAGGCCAAATCTGAAGAATTGAATCTTGGTCTTGACCTTCAGGGTGGTATGAACGTAACACTGGAGGTTGAAATGGTTGACTTATTGAAATCACTTTCAAATGAGTCGGCCGATCCCAACTTTCTTAAAGCAATACGTAATGCAGACAGCAGCAAGGCAAACAGTGACGCGAACTTCATTTCGTTGTTTATCCGGGAATACAGAAAACTGGAGCCTGCAAAACCACTTTTCTGGTTGTTTTCAAAAGCAAGCGGTGGAAAGATAGATAACAAATCTTCTGACTCACAGGTTGAAACCTATATTCGTAACGAAGCCAAGGAAGCTTTTGAACTTACTAAAAACAGACTGGTATCTCGTATTGATCAGTTTGGTGTTGCACAACCTACCATCAATTCGGTTCCTGATAAGGGGATTATTATAGTTGAATTGCCCGGTATTCAGGATAAAGAAAGGGTTAGGAAGAATTTGCAATCATCAGCAAACCTTCAATTCTGGGAACTTTATAATTTGAGTGAGCTGGCTCAAGGCATTAATCCTGCTGATGCTGCATTCTTTGCCAAAATGGGAGGAAAATCTGCGGATACTGCACAAGTAAAGAAAGACGCATCTGACACAGCAACAAATAAGGTTGACACTGCAAATGCTAAAAAAGATACAGGTCTTACTACCATCCTTGGAAAAGATACACTGGATAAAAACAAACTTAAAGCAGATGAGGCTGAAGCTAAGAAGCACCTGTTTTATTACGTTCAGTTCAATTTAGATCAACAGGGACGACCTCTGGATAACGGTGTAATTGGCTATGTAAAAACAAAAGACACTGCACTTGTAAGATCATATCTGGAATACCCGGAAGTTAGAATCAATTTCCCTAAACAATTAGCGTTTTTATACGGGGCACCACTGGATAAGAAGAATAAAAAAGCTGAATTTCTTCCCATCTATGCAATTAAAACTTACACCAATAATAAAGCACGCCTGGAAGGTGATGTAATCACAGGTACAAGCGCCGATTACGAGCAAAACAGTAATAATGCTGAGATCGTAATGAGGATGAACACTGCCGGTGCTAAAACCTGGGGAGAAATGACTAAAGAAAATGTTGGTCGTTTTGTAGCGATTTCTCTTGACAATTATATTTATTCAGCTCCCGTTATCAAACAGCCAATTGAAGGTGGTATTTCCAGTATCTCCGGAAGTTTCACGATTCAGGAAGCACAGGATCTTGCCAGTATTATCAAAATCGGTAAACTGCCTGCCCCTGCAAGAATTGTACAGGAGCAGCAGGTAGGTCCTACACTTGGAGCGGAAGCCCTCAGAGGCGGAGCACTTGCATTTTTCATTTCCTTTATCGTAATATTCCTGTTAATGCTGGTGTATTATAATACCAGTGGTTGGGTAGCCAATATAGCACTCATCCTGAACCTGCTGTTTACTGTCGGTATTTTGACAGGTTTGGGCGCTACACTCACTGCTCCCGGTATTGCTGGTCTGGTATTGACGATTGGTATGGCCGTAGATACGAACGTAATCATCTATGAACGTATCAAAGAAGAACTGAACCGTGGCAAGGGATATATTCCGGCGATCAACGAAGGTTATAAACGTTCTCTGCCGCCGGTACTCGACGGACACATTACCATCCTGCTTACCGCACTGATTCTGTTTTATTTTGGTCTCGGCCCTGTAAAAGGATTCGCTACCACCCAGATCATCGGTATCCTGCTCTCTTTATTCTGTGGAATTCTCGTGAGCCGCTGGGTAACAGAATGGTTTACTAACAAAAAGAAACACCTCGAATATTTCACCGGTATTTCAAAAAGAATATTCCAGCATGCCAAATTCAAATTCATTGAATACCGTAAAGTGGCCTATATCATTTCAATCGTGGTATTGGGTCTCGGTATCGGTTCATTCTTCAATGGTTTTGATTATGGGGTGGAATTCAACGGAGGCCGTAGTTACACGGTACAGTTTGAAAAAAGAGTAGACGTGGAAAAAACAAGGGAGAGCCTCAAAAAGGCCTTTGAAAATGAGAGCCCTATCATCAAGACAATTGGCGATGACTCTAAACTGGATATTACCACTTCTTACCTGATAAAAGACACTCGTAAAGAGGCAGATTCTTTAGTACTGGTGAAATTGTATGAAGGGCTGCAAAATTATTTGCCCCAGGGAACCACCTTTGAGCAGTTTTCAGCAACTCAGGGTGAACAGTCTTCTAAAAAAGTACTGCCCACCATTTCGGATGACTTGAAGAAAGGAGCCCTTAAAGCAACGCTTTTTGCCCTGCTCGTGATCTTCATCTATATCTTCATCCGTTTCCGCGACTGGAGATATTCACTCGGTACCATTGTGGCATTGCTGCACGACGTATTTGTAACACTGATTGTGTTCTCTTTCGCCCGTGCCATTGTGCCCTTCCCGCTGGAGATCGACCAGCACTTCATTGCGGCGGTATTGACGGTGATCGGTTTCTCGATGAACGATACGGTGATCGTATTTGACCGTATTCGTGAGGACAGCCGCCTGATGCCAAATGCACCAAGGGCTGAGATCATCAACCGTGCGATCAATGAGACACTGAGCCGTACCATCATGACATCACTTACCGTGTTCCTCACCATCCTCATCCTGTTCATATTCGGTGGTGAAGTAACAAGAGGTTTTGCGTTCGCCATGCTGATTGGTGTGATCACGGGAACTTATTCATCCATATTTGTGGCAGCTCCCATCCTGGTTGATCTGGGCGGATCAAAATCACTCGGTAAAGCCGGAGAGACACCCAAGAAAAGTTAAATAAGCCAATTACTTATAAAGAGAAAGCCTCCCGCAAAGGAGGCTTTCTCTTTTATACTATGTGAATGACGTTTCAGTTTCAACATGGGACAGCTACCTTAATAGAAAAAGCAGCACTAAACGCTCGAAGCTGACCGCTCACCGAACGCAGCTTGCCTTTAAACAGCAAAACTGGTCCCGCATCCGCAGGTGCTGCTGGCATTGGGGTTTTTAAACGTAAAGCCCCGGTTATTCAGTCCATCCTGCCAATCCACTTCCATCCCATAGAGGTATATCTCATGCGACTTGTCCATGATACAGGCAATGTCCGACACTTCAAAGTGATGGTCTTTTTCCGTAGGAAGATCGAAACCGAGAATATACGTCATGCCGGAACATCCGCCTCCTTTTACGCCTACACGTAACCGTTGTTGGGTATCAAAACCATCAGCAGCCATCAGTCTCCTGATTTCGGCCACTGCACCCGCAGTGAGTGTAACGGGGATTGTTGTTGTCGTGTCCATATTGCAAAATTAAAAAAACTTTCAGCCCTGCATCAGCATCTTGTTTCGAATAGCGGAATTTAACACAATATGGCTTAAAACGCTGATCCGCACCAAGTACCATCCCCCTTTCCTATTTTTGCCTAATAACAAACTCTATTACATGGAACTTTCAGCCGTAAGTTTAGTCATTGCCGTTATTGCTTTAGCCATTTCCATCATTGCCCTGCTGCGGAAGCCCGCCACACCTCCTCCCGGCGAAAGATCCGAAAGCGTTGCACTCCGGCTCCAGGCCTATGAGCGCCTCGTATTGCTGACCGAGCGGATTGCTTTACCCAACCTGATCAGCCGGCTCAATCAACCCGGCATATCTGCGGCAGAAATGAAACTGATTCTTACTGAAAACATCAAACAGGAATTTGAATACAACAGCACCCAGCAATTGTATGTAACACCCCTTAGCTGGGATGCCGTACGTAACCTGAAAGAACAAAACATAATGGTCATACACCAGGTGGCGGGTTCTTTACCCCTGGATGCATCGGCCGCTGACCTGAACCGGAAAATACTGGAAGTGGTGATGTCGCAACCCAATGGCAACTTGCACGAATTGGTATCACAAGCTCTTAATCATGAAGCCAAAAAGCTCATGTAATGAGTAAGAAGTGCATATTTATACTGACCCTGTTGGTGTGTATGACGTCCACCTGTCTGGCACAGAAAAAAATAATACTGGCTAGTGTATGGGGTGTTCCTTTTTTTCAAAGCGGATTTGGCATTGGCCAACTGGGCTTTGAATACCAGCAAAAAAACGAACACCAGGCCTGGCAGATCAGTCTGGGTATGTCCGGAGGTTCCATTGCAAGCGATGTGGGTGTCACCAAACGTCAATGGGTATCGTTGGACCGCATCATTACCCTGAGTGGGAAAAAATTCAGTGAAGACCCTTTATTCCTGAGCTTTTTTATAGAAGCCGGAAGTCGTACCCAATCGCCCGGACGCAGAGGCAATATTACAGACTCTGTATTGCAACAATACCGTGCCACGGAGATCAATCCCGGTATTGGAATTGGGAAGTATGTGCATATCGGAAAAAAGATACGAATGCAACTGGTGGCAGCACCCAAAGTTTTGCTGGCCTTCCACAAGGATGAATACTACAGCAGGTCTAACAGGGTTTATTTTACAGATCAATACAACGAACTCCGCTTCGGTTATCGTTTGTCAGCCAATTTTTGTATCCGCCTTTAATTTAAATATATGTCTGAAAAGAAAACAGATTCCGGAATTATCATCAACGAATTGTACACGGGTAAGGATCTTCCCGGAAATGAAAATGAAATGCCGGGGCAATACCCTTTTACCC
Organism: Bacteroidota bacterium; assembly: GCA_026391455.1. Taxonomy (GTDB): domain Bacteria; phylum Bacteroidota; class Bacteroidia; order Chitinophagales; family Chitinophagaceae; genus JJ008. Next base: position 68,116 of record JAPLEH010000067.1, read on the forward strand.
GGGGTGTGCAGCCAGATATGTACAGGGGCAAACTCTGGACCATGCGCCAGTATGCCGGCTTTTCTACAGCGGAAGAAAGCAATAAACGGTATCATTATTTATTATCACAAGGTGTAAGCGGGCTCAGCGTGGCATTCGATCTGCCCACACAAATCGGTTACGACAGCGATCATGCCCTGTCTGAAGGTGAGGTAGGAAAAGTAGGCGTGGCCATCGATTCCATCGAAGATATGCAAACGCTATTCAACGGGATCCGGCTGGATGAAGTGAGCACGTCCATGACGATCAATGCCACCGGATTTATTTTGCTATCTTTTTATGTGGCATTGGCCAAACAACAAGGCGCAGACCTGAAAAAAATATCAGGTACCATTCAAAACGATATTTTGAAGGAATACGCGGCGAGAGGTACTTATATCTATCCGCCCAAACCATCCATGCGCATCATTACCGATATTTTTGAATGGTGCAGTAAAGAAGTGCCAAAATGGAATACCATCTCTATCTCCGGTTACCATATTCGCGAAGCAGGCAGTACGGCGGTACAGGAGATCGCCTTTACGCTCGCCAATGGTAAAGCCTATGTGGAAGCGGCATTAAAAAAAGGACTCGACATCAATGTTTTTGGCAAACGTCTTTCCTTTTTCTTCAATGCACATAATAATCTGTTTGAAGAAGTAGCCAAGTTCAGAGCAGCACGAAGAATGTGGGCCCGTATGATGAAAGAACTCGGTGCTACCGACCCCAAAGCCATGATGCTGCGCTTTCATACGCAAACCGGTGGCAGCACTTTAACAGCCCAGCAACCACTTAATAATATTGCCAGGGTAACCACACAAACACTGGCAGCCGTATTGGGCGGCACCCAATCCCTCCACACCAATGGATATGATGAAGCCCTGAGCCTTCCCACCGAAGAGGCAGCCCGCATTGCATTACGTACGCAGCAGATCGTAGCTTTTGAAAGCGGAGCTGCGGATACAGTGGATCCGCTTGCCGGATCTTATTTTGTTGAGGCACTGACCGCAGAAGTGGAAACCGCTGCCACCCAACTGATGGAAAAGATCGAAGCCATGGGCGGAAGTGTAGCTGCCATTGAAGAAGGATTCATCCAAAATGAAATTGCCCGCAGTGCATACGAATACCAGCGGGAGATCGAGAATGGTCAGAAGATCATTGTTGGCGTGAATAAATTTCAGGTGGGAGAAGAATCACCTATTCCCATTCTTCGGGTGGACGACAGCATACGCCAGGTACAAACAGAAAAATTGTCCCGCCTCCGTGCTGACCGGAATCATGCCAAATGTGAGCAATTGCTGCAACTACTCAATGATAAAGCTTCCGGTGGCGAAAACATAATGCCCGTGGTGGTGGAAGCGGTGGAAAATAAATGCACATTGGGTGAAATCGCTGATACGTTACGGGAAGTATTCGGAGAATATAAATAACCCGGATTGTAACAGACAGGTCGCTATTCAGGTATCTCTTATCTGCAAACAGGAGTTGGATGGGTTTGTTTAACGAATGCCATTCAAAAGTATTCATTCATGCATGTTATTGTGTAATGGAAAAGTAGTTCCATTCACCAGTTTCGTCCTTTGTAAACGGGAGTTGGTGTAATATACCGGCAGCTATATCCACAATTCCAAAGGTTGCCCGATATTCAGGGCTGATTTTTCATTAACCCCTACCCTTGTCATGAATACTGCATTTACTGCCATTACCGAACTCATTAAGCATGCGCGTGCCGAAGCCCTCCGTTTTGTAAATACCGAATTAGTGAATCTTTATTGGAATGTAGGTGCCTATATCAGCCTGCAAATAGCAAACGCTCAATGGGGCGATAAAACGGTACGGGAACTGGCGCATTACATTCAGCAATATCACCCGGACCTGAAAGGCTTTAATCGAAGCGGCTTGTACCGGATGATTCAATTTTACAATACCTACCAGCCATGCGACTGGATCTACCCGGAAACGATAAGCAAAAAAAGCATGAGCTACGAAAATTTCGTAATTGTCGCGCCACTGGCGCGACAATTACAAACAATTGATTTCCATTCCATTAAAATTGTCGCGCCAGTGGCGCGACAATTTGAGCCCATGAATATAAAAGCCTCTCTTTTGGCCAAAATAAGCTGGTCCCATCACCAGATCATTTTAGCCCGGTGCAAGGAAATGGCCGAAAAAGAATTTTATATCCGCCTTTCGATCAAAGAACAGTACAGTAAACGTGACCTCGACCGGCAGATAGACAGTGGGGTTTTTGAAAGGGCTATGCTGGGCAAACAGCAACTTTCACCCTCCCTTAAAACCCTGCATCCGGATATTTTAAACAGCGTGCGGGATCCCTTCATACTTGAATTCCTGAACCTGCCGGAGGAGCATAATGAAAACGACCTGCAGCAGGGAATGATCCGTCAAATGAAAAAACTGATCCTCGAATTGGGTAAAGATTTTCTGTTTATCGGCCAAGAATACCGCATACAAGTGGGGAACCGTGATTTTAAAATCGATCTGCTCTTTTTTCATCGCGGATTACAATGTCTCGAGGCGTTTGAATTGAAAAAAGAAAAATTTGAACCTGAGCATTTGGGCAAAATGAATTTTTATCTCGAAGCGCTTGATCGTACGGTGAAAAAAGAAAATGAAAAACCAAGTATTGGCATATTGCTGTGCAAGGATAAAGACTATGAAGTAGTGGAATTTGCACTGAACAGAACCCTCTCCCCCACCATGGTGGCCGAATATAAAACCCACCTTCCCGACAAAAAAATACTTCAGCAAAAATTACATGAGTTGTTTGAACGTATCCGCTGAACGCGAGGCCAGCTTTTCGCCTACTGATAGTAGTATATGCCCCGTCATCATATAACTTTCCGGGGTGGTAAGCCTTCCTTCTCCCCCAAAAGTGGTATAGGCCAGCAGCAGGGATTGCCTATCTTTTGCGCCTAAACCTTCCAGCATATGAGACTCCACACTATTTTGAAAGCAATTTTGCTTGGTACATTCGTATTTTTTTATTCAACTGCTTTTTCACAGGTTAAAATTGGCGGAGAGCCCAAAGAAGGGCCACACCCCTCATCGGTCCTGGAATTAAAAAGCACCGACAAAGGATTTTTATTACCCCGCATGAGCCGGGTACAGATCAATGCCATTACAGATCCGGCAGATGCACTGATTGTATATGATACCGATCTCAAAGGAGTGGTGATATACAGCAGGGAGCAACAACAATGGCTGCCACTCATGCAACAATTAGCTGCCAACGCAATTGGTTCCGATACCTGCGAATGGGCCTTCGACACCACCACCCTTCGGGTATTTCTCAAAAGAGGTTATCCATCGGGCGATTCGATCTATTACAACACCGCACGTAAAAAATTCGTCTTCGCTGATAAGACTACTTTTGGAAACGCTACTGTTCCCGCCGATGTACAATTTCCCGGCAAGTTTATGGTTAAAGGAACCGCCTCCCGCATTTTCAATGATTCCGCCACCCTGGCTTTTCCCAGTCTAACGTTGGCCAACTTCCTTTTCGAAGTGGATAACGATTCTTTTGCTATTGCAAACCCCGGAGTGGCTTTTTATAATGGAATGCGTATATCCACCCAATTACTTCCTACGGCCTCCCAACGGGTGAATACCTTACGCTCGCTGAACCTGCAGGTAAACAATACTTCGGCTGATACGGTTAATGCCGTAACATCCGTAGTCAGCAACAGTTTTCTCGATGGTCAGGGATTTACTTCCCAATTCTCCGGCATACAAAATAACCTGCTGATGGGCGATGGTATCAAGGGCGTGGGTACCGTAACCGGCTACCGAAACATTATTACGGGATCAGGGAGCAGTACCGCCCGGGTAAATGGCAATGTATTCGGGTATCAGGGCAATATCAATGGATTTACCGATTCGGCCGGTAACCACCTCATCAATGGCAATGCCTACGGTATTTTTCTGAACAGTATCTCGGGAGCCGCGCCGAAACGAAATTTTGCATTTTATTCCAATAAAGGACATAACCGGTTTGCAGATTCCACCCTCATTACGGATGGTGGATTCATTTCTCCAAGAGCCGTACTGGATATCAATGCTACCAGCGCCATGATCATTCCTACCGGTACAACTGCTCAACGTCCGGTAACAGGAGTTGCAGGTATGTTTCGAAACAATACCAGCCTGCTCACACCCGAATATTTCGATGGTACCACCTGGCAGGCTTTAAGCTCCGGTGCGAACGAATGGAAACTGGATGCGCCATCCAATAAAGTGAATCTGGTGAGAGGTCTCCCGTTGGGTGATTCAATTTATTATAACGTGACCAGAAAGAAATTTGTTTTTGCAGACAGACTCACGGCTGAAAATAATACCAGCCCCGTTGATGAATTCTATCCGGGCAAATATATCTTCAAAGGCACTGCATCACGGATATTTCATGATGCGGCTTCACTGAATTTTCCCAGCATTACCCTCAGTAATATTTTACTTGATGTGGATCGTGACTCCTTTGCGATTGCCAATCCCAATACCGCTTTTTATAATGGCATGCGCATTGCCACCCAAATGCTGCCAAGTGCTGTACAAAGAGCCAGCACCATCCGTTCATTGCTTTTACAATTGAATCATACCGGGCCTGACAGCCTCAATGCTGTAACTGCTTTGGCCAGTAATGCCTTCATCGATGGGAAAGGCTTTACTTCCACTTTTAATGGCATTCAAAATAACCTGAGCGTATCCGATAGTGCTACCGGTAATATTGGTTCAATAACAGGCTACAGAAGTATCCTCAACATGTTTGCCACCAACGGCAATCGGGTGTTGGGTAATGTGTTTGGCTACCAGGGATCCATGAATGGATTTGCCGATGCCAATGGTATCAGCCAGATCAATGGAAATGCTTATGGAATATTTCTGAATAATGTTGCCGTGGCCGCTCCCGGTCGTAACTACGCCTACTATTCCAATAAAGGGCGTAACCGCTTTGGTGATTCCACTTTAATAACAGATGGATTTTTTACCGCACCACGCGCTGTACTGGATATCAATTCAACCAGTGCGATGATCACTCCGGCGGGTACTAGCGCTCAACGACCAGCTGCACCAATAGCTGCTATGCTACGCTTCAATAGCGATGGCAGTACTATGGAATACTATTCAGGTACAGCCTGGAAAGCATTCAGCAGCGATACGGCAGAATGGAGATTTGATAATACTACCAACCAGGTAAACCTCGTAAGAGCCATGCCTGCCGGTGATTCCATTTTCTACAATCCGGTAAGAAATAATTTTATATTCGCAGACCGCGTTACCAATACCAATAGCCTTGGTCAGGATTTCCCGGTGCAGGACTTTGGTGCGAAATATACCTTCAAAGCCACCGCTTCCAAAAGAGACAGTACCCAGTTTAATGGTGCCAATATGAACGTGGTATATGAAGTGGACAATACCACCAGCAGTACGGTTTATAATTCACTCTCTACTTCTGCAATAATAAATCCAAAAGCATTTCAAAAATCTGATCTGTTAACCGGTATTACAAACACAGTGATACATGCTGGTAATGATTCTGCACAATCAATAATCGGAATCTCCAATACCACGCGAAACAGTGGTAATGGTAAAGCAGGTTCCATTACGGGTATTTCCAATTTGGTACGGATTCAGAATGGCAATGCAGATAATGCGGGTGAAATGGTGGGTTTCCGCAACAGTATGATTCGTACCGGTGCGACTGCGGGCCGTGTTACCGGCAATGTGTATGGCTGGCTGGGTACCTTTTCAGGTTTTACCAATAATGTGGATGGTTCGATTTATGGGATATTCCTTAGTTCTGTCACGGGAGCCGGGCCGCGCAAGAACTATGCGTATTATTCAAACAAAGGGCTGAACCGCCTCGGCGATTCGGTGTTGATCACCGATGGTTCAGCCATTACACCAAGGGCGGTATTAGATATTAATGCCACCAGTGCTATCGTAATACCTGCTGGCACCAGTGCGCAACGCCCCGCAACAGCAGTGGCCGGAATGGTACGATATAATACCGAAAATGGCGGTCGTTTAGAGTCATTCAACGGCACCGCCTGGTCGGGTATTCTCAGCAATACAGTTTCTATTGATCCACCCAATATGCCTTCGGGTTCAGGTGCCACGGTAAGTGTAGTATTCAACGGTGCCACTACCGGCAGTGCCGTAGCGATCTCTCCTGCGGTAGCATTACCGGCTGGTATCATTGTAGCCTGGGCCCGGGTAAGTGCCGCAAATACCATTGAAGTACGGTTTGAAAACAATGCAGGCGCACCGGTAAATCCGGCTGCCCTGAATTATCAAATCAAAGTCATACAATAAAAGATTGGCACCAACAATAAAGGCCGTCCCAATGGGGCGGCCTTTTCATGCGCATTGCTGTTATGAGGAGAAATGTTATACATAAAAGAATACTGCCCCAATTCAACTATTAAATATTTGTCTGTCCATCCATTCGTATCCTACATGCCTGCCGGCATGACAGTCAAATACATGCACACAGATCAGACGGCTTGGCTGCATCGCGGCAGCTTGCATTAGAAGGAATTTTTACCGCTGCGCGGTAAATGCAGATTGATTCGTGACATTAGTGTAATTCCTACCGGCAGGCAAGCGTGGCTACCTCATTCGCCGAAGGTTTACCTACCGATGGGTAGGCGAATATATCCTGTATTCATCCATTTCATCTGCGGCCAAAAATTGCCGCAGGCATGCCTTTCATTCGCTTGATTCGAGCAATTCGTGGCTACCTCATTCGCCAAAGGCGAATATATCCTGTATTCATCCTTTTCATCTGCGGCCAAAAATTGCCGCAGGCATGCCTTTTATTCGCAGTCGATAACCGTCTGATCCCCTACGCCATTAAATTCCAAAATCTTCGACCACGCATTCCCATTCCATTCCTGTTTGAAATTAAATTCCTGAACCGTACAATGCCCGTCCGGCCATTTCGCATACAGCAATGCATTGATGGTGCGGTATAACACGAGACCGGTATATTCGCTCTTGGCCACATACCAATCTTTGTCAATGATCTTTACTTTACTGAATGTTTCTTTCCAGCCATCACGGGCCGCTTTCTGTTTCATTACTTCGATCATCTCTTTTTCGATGGCCGGGTTGGTCATAGCGGCTTTGTACAGGCTCCATCCTCTTCCCAGACTCATCTTTTTTCCGGGCAGCTTATTCAGTTTAATATCTCCTGTAGCGATGGGCTCTATGCTCCAGCGGTCGCCCACTCCTCCGGCCCATAATTTAAAATGAAGGGTATGTTCCCCATCGCTGAGCGAATTCATATGTTTTACAAAACGTTCTTCATTAAATTCAGCATTTTCTCCGCGGGCGCTGATAAAATATTGCCAGGTGATCCAACTGCGGGTATCACCTTTCCGCCGATAATTTTTTAATACATATACGGTGTCTTTATCATCCACCGTATATTTCAGACTGCATTCGCCCTCCCTGTTATCCCATTCATTGGTGCCGGTACCATTACCCGAATAAAGAATATAATTTTGTACGGCAGTGGCCAAATAAACCCGTGCATATATGGGTTCATCGATATTGAAACTGGTTTTAAACATCGGCTCTTTGGTATTCTCCGGTGTCAATTGCTGCGCAGAAAACACCAACTTACGGACATATTTATCATGCAATGGCGATGACGGTGCATCCGAACTTACCCGGTTTACGTTGCCTTCCGGCCACATCAGCCTGCGTTCTGCCGGCGGGGCAGGTTCTTTTTTGGCGGCCGGCGGAGGGGGCGCTGTTTCTGTTTTTACGGGCTGTCCGTTGCCCGCTGGTGGGGTGGCGGGAGCAGGTTCTTCCGTTTTGGTTGTTTTCTCCGGTTTTGCTTCGGTGGCTTTATCCTTTGCTTTTTTAATAAGTCCACCTAATTGTGCGTGTGTATGGTTGAAAAGTATAAAACAGGCGAAGAGTAATACAACGGATTTTAACATAGTGGATGTATTTTATGAAGCAAAGTAAACGGCATAAGGAGTACCGGCGATACCATAACTCATACGCGGGGTGACCTCAGCGACCGTTGGCAGAAAAAAAAGGATGGATGGCAGCGAGGGGTTTGTGGAATTAACGATAATTTTAAGTATCGGCGGCCAGCTTTTTCCTGACAACGATGTCTGGTTACGGTACGTCTTGCCTTTACATCATTTATTAACCGCATACCTTTTCATATGAGACCTTTACACCTGACCATCATCAACAAACCGGTTCGTTTCATCCTTACCGCTTTATTATTCCTGCAGCTCGTACCGACAGGTCTTATAGCACAGCAAGATCCGCAAAACGCTAAGTCAGATTCGGTACGTAAACCTGCTATCATTCCTTCCAGTACCGCCACCACCCCCGACCGGGATATTAACAAAGGCAATTTTCTCATTGATTCACTTGATGGTTATATCGAAAGAGGAATGAAACAATGGCAGGTACCGGGATTGGCCATTGCGATTGTAAAAGACGGTAAAATAGTAAAAATGAAAGGCTATGGCGTACGTGAATTGGGTAAAGAAGATAAGGTGGATGAAAATACCTTGTTTATCATTGCGTCCAATTCCAAACTGTTCACCGGCACCTCACTGGCTAAGCTGGACTATGAAAAAAAATTATCCCTCAATGATAAAGTAACACAATATATACCCTGGTTTCGCCTGTACGACAGCAATGCCACCCGGTTGGCCAATGTCCGCGATATGCTTTGCCACCGGCTCGGGACGAAAACATTTCAGGGGGATTTTACCTTTTGGGATTCTAACCTGCCCAAAGATTCTATCGTATGGAAAATGCGTTACCTAAAACCACCCGGTGAATTCAGACAAGACTATGGGTATTGCAATTCCGGATTTCTGGTAGCCGGACAGGTATTGGAAAAAGTAACCGGACAATCCTGGGAATCCTATGTAAAGGATAATATACTCACCCCATTAGGGATGAATAATACCTATATGAATACAGCGGGCCTCGCACAACGAAACAATGTGGCGTATCCGCACAACAATCTCTACAGTTCCATTACCAAAATACCGTTTGACAACGTAGATAATCTCGGCCCGGCTACCAGCATGGTAAGCAATGTAAACGACCTGAGCAAATGGCTGATCATGCAACTCGATAGTGGTAAATATGAAGGCCGGCAAATACTACCCTGGCAGGTACTGCAAAAAACAAGAGACATCAATATCCTGACAGGCAGCCGTAAATCAACCGCTTTTCCCACCCATTTCCGTGGGTACGGCTTAGGTGTATATTCCACCGATTATGCAGGCAAACAGGTGTATTGGCATACCGGCGGTGCATTTGGCCATGTGACCAATGTATGTTTTGTACCAGAAGCAAACCTGGGCATCACCATCCTTACCAATAATGATAATCAGAACTTCTTTGAGGCCCTTCGCTACCAGATACTCGACGCCTATATGACTGTATCCTTCACCGACAGAAGTTCCTTCATGTGGAAATCATTTGAAGAAGGGAAAACAGAAACAGACAAAGGGCTCGAAGCATTAAAAGCGAGAGTAGAGAAAAAGGACAAACCTGCAATACCCCTGGCTGATTTTACAGGCGAATATGCCAATCAGATTTATGGAATGATAACCATCAGTAAAAGCGGGCAGATGCTGATATGCCGTTTCCAGCATCACCCGGACCTGATCGGCTACATGGATTATATGGACAATAATGAATTCCGGATCACCTATTCCAATATCGGTTATGGTATTTATCCCGTTAAGTTTTCTATCAAAGACGGTCGCGTGGCAGATGTGGAAATCCGATCCAACGACTTCGTGGAGAGTGACCCCTATTTATTTATCAAAACGGGTCGGTAACAACGGAGTAACTGCTTTCTGAATCCTTTAAACAAATAAATCTGTCAATTTTCCCGGCTTACGGGCCGGGTGGTTGAACAGATTTATTTGCGTTCGATAATGCTTATTGCTACACCGATACCGGTACTATGCATTCCGGTAAGTTATTTTCTACATCCATTTTGCGAGGTAATCCTTGAATTCATGTCGAAGACCGTTCATAATCTTTTCCAGGTTTTCATACTTATCCTGCAGTACATCGTGCTCTTTTACTAAATCAGTCCCGATATGTCCCGCATGATGAATGGAGTCATCCCCCACTCTTTGAATATAGAGATTGATCTCATGTTGCAGTTCATCAACATTATTATGCTGCACGATGAACTGATTTTGAAAATGCTCCACTCCCTGACGCGCCTCAAAGCTGGTGTTCTTTTGGGCTATTTCACCGAGGCGGGTTTCCATCATTTCGATCTCTTCATTATAAAACTCCAGTCCTTTGCGCCAGAAGCTGTGGTCATTGCCCACATTGGATATACTAGTGTAAGTCATAATATTTGTTTTAACCAAAGCTATCTTTCTGACCTGCTTCTTTACATGACTTGTATCAAGAATCGAAATGATAAATTTCAGAAATGGCAAAAAAAGAGCCCCGTTTATAACGGAGCTCCGGCAATAGTGGATAATATGTTAATTAAGCTGTATCAGCCTTTCTTTACTTCTTTAGCCCAGGCATCTTTCAATCCTACGGTGCGATTGAAGATGAGCTGATCCGGATTGGATGATTTGTCCAAAACAAAATATCCCTTGCGGATGAACTGATACCGTTCCTGAAGGGATGCATGCAGCAGATCAGGCTCAGCATAAACAGCCGGCAATACCTGCAGTGAAAGCGGGTTCAGGTATTCTTTAAAATCACCTTCTTCATCGGTGGGATCCTCCACTTTGAAGAGACGATCATACAATCGTACCTCAGCACGTACGGCATGCTTCACACTTACCCAGTGCAACGTGCCTTTTACATGTATCCCGCTGGTATCTGCCCCGCTTTTACTTTCGGGAATATAAGTACATTGTAATTCCTTCACTTGTCCTTCTTCATCTTTTATTACCTGCTCACATTTGATGATATACGCACTCTTCAGGCGTACCATCTGACCCGGTGCCAACCGGAAATATTTTTTCGGAGGGTTCTCCATAAAATCTTCCCGCTCAATATACAGTTCACCGGAAAAAGGAATTTGCCGGGTTCCACCATTTTCATCTTCGGGGTTATTCTCACTGCTTAGCATTTCACCTTCTCCGGTATAGTTAGTGATCACCACTTTCACCGGATCAAATACCACCATACGGCGCAGGGCAATCTTATTAAGATGTTCGCGTACACAAAACTCAAGCAGCCCCACATCCACCATGTTTTCGCGCTTGGCCACACCGATACGATCGCAAAAATCACGGATACTCTCGGGTGTATATCCCCGACGGCGCAACCCACTAATGGTAGGCATACGCGGGTCATCCCACCCTTCTACATATTGCTCATTGACCAGTTGCAGTAATTTTCGCTTGCTGGTTACGGTATAATTAATATTGCGACGGGCAAATTCATATTGATGGGACGGATAGATATCCAGCTTCTCAATCAGCCAATCGTACAGTTCGCGGTGCGGTACAAATTCAAGAGTACAGATCGAATGTGTTACTTCTTCTATAGAATCACTCTGGCCATGCGCAAAATCATACATAGGATAGATACACCATTTATCACCGGTGCGGTGATGGTGTGCATGCTTGATGCGGTACAGTATAGGGTCGCGCATCAGCATATTGATATGAGCCATTTCGATCTTAGCGCGGAGGGTATGACTGCCATCGGGAAATTCACCGGCTTTCATGCGTGTAAAAAGATCGAGATTCTCCTCGATGGTACGATCGCGGTAGGGACTGTTCACACCAGGTTCTGTGGGCGTTCCTTTCATGGCCGCCATTTGTTCGCTGGTGCTGTCATCCACATAAGCCAGGCCTTTCTCTATCAGCTTCACCGCATATTCGTAGAGGGTATCAAAATAATCACTCGCATAGCGTTCATGCTTCCATTCAAAACCCAGCCATTTCACATCTTCTTTGATACTGTCCACGTATTCCGTTTCTTCCGTCACGGGATTGGTATCATCAAAGCGCAGGTTGGTATAGCCCGGGTATTTGCGGGTAAGACCAAAGTTCAGGCAAATAGAGCTGGCATGCCCCAAATGCAAATAGCCATTCGGCTCCGGCGGAAACCGGGTTACAATCGACGGGTATTTGCCTGCCGACAAATCCTGTTCAATTATTTCTTCCAGAAAATTAAGGCTTTCTTCTTCCTTTTTTATTTCGTCAGACATAAGGTGCAAAGGTAAGGAAATGAGGGGTTTAGTGAAAGGTCAAAACTGACGATGACAGCAGGTTTGACAGGTTGTGAAATGCGGGCGAACCATAGCTACCCGGTATCAACTGTTAACTGCAAATTGAAAACTACTAACTGCCAACCGCTAACTGAAAACTAAATCTTAAATTACTTCGTAAAGGAATAATACCATGTCCACTTCCGGAAACGAACTGTTTTACGCCCGCCTGCCCATCAATGCGATCCCGCTCAGCGAATTGCTGATGGAATCTCATTTATTTTATTCTGTGCCCGAGAATTGGCATATCATCATTACGGATGTAAAAAACAGTACTCAGGCTGCGCTGGATGGCCGGCATCAAACAGTGAATCTGGTAGCCACCGGCAGTATTGTAGCTGCTTTGAACGTAGCCTATAAGGACAATATACTCATCCCTTTTTTTTTCGGCGGAGATGGAGCCACTTTTATCATTCCTCCCAACCTGCTCAGTTCCACTCTGGCAGCCTTGCATCAGCACCGCGAAAATAGCCTCACCAATTTCCAACTCGATCTCCGGGTGGGCCATGTACCCGTACAGGAAATATACAAAGATGAACGTACCCTTAAGATCAGCAAACTGAAAACATCTGATTTGTTCAATATTCCAGTGATTCTGGGCGATGGACTGAATCATGCCGAACGAATTATCAAAGGAAAAGAGATCGGTTATCCGGAGGCTTCCGGCAATGACCAGGAACTGGATATGAGTGGCATGCACTGCCGCTGGGATAAAATCAAACCTCCGTCTAATGGCAATGAAGTCATCAGCCTGCTCGTATCTGCCCGCAATATGGACATGCAATCGCAGGCATTCCGGAAAGTAATGGAAGCCATCGACCGCATTTACGGTTCGCAGGAGGTGCGCAAACCCATCAGTATCAACCGGCTCAGGATGGTATCTTCTTTCAAGCGTATCAATGCTGAAATGAGGGTCCGGATGGGCGGCTTCAAACTCTTTTATCTTACCCGCACCTGGCTCACTACCCTTATTGGCAAATTGTATTTCCGCACCAAAAAAGGAAAAGAATACCTGTACAAACTGGTAGATATGTCGGACACCCTTGTCATCGATGGCAGAATCAACACCGTTATCACCGGCTCTGCCGCCCAACGGGAAGAACTGACCACTTTGCTGGAAAACCTGGAACGTGACGGAGAAATCTTTTTCGGCTTACATATCAGTACTGCATCGGTTATGTCCTGTTATGTACGAAACCTGGAAGAACAGCATGTGCATTTTATCGACGGCGCCGATGGTGGCTATACAAAAGCAGCAGGAGTGTTAAAAAAGAAGATCGCCGGTCTTATACCGGTGTGAAATCAATAATATTGCAGCAAAATTACCCGCATCGTGAAACATTTTTTTACCTGCATGCTTGCACTGATCGTTTTATCGATAGCACATAGCCCCCTGCATGCACAAAATTCCACTTCAGAATTACCACCGGTGGATGCCCCACATACAATCAAAGAGCCCAGTAAGCAGGACAGTATATATGACCGCGTTGAACTGGAAGCTTCCTATCCCGGTGGTGAATCCGCCTGGCGGTTATTTCTGGAAAGAAATCTGAATGGGAGTATTGCCACGGATAATAAAGCCCCCGCAGGCACCTATACCGTTGTCGTGCAGTTTATCATTGATAAAGAAGGGAACGTGTCTGAAATAAAAGCACTGACCAAACATGGATATGGCATGGAAGATGAAGTTATCAGGCTGTTGAAAAAATCGCCGAAGTGGGTACCCGCACAAATGAACGGCAGGCAGGTAAAAGTATATCGTAAACAACCTGTTACTTTTTTAGTATATGAAGAAGAACCCCGGAAAAAACGCAGGAACCGAAACTGATTTCTAACTATCTGTTTTCCACCCATGAAAAAAATCTGCCTGTTTATCACTTCGCTGCTCCTCCTGAGCATATTCAGTTTTGCACAAACCGATAGCCTTCCCACAGAAAATTGGGACACCTACCTGGCCACTTTTCAAAAAAAACCGGGAAGCATTTTATTGAACATGTCGTTGAAATCATCCGCCCCGCAGCAAGCCTATCCCTTTTTGCTGGTCACTGGGGTGAAATTCACCGACTGTTCCCGCGAAGGGTTCCCTTCCAGCCGGGAGTATAAGAAACTCTTTCTTATTTCTGATTCGGTGAAGGCCGTGGTGGAGCGTACAACCGGTGCAGTGCTTTGCGGCACTTTCACGTATCAATGCCAACGTCTCGATTATTTTTATGTGCAGGATACGGCCAGGTTGCGGCTGCCACTCTCCGGCGTGTACAAAAATCAATTACCCGATTACGAATATTATATCAATATCAAGGCCGATAAAGGATGGAACACCTACCTCGACTTTTTATTCCCCTCAGATACCATCCGGGATTTTATGGATAACCAAAAAATACTGATGGCCCTCGAGCGAGCCGGCGATAAATTGCTACGCTCACGGCCCATTGAGCATTTCGCTTATTTTAAATCGGAGGCCGACCGCACCTGCTTTTCCAGTTTTGTGTTGAAGAAAGGTTTCCGCATCACTAAAAAAGACAATTCAGGCGGGGCCGGCGCTCCTTTACTATTGCAGTTTTCCCGTATCGATAAACCACAGGTGAATATCATCTCGCGCATCACCATCGAACTCCGACGGCAGGCCGCGAAATGCAACGGCGAATACGATGCCTGGGAAACGGCGGTGATCCGGTGAGTACTTATTTGAAAGCACTCCAGGTTCTGCTCTCCATGCTGAACAGCCAATACATTCCATTCGCATAGGCAAAATTGAATGATTGATTAACCGGTGCTTCTTCCGGCAGTTTCAGTTTTTGCGTCATAAACCCGTCTGCAATATTGTAAAGTTCGATCTGCATGTCAAGAATATTCAGCACACCCAGTTCAGCACCTTTGATACCGGTATATACCACTGTTGTGTAGTTATAAGCCTCAGGAGTGGCCGGATCATCGCTGCTTACACCATCCGATTTTACACGTCCCCACTGGAGCGTGAGGGCGCCTTCCAACTCTTCCCCCTTCATATTATAAAAAAACACCTGGCCATCTTTTAAAAACATTACCTCTTGCTTGGCAATGCTGTAGGAACCGACTGACTGATCACCAGGCTGGTTCATCCCTTCCACAAAAATGGTACTGGAGATTGGAATGCCTTTAGGGTTGAGTGTATAGCTAAACCATCCATATTCCCCATAGGAATTGCCCTGTATCTGCTTCTTTATCGGGTTGTACCACATACCCCTGATATCTTCATTTGTGTTCAGGCTGTCATCCGATAACCGATTGCCTTTCTCATCATATACCCCCAACGGATAGCCAATATTGCCTGCCATGGCGGCATAATATTTTTTCTGCAGCGGATGCCATACCACTGCGGCACCCCGGGTACCGGGCATATCGTCATCGGCCGTGCGGGGCATTACAAACGAAATGGATTTTCTAAGGGTCTTGTTCACCACCTGGGCCTGTACAGACATGGCAGCAAGCATAACAAACGGAAGAATCAGCAGCTTTTTCATATAAGAGTGTGTTTATGTTTAAAATTTCCCTCATTTGAGATAGTTCGGAGAGGAGCAATTTTGCATAAAGGAACAACATAAAACCCATGAACCTATCCGTGCAAGAGGGTATTTTTATTTAAACCGAAACCGGATGCACAAAAGACGAGTACTGCCTGTGCTATACAAGTAAACAATTCAATATATTTACAAAAAAAAGAGTATGTCCCTCCTGAATCAGAACAGTAAAAAAGGAAAGAAAAAAGACAATAAGAAAGCTCCCGCACCAGCCGGACAGGGTTCCAAATTTATACAGAAGCCCAAAACCTCCGGCGGATTTGTGAGCAAACAGGCCAATACTGGTTCACAACGCGGCAGCTAACCCCCGTCGGCCATGACACAGCAGGAATTATTACAAGAACTGCGGGAAGAAATATGGGTCATGCTGAAACCCTCTCCCGTACATGGTATTGGTGTATTTGCGATCCGCGATATCCCCAAAGGGTGCCAGACGATCTTTTCCCGTCACCAAAATGACTGGGTACAACTCCCGATTCGCGATGTGGATCAATTACCTGATCACTCCCGCAACCTGGTAGAGACCTACTGCCTCTACGATGAAGAGCATTACTATGTTCCCTCCTACGGATTCAAGATCATGGATATGGTCAATTATCTCAACCACTCCTCCACCCCCAACGTACGGTCGGTGAATGACGGAGAAATATTCGAGGCTATCGAAGATATACCGGCTGGCACGGAGCTTCTGGTGAATTACGGACATATAGTGGAAACGAGTGAGTATGAGTAGCAGAGCTTTAGCTATTAGCTATGAGCTGCGAGCCGCAAGCTTTGTGCCGCCACAATACATCACAGCCATGGAACCTTCAGTGCTGCTTCCATTTCAATCAAAAACGAAATTTTCAAGCCGCAATGAATTCTTTGTCCCCTTTGTGGGATCAAAAAATACAGCACACAGATGATACAGATAGTTGCCTGTACTACGCGGACAAGATAGCCACAGATGATGACTGCTGCGCAGCCATTGCCCCGTCAAATTCTAGTGAATTTTCAAATACGAATTCCCTGGCACTTATACTCTTAATCAAAAACGAAATTCTCAAGTCATAATTAATTCTTTGTGCCCTTTGTGGGACGAAAAAAATACAGCACACGGATGAAACAGATTGATACTGGTACGCGGCTAAAAGGATTGACACAGATGATTACTGCTGCACAGCAATGGCCTTCAAGATTTCAGTGTAACTACCAATTTCAATCAAAAACGAAAATCAAAAAACACAATTATTCCTTTGTGCCCTTTGTGGGAAGAAAAAAAATACAGCACACGGATGAAACAGATTGAATCTATTCGTCGCCAACAGGATTGATACAGATGATTACTCCTGCGCAGCAATGGCCTTCAAGATTTCAGTGTAACTACCAATTTCAATCAAAAACGAATATCAAAAAACACAATTATTCCTTTGTGCCCTTTGTGGGACGAAAAAAATACAGCACACGGATGAAACAGATTGAATCTATTCGTCGCCAACAGGATTGACACAGATG